>JALNXY010000042.1 GCA_023230105.1 Verrucomicrobiota bacterium
GTGACACCGCCGGGGCTTGGCTGGTCTCAGCCGAAGCTTCAAGAGAAGCTCCTAACGGCGGGCATGTCTGTAAATTTGATCTTTTTGGACAAATCTGTCGGGCTGCAGTACAAGATGGCCAAGAGTTTGAAATAGGCGATCAAGTCTGGGCTGGTGCTGGAGGCAAACTCAACGCCACTGGAACAGGCATTACTGGCCGCGCTCTGGAAGCTACGACCGAAACTAAGCGCATCATTGCTTTTTTGGCCATGTGGGAACAAACCTTACCCCTTTAAACTATGAGTGATTCCATTATTTCTACACAGATTCAGGGACTAGGTGTGAGCACAGGTGAGCTTGTAGCTCCAGCGCCTCCAAGCGATAAAGTATTCTCAAAGGCCTATACAGGCGAGTTTGACTTTACTGGTTTGCTTATGGAGGCGCACTCTGAGATGGGTTTCTACCCGTGCGGAAACGACGGCACAGGCGGCGTTGTCCCTGATGAGGGAGGGCCGCCCCCTTTGGCCGTGTGCGTAAAATGCCACGTTGCGGAGGGTAAAACAATCATGGAAGGCAGAATTATGGGTGTTTCGGGAAAAAGCGTTTTTAGGGTGAAAAGTACCGATGACTTTTCAATTAAAGACACAGTTTTTTCCGATACCACAAATGGCGTACAGAAGGCAGGCGAAGGTGCCGATTTTGAAATTGGGCGTGCAATCAGTGAAAAAGGTGCTGGACTCGGCTGGGTAACAATTCAGACGCACATCGCCAAATCCACTTAAAAACCATGTTGCATCTCACCGCGAGCAGACCGGCGCTGCCTGAAGAGCCTTCAGGAGCGCTTTATATTATGGAGAATCCGGAGGATTGCCCCCCTCATGAAATAAACTGGCGCGAAACTCTGGAGCCTGAGCCGCTCTACAGTCGAGATCAGTCCGACCGCCCGGCGCCGGGAGATGCTAACTTTTTCAAAGACCCGCAACAGCCCGTCTTTGGCGATATTGATGAGGGGTCTGGCGGCAGCGGTGGAGACCCCGTCGGTGGAGGGGAAGACCCAGGAGGGGAAGACCCAGACCCAGATGCCCCCGGTGGAGCGGATAACCCCAACCCCGACGATGTTGGAGAGCCGGAAAACCCGGATAACCCCGACAATCCTGCAAATAATCCTCCGGTAGAAGTATTTATAAACACCGGCGAATCTGACTCCGTTTTTAATCTTTGGGCAGGCGCAGCCGTTTGCGCTCGCGGTCAGGAAGGAAATATTCAGAATCCAATTTCTGGCTTGGCTTACAAAGCTGAGCCAACCGAGGGCTGCTTCCAGATTGCCGCTGAAGATTGCTACCTAGTGATTATAGCCGCCGTCAAATTAGTTTTGAAGGATGGCGTTGACCCGGGGAGCCCCAACGCCAACGAAAGCCGCTTAATCACTGTTAGGTGTAGCGGGTTCCCCACTCAAGAGATTAGTTGTGTTCTTGGGGTGGTTAGCTATGCAGCTTTTTACAATCCAGTACCACTTGAATTTGGCGATTATGAAGCAATGGACAAACACTTTTATAGCGGGGGGCCTCAATGGAGCCGCGAGGCGAAGCGGATTCTAAAAATGGAACAGTTTGAAGGGATTAGGTATGCGTTTTATCCAAAATTAAAGAGCGTGATCGAAGCCACTAAATGGGGGTTGACCGATAACCCGACAGAGTCCCAGCTCTGGGCCGGAACAGCAACTTTAACAGAAATTTGACTATGGAAAATATAAATATAAATAAAAAGATAATTGATAAAAACAGAACTATTCTCGGCAGAATTTACAAAGCTGAGATGATAAAAAGAGAAGAAGTGGATGGCCGTCTCGTAACGACCTGTGAAGAGATTGATCTCGAACTCAATCCTATACCTATCGAGGATTGGAAGACCTTGGAAGCTACTCTAACCACTACGTTTCACGATGTAATGATAACGATGATTTCCCTTACCATAGGTAAAACTCAGGAATGGATAGTCAAGAATCTGCACGGTGATCATCTGTTGCCGCTTTTTAACGCCTGTAAGGAAATTAATCAGGGTTTTTTTACTCGATTTGCGGCTGCGAAAGCCTTCGAGGCCGAAATGAAAACTCTGCTGGGTTTAGCGGAGCCAGAGGAAGCCGCCCTCTCCAACCCGGCGAAATCCGAAGAACCCCAGTCCTGAGTTTAGGGGAGTATGTCGCTCAGGCGGCTGACCGTCTGGGCGTAACAACTCGGGAGGTGGTGAAAATGAGTCTCGATGAACTCTGGCTCTTGGAAGAGGCGCATGTGCGCAATCAGGCACTCGACGCCTCACGATTCTTTCACCCTCTCATTGGATTTTTGGCACAGGCTTTGGATTTTAGCAAAGACCACTCCGGGAGGGGTGAGGCTCGTCGCATACAGAAAAAAATGGAAGAACTTGCTGAATATGGCCTTGAGAAAAAGAAAGGCTTTTAAAAATGGCGACGAAAAAACATAAAGTAGAAATTAGCCTCTCACTAGCAGGGCTGGCAGCGGTTGAAAAAGGCTTTTCAAAAATCAAAGGAACGCTCGGGAGTCTCACCGGTTTTGCTTCTAAGTTCACACTGGGCTTGACCGGGCTGGGCGGGGCTTTGTCGTTGGCTGGGCTCGGCGCCGGGATTAAGAACATTGCCAATATGGCAGGCGGCATAAGCGACGTTGCCGCCCAAACCAAACTGACCGTTCGGGAGGTAATGATATTCCAGCAGGCGTTCAAAGACGCCGGACTATCCACCGAGAGCTTGTCAATCGCTATTTTTCAGATGGACAAGAATCTGATCGCAGCGAGAGACACCGGCGGCGAGACGGAGAGGGTTTTTAAAAGACTCGGCTTAAATATCGATGAGCTCACAAAACTATCTACCGGAGAACGATTTTTAAAAATCTCATCCGCTATCGCCTCTCTCAGAAACGAGGCCGAGAAGACACGGGCTGCCATGCAGATTTTTGGCAAGTCCGGGGCTTCGATGAAAGGTCTATGGGCGGATGAAACCGCTTTTGCCTCCGCCGAACGCCTGCTCGGTAAAATGCCGGCTTTGTTTGAGAAAAACGCCGCCCTATGGGATTCGATTTCGGATTCCATCGGAAACGTGGGAATCAAATCCCAACAGTTTTTTGCCGGATTTTTAGACCAGAACGATACCGCTATCCGCCGGATACTGGACGCTTATGAATCTCTCGATTTTACCAACGCAGGCAGCAAGGCTGGCAGTGTTTTTGCTGAATCGTTTAAGGCAGTCTCTGAGGGTCGATTCAAAGACGCTCTTAAAATCGGCATGGTACAAGCCTCAAAGGTTTTTGAAGCCGGAGCAGAAACGGCTTCGGATATTTTTTCAGCCGCTTTTGCAGATATTGATTTTCAGTTTCTTTCGGATGGCCTTGTGTTTGCCGTTGAAACCGCAATCCCGCCGATTACTAAGTTACTCATTAAAATTCCATACGCTTTCGGAGACAGTCTTTATGATTCGATTGTCGCCTCGCTCGAAAGTAGTTTGCATGGGATTCGAATGAAGTCACTTAATCAGCAGCTTGAGGAAGCTCAGGCTTGGATGAGGGAGGCTCAAGATTATAAGGGCTCAGAGAAGGTTAAAGCTGCTAAAATCGAGCTGGCTCAAGTTGAACTCGATAAAGTTCAGAAAAAGATTTTTGAACGGCAGGAAGCTTTTAATCAATCGCTTGCGTATGATTTTCAGATGCAAGAGCTAAAGCTCCCCTCTGGCAACATTTTGGGCGATCGTGGCAACCTCAGAGCCGCGATAGGTAGAGCGGCTGAGCGTTTTGGAATAGAGTCTTCCCCGGCCTTACCTCCACTCCAGACACCAACTTTACAGCCTGACGCCGAATTGGATGATTCTTATTTTAAGTGGCAAACCAGAATTGAGGAGCTCAATCGCGAGATTCTCGACTCGCAAAAGCAGCTCAACATCCTCAGAGTGCAGGATGTTGAGCTGGCGACTGAGCTTGAGAGTATTACCAATCGCACACGGCTGACTGAAGCTGATTTCGCTCTCACTGACCTTCAAAAATATCAAGAAAAGAAAGCCCTGCTCAGCGAAGAGTCTAAAAAACATGAAGAGCAGATAAACCTACTCACGAGTCAGAACACCGAACTTGAAAAGCAGTTGACCGCAAAACGGGAGCTTTTTGACCTCTTGGATAGCCCTGAGCAAGAGGCGGCTTATGAGCGTGAAATAACGATGTTGGAACGGGCGATAGAGCTCAATAATAATGCGATTGAACGCGTCCGAAACTACAGTGAACTCTCAGAGTTTTCGCTCGGGCCGGATATGACCAGTTTTTCCGTGCAGTTTGAACAAATGACGCTCGGTTTGCAGAATTCCTGGGGTTCGCTCGCTATCCAAATGGCTAGCACTACGAGAGGGATGGCTGACACGCTCACGAGCGGGCTGGGCGGGGCGTTTTCTGAAATCATAATGGGAACTAAAAGCGTTGGAGAAGCGTTTGCGAATATGGGCATGATGCTTTTAAACGCCATGGTTTCCGCTATCACGGAGATTATCGCTAAATGGATTGTAATGAAAACAATTATGGCGATTTTTGATATCGGCACAGGCGGGGCTGGCGGCCTTCTGGGCGGCTTGCTCGGCTTTGCCGAAGGCGGACGCATCCCCGCAGGCGAACGGATTGCCCGAGTGAATGAGAATGGCTCTGAATACGTGGTTTCTGCGCGAAGTCCACGTGTAAATGATGAGTGGTTAAATTATGCGAATCAGGGAGGGCGACTGGCTGACTTTGCAGCGGCTCAGAGCTCGGCGACAGCCGCCCCCAGTACGTCAAAGACCGTGATTGTGCGGTCTCAGTCCGAAATCCGGCGAGAGTGGAAAGAGTCCGGTTTAATAGACTTTGTAAGGGATGGGTTTGCTAAAAGGGGTTTAGGTTATGCTTAATGTCACCAGCCCAGACACAATGCAGGTTCTCAGTGCCGTCCCCGACTGGCAAAAGGGAATTGATGTGAGCTTTGCCACCCAGACAAGCATCACTGAATCACTGAGCGGCAGAGAGTTTCGATCGGCTCTTTATCATAGGCCGCTTATCTCTCTGAGCTTCTCAGCCGTCAATTTAGAACGTATTTTATCCGGTTATTTCAGGCGGGTTTTTGAGACCCGCGGCAAGAGACCAATTGGAGTGCCTGTTTGGGCGGACGCAGCGCATATTCACGGCGAGACGCCAGAAGACTCCAAAACTATTATCTGTGAGGCGCGCAACCGTCTTTTCCCGTGGTTTCGATACGTGATTATCTGGTCCGGCCCGTTTACTTATGAGCTAAATTCCATTGAGAGCATCGGCGCTGGCGTGGTAACACTGGGCAGCCGAACTTTGCAAAAGTATCTGCAGGGATCCGTTCTGGTGCCGCTTGCGTATGGTTCACTCTCGATTCCTGAGAGTGTTTACAAAACGCCGACCGTGTCCACTATCCCAATAACTTTTAACGAGCAGCCAGGCCTTAACAGCTTTGGCGCGGCTTCCTCTAAAACGGGTACATCCACCATCGGCGAGATTGAATGCTGGCTCAACTCTCAGCCGGGTGCGGCTCTCAATCAAAACTACAACGTATTTTCAGCGCAGCCGAATTTTACGACTGACCTCAAACACGGTGCGGTGGATGACCTCTCTTTCCAGCCGATTTCAGGCGGTGTTGCAACGCCTTATATCGCTTATCAATTCAATCGCCGGACGCTTAAGTTTGACTATACCGTGGATAGATATGGGCTCCAATATATTTTACGCCACCACACGCATCATGACGGGTGCTGCGGCTCGTTCTGGGTACCGACTTGGACGGCTGACTTTGCCGTGGCTGAGACCGCCGAGGCAGGGGCGACCCGGTTCAAAGTGCGGCCGTCCGGAATCGAGCAGATGCCCGATCGCTACCGTGCTTTTTTTGTGATCGTGGGCAGCGAGCTCCATTTAATCAAGGCTCAAGGCGCGGTTTTGGCCGGATGCGGCGAAAACATCCTCTTGGACGCGCCTCTGCCTTTTACGTTGCCAAAAGATACACCGGTTTCAGGTGCGGTTCATTGCCGATTTCGTCAGGATACGCTCGCTGTCAGATGTATCCATCCATCCACAGCCTTTACAGTGCAGGGCGACTTTATCGAGGTTGAGGATACACCAGACCTAATCTCTACCCAAAAGATAGCCTATCTCTACCGCATCCAGTGTGGCTATGAAACGACGCTTTGGGCGAACTGGCAGGGTGCAATCAAAGCACGGGCAACGGTTTACGGCTCGCCGGGTACTTATTTTTTCAGGGGAGGGGATATCGTTCACGGCAGTATCGAAAACGCCGAGGATATGTTAGCCGAAGAAATCTCAGTGACTTTAAACGGTGCGGCTCGTGTTTTTGTTTTGAAAAACCGAGGCGCAGCCGCTGAAATTGAAATTTACCGGTTGGACATGAGCGATTATGATGAGAGTAACCCCCCTTCCGCAGAGTCAATTTTTTGCGGAGCTGTTATGGATAGGAGAGTCGAATCTCGCGGATCGACGGAATTGGTCTTATCCTCTCAGCTCCGCATCTTTAAAAGGGAGGTCGGGAGATGTAAACTCCAAAGGCAGTGTAATCATATTTTATACGGCCCGGCCTGCGGATTAAATAAGGACTCTTTCACTTTCACCGGCTCGCCCGTCGAGCGTGACGGGCACAATGCGACGGTGGATATTCCCGGAAACAACGCCAAAGACGCTGCGTATTTTTCGGGCGCGATTATCTTACAAGGCGTCAAGCGTCACGTGATTTTAAGCGATAAACCCTCAGGCGGATACCGCGACATCGTGACCGATACACCCCTCAGTGATGCTGAATTTCAGCTGAGTTTATGGTGCGACAAAACCATAACCTCTTGCAGTGCTAAATTTGATAATACCAACAACTTCGGTGGCTGCCCGTGGCTGCCGAATAACAACCCGCTCGATCTGGCCCGGAACGACAGCTCAGGAGGCAAAAAATGAGTGATACCTATTTTTTTAGCGGCCACGACAACCGAAACGCTCTCAGAAGTGAAATCAGCGAGTGGGGCGGCACGAAGTTTCTTTACGATACCGCCGGACATGCGCAAAAGAGAGTCTCAGCCGATTGTGCGAGCTTTCCTTTGGCCGTGTTTCAAAACTTGGGGCTGGTGGATAAAGACCTGATGATCCCGCCGTACACCTCCGTCCGGGGCGGAAGAGAAGAGTATTTTAAACTGCTGGGCATATTGGACAACCTGCCGGGCTTGGAGCTGATCTGGGAGCGGCAGGGCTTTTTTCTTAACCGGGAAATATTGCGGCTCGGTGATTTGATTGTTTGTTCCTCAGGCAGTGCAATCCATCATTTATTGATCTACAACACGGCTGATCTGGCGTGGCATTGTTGGCCTAAAATAGGAGTGACCCAGACTTCGATTCTGACAAAGCATATTTATGCGACGGCAAAGAGGGTTTATAGATTTAAATGATTGTTTCAAGCGATATTTCAAGGGGTATTCCGCCGGGACGGGTGCAGGACAAACTGAGTAAAAGATATCAGCTTGAGGCTAAATATCTGAGCGATAACGCTCAGTCTGACCCGATCAAGATTCTCTTTGGCCGTGATTTTTTACCCATGACGCTCTTGACGCCGGTATTTGATCTTTTTACCCGCGAGACGGGAGGGGGCGGAAAGGGAGCCTCAAAAGTGGGTGGAGGCGGGCAAAAAACCTATTACGGCGGATTTGCGGCAGCCTTTTGCGTAGGGCCAGTCAAAGCCATCCATGCTATCTACGACTCTGACACAGAACTCATGAGCTGGGCAGAGGAAGGCTTTGAGCTCGGGTACAAAGAGGAAGCAGGCATTTGGGATACGGCAGGCGAGTATAATATAATTGACGTTCCTGATTGTGGCGTTTTGCGACTGCATCAGGGAACGGCTACCCAGCCGGTTGACCCAAGGTTTACCAACGGGAAAGCAATCCAAATCAATCCAGAGGATGATCACTCCACGATTCCTGCCTCCGAAGCTTTTCAAACCGGGTATCGGAACATATTTTACATCGCCACTGACAACTTTAAACTGGGCACCTCAAACACCACTCCGAACTTACGGATTGAGGTTTCCTGTGTCCCGCAGGCCTTTGTAAATGACGCCGGAGAGTTACCCGGCTGGTTTAAGCTCACAGACGCAGAAGGCGACGTCTGGCCGCCTCTGATTATATACGAGTATCTCCGTAATGAGACTTGGGGCGGAGCGGGCTTGAGCGTGGATGATATTGACTTTGATTCTTTTCTCGATGCAACAGAGCAATGTATCGCCGAGGGTGTCGCAATCACGGCATTGCAAGACTCAGCAGGGACGACGATCAGGGATGCCATTTCACAGATTTTACAGTATTGCGACGGGGTTTTATATCTTAACCATGAGTCAAAGATTGCTTTGCGGCTTGTCCGGACACCTTTGGACACTTCAGGCCTTCCAGAAATTACAACGGCTGAGCTCGCAGAAGAGCCCTCCATAAGTTTTGAGGGTGCGGATGAGGCTTGGGGTAGGACAGAGATTGTCTTTGCCTCTCGGGTAGATTCCTATGAGACTACTGCAGAGGTTTTCGAGTCCCCTCACTACGTCGGCAGCACGCTCAAAGAGATCAAAACCAAAACACTGGATTTACCTTTTTGCAAGCAGCGTTTACTGGCGGCTAAACTGGCACGGCGGTTTGCGGCTGCTGGGGCTCAGCCCGGCGCAGAGGTGCAGATGGCTATTTTACCGGGTTTAGAGTTTGCGGTTGGCGACCTTATTTTTTTAACCTACCCGCCATTCAACATTGACAAAATGCTTTTGCGGGTAAATCAGATTAAGACTGGCAGTTCCACTGAGCCGCTGACGCATCTGACCGCCGTTTTACAGTCTGAAAATAACTGGCAGATTGAAATTCAGAATCTTGTAATCGGTTTTGATAAGCAGCAGGAGCAGCAGAATCAGATTGATGGAGGTTATTTTAAACCCCGAACCTTACTTTTAAATGATGCTGGCGACGGTCAAGAATTGGCTGTTTTCGCTGAGTTGCCTGAGACAGGAGCCGTCAAAGGTTACGAGGCCGACATTATAAACGGAGACTTGTTTCCAGACGATTCGCCAGTGCGAGCTCTCTTTTCTGGCGACAAAAACCAGACTCAAATCCAAATCACGACTCTACAGAAGGCAGATAACGGTTTAATGATGGGTATGCGGGTGGAGGGTGGTAAACGCTATGATGAGATGGCGAATCTCATAAAAACACGGCAGGATGGCGGTGTCGTTTACGTGACGGCTTGCACATTTGAAAATGGAGTCCAAACATTGGCCCCCATGACCTTTTCAGTCACAAAAATTGACTACAAAGGGATGCAGGGTATGAATGGGGTAAATTATTACCTTTATCAATTGATCGTGCAGCCCGCTCAGGTTTACGCCAACTTTAAATATCCGTCCACGCCTGATAATCGTGTACCCTCACAAATCGCTTATATTTACCGTGATGGCAGCCTGCTCAGGCCATCAATAGATTTTAAACAGCTTTTCCACGATAAATCCTCAAATATTTACTTAAAGGCAGACTTGGGAGGCGGTGTAAAAGAGGTTAATCCTTGTTGTTTTTGGCAACGATATGACGGTGCGAGCGTTTCGCATCTGCTGGGCACTCTCCCGCAGGCACAGACGCCGGACGGCCTATACGACGCTTGGGGGCCCGCTCTGACAATCGATCAAAAGCTTGTAATCAAACCGGCATCCTCACCCCCTGAAGACCCTGACCCGGAAGATGATAATATCTATATCAATCCGGTAACTGGCGAGAACTACGCTTGGGATGTGGCAGGCTGGCAGATGTTTGGGCAGACTGAGGTTTTAGAGCCCGTTTTACAACCGCATCAAATCCCGTTTGGGCGCGGTCATGATGAATTGGCGAGGGGAGATCATGACCACGATGAGCGATACCAATTACTTGGGCAGGGCTTTGAGTCGTATCACAAACGCTACACGAGCTCAGGGCTGATTGAGCACACATCGGGGTGCAGGGGTGTAGTGCATTTAGACCTTGCGGACGATGGCGAGGTATTTGAGTTGCCCTCAGCGGGCGAGGCTGCTCTGGGTGATATGATAGATATTTTCATCCGATCAAACGGGTTGGGTGAGGGCGGCACGGCTTTTGTGACGGCCTCCGGCTCAGAAAAGATTGCGCTGTCCGATGGTGGCGAGACGGTCAGCATGGAGCTGGGTACAGGCGTTTTTATGCGTGTATATTGCACTGGGTTAGAGGATGATAAATACTGGCTGGGAGCGTTGTTATCTCAAATGATTTAGAAAGGGTTAAGAAAAATGGAACTTGGAATTTACAGAATTGCGGAGATAAATAAAGGCGGCGGCTTGCGGCAGAAGGCTGGCGGGCTTGCTAATCAATATCTAGACGGGACGGGCGCATGGGCGAACATGCCAACGTCCATGACACCCACGGCTCACAATCACGTGGCGGCGGATATTACGTCGGGAACGCTCGCCCTTGCGAGGATACCGACCGGCACGACGTCATCCACCGTTGCACTGGGTAACCACACGCACTTATAC
>JALNXY010000028.1 GCA_023230105.1 Verrucomicrobiota bacterium
CGTTGCTATCGATATTGGCGATGCTGGTGATATTCACCCTAAGAATAAACGCGAAGTGGGTAAGCGTTTAGCCTATTGGGCATTGGCAAATACTTATGGAAAACGGGAAATGCCCTTCTCTGGGCCGGTTTATAAGTCATCAAGTATTGTTGATGGTGCCATTCGCCTTACTTTTGATCATGATTGTAATGGTTTGAAAGCACAGAGCGCTGACGGTGTATTAACCGGATTTGCCATTGCTGGCGAAGATAAAAAGTTTGTTTGGGCCAAAGCTGTAATCCAAGACGGAACTGTTTTGGTTTATTCCCCCGATGTACCCAATCCGGTCGCAGTGCGGTATGCGTGGGATATCAACCCAGTCTGTAATCTCTTTAATGGCGCAGGTCTGCCGGCGGTTCCCTTCCGGACAGATGATTGGCCGATGGTTACACGCGATAACAAGTAGGATTATTCTTACAGGAAGCGAGAGAGGGTATTTTCCTTAATGGAGAGCCCTCTCTCTTTTTTATACGGAGTCTCAGTTATTTGCCAAGGTTATGCCCGTTGGCATCTTCTCTTGGGGGAAGAATCCTGTGAAAGTAATTTAATCCTTGTAGAGGGTCACAGAAGTAAATTTTCTTGTGTGCGTAGTGAGTGTCGAAGCGGTGCTGCTCCAGGCATCGTTGGCTATGAGGTGAAGGAAAGGTTTTTCATCCAGATACCACCTATAAATAACGCGATAGGGCGGCGGCGTATCTCCCAAAGTTTTCTTGAAATCATCCAAATTGCTCACTGATAAAATCCCGGGCTCCGAAGAGGTTAAAAAAACAGATAGCTCATCTTCACTCAACTCTGTTGACATGGTATTCAAATAGAATTGAAGTGTGAACGGACTCTGATAATGACGGAGTATATCCAAGTCGAATCCTGCCTCTTTGATATTTGCGGCGGCTTTTTCAATTGCCCTGCTCTCAAAAGTGATTGTTTGTTTTGAAAAAACAACACGATTGTAAAATAGTATTAATGAGAGGCCGGCTGCGCAAAAAATAATCAGCGTCCGAAGATACAAAACAGGATTTTCTTTGAGCCCGGAGGGGATATATGCGAGTAATACCTTAGCGCTTAAAAGTGAAAGAGGAGGGATAAGAGGAAGAATCAGGTCGCCACGTTGATGGGTCGCCATTCCCAAAACAACACAGCCAGCTAGAATCCAGCAGACCAAAAAGTGTTCAAAACGGCGTGTTTCTAAATTTGTAGAGGGATTTCGGAAGACCAAAACACACCCCCAAATACCCAGGATGCTCCAAGGTAGGAAACGGCTTATGAGATAGGCAGGAGTTTTTAGAAGGCCGATCCCGACCCAGCCATAATCTGAGCCGACAGCATGGTTTAGCAATTCTGACCTGATGATTTTGTTATATACAGATTGCCCTTCAGTCACATAAGCCAGCAGAAACCATCCTCCAACCAAACCCAGGTAAAGGAATATTCCGGAGAGGATGTTCCACGAAAAGAGAGGTTGTTTCAGAGAAACTATTCGATTCCAAAAAAAACTGAGGAATCCACCACTCGCTAACAATAAGCCTAACGGGCCCTTAGTTAAGCCTGTTGTGGCTGCTGCCAGCCAGAAAACTATCCACATCCAACGTTTGCCGCTATTCCATGCGTAGAAGCCTGTAAAAGCAGCTAGAGTAATGGTAAAGGAAAAAAGTGGATCTGTCCGTGCCAGGGCAATTTGCTTCATGCCCATAGGGGAGATGATGAAAAAGAATGCTCCCAGAGCGGCTACTCTCCAATCCAGGAAACGTTTCCCTCCCAAAAAAAGAATCAAAGCAGTACCTAACACAGAAAGAAAACAGGGCAGATATAGAGTGAAGAGACTGATTGTCCCTTTGCCCAGAATGAAAGTGAACGTTGCTGCCAACCAGGTGTAAAGGGGCGGTTTAGATGTGATATACCCGCTGTAATCCCTTTGGCAAATCCAGTGAGCATGGTTGACAACGTCCAATACATATGAGGCTGGGCGCTCTTGGTCATTATCCATTAAGTTGTTTGGACCAGTAAGCCTGAGGACGAAAAGTACGGCGGTAGTCAGGAGTAAAAGCATGGGAATTAACCGCTCCGCCGAAAACGGTTTAATGCTACTCGAATTCACTTTTCTCTTCATATTCTATCGAAAAACAGTCGCAGGAAGATAAACTTTTTCACTCTTCATTGCGTACCCCGCAATTAAGATAATTGCTCTCATGGCCCCAAACAAGCTCAAACCACTTTTGAAATAATCGCACTGCTCACTTTAGTTTTGATTTGACCTGTGAACTGAAATAAGTTAGCCTCTCCCTTGTAGTTGATATGAGGTGCTGAATGAAGAAGAAAGAAAATTTGTTAATCTTATTTGTAAACTTTATTTTCCTGGGTGTGCTCTGTTGTGCCGGATGGACTTGGGATAAAGAGCTCAAAGACTCTCCGTTAGATGGGAAATTTACAACCCAGGTTGTTTATTCGGATGGAAAACATAATGCCTTTACGGGTGCTGCGGTTTGGAATGATACAGCGTTTATTGTGTTTCGCCACGCAGAGCATCATGTGAGTTTTGATGGACAGGTGAAGGTAATAGCCGGTAAAGATGCCAAGGATTTTAAAGAAATTGCGACGATTTCTGCACCTGGAAAAGATTTGCGTGATCCTAAAATACTCAGCGTGGAAAACCTCCTTTATATTTATGCAGGCGCTGTGGATGAGAAGGACACAAAACGACAGCATACCGAGGCCAAGCTTTACACATCAAGCGATGGCAAAAATTGGGAAGAACAAAAAGTAACAGGACTATATCCGAGCAGCTGGCTTTGGTTTGTTCACTTTGATGGCAAACAATTTTATGGAAGCGCTTATTGTCGAGATGGAGGAGATGGAGCTGCCCGTGCAACACTTTACAAAAGCAAGGATGGAAAAAGTTGGGATGCTTTTTTCTCCATCCCAATTAAGGCCAGCAATGAGGTTGCAATAGACACGGGTTCTAATGGAGAGCTGTATGCTTTGGTTCGGCAGGAACTTCCACCCAATTATCCCTTGTTGTTAAAAATTGAAGATCCTCTGAATAAACCGGGTATCTTCGAGTTAGAAGCTTTGCCTTTTCCATTGCAAGGCCCCTTTATTAAACGGATGAAAGGGGGCAACATCATCATAGGTCGCCGCTGGGACGAAGGAGGAAATAAGGAGAATTTTTTCAGCACTCCTCGGACTGAGAGACGAGTTGAAATGATATGGGTAGGTGATAACGGGAAGATACAAAGACTTTGCACAATTCCGAGTGGTGGTGATTGTTCTTACCCTGGTTGGGGGCAGCTTGCAGATGGGAGAATTTTGGTCTCTTATTACTCAGGTCACGCCGGGAAATATCCGAAGGCGGACATCTACGTGTCTATTTTCGAGCCAGGCCAACTTGACTTTGAACAACCTGTTAAGTAATTAATCTACTCCTTTTTGGGCGAAAAAGACTCTGTCACATCAAAGTGGAAGTGATGGATTTCTCCCCCGACTTTGTCAGTAGTGGAGAGGACATCATACCATTTACGCTCTTTGCGTTTCATAATAATGGAGTGCATGAGCATTTTCTGTTTTGGAAAATGCAATTGCACCCAGCGAATTTCCACTTTTTGTCGTTTCCATAGGTCAAGATGGCCAGGAATGGTGATGGCATCGCTGATGGAAACGCCGCTGGGAGCGAACGAGTTGACCTCCAGCCAGTCAAGTGATTCTGCAAGAGATTGTTCGGGGTCTTTGGGGTTCGGTTCTCTACCTTCGACTTCAGCCAATACGGCTGCAAAGTTTCCGGATACAACGTTGATGACATCTTCTTTTTGTGAGTTTGTATCCAGATTTGGAATGTGTTCAGTTTGAGTCTCAGGTTTTGGAGATGTTGAGCATCCGGACAAGATGCTTATGAGCAGCAGAAAAGGCAGAATTCGAAGAGCTTTCATTTTAAACACATAGTAATATAAATTCTTCAGCGGCGAGGTCTGCAAAACGCAGTCCTCGAGAGGTAAGACGAAAACCTCCTTCGAAAAATTCACCCTCACCCCGAGAACAAAGCTTTTGCATTGCTTCAGCCCAGTGGTCATGCAAGCGATAGCCGGTTCTTTCATAAAACTCATCGAATCTCCACCCGCGAGTCATTCTGAGACCAATTGCCGCAATTTCACCAGCTCTGGCTAAAGGAGAAAGTACATCTTCCTGCCAATCATTCCACTTTAAATTTTGATGAAAATTGTCTTCAGCCTCCATGGATTGGCAGTAAAACGCTAAACTTGGGCTATGAGTATATCGAACTCCTTTTAAAAGACTGCAAGCGGAAGGACCAGCCCCATAATATTCTTTTCCTCGCCAATAAGCGATATTGTGCAAGCACTCTTTCCTGGGCCGTGAAAAGTTAGAAATTTCATAATGACTGAAGCCAGCCTCCAGTGCTTTATTTAGTAGGCAGTCATACATTTGACAACTCAGGAGCTCATCAGCTTTAAAGTTTGTTTCTTGAGCCCACCGGGTGAGGGGAGTTCCCTCTTCATAAGTAAGCTCATAGCAGGAAAGGTGTTCACTTTTCAGACCGAGGATATCTGCCAAAGTCGCTTCGAAAACGTCCAATGATTGCCCCGGAACGGAAAAAATGACATCGAGATTAATGTTTTTAAATCCGACCTCGCGCAAAAGGGAAAAAGTGTGGAGGGCTTGTTGGGCTGAATGTATACGACCTAGTTGTCTTAAAATTCGATCATTTAAAGACTGAACACCCATAGACACTCGATTAATGCCATTTTCATAAAAAATGCGTGCCTTTTCATGATCCAAAGAGCCGGGGTTAATTTCTACGGAAAATTCTTTCAGACCACTGTGACAAAAGGGATTCAGTAGGTGCATCAATTTTTCGAGTCCCGTCTTGCTGAGGCAGGAAGGTGTCCCTCCACCTATAAAGATTGTTTCGGGTTTCAGAAGAAAAGTTTTTAAGCAGGAAAGTTCTATTTCCAGCGCATGGAGAAAAGCCTTTTCTTCACTTGCTGAATAAACCTGACTTGCAAATGCGCAATAACTGCACTTGCGTACGCAGAGAGGAACATGCAGATACAGGTGCTTTACTGTATGCAGTGGAAGCGCTCCTGAACCCTGAAAGCTCCCATTTAACTCCTCCATTTAACTCTAATAATATCTGACGAGATATTTTTTCTTCAGGCGATCTATCCAGTTCTTTTTTAAGCTGGTTTGCAACTGTTCCTTGAGAATTGACTCAATGGAAGATCGAACTTCTTCAATTCCCAGTGTGTGAGCCGCCTTAATATCTTCCAGCTTAATAATCCAGATAGCACTGTCTGTTTCTGTGAGGTCACTGACATCGCCCGGCTTCATGGAGAAAGCGGCATCAGCCAGTTTCGTTTGCATGGATGCGCGATCCCTCCAGTCCAGATGAGCCTCTTTTGTGAGCTTCATAGACTGATCTTCGGAGTATATGCTCGCCATTTCTTCAAAGGATGCACCCGCCTTAATCATCACCAAAACTTCCGCAGCAAGTTTCCGAACTTCATCTGCATTTTGTTCATTTTTTGTCCAAACAATGGAGCGAATTCTCACCTGATCATCAACCCAGAAATCTTTTTGATGGTCCTGGTAGTAATCCAAAATCATTTGTGGAGAAATCAAATTAACAGAGCTAACATTTTTCCCGTACATGGCCTGAATGATCACCTCTTCCCGAGTCTGTCTGTAGAAGGAATCATAAGTCAATCCTCTGGCTTTGAGTGTTTTTACTAACGAAAGGCGGTCGCCGTAGCTTTTACGAATTCTCCGGGCAACTTCCTCTTCCACATAATTCTCAGGCAGTATCAGTTTTGAGTCTGCAAATTCTTGTAAGATAAGTTCCTCCTCAACCAGAGACTCGATTGCTTCCCGACGTAACTGCAGAGCCCTTTTATTCAGTTCTTCAGGGTTGTTTGCATATTGCGTATAAAGCATTTGCACCGCAGGCATAATGCGGTTATCAATATCTCTGGCCGCTATAACATTTGTATGTACGATAACTGCAATTGCGTCTGAGAGCTTCACCTGGGCCGAAGCATTTAGAGAAAAGATTCCCAAAAAAATAATGAATGCAGCAAACTTATGCACAGCACGAGAGTCTAGCTGCGTGAGGAAGATAAGTCAAGAAACCTCCTCTTGCTTTTCAATGTATCGTAAGGGTAGAATACCTGCGCTGTAGGATGAGAGTGAGAGGGAATAAAACACTCATTTTTTGGGTAATTGCCTTAAGTATGACGTTCCTGATGAGCGGATGTCATACTGCGAATGAATCAATGTCGACAGGGAATGGGGAGAGCTCAAGGGGAGAGTTAAACAAAAAAAATGACGAGATTTTGAAAACAGAGGTTGAGGAAATCCAACCTTTGATTATTTGGGGAGAAGATGGGCTCCCCGTATTAAATGAGGCCGCATTACCTTCTTCTAAAGCAGGAGAGCCTGATGGGAGTGCATTGAAAGCGAAAAGTGGTTCTGAAAAGGAAGCGCTCCCGGATTTTGCGGAAAAGGATAAGCCTAGCATGGAGTTTACCATAAAAACCAATATGCCTCTCTCACGGTCTCCAATGAAAACCCGGCTGCAAGAGTTTTATGAATTTACCAGTCGTTTAGACAAAAAACATTCTATTCAGCTTCCGGATATGGTGACAGGTCCTGACCCGAGGAACGCGGCACCGCTTTTTTCAGAAGACGAACTTGTCAGCACAAATCGTTCGGAAGAGCCCAAAAGTCTCATGACATCTTTCGAAACAAAAATCCGTTTAGTAAACGAGAATTTAAAATTCGTTGTTTTGGATTACTCCTACGAACCGATGCCTCCCGTCGAAACACGCCTTTCAGTTTTTCGGTCGAACTCAAGAATTGGCCTGATTAAAGTAACAGGTCCTGTTAAAGACGGTTCTGTAGTTGCCATTATCCTGGAGGGAAGTCCCCGTGTAGGAGATATTGTTTTACGGGAAATTTGGCAGTAGAAAATTTTCGGAGGAGTTTTGAAAAAAAGACTATCGGGATTATTCTCCAATAATTTTTACAAGGACTCTCTTGCGGCGTTGGCCATCAAACTCACCGTAATAGATTTGTTCCCAAGGCCCAAAATCCAACTTTCCCTTAGTAATTGCTATCACAACCTCGCGCCCCATAATTTGCCTCTTAAGATGTGCGTCGGCATTATCCTCACCCGTCTGATGATGATGGTAGTGGCCTGTTGGAATATAGGGTGCCAACTGCTCAAGCCAAACACCGAAGTCATGCAGTAATCCGCTTTCAGCATCATTGACGAAAACTGAAGCCGTGATATGCATCGCGTTTACCAGGCAGAGTCCTTCCTGAACTTTGCTTTTTAGAACGTATTTCTCAACCTCTCGTGTTAGGTTGATAAACCCCGTTTTCTTCGGGCATTCTATTTCAATATATTCAGTCAGTGATTTCATAAAGACAAAACTGAAAACGAAACAACCACCGGTCCCACCGTTTGAGTCTTCTTGCCCTCTAGGGGGAATTGATTATTTGCAGTTTTTTTAAACCATCGGGCAATCAGTCTGAACTTCTTGCCCCTTAATGTGTGAACCTGAGGTTTGGATCAGACTTGGTAAAAACGGTCACAAAGTTCCTTAAAATCATTCGGAGTTTTGTGAATCAGAATATCCATTTCCCGTTTGACGCTCTCTTCCGAATCACTTGCATGTGCAGCGTTTACCATGACGTTGGAACCGAACTCTCTTCGTATGGAGCCCGGAGGAGCTTTTGAGGGGTCGGTAGGGCCCAAGGCTTTCCGTATTCTGGCAATTGCATCGGGGCCTTCATAGATTAGCACAAGGCTCTCTTCGGTCCCGGGGGTGTTCATTTCGCTGGGACTGCATTCAGACCGAGATCGGCCAGACATGAAACGAACAATATTATCGAACTGGTTTTCGCCGTAAATTGGACAAAGCAAATTTCCAATTTTTTGGGTCGTCTCCTCGTCAATAGCGCTATCCAACGCTTTTTCTATACATGGCTTTACGATATCAGCAACGCGCTCGCCTAATTTGGTTCGAAGAACTTCCAACACCGGTCCATAAAATTCAACTGCTTGGGCTGTAGACATTCTTTGGACCTTAATGCCCACAATGGAGAGTCCTGTCTGACTGAAGAAATCAATAACGTTGCCAGGGCGCCCCATGGGGAATTTGAAGTTATCGGGCTTAATCATTGCCAGCGTAATCTGGGGCTTAACCCCAGCCGGATATCTTTCCACATTGGTGAGAACACCACTGTCGGCATAATACCTGGACAACAAACGAACTGCCAGCGCAGAGCCTTCTTCAGTTGACGCTACTAAAACACCTGGCTCAAAGTAAACTGTTTTTTCGGGAGTGGTTGCATCACTGACCAAATCTCCGTAGGTTCCCGAAATCGTTTCGCCTCCATAGCGATCTGTCGATAGTTCCCCAGCCACTTGGCGAATTTTGCAGACAGCATCTTCACCTTGAAAAAGAAGAACCATGACTCTGTTTTTCTTGCCAGTGGCAGGATTAGGAGGGAAGTTTTTCAAAACATACTCAGCGGAGAGCTTAGAAATATATTCAGAGCCCGAATGCCCGGGCATTTGGAGGATTTTCGCGTATTCTTTCGCCAACTCCAAGCTTGGTGCGTACATTCTGGCTCCCGCAAGCCTAAGTCCGGAACGGGCTACAAGTCTTGAGATGATGCCCCCGGTGCGTGATTTTTTTAAAGAATAAGGAGTAATGATCGCGTATGCTAATTGGTCTGCCATAAACTTGATGAGAGTGTCTCGGCAACGGTAAATATGAAGACTCAAGCGCCATCATTTTCCGGGCCGAGCGAAATTCTAGTCAAAATGGAGGGAATGCGCAACAAAGAATAAATTACTAATTCAGAATTCTACCAATCTTTTGCGGCCTTTTTCCGCGCTTTTTCTTCACGTTCCAGCCGTTTCTTCTCTTCTTTTAAGCGCTTCTGTTCCTCTTTGTAACGCTTCTGCTCTTCCTTCGTCATGTTTTTGAGGTCGGGAACAGCGTTGGTAATAGAGTCACCCGGCTGGGTCACAATGGAAGGAGGTAGCTCCGGTGTTGGTGAAGGAGGAAAGTCAACAGATGTCCGCATGCGTACACCACCGCGCACATTGACTGAGCTGTCTGTGTTTTGAAAGAGAACCGGCTTGGAACCAATATAATCGTAGAACTCCCGTTTCAGCATATTTCCGGAAGTATCCGTTACAAAGTAGATAAAACGGCGTGCGTGAATTTGATTGAGCACATGTAGACAGCTTTTGGAATCAATCATTGCTTTAGGATCGCTAAATGCAACCATGCCACAAATAGGAATTACCTTATAAATGGTATTAGAAGCAGTATCTGTGATACGGACATAGAGACGCATCTTATCAAGATAAGCTACTCGGATAAGGCTATATCGGCGTACTTCAGGCATTTCTTTCTGGGAATCGTCATCCAATTTTGGCACGCCCACATCGAATCTCACGACTTCAACTCCTCTAATGACGTCTAAAGTTACTGAGTTGCTGTTGAAGAATTGCCCCCAATCCTCCACTTTTGCCGTTGCCGTGACTTTGTAGCGTCCAGAGCGGAGCATGTCAAATGCAGGTAAAATATTGACGCTTCTGGATGCTGATACTGAAGATGCCAAATCAAAAGCTCCGCTCATATCAATATCACCCAATCTATTGACGAAAGTTCCATCGTGGGATTCAACACTAAATCTGAGCCAATCAGGGCTAGAACCCAGAGAGATTGTTTGACCCGAAAGGTTTGAAATTTCTACACGAGCAACGACCGCTTCCCCTGAAAGGTACACGTTCTGGTCCAAGGAGAGACGGATAGTTAGCTGCCCCCAAACCGATTGGGCACCTATCACACACACTGCAAACAAAAATAAAATGATCCTCATTCTCAACACCCCTCCAAATCCTAGCGAAGTTTGCAATGAAATACAACCACATAGTGTACTGGTTCTGAGTTTTCAGATAGAAAGAGATTGTTGCAGGCGATATTTCAGTGCAGAATACACGCGTGTTATGAGGATAAGTCAAGCATCAGTTTCAGTTCATGTCGGTGTGATAGGCGGGGGTACGGTCGGTGGCGGTGTCTATCAAGCCATTAGCCGAAATGCTGCCTTAATCGCATCGCGAACGGGAGTTTTGTTGAAAATTAAACGTGTCGCTGTCAAAGCTATTGATGAGCCGCGTGCCGTAGATATACCGCTTTCACTTTTAACGACCGATTGGCGTGATGTGGTAAATGACCCCGATGTGAAGGTTGTTGTTGAATTGGTGGGTGGTACGGGGATTGCAAAAGAAATGATTCTAACCGCGTTGAGACAGGGGAAAAGCGTGGTTACAGCCAACAAAGCTCTTCTGGCAACCCACGGCGAGGAGCTTTTTAAAGTAGCCCGTGAAAATAACACGGCACTTTTCTATGAAGCAAGCGTGGCCGGCGGCATTCCTATTATCCGCAGCATCAGAGAAGGTTTTGTTTGCAACCGTTTTCTCAATATCAGCGGAATTATAAACGGAACCTGCAATTACATCCTCACTCAAATGGAAGCCCAGGGGCATGGGTTTGAAGAAGTGTTGAAAGAGGCTCAGGCCAAAGGGTATGCTGAAGCTAACCCAAGCCTCGACGTGGACGGGCATGATGCACATCACAAAATATCCATTTTAGCCTCCCTGGCCTTTAATGCATGGGTTTCACCTGAACAGGTTTACAGGGAAGGTATCCGCTCTGTCATTGGCCTGGATATTCAAGCATGCAAAGAATGGGGCTATAAATTGAAACTGCTTGGAGTTGTAAAGTACATTTCTCAGGAGTCTGGGATTGACAAGATTCATGTGCGAGTGGCTCCTACCTTAATAGCGAATACTCATATTTTAGCCCGTGTTGATGGAGTTTTTAACGGAGTTTCTGTGTTTGGAGATGTCGTCGGGGAGACTTTTTTATATGGCCGTGGTGCTGGGCAAGATGCTACTGCCAGTGCAGTCGTTGGGGATATAACTGATGCTGCTCTGGATATCAGTAAAGGCATACCGGACCGTTTGATTCCTATGTGCCTGAACCGGCAGGTGTCTGTTCTGCCAATTGAAGAAATGGAAAACCGTTTCTATATTCGGACGGTAACTGGTTTGGGCGATGAAGAGAATGCAAAGCAGCTTGTTTGCGGAGAAGGGATTCAAATTAATTCGGCAAAAGTAATTCCAACCGGTCCCCACTCTTTCGTAGCGCTGTTGACCGAACCGACGAGTTGGAAAAAAATAAATAAAGTCCTGTCGATGCTGAAGGCGTGTACAACATGTGCTGCTGAGCCGGTCGCTTTTATAATCGAAGATTTTGTAGGTGCTTGCAGTGAATAGGCGAAAATTTCTCAGATCACTTCCAATTCTTGGATTTGGTTTTCTGTTGAGCAGTTGTGCTACCAATAAGGTTCAATGGGAGGATCGGGTGGGAGAATACACCTACGATCAGGCGGTTCTTGAAATGGGCCCTCCGGATAAGGAAGCAAAATTGGGGGATGGGAGACGAGTTTGCGAGTGGAGAACGTCAAAGGGAGGTATTTCCGGAATGGGCACTGGTTCAAGCCTCTATATGGGCCCCTATGGGAATTACCCACAGGCCTTTACGGCGAGTCGGATGCCTGACTCCTATTTGCGGCTGACCTTTTCTCCTGAAAACAAACTTATCGACTTCAAAAAAGTAAGAAGGTGATACTATTGATTTATAGAGGACCTATATGTACACGATACTGACTCGACTATTAGTGTTTTTTTGCCTCTCCGCAGTTTTGGCCGGGGCTTTTTTTTGGTGTACTCCCTTAATTAAGCTTAACGAAGAAATGCATCGGGCTTTGTTGAATGCAGAGCTGGAGCTCGATATGGCAAACGAAACTTATTCGAAATTGGCAGAGGAATTAGCGCAAATTCAGGTCAATCCTCGTAAGGTGGAAAAGTACGTAAGAGAGGGCTTCCGTTATGCCAAGCCGAATGAAACCGTTTTTATTTTCGAAACGGTCCGTCCTTCAGTTACTGTTCCTTTGAAACCTTGAAAGATAAGCTGTTTCTAAAACCACAGCCAATACACTCCTCCCAGAAGAATAGTGGTGTAGCCACCAGCCAAAAGGTCATCCGCTGTTATGCCCAAACCGGATGGTAGCCTCTGGCTGCTATTCACCGGCCATGGTTTGAGGACATCAAAAAAACGAAACAGGAGAAAACCCAACACCGTAATCCAAACAGTGGGAAGAGTAAAAAAATCACTTAAGACCGGCATAACTCCGTCCTGAAAGAGATGAATACAAACAGGAGCCGAAAAGCATAAGGGCAGGGCGACTATTTCATCCAGAACTACTGAGCCTGGATCACTCTTTTTTAGTATTACCTCGGCTTTTCCGCAAAGCCATATGGAAACAATGAAACTCGCAAGTTGTCCACCCAGGAAAATCCAAAAATTTTCAAAACTCAAGAGAAGAGCAAACCAGGCTATCCCCAAAAACGATCCGCATGTTCCCGGGGCGAGAGGGGAAAGACCTGTTCCAAAACCTTGAGCAAAAAGTAAAATCAGTTTGTTTTTATTCATCGGATTTTATGTTTTCGTCGATGTAATTTTTTAGCCATTGCAGTGCTGATTCTTCGTCATGAAACTCCCCATCCAATTGAGCTTCATAAGCTATCGATTGAATTTTTCCTATGCGAGGTCCGGGGTGGAGTCCTGTCTCCTGGATGATCATTTTTCCTTTAAGAATAGGAGTGGGGGCCCCTTGGGTGATCTGGAGGTCTTCCGCCATTTTTCGCATGCGCAGTACCGATTCGCCGACTCCAAGTTTTTTCTTTTTGTGAGTCGATAGCGAATGCCTCCCTGCACGGTCGGCTGTCCAGAGGCTCAAAAGGTTTTCAATTCGCTCAGGATGCAAACGGTGCGCCAACCTGCGGAGTGATTTTTCCGAAAGCTCGGGGGCGTCCACTCCAAACATATGGTTTTCAGTCAGCAGGAGAATTCTTTTTCTCAATGTTTCAGGGACGCCTATTCGTGACAAAAAACCTCCTATATGACTGATTCCCGCCGTAGCATGCCCTTTGGCTCTAACACGCCTGATACCCTCCTCATGTTCAAAAACAAGAGTATCCGGCTTTCCAAAATCGTGGCAAAGTGCGGCAAAAAGTAAAATAGCACGCGTAGAAGAAGTTAGCTTAATCCATTCGGGCTGTCTAACGAGTTGATTACACGCCAAAAGCGTATGCGTTAGAACATCTCCCTCGCTATGCCAAATGGGGTCTTGTGGACAGTCCCGGAGTCTTGCGAGCTCCGGTGTGTGCTCAATCCATTGGGTTTGCTCCAGAAACAAAATGCCGAGAGAAGGCGTGACAGAGAGAGTAGCCCACTTAAGCCATTCATTATAAATTCGCTCCAGAGAAAGCTCATGGTATGAAGAAAGGATGCTTTTGCATAGGGGAATTGTTTCAGGTGCGGCCTTGAGGTTAAAGCGTGACGCAAAATGCATCCCGCGCAATACCCTCAAAGGGTCTTCAACAAAAGCAGGGCTGGTGTGGCGTAGCACACGGTGCTCCAAATCGTTTTGACCATTGAAAAAATCCAATACCTTTTGATCTTTGAAACTGTACATCATGGCGTTGATCGTAAAGTCTCTGCGTGATGCGGCATCGCGAGGGTCTAGATGTGGATCGTGGTCAATTTGGAAACCTCGATGTCCGGGCGCGAGTTTTGAATCTCTTCTTGGAAGTGAAAAATCATAATAGCGTCCGGATTGAGTCTTCAATTTAACTACGCCAAAAGACTTCCCAACCATGCATACTTTTCCGAAAGGAAGAAGAATTTCAGAAAGCTTTTCTAAGGAAATACCATAAACTTCTGTATCATAATCGAGCCCCTTCATCCCCAGAAGAGCATCCCTTACTGCACCGCCAACCAGATATGCTGGAATGCCTCTCGGGTCGAAACAATTCCGAACAATTTCAAGAAGTTCTTTAGGGATAAATCGAGAGATCGACATAAAAACTTTTCCCAATCATTCCTTTGAGAATTCAGTACTGCAAAATACTTTTCTCAACTTGGGCCGAGTTCAGATTAAAGTGTGTTAACGTTTCAGACTTCTACTTGGCCGAATTCATGATTTCTTCAATTTCTTCGGCTTCTATGGGGATGTCCTTCATTAAGTTTTCAGGGCCGTTTTCTCCAATATAAATGGTGTTTTCCAAGCGAATTCCAAAGCCTTCTTCTCTAACATAAATCCCCGGTTCACAAGTGAGCACCCACCCGGGTTCAATTTTTTGGCTAAGAGGAAAAATCGCATCATGAACATCCAGTCCTATTGAGTGAGAAACTCCATGCATAAAATATTTTCTTACTAAAGGATCACTTGCACTTTCTTGATCCAGCTCAGATTGAGTGAAAAGCCCTAATTTTAAGCACTCTTCTTCAACAAACTCTTCTGTTGCAGAACGCAGGTCGCCAATTGTAAGTCCCGGTTGCATTGCGCCAATCGTCAGGTGATAAACACGCATTACCGCTTCATAAACCTCCTTTTGGCGACGTGTAAAACGTCCGGAAACCGGTATTGTTCGAGTCATATCCGCCATGTAATTACCATAGCCGGCGCCGACATCCAACAATACTATTTCACCTTCTTTGCAGACCTTATCGTTCTGGAGATAATGTAAAACACAGGAATTGGGGCCTGAAGCAATGATAGGTTCGTATGAAAAAACGCCCTTATTCTTGAGGAATTCATAAGCAAAATCTGCCTCGATTTCCGCTTCATTCATATTTGGCTTGAGGTTTTTCAAAACCCGGTCGAAACCTTTACCTGTAATTTCACAAGCTTTGCGTATCAACTCTATTTCGATTGGGGATTTAATAGCTCGTAGTTGATACATCAGCTTGGCCAAGCGGTGATATCGATGCAGAGGATATTCCTCCTGACAGCGTATTACGAAGCGCATTTCCCGAGTTTGCACTTCGTTAACGGCACGATAATAATCATTGCTGTTCAGGTAAATATCTTCCACTTCACACATCAGGTGACGAAAGATTGTTGGGAAATCTGAAAACCAGCGAACATTTTTGATTCCTGATATCCGAGAAGCTTCTTGCTGAGTGTATTTGTAGCCTTCCCAAATGACGAGGTGTTCATTGGTTTCTCTTAAAAAAAGAATCTCTCGCATTGTGGGATCGGGGTGGTCCGGCCAAAGCACCAGGATGGTCTCTTCTTGATTAATCCCTGTTAAATAATAGATATCTGAATTTTGGTGATATCGCATGGTACCATCAGCGTTGGTCGGCATAATATCATTCGAATTAAGAATAGCTGCCGATCCGGGTATCATTAGGCGTACCAGGCGTTCACGGTTTTGAATGAACAAATTGGGATCTGTAGGTATATGTTTCATAACTGCTCTTATCTATTTGTAACTGGATTTGTAAAGCTCAAAGCTCGAAAGAGTAGGGCAGGCACGTGCACTTTCAATAACAAGTCTTACTTTTTGAGTCGTGGTTTCCGGAACTCGCAAGATCCATTTATATCCTATAGTAGTGCCTTTGGCTATATCTTTCCACTCCGAGGTCCCTGCATCCCAGGCATCCAGATGATAGCCCGAAATACGCTGCCCCAGTTCTATGTATTCCTGCAGAAGAACCAAGTCGAAAGTTGTTGGATTGCCGAGATCGATTTCAATAGTTGCTTGAGTTTGGCCATCATCCGCTGACCAATAAGTTTTCCGGTTAGCATCCGCAACATTTTTTGCGAAAAATTGGGCTGAATTACCCCTCACTGCGCTTGCAGTGCATTGTTTGCCCGCGGCCAGGTTTGTTTTGAAGTTCTCTTTGATTGCATGGTTAAACTCCTTAAGGCGAGCCACGTCGTTTTCATGCAAAAGTCCACGTCGGTCTGGAGGAACGTTGAGGTGTAAACAGCAGTTGTGTCCCACGGATCTATAGTAAATATCCAAAAGATGAGAAAGCGTTTTGACTTTTGAATCTTCCTTCCTGTGATAGAACCAGCCCGGGCGAATAGATACATCGCATTCTGCAGGAGCCCATTCATCGCCGGCGGGGTTTCCTTCACCCATTTGCTTTTGCGTTCCACCTCCGATGGAGACGGATGACGGATCGTACAAGGACCAGCAGGTTTCCTGTGCCAAACCGTCTTCATTTCCCACCCATCTGACATCACCTCTATCGCTGAAGATGACAGCGTCCGGAGCCAGCTCTCTGACAATTTTGAGGTATGCGTCCCAGTCGTATTCCTGACGTTTTCCGTTGGGCCCTTCACCACAGGCACCATCCCACCAAACCATGGAAATTTTGCCGTATTGGGTAAGAAGCTCCCGAAGTTGATTTTTGTAGTATTCGTTGTACTTCGGCGAATCCCCATAGAATTGACTATTGCGATCCCACGGGCTCAAATAGACACCAAAATCCAATCCTACTTCTTTGCACGCCTCAGAAACTTCTTTTACAACATCTCCTTTTCCGTTCTTCCAAGGGCTATTCTTAACGGAGTGCTCTGTATAAGCACTGGGCCACAGACAAAAACCATCATGATGCTTTGCCGTAAGGATTAGCATTTTAAATCCAGCATCCTTGGCCGCTTTTGCCCATTGCTTTGCATTAAAATCGCTTGGGTTAAAGACACTGGGGGATTCCGTGCCTTCACCCCATTCGCGGTCGGTGAAAGTGTTTACTCCAAAGTGTAGGAACATATACTGTTCACGCTGCTGCCATACCATCTGGTTGCTATTGGGAATGGGCAGAATAGGTGCCGGAGCTGAAGCTGCCAGCAGAGATAAACTCAACGATATGCCTGCAGCAGCAATTGAAAACAGTTTTAAAAGATACTTTTTATTTTGCATAACTTCCCTCAGAAACATCCGATCCACACTAACTGTTTCCAGGATATATTCAAGGAAAATCAGCGCCCGACATAAAAGTCTAGAAAAACCATTTGACAACGCTATTCCCTCAGATTAGATTTAGCCTGTGATGCGGATGAAGAACATCCTGGCTCTGGAAAGAGAGACACTGCTGTTGTGTGAGATAGCGGTGGTGGGTGTTTTTGGTCTGATCTGATAGAGAGTGTACTATTTTAAAAACCCTGCTGCCAACAGCAGGGTTTTTTTATCTAAAAATCAAATCGTATGAATAATAAATTAGTTATATTTGACACCACATTGAGAGATGGTGAACAAAGTCCTGGGGCATCAATGACATTGCGACAGAAGTTAGAAGTAGCTCAGCAACTGGCGCGCCTGAAGGTAGATGTGGTTGAGGCTGGTTTTCCAGTAATCAGCCAGGGTGACTTCGATGCCGTTCATGCGATTGCTTCGGAAGTGCCAGCCATTTCAGTTGCGGGATTGGCTCGTTGCGTAGCAAAAGATATCGAAGCTGCTGGTGCTGCGGTTAAGCCAGCAGGAGCTCGTGGGCGAGTACATGTCTTCCTCGCAACCTCAAAAATACATAGAGAATTTAAATTGGGTAAGGCGACGGATGAAATTCTCAGATTAGCTGTGGAAGGGGTGAGACACGCGAAATCTTTGGTAAACGATGTTGAGTTTTCCCCGGAGGACGCATCACGTACCGAACCGGAGTTTTTGATTGATGTTTGCAATGCAGTAGTCGAAGCCGGCGCCCGGACAGTTAATATTCCTGACACGGTTGGATACACGATACCTGAAGAGTTCTCCGTATTGATATCGCGTCTCGCTCGTGAAGTTGAGGCATTCAGGACGGGAAAGGCTATTATCAGTGTTCATTGCCACAACGATTTGGGATTAGCTGTTGCAAATTCTTTGGCAGCTATTCGTGCGGGAGCCAGACAGGTTGAGTGCACAATCAATGGTTTGGGAGAGCGTGCCGGCAATGCTGCTTTGGAAGAGCTTGTGATGGCTATTCGTACACGCTCTGATTTTTTTGCAGGTATTGATTGCGGAATAGAAGCGAAAGAAATTGTACGTTCTTCAAAAATCGTTTCTCGAGCCAGCGGTTTCGCTGTGCAGAAGAATAAAGCGATCGTTGGTGCAAATGCATTTGCTCATGCCAGTGGGATACATCAAGATGGGATGCTGAAGAATCGCAACACATATGAGATTATGCAGCCAGAATACGTTGGATGGGGAGAAACCGATTTGTCCCTCACTAAACATAGTGGACGCGCAGCGGTGAGTGCCCGGCTTAATGCACTTGGATTCCGTTTGAGTGACAATGAAGTGACGGCTGTTTTCAATCAGTTTAAGGAAATCGGAGATAAGAAAAAATATGTGTATGATGAAGACCTTATCGCCTTGGCTGGTGGCTTGTTGACAGCGGGCGTCTGCACTTGGGAGTTGGAAAATATCCAATATATGAGTGGGAGGAATTCTATCCCTACTGCCACGATTATTTTGAAGAAGAACGGGATCATACCCAAAGGAGAACCTCAAGTTACAGAATTTTTGGATGCCGACACCGGAGATGGTCCTGTGGATGCGGTTTTCCAAACCATTAAACGTATCACCGATCGACAGGATGCCAAACTGACTGAGTTCACCATTCGTGCAACTTCTGGAGGAGAAGATGCTGTGGGTGAGGTTACAGTTCGATTGGCATTTTGCGATGGTAAAGAGGTTCTCGGAAGGGGAGCGAGTACGGACATTATTGAAGCGAGCGCTCGCGCCTTTATTTCGGCCATTAATCGACAGATTTTAATAGAGGGCGCTAATTCGCTTGTTTGAAAATAATCTGATTTAGCCTTCACCTGGCATAAGCAAAAAAGCCCCAAACGGGGCTTTTTTGCGTTGTAATTTGTAATGTGTGTGAGTTATCAGTCTTCAACGATCAGCTCTAAAGTCTGAAAACCAACATCAATATATTGACCGCCCGTCGTCTGATTGCAGTGAACAGCTATCCTGTTTTTTCCAATCTTGAAGGCATTTAATTGCGAAGGCGTAAGAGGGGAGTCAATGTAAGTTGTGTAGCTCTTAAAGGTCGCAATTAAGGTGCTGTTGACATAAATTTCAGCATCTTCGTCGTGGGCCAGACGGAGAGACAGATTTTGTGGAATTGTCTGAAGCTCAAATTCCCGGCATAGCCAGATATCACTTGATTTCCATTCAGTGCCAATAATAGCAGCGGGGGTTCCTGTGGTTCCGAAACCGGCTTTGCCCGCTTTCCATGAACTGGTATCGAATTTTTCTTCAAACCAATTATCCGCAGGTTTGGTTGTGGTGTATCTCCATTCCTGCAGTTCTGTTTCGGCTGACGGGACAATAACGGTCCGAATGTATTCCGGTTTTTTAGGCATTGAAGCCCAGTTTTTGGGGTTAAGTTGGTCCCGTTTAGACCACTTCTCCCAAACCGGTTTATTGTAGAGCATTTTTAGGAAAACACCGCCGACAACCGGGCGTGCTGTAAACCCACGTTTTTTCGCGTCATGGGCCCAATACCAGTCACTCATGGGGGCACGATCAGGAGTCGTGTTCAGGTATTTAAATACCGGATCGAGCAAAGCATCAAAATCTGCTCGGTTCCCTGTTAGACAGGCTGTCCAGAGTATCCAATCAAGCTTTGTGTATTCACTGCGATTATCCAGAGGAAGTCCATAGGGCTTTTGAACTTTTTTGTAATAGGCCATTTCTGTTTCCGCTACACTATCCGGGAATAGGCCTAAGTTTAATATTTTATCCCAAACCAGGTTATACTTCTGGCTCCAGGTTCCTTTTTTGTCAAAGGCCAGCTTGAAGTGATCTCCATCTCTCGCCTCGCGGACCCAGCGTTCAGCAAGTTCCTGCGCTGTTTTTCGATAAAGCTCTGCGGCAATTTTTTCACCTTTCATGTCGCTCAATTTGGAGAAAGCTCCCAGCGCAACAATTGCCTTCGCGGAAAGGTTGATATTGTGGGCCAGATGCCCAGCAAAGTCATCTGTGCAGAGTTGATTTTCCGGATCAAATCCCTTCTCCCGGAGGTAGTCCGCCCAGCGGACGATCAGATTCCAGTAAGGTAGTGCAAAATCCACGTTGCCATCCGATTCAGCTATAGCTGCCATGAGAATCATCATGTTCGCAGTTTCTTCCACAGGCATTTGGTTTTCTTCAGTCTTTTCACCACCGCCATATACTTGCCCGTTAGCTTGAGGGTATGTGCCCAGATCGTGCGGGGCAAAACGGAATTTCCACCGCGTAGATGAGGAGTACTCTAGGACGGGAACAACTGTTGCTTTCATCAAAGAGGGGCTGAGGAATAATAAAATAGGGGACTGAGGATAAAAAATATCCACGGTACCAATACATCCATTGCTGTGATTCTCTTTGCTGAACATGAGCGGCTGGCCGTTGTCATCCACAACGACTTTGCATCCGGCTAGCGAATGTCGGTAGGCCAGAGCACAAAGTTTGGCGTATTTTACTCCACCCTCATCAGTCAGATCTTTCATGAGCTCTTCGTCGAATTTTTTACACTCTTCTTTAAGTGCGAAGTACTCATCGCGAGCTCCGGCCAAAGCTTGAATAAAAGTTGCCCCATCCTTTTTCCAATAGGGGAGAAGATTCTTCCCCATGAACTGGATGGAGTAATCATCATCGTAGCCAATAGCTATGGCAACTTCTTTGCTAGTGATTTTACCGCATTGTATCGCAAAGGCGATCACTGGCTGGCGATCTTTAGCGGCGCGAGGCATTTGAGTATCCATCTCCGGGAGCTCGCCTTCTCGGGCAAACTGAGAGCGGGCAACCTTACCCTCAGCCACAGTGCTGCTGGGATTGAAGGAGCTGTCCGTGCCTACATAGAGATGACCCCAATCGATACGCAGATCGTCTCCTTTTTTGTTCAGAGGATTTTGCTCTTCATGCCCCATACGGAGAATGCTCATGCCGGAAGCGTCTACCCGCTCCCAGACAACTTTTTGATCCGTGTTGTTGATTACGAGGTCAGCTGCAGCATCAAAATAAATCTCTACTTCATGCTCAGCCCCGTCCAGCGAACGAATATCCCAGGATAAAGATGTTATCGGGCGAGTGAGTACCATCAGGTTTTGAGGCAGGGCAGGGGTCATAAAGGTTAGAGTAACTTCAATTCCTGCACCTTCAAATCCGTAAACAGTACGAGTCGGATATACATCCAGCGAGCGTTGTTCCAAAGCCGGAACTATACGTGGAGTGGCTCCCATCAAACGATATGGCTTGCCATCCACACGAATTATGCTGCTCATTGGGTGTTCGCGTCCCGTCCAATGAGTAGTTGCAGTGTCTGTCAATTTGTCGGCTTGAGACCAAATGCTGAGATAGGGATCATGTGCTACGAGCGGAGTCGCAGGAGGAATTAACTCATCACCCTTTAACTGACGTGTTGTGGGCGCAGTGTACATCCGCTTGTTCGCGGCAGCTATGGTTTCGGGATTCATCTTGATGATTTCACGATCGTAGGTCATCAGACCATTGACTTCAATTTCAACGTCAGTGGTTTGTGTATAGACTGCTGCAGAAAGCCCGTTGCGGCCGGAAAGCGGATGCATCTTGTCTATAAGGGCAATATAGCTCTCAGCCAGCTCATCAGCATTAGCATAGGAAACATAGCCCCAGTTGCCGTCTTTCTTCCACAAGTGACCTTGAATGGGATATCCCAAACCGCCGTATTCACCTAAAACTCCAGCACGATCTGTTTCCAGTGCAGGTGCTCCCGGACCGGGATATACATGGATATCCATAACGTCTCCCACATTACGATCAGCCCAGCCGGAAGTGTTATTAACCAGTCGAGTCGGATCCCACTTTTTAACCAGCTGAGTAATTCTGGGAGTATCGAATTGCCCCCAACCTTCGTTGAAAGGAACCCACATCACGATACTGGGATGATTGCAGAATTGGTCAATTACCTCTTTGAGTTCATACTCGTATTGATCAGCGGAGGCTTTTGTGCGGATGATATCCGGATCTTTTGTTCCTATGTATTTATCGCCTGATGGCATGTCCTGCCAAACGAGAATGCCCATCTTGTCACAATGGTAATACCAACGATCCGGTTCCACCTTGACGTGCTTGCGCGCCATATTGAAACCGAGTTTCTTGGTGATTTCCAGGTCATATTTGAGCGCCTCATCGGAGGGAGCCGTATAAAGCCCATCAGGCCAGAAGCCCTGGTCTAAAGGTCCGAACTGGAATAGAGGTTCGTTGTTCAGCATTAAGCGGTTTATTCCAGCTTGATCTTTCCCTACATGGATTTTGCGCATTCCAAAGTAAGACGTCACCTCATCGACTACTTCTCCATCGCTTTTGAGAGTGACCTTGACATCGTACAGGAAAGGAGAGTCCGGGGACCATAGTTTCGGTTCTTTAACTCCAAGGACAATCCGTGGGGCTGCGGATTTAGATTCTGGCCCCAGATCAGTGCCTATCTGCCCCTGACTAACATATTTACCGGCATCCAAAACTGTTACGGTCCACTCAAGTTTAGCCTTTGGTTCGGCGACCGTGGGAATTGTGATCGTTATTGATTTCTCATCAATGTTCGGCGTCAAATTCAGTTTTTGAATGTAATTCGGCGTGACTGGTTCCAACCACACGGTCTGCCAGATTCCGGATGTCGGAGTGTACCATATCCCATGCGGATTATTGATCTGCTTTCCTCTGGGTTGAGTACCCGCATCTGTGGGGTCCCAAACAGTGACGGTGAGCTTTTGGGCTCCCTCATCAAGAAGCGCTGAGGTGATGTCCATGCTGAATGCGGAATAGCCGCCTTTGTGCGAACCGACTTTTTGATCATTTACAAAAACGGTTGTCTCCCAATCGGAGGCTCCGAAATGAAGGATGATTTTCTGATCTTTCCAATCTTGCGGAATCGTGAATGTTTTTTGGTACCATATTTGTTCCTGGTCTGTTACGGTCCGCATCACACCCGACAAAGCCGATTCAATCGGAAAAGGAACCAGTATCTTACCATCAATGGATTGAGGCTGAGACTGATCACGACTTATAACCGAATAATCCCACAGCCCGTTTAAATTCACCCAATTAGGTCTCACTAATTGTGGCCGTGGATACTCCTGATGGGCGTTTTCGGGAGAGACCTCTTTAGCCCAACGAGTCATCAGGGGTGCTGTTTTCTGGCTCCAAGAGCCGGAGTCAGCAGCAGAGTGGTACCCGGAGCCTAAAAACGCTAACGCTCCGAGGACAGCTACAACAGATGCAAGTTTTATTTTCATAAAATCAAGGGATTCAGACTATCAGGGAAATAAAAAAAAGTCAAACCCTCTAAAAAGGGTGCATTGATTCCCCGTGACAATGGGAGTTATGAATTAATCATATATTTATTTTTTCCTTGAGTCTGCGATATTTACTCTGCGAGAATATCCCCCCGTAGGGGCGGCTATTGGTATGACAAAATTGTTAGACAAACTTGAAAAGCGATTTCGCAATACGTTGGCGGACTTAGAGACGACTATTGAAGAGTCAGTTGCATGGCTCACCGAAAAAGGCCTTGGGCCACAGTCGTTGTATTTGGCACGTTTTATCGTAGAGGAAATGGGCACAAATATCCTCAAATACGCCTATGATGACAGGGAGCCACATGAGATTTTTTTGAGTTTGGGTATTACGCCTAATCATCTACAAATATTGTTGGAAGATGATGGACATGAATTCAACCCTTTGCATGTCCCAGAGCCAAAAATCTCTGCGGGCATAGAGGAACGTACTCCGGGTGGTTTGGGAATCTGGTTGGTTCAGAAGTTTGGAGAAATGCAATATACCCGTGTGGATGGAAAGATGAATAAGGTCGAAATTTCCCTCCGACTGGACTGTGTTATTCCGGACTAAGATAAGTTGTTAGAAGAACGACGCATTTATCGCTGTTCTTCAATTCATCACCGCGCTCGGCCTTAAACGCGCATTAAGCAGGGACATCACACACTCTCTTGACCTCGAAGAAAGAGTCTGGAGTGCAGGCTGGGTTTGAGGCGTTTTATTGTGGGAAAGCGTGCCAATTGAACTTGCAAAAATGGGATAAGGAAAGTAGACTTACTTCAGTTCGGCGGGCGAGCCGGTTTATTTGTTCTTTATCAATTTGACTTTGTAAGAAGTTTTGTGATTTCCCTGCGTTGTACGTGATTCGAAGCAAAAACCTTGAACCGTAAGTTACATATAAGAAGGGACCTCGGCCGCGGACGTTGATGTGTAAGCCTGCCATTTGAGTAGGAAACATATGACCCGTCGGACCCGTCCCATTGTTTCATGCTCAGTTCAAAGGAACTGTTCACACGGCAAATGCAGGGTTTTTTTTGGATTTGCCTCATTCGTTTCCCATCGAAATCAGTCTATAATTTATGAAGAACGGAATAGAACACGTTCCCCCATATCAGGATGATGCTGATGAAAATATTCTGAAGCTTGTTTATCCCACTTCTCCACTTTCGTCCGGGGCTAGCATAGGTGACGCTTTAGAGTCATTCTCTGCACCGTTAGCAGTTCGCATGCGTCCCAGGTCGCTGGACGAATTTATCGGACAAGAGCATATTCTTTCTCCTGGTCTGTTATTGCGCCGTGCTATTGAGGCAGATCGGATACAATCGCTTGTTTTTTATGGTCCGCCGGGAACAGGTAAAACTACCTTAGCTAATCTGATAGCTGCTTTTACCCAATGCCATTTTGAGCGACTAAGTGGGGTGGAGTCCAACGTTTCCGATATGCGTAGAGTATTGATGAGTGCCACAAATCGTCTCCATAATACAGGACGTCCCACAATCCTCTTTGTCGACGAAATACACCGCTTCAGTAAACCCCAGCAAGATGTACTCTTGCCTGATGTTGAGACTGGCGTGATTCGATTAATTGGTGCAACGACTCACAATCCGTTTTTCTTCGTGAATGCTCCTTTGATTTCCCGTTCTCAGCTCTTCGAGCTGAAGCCGTTGACTGAGGAGGAAATATTGAAACTCCTGAATAATGCCATTTCAGATCAGGAACGGGGCTTGGGGAGAATGAATCTTGAAGTTAAAGAGGAAGCACTTCGACATATAGCCAGATTTTCTGACGGGGATGCACGAAAGGCACTTAATTCCATAGAAGTAGCAGCTTTGACGACTTCTCCTGATCCGGATGGTGTTATACGAATTACGCTGGCCGTTGCAGAAGAAAGTATACAGCATAAAGCTGTTTTTTATGATGCTGACGGGGATGCTCACTATGATACGATATCTGCCTTTATCAAATCAATGCGAGGTTCGGACCCCGATGCTACGCTCTATTGGTTAGCAAAAATGATTCATGCAGGAGAAGACCCCCGTTTTATTGCACGCAGAATTGTGATTTGTGCGGCTGAAGATGTGGGACTGGCAGACCCAATGGCGCTTGTCTTAGCAAGTAGCGCAGCTGAAGCTGCTGAGTTTATTGGCTGGCCGGAAGCCCGCATTCCGTTGGCAGAGGCAGCGGTTTATATTGCTACAGCTCATAAAAGCAATAGTGTAATTAAAGCAATTGATGCAGCACTTAAGGATGTTCGTTCAGGTGTTTCGCTTCCGGTTCCACAAAAGCTGAAGGACTCTCACTATTCAGGAGCAGATAAATTGGGACATGGGCTTGATTATCTTTATCCGCATGATTTCCCCGGGCACTTTGTCCCACAGGACTATTTGGGAAAAGATTGTGCTTACTACACTCCCACAGATCAAGGAATTGAGAGAAAAATCAAGGAACGCAGCCAGGCTTGGCGAGATGCCATTCTCAAACTGAGAAGAACTTAACAGGTTTACTGTACATTTTATGCTTAGCCTCCAGGAACAAAAAACTATTCTTCGAAAGGAAATGCGTGAAATAATTAAAAACCTTTCTGCAGAAGAGCGAGTAAAACAGAGTCAAGTTATCTGTCAGAGCATTCTAAATTCTGCTCAATGGAAGCAAGCGAAATGCCTTTTACTCTATTCTCCATTGAAAGACGAACCGGATATTACTTCTCTTTTTGCAACAGCTCTTTCAGAGGGGAAGCCCTTGTACCTACCTCAATATAACTCTGATGCAAATGAGTATTCAATAGCTCCGGTTGGGGACATAGAAAAGGATATTCGCATTGGAAAATACGGTATAAAAGAGCCCATAAACTGTGCTACTAGGCAGAAAGATATTGACTTTATCCTGGTGCCTGGTCTATGCTTCGACCCGACGGGCGCCCGTCTTGGCCGGGGCAAGGGGTTTTATGATCGCCTCCTGTCTCAAATATCCGGTTTTAAATGTGGTGTTTGCTGGGAGGGAGGCTGGCTCCTCAAGCGATTCATACCCATGGAACACCATGACGCTCGTGTGGATGCTTGTTGGTGTGACCTCTGACATGAATGAATCCTTTCCCATAAAGCCTGCGTTCTTAAGCGGTTATTGTGAGCTTTCAGTTCCTCGTTCAGTGGTAACTCACTTGCGGACCTGTTACTCTCATAGTTGTTTTTTTCGCCTTTTCTACAACTTCTCACTTCCTAGTTCACGGTAAATTTATGGATGACATTTGGATTATACTCGTCTTTTTCGTCCTCATTTTCACTTGCCTTTTTATTTGGCTTCGCTGGCAACAGAAGAGTCTTCGATTTGAGAAAGAGCGCATGTTGATGGATGCAAAGGGGCGCGCTGACGAGTGTTTTCTGGAGGGGCAAAAACGCCTTGCTGAATTGTCAAAAGTTAAGGATGAGCTTTATGATCAAAAAGAACAGGCCCTGGCGCATCGGGAGGCTCTGATTGGTCTTCAATTACAGGGAATTGTGGAGCGCGAAGCCAACATCAAAGAACATGCTTCACGCTTGGGCAAGCAGGAACAACAAATTACCGCTACCCAACAGGAAGTGAATCAGATGCAGTCTCGGTGGAGCGAACGCATTGCTCAAATTGCCGGTCTTACAGCTCAGGAGGCACGTGATGCTTTAATGAGTCAAATAGAGAAGGAAGCTGCTGCAGATGCCTGTAAACTATCCAGGCGCATCCTTGATTCGGCCCAATCTTCGGCGCAGGAAGAGGCACAACGTATCATAGCCATTGCGATTCAGCGCTGTGCAATCACTCATTCTTTTGAAAGTGATTCTGCCGTCATCCAACTTCCAAGTGATGATATTAAGGGGAGGATTATTGGCCGTGAAGGACGCAATATCAAAACTTTTGAAAATCTCACTGGTATAACAGTTATGGTAGATGATTCGCCAGGAGTTATTACACTCTCAGGTTTTGATCCTGTTCGACGCGAAATAGCCAAGCGTGCCATGACGGCTCTGGTCGCAAATGGACAGTTCAACCCTTCTCTAATCGAAGAGGTCGTTTCACAAGCTGAATCTCAGGTTCAGGAAAGTGCCAGAGCTGCCGCTGAAAGTGCGATAAAAAAGGCAGGTCTTCTGACATTGCTTCCGGAGGCAGTCCTGGATATGCTGGGCAAACTCAGCTTTCGTTATAGCTATTCCCAAAACGTTCTGGCTCACTCTGTCGAAGTATCTCTTTTAGCAGGTCTTTTGGCGGCAGAATTGGGAATGAATATAGCTCAGGCAAGAAGGGCGGGACTTCTTCATGATATTGGAAAAGCCATGAGCCATGAAAATGAAGGCTCTCATGCTCAAATAGGAGCTGATTTCTTACAGAATAACTCGGAATCACCTGCTGTTGTCTCAGCTGTGGCTAACCATCATTCTCATCAAATGTTGATTCACGACCCCTATTCACCGCTCACATGTCTGATTTCTGCGGCCGATGCCATTTCTGCAGCACGTCCCGGTGCTAGGTTGGAGGCCATGCAATCTTATATCAAACGTTTCGAGCAGCTCGAACATCTTGGGAATTCAATTCCTGCAATTCAGAAATGTTTTGCCCTTCAAGCTGCGCGTGAACTTCGTGTTTTTGTTAAACCTTCGCTCGCTTCAGACGAGCAGTGTAAACTCATAGCTAAGTTTATCGCAGCCAAAGTGCAGAACGAGCTTCAATTTCCCGGGAAAATACGTGTATCGGTGATTCGGGAACTTCGCTGCGACGAATTTGCCGAATAAAGTTTTGTGAAAAAGCCTCGGCCATTTTTATTCTTTTCGTGGTTCTCTCTCTCCATCGTTAGTTTTCTAGGCATTCTATTTTTCAGTTTTTCTCCACGCGCAGTTTGCGAAGATTCAGCGAGGCCAATTATTGTTTCCATTCTGACTCCTCATACGGAAGAGGTGAGAAACGAGTTTTCAATTCTCTTTCAGAATTGGTATCGGGAAAAATTTAACAAACAAGTCTTTCTGGACTGGCGCAATGTGGGTGGCTCAAGTGATACTCTGCGTTTTATACGCTCTGAATATGCTTCCAAGCCTGAAGGCATCGGTTTAGACGTCCTCTTTGGTTGTGGTGTTGATCCTTATTACGATTTAAAAGTGGAAGGAATTTTGGCTTCTTGTCCCTTGGGTGATGATACACTTCTTTCTATTCCTGCCTCTCATCATGGAACACTTTTGCGCGATCCAGACTCCTATTGGTATGGGGTTACTATCGCTACCTTTGGGATTTTGCATAATCTGCGCGTCTTGGAATATAATGCCTTGCCACAAGCTCGCCGCTGGGATGAACTGACAAACCCAAAACTTCAGGGGTGGATTTCCCTCAGTGACCCACGCAACAGCGGAAGTATGTATTCTATGATGGAGGCTATCTTACAATCCTACGGATGGGAACGTGGTTGGCGCATACTAACAGGGATGGCTGCAAATTCCGAATCTATCGGTCGATATGCAACAGATCCTCCCAGGCAAACCACCTATGGAAATAGTGCTTCATCCATCTGTATTGACTTTTACGGTTTTACTCAAGTCTCCAGTGCAGGAAAAGAGAATATGCTTTTTGTAATACCTGAAGATTTTTCGGTTTTATCGCCCGATTGCATCGCCCTGCTAAAAGGAGCTCCTGAGCCGGTTGTCGCCAAAAGATTCATTGAATTAGTTCTTTCTGAGGAGGGCCAGAAAGTTTGGATGTTGCCAGTTGGAGTGCCGGGCGGCCCATCCAAATCATCATTGCTCAGGATGCCTGTTCGAAAGGATGTTTATGAGAATTATTCCACTTATTCTCCTCTAACCATATCTCCCTATGAATCGCACCAGGGGACAAATGATGTTCATGAACTTGGCTTCCAATTTAACAGCGAGCTTGCCTATAAACGACGGGATTTGGTGTGCGCACTGATTGGTGCTCAATTAATTGATACTCACCGTGAGCTTTCTGCAACCTGGTTGCATGCGATTAAGGCAGGCAAGAGCACCGAAGCTTTGGAGCAGTTAGGAGCCCCATTGATCAGTGAGGCTGAATTGGAAAAAATTCTCCAAAAAGAATGGGCCGTCCCTACAGAAAGAAATCGACTGAAGATATTCTGGCAAAAACAAGCGCAAGACCGGTATCGCACCTTAAAATCGACGTTCAGGTAGAGGACGGATTAAAGTTTTTTAAAGGCGGCACTGGCAGCTTCAAGTGTTTTCTCTATATCTTCTTCTGTGTGGGCTGTGGATAGAAAACCGGCCTCGAATTGTGAAGGCGCCAGGTATATACCCTCTTCCAGCATCAAGTGGAAATAACGAGCGAACCGTTCGCGATCGCTTTTCATGGCATCAGATAGATTAGCGACGGGTGATTCGGTGAAGTAAACACAGAACATAGAGCCCACTCTGTTAAGGCGAACCGGAATATGGTTGTCTTTTGCGATAGACTTCATTCCTTCTTCCCATAGCGCCCCCATCGTTTCTAGACGTCTGAATGCATCGGTTTCTGTAAGCAATTCCAAAGAGGCAATGCCGGCTGCCATTGCCAGGGGATTTCCACTCAATGTTCCTGCCTGATATACGGGGCCCAAAGGGGCCAGGCAGTTCATAATATCGGAACGGCCACCAAATGCACCCACGGGCAACCCGCCTCCGATAATTTTTCCGAAACAAGAGAGGTCGGGTTTAATATTAAAACGCTCCTGGGCGCCTCCGCTGGCTAGGCGAAATCCAGTCATAACCTCATCAAAAATTAGCAAAGAGCCGAATTCTTCAGTAAGCTTCCTCAATCCTTCTAGAAATCCAGATTGAGGAATAAAAACACCGCTATTGCCCGGGACTGGCTCCAAAATAATAGCGGCTATTTGCCCGGGGTTTGCATAAAAAAGGTTCTTTACCGCTTCTAAGTCATTAAAAGGAGCCAGTAAGGTATGTTGCACGAAAGCAGGTGGAACGCCCGCGCTGTCAGGATGCCCAAAGGTCAGGGCACCACTCCCAGCCTTTACCAAAAGTGAGTCGGCATGTCCGTGGTAACATCCCTCAAACTTGATAATCTTTTCACGGCCTGTAAATCCGCGTGCTAAACGAATAGCGGACATCGTGGCCTCAGTTCCAGAGTTGCACATTCTTACTTTTTCGACACTAGGAACCATTTTCCGAACCAGTTCCGCCATTTCAACCTCCAGCGGGTTAGGAATGCCAAAGCTGGTCCCCATCTGTGCAGTATCACAGACGGCTTTTATGATTCGTGGGTGAGAATGTCCATGGATTGCAGGCCCCCATGTGCCCACGTAATCAATATATTCATTCCCATCTACATCCCAAATTTTACATCCTGCTGCTTTCTGAGTGAAGAAGGGCTTCCCACCTACAGCTCGGAAGGCGCGAACGGGTGAGTTTACTCCACCGGGAATAAATTGAAGGGCTTTTTCAAAAAGTATTTCAGAGAGTCGATGGTTCATGGAATTGAATCTAGTTTAGAAGATGGCGTATGGATAGGCCCGGCGGCATTTGCATTTGCTTGTATTTGTTTTTATTAAACAGCGATATCACCTGGTCCACAACTTTCGAATCAAAACCAGCCTGTATGATCTCCTTCTTTGTTTTACCCTCTTCAATGTGGAGTATCAAAATTGCATCCAGGATTTCATAAGGAGGAAGGGAGTCTTGATCTTTCTGGTTAGGCCGTAGTTCTGCTGATGGTGCTTTCGTTAAAGTTCTAATGGGAATAATCGGTTTGTTAAAGTAATCATTAATCCAATAGGATAGCTTGTAAACCTCCGTTTTATAGAGATCGTTAATCACCGCCAAACCACCGCAGGTATCGCCATAAAGGGTGCAATAGCCGACACATATTTCAGATTTGTTCCCTGTGCTGAGAACCATGCCACCCATCTTGTTGGAGATAGACATCAGCATAATACCCCGCAAGCGGGCCTGCATGTTTTCTTCAGCCAATCCTTCCGGGGTGTTTTTGAAGATGGGAGCGAGCTCCTGCTTTAGGAGTTGAAAGCAATTCGTGATTGGCAGTACATCATAGCGTATTCCGAGGTTTTCAGAGAGTTCTTTGGCGTCTTCAAGGCTTTCCGGTGAAGAGTAGAGGCTTGGCATAGATATGCCCCGTACATTTTCATTACCCAATGCTTCCTTTGCTAAAGTGGCAACCAGTGCGGAGTCGAGGCCGCCACTCAAACCCAGCAACGCGGAGTTAAATCTGCAGGCGGATAGCGAACTGCGGATTCCTTCAACAAGAGCTTCAAATACTTTTTTCATTTCTTCTCTATTGTCTCAATTGTGCAAATAAATTATCTATACGTCAGGGGAAAAAGCTCTGAAAGAGGGCCCTTTTCAGTCGTAATCAGTGTGCCTGGGCCAATACCTTGTTTTTCAAACCAGCCCTGGTTGACTTCCAGAATGAATCTGATTTTATCCGATTTTGATGGAATCGATTCTTCACTCAGTGGCTTCATATCGTAAATTTCCTGGATAACACCTTCGGCGTCAATGTATGCGCAGGAAAGAGGGATATAAGTATTTTTCATGTAAAAAGCGACGTCTGAAACGAAGGGATATACAAAAAGCATCCCAGCATTTTCTGCCAATTCTTTTCGAAACATCATGCCTGTTGCTATTTCCTTTAGACTGATGGCCAACTCCGCATTCAACGTTGCTTTGCCTAAATAGAGACTTAAAACAGGGAGATTAACAAGCGGTGAGTTTTGATGGTATTGGATTTCTTCAGGTTCGGATACGGCTCCTGTCTTTGGTGTAGACAGCGTTGCAGTATTCTCAATCGACGGAGCTTTGACTGGTTGAGCGCCTCCGTTTTTCTTTTCGTAACAGCCACCCATCAAAAGGACGATCAAGGTTGCTCCAATCAAACTGGTAACTTTCAAATCCATACCGCCCCTATCTTTGTGCAAAACAGAAATACTTTCAAGCCATTGAATCAAACATGGAAAAGAAATAGATTGGTAACAAAAGGGTGCTATATTGCTGTGCTTGCTTTTGGGGTGGTAAGTGTGTTTTTTCAATTCTACAGCATTCACACAACGTTTTGTGAAATATGTCACAGCTGTTCTTGTATGTGGGAGTGGGAGGGCTCCTTATAAAAAAACTACTAAATATGTACTCTTTACAATTTTCTATTGATTCAATCTCTCTTAACCATTAGAATACCAGAGTGTACCTTCGAAAGAAAGTACAATACTAAATTAGTAGTATATAGAGATATGATTATGACTGGCGTCGCAGAGAACATTTTAGAAACGATAGGTTCCACACCTTTGGTGAGGATAAATGGATTGAATACGGGTAAAGCCGAATTGCTTGCAAAAATGGAGCACTTTAATCCAGGAGGGTCCGTCAAAGATCGTGTTGCGTGGGCTATGATAGATGCAGCAGAAAAGGCAGGAGTTCTTAAGCCCGGGGGACTTATTATTGAACCGACCAGCGGTAATACTGGGATCGGTTTGGCGTTAGTTGCAGCCGTCAAGGGGTATCGTCTAATTCTCACGATGCCTGAAACTATGAGTATTGAAAGGCGTAAACTACTGGCTGCCTATGGAGCAAAGCTTGTATTGACGGAGGGCGGGGCAGGAATGAAAGGTGCTATTGCCAAAGCAGAAGAACTACTTGCGGAGAACCCCGGTTCTATTATTCCCCAGCAATTTGCCAATCCAGCTAATTCGGCCTATCATAGAAATTACACGGCCCGGGAAATATGGACCGCTACTCAGGGAAAAATAGATGCTTTTGTTGCTGGCGTTGGTACCGGAGGGACCATAACCGGAGTTGGAGAGTTTCTTAAAGAACAAAATTCTTCCATTAGGGTAGTTGCGGTCGAACCCGATGCGAGTCCTGTTCTTTCGGGAGGCAAAGCTGCGCCTCATAAAATTCAGGGCATCGGAGCTGGTTTTATACCTGATGTGCTGAACACGAGAATTATTGACGAAGTGATTACTGTTTCCTCTGATGATGCAGGAAAAGTAGCTAGGTTAGCTGCTAAAACAGAAGGCTTGTTGGTTGGCATTTCTTCCGGTGCTGCGCTTCATGCTGCTTTAGTGTTAGCTCACAGAAAAGAATTTGAAAATAAAAGGATTGTTGTGTTGCTTCCTGATTCAGGAGAGCGCTATCTTTCCACTTGGCTTTTTGAGGAATAACGCAATTTTAAAATAATATGAATAATAAGAAATATCATATCGAAACGTTGGCCATCCATGCAGGCCAATCACCGGATCCAGTTACCTTGTCGCGTGCTGTTCCGATTTATCGAACAACAGCATATAATTTTAAAAGCTCAGAACATGCCGCAAATTTGTTTAGTTTGAAGGAGTCGGGGAACATCTATTCGCGGTTGATGAACCCAACGAATGATGTTCTCGAGCAACGGTTGGCAGCATTGGAGAATGGGGCCGCTGCTCTAACATTCTCCAGTGGTACTGCGGCTATCTATTTTGCTCTGACTAATATCTGCAAATGTGGTGACGAAATAGTTTCTGCTAATAATTTGTATGGGGGGACTTTTACGCAGTTTGATGCCATTCTACCACAAAATGGGATTAATGTAAGGTTTACCCCAGTAAACGATTTCTCTGCCGTTGAAGCTGCGATTAATGAGCATACAAAAGCCATTTTTATTGAAACCGTTGGAAATCCAACTTTAGAAATAGCGGATATTGAGGGTTATGCAAAAATAGCTCAAAAACACAAGCTACCGCTTGTCGTAGATTCAACCTTTACGCCGCCAAGTCTTTTACGCCCGATCGAACACGGAGCGAATATAGTTATTCACTCACTCTCAAAGTGGATATGTGGACACGGAACCGGGATCGGAGGCATCGTTATTGATGCAGCCAACTTTGATTGGAGTGATCCCAAATTCACCCTTTACAATGAACCGGATCGGGGCTACCACGGGTTGCGCTTTGCTCATGATTTGGGCGAACTCAACAAGCTTGCCTTTATTTTGCGTTTGCGCACGGTAGGCCTTCGCAACCAAGGTCCCACTCTATCCCCGGATGCTGCCTGGATTTTTTTGCAGGGTCTGGAATCTTTGACACTGCGTATGACTAAACACAGTGAAAACGCACTGCAGGTGGCAAAGTTTTTGGTGGAACACCCCAAAGTTGCCTGGGTGAAATATCCTGGGTTAGCTGATAGTCCTCTGTCAAAGAAATATCTTCCGCTGGGTGCTGGCGGAATGGTCGTGTTTGGAGTAAAGGGTGGCAGCAAGGAAGCGGTTAAGCTGGTCGACAATATCAAACTCTTCAGTTTGCTGGCCAACGTGGGTGATGCAAAGAGTCTTATTATCCATCCTGCCAGCACGACGCACTCTCAGCTTTCAGACGAAGATCAACGCAAAGCAGGACTTCAGCCTGAACTGATTCGTCTATCGATTGGAATTGAACACATAGATGACATAATTGGGGCTCTCGCTGATGCCCTTAGTTTAGTTTGATGCTAATAAGTAGAAGAATCCTTGTAGTGCAAAGGGATTAATTATTGCCTCGAAGTTTTAACAAGAACAGGATTCTTTTTGATTGATGAAAAAATGAAGAAAATAATATATCAAAATGTCGAAGTAAAAACTGATTTAGAAAATCTTGAGGAATTCTTGTCTGGTAAAAATCTTCTTGGGAAAAAGTTCGTAATAGAAATTAATAACATTATATTGCAAAAAGATATAGATTATAAAAATATAAAAATTAATAATAACGATATTATAAATATATTTCTTATCGTATCTGGTGGTTAATTATTATGTCCGTTAATCTCTATATGACTGAAAAAGAACGTGCTATCTTCGAAAAAGTCACTATTGGAATAGCTGGAGCTGGGGGACTCGGATCGAATTGTGCAATGCATTTAGTGAGAGCTGGTGTTAAAAATTTAGTAATTGCAGATTACGATAGTGTGTCCCCCAGCAATTTGAATCGACAATTTTTTTTTGCAAATCAAATAGGTCAGCAAAAGGTCCATGCGCTAAAGGAAAATCTTTTACGAATTGAGAGCCGGTTAAATTTGACACTCCACAACATAAAGTTGACTAGTGAGAACTTGGCGACCGTTTTCAAGGATTGTGACGTAGTCGCTGAAGCATTAGATACAGCCGAAGCAAAAGAGATGTTTTTGACGGCGTTGATTCCGACTTCAAAAAAATTGGTGTCTGTCAGTGGAATTGCAGGCTGGGGGAGGTCCAATTCGATAAAAGTGAGGTCAGTTGGAAAAAATCTGGTTATAATCGGAGACTGTAATACCTCTGAAAACAAGGATGCGGGGATATTTCCTGAATCTCCCAGAGTTGGCATCGCAGCCGCAATGCAAGCCAATAGTATCATTGCATTACTCTTAGGATCAGAACGTTAAGAAAATGGAGGGAGGTTATGAATAGAAAAAAATGGTGGCTAGACCCAGAATCGAACTGGGGACACAAGGATTTTCAGTCCTCTGCTCTACCAACTGAGCTATCCAGCCACCCTGCTTCGCCTCTCAGCAAAAGCAGGAGTAGTTTGCATTTTCAAGGATACTGAAGCAAGCCTTTTTTCCATTTTTCTGAGGCTGGTTTCGATACATTTCTCTTTTTGAACCTGAATGTGTCCCGCTTTCTCCAAGTTCCCCGTCAATCAAATGGTTGTCAGTGATCAGTTTTTTTGAGATACTCTCTCAGCAGTCGAGTCATCTGCCTGTATGGCCGTTCGATCATTGAATATAACACAACATAGACAAAAAAGGAGTCATCTATGACTGAACTCATCGGAATAGTAATTCTGGTTGCTTTGTTCGGGTTGAGCTTTTCCATCTCACTTACAGAGACGGCTCTTTTTGCCCTCAATGGACCTCTTGTTGCGAGATTCAGGGAGATTCACTCAACTCGTGTTTCTACCGTTTTGCGTTTTCTTAAATTTTCGCAGGAAACCCTGACGGCTCTCACATTTCTAAACACTCTGGCTAACTTTGCAATCGCATTCCTATCTCTCTGGATGATCCTTCGGAATGAGCTTGATCCCTTTTATTGGATTCTTTTGGTTCTCCTGGGAATGATTGTAGGCTGTGAGATTTTCCCGAAAACACTTGCCATGCGACATCCGGAGGTCTGGTCTTTGAGGATGACTCCCATATTGTTGCCTCTTATGCCCCTGGTAAAATTGTTTTGTTTTTTTTCATCCAAGGGGCCCAGCTTCCAGTCGGTGCAAGCCGAAGAACTCTCACAGGAACGTCCCTCTCCGACGAAGCTCTCCATTGAAGAGTATAAGGAAGTATTGGAGCTCGCTTGCCAACAAGGGGCCATGAGCTCTAGCGAAAAGAATTTTATTATCCAAATTATTTCTTTGGATTGCCATATTGCGAAAGATGTTATGAAACTTCGCTCACAAGTTGCATACATTCCATCGACCGCGACGCTGCCTGAGATGATTGCCGCCGCAAGAAAGTATAAGCACCGCCGTTTGCCGATGTACAATGAGGAAACTAATGACGTGACTGGCATTTTGAATACAAAGGAACTTCTGATGAGCCAGGATTTCGCTAACATGCCCGATGACGCATTAGATATTCCCCCTTGTGTCCCGGATAGCATGAATCTTCTTCAACTCCTGAAAAGCTTTCAACGTTATGAACCTGGTCTGATTGTCGTTTTGGACGAGTTTGGAGAGTCGAGTGGGATCATAACGATGGAAGATATTTTAGAAGAAGTTGTGGGAGATATTCGCAGTGAGAGTGAAGACCAAGGCCCTATGATCCAACAAGAGGGGAACTATGCCTGGAAGGTGAACGGCTCTCTTTTGGTGGAGAACTTGCTTATTGAATGTCCTGAAATTAAAGCACCCGCCTTTATTCAAACAGTGGCAGGGCTTATTCTAAACCAATTAGAAATTGTTCCTCACGTTAATCAATCGGTTTCATACTGTGGCTATACCTTCACGGTTCTTTCTGTAGAGTATGCTAAAATTCGGGAAGTGAGAATTACAAAACAGACACCGAGCCCCCGAGCACGAAGTTTTCAAGCCTCTAAAACTATATGAGTGAGTTGACACCCACTTTATCAACCTTTTTATTATTCCTTTCGGTGATGGCTGCTTTTCTCTTCTCTGGTATGGAGGCAGGAATGCTTGCCTTAAACCCATTAAAACTCAACCGTAGTGCGCGGATAGGGAATAAATCGGCT
>JALNXY010000002.1 GCA_023230105.1 Verrucomicrobiota bacterium
AACTTTACAGATGGATCGCAGATGAAAATCGTGTACAAAAAGCCCTCTAATTACATACCATCAGGACGCGCTCTCTTTTCGAGGCTTTTCTCTCACTTTCGGTGCGCTCTATTTTTGAGGCAATACGTTAATCAGAAAAAATACTGTTCCGAACTCGCCCGGATATTTGCGTCCGTGGGTTTTCTTCCGGAGAGGATATGAGGGGGGTAATACAGGGAAAAATTGAAGAAATGGTGGGCCCAGAGGGGTTTGAACCCCCGACCAAGCGATTATGAGTCGCCTGCTCTAACCACTGAGCTATGGGCCCCCGAAAAGGCAACGCGCACACTCTAGCCAAAGAGTGGGTTCAAGGCAAGTGATTTCAGGAGAAGGCATTCTCTTTTTCCCGGGAGGCTTTCCCCCAAAACGCAAAGAAAAATAAAAGCTTACCCCCGTTGAACCTCCCTATGAAAGGAGGCTTGAAAAGAGATAAAAAAGGACCGGCAGAAAGAGTTAGCTCTTTAATTCCTTAGCCTTCTCCATGAAGGCATAGCAAAGAATATGAGCCACCATCATTTGCGCATCTTCCACACGTCCATAATGAGTGGAATCTATGACAATGAGGTGATCGGCCAGCTCAGCCATTTTGCCGCGCTTGGCGCCTGTCACAGCCAGGAGAGTCAGCCCCTGTTTTTTGCCCCACTCCATCGCTTTGACGCAATTGGGGGAATTACCGCTCACGCTCAGGGTAAAAATCAGATCTCCCGGCTTGGCATAGTTTTCCAGCTGGCGAACAAAGACATCCTCGTAGCTGAAATCATTGGCGATCGCCGTCATCCAGGCAACGTTATCATTGAGGCTCAGGCAGCGGAAAGGGCTCCCCATGCTGATGGAGCTGCCCTTACCCAGATCACAAACAAAATGGCTGCAATTGGCGGCACTTCCACCATTGCCAAAAACAAAAATCTGGCGGTTCTCCTTGTGCGCCTTGCGAAAAACTTCAACCCACTGAGCCAGGCTCTCCGCCGGGACCGCATCCAACACCGCCTTAAACTGGCGGATATAATCCTCCACCCATGCTTTCATCTTTTCTTCTATTCTTTCTGTCGGAAATCAGAGTATGAATCTTGCTGCCTCTGAGACAACTGACGCCTTCCAAAGTACACTTACCCATGGTATCTGTCAAGGTCACCGGGGCCCGGCAAAAAAGCGGTTTTCGGCTGAATTGCTTTGCTTTGAGCCCTGAACTCTGATTCAATTTTTCCCGACATGAAGAAAAAAGGAATTTTGCTGATAAACACAGGCTCACCTTCGGCACCCACAACGAGGGAAGTCCGGAGGTATCTAAGCCAGTTCCTGATGGACCCCTACATGCTGGATATGCCGTTCTGGAAGCGCTGGCTCCTGGTGCATGGGATTATCCTGCGCACACGGCCCAGGCACTCCGCCCGTCTATATAAGGAAATCTGGACTCCCCGGGGCAGCCCGCTGATTGTTATCTCTGAAGATCAGCGCAACTCCCTCTCCGAGCAGACGGGGCTCCCTGCCGCACTGGGATTCCGTTATGGGACTCCTACCATAAAAGAAGGATTGGATGCTCTCCTGGAACAGGGCTGCGACACCATTATCGGTTTTCCTCTTTTCCCTCAATACAGTCTGGCAGCCACCGAATCCGTTCTGGTTCAATTGGAAGCAGACTCCCGGAGAGCCACTCGGCCCCACAAGCTCGAAATCATCCCTCCTTTCTGGAATCATCCGGCCTACCTGAACGCCTGGATTGAATCGGTCAAAAAGAATCTCCCCCCGGATACCGATCACCTGCTGGTGAGTTTCCATGGTTTACCGGAGAGGCACATCCGGAAAGCCGATCCCACGGGGCATACTTGTCTCAAAAATCCTGATTGCTGCCAAAACGCCTCCGGTGAGGTGCTGGAGCGGTGCTATCGGGCTCAAACCCTCCGGATGACACAGTCTCTGGTCCAAGCCCTGGGTCTCAAGGAGGATCAATACACCCTTTGTTACCAATCGCGTTTGGGAAGAGACCCCTGGCTGAGTCCCCATACTCTGGAAACCGCCACCCGGCTGGCACACTCCGGTGTACGCCACCTGACTGTTGTCGCTCCTTCCTTCGTCAGCGATTGCCTGGAGACGCTCCATGAAATCCAGATTGAAATCAAGGATGCTTTCCTGGAATCCGGTGGAAAGGAGTTCACCTACCTCCCCTGTCTGAACGAATCTACCGAATGGATGAGCCAAATTGTGTCAGAAATAGAGGCTTAAAACCCGTCCGAATCCTCCGGCCCGTTTGGGTTTAATTACCGTTCATAGCGCCCAACTTTTGATTGACAGCACCAACCTCTGCTTGTAGGGTTTGTCTGTAAATGACACCTTTGGAATTTACACTCCGGTTCACTAGGTCCGGTTCCTGAAAAAAAGCTCAAAAGTATGGCAAATATTGTGTTAGTAGGCGCCCAATGGGGCGACGAGGGTAAAGGCAAGATCATTGACGTCCTGACTGAGAACTCCGATGTCATTGTCAGGAGTCAAGGGGGTAATAATGCGGGACACACCGTCTTTGTAGGAAAGACCAAATACGTTCTTCACCTGATCCCCTCGGGCATTCTGCGCGGTGGCAAGCTTTGTATCATCGGCAATGGTGTCGTAATTGACCCGGTGGGCCTTCTCAAGGAAATCGAAGGCCTCGTCTCCATGAATATCCCCGTCAATGGTCAGCTTTTTATCAGTCAATCGGCTCACGTCGTGATGCCCTGGCACAAGCAACTGGATATCCTCAAGGAAACACGGAAAGCGGATGGGAAAATCGGCACCACAAAAAACGGCATTGGCCCGACCTACTCCGAAAAAGCGGACCGCACCGGTATCCGCATGGTAGACTTCGTCGAGCCCAACCGTTTCAAAGCCCTTCTCAAGGAACGCCTGGAAGAACACAATAAGAATTTCCTGGCCAACGGAATGGAAGCGCTCGATTTTGACACGATCTACGCCACCTATTCTGAAATTGCAGCCAAGATCAAACCCTTTGTAAAAGACACGGTCATCCTCCTTCACGAAGCTTGGAAGCAGGGCAAGAGCATCCTCTTTGAAGGTGCCCAGGGAACCTTCCTGGATATTGATCACGGCACTTATCCCTTTGTCACCTCCTCCAACACGACAGCCGGCGGAGCCTGCACCGGTTCCGGTTTCCCCCCAAATCATATCGATAAAGTGATGGGCGTTGCCAAGGCTTATTCCACACGGGTAGGCGGCGGCCCTATGCCGACCGAAAACTCGGAAATATCAGACCTTCTGCACGGGCTGGGACGTGAATTCGGAGCCACCACCGGGCGTGCCCGCCGCTGCGGCTGGCATGATGCTGTAATCACCCGGACCGCTGTCATGATCAACGGGATTGATGAACTGGCGCTGACAAACCTGGATGGGCTGGACACGGTCGAAACGGTAAAGCTCTGTGTGGCTTATGAATGCAACGGTATCCGCCATGAGTATGTCCCTGCTGATATCACCGTGCTGGAGCATTGCAAGCCGGTCTACAGAGAATTTCCCGGCTGGAAGACGCCGACCACCAGTGCGCGTTCCTGGGATGACCTGCCCGAAAATGCTCGTGTTTACCTCAAAGCATTGCAGGAAGAATGCCGGACCCGCCTCTCCATTCTTTCCGTGGGTCCTGCCAGGGATGAGACTTTCACCGTTTAATGAGCGACAAACCCTTAAACCTCTCTGATAAGGCTAAAGCTTCCCTGCCCCGACATGTCGCCGTCATCATGGATGGCAACGGGCGCTGGGCCAAGCAACGGGGTTTGAGTCGTGTGGAAGGCCACCGCAACGGGGTGGATTCGGTTCGAAGCGTCGTCACTGCCTGTGGAAGGTTGCAAATACCTTTCCTCACTCTCTATGCGTTTTCCATGGAGAACTGGGTTCGCCCTGAGGATGAGGTCTCCACGCTGATGAAGTATCTGGTGCACTTTCTGCAAAGTGAGACTCCGGACCTGATGAAGAAAAACGTTCGTTTGAAGACGATTGGCCGGATAGACCTCCTGCCCGCAGACGCACAGGCACAACTCGCTCAAACCATCGAGACCACCCAAAACAATACGGGTTTAACGCTGATTCTGGCGCTGAGCTACAGCAGCCGGGAAGAGATCACCTCCACCATGCGCTCTCTTGCGGCTCAGGTCCAGGCGGGCAAATTGGCCCCCGAGGCGATTGACGAGAAATTGATTTCCAAGAGTCTTTACAGCGGAGATTATCCCGACCCGGATATCCTCATCCGTACCAGTGGAGAAATGAGAGTCAGTAATTTCCTCCTGTGGCAAATCTCCTATTCGGAAATCTACGTAACCCAAACCTTTTGGCCCGATTTCCGGGAAGAGCAGTTTTGCGAAGCGCTGGAAGAATATGCCCGGAGGGACCGGCGTTTCGGGAAAGTGTAACCTCGTCATGTAAATCTCCCGAAGACTCTTCTATGCTTTCATCCTTCCCCAATCAAAAGGTCGTAGCGGAAACCCTCCGCCGCAGTTTGCAAAGCGGTCGGCTGGCTCATGCCAGTCTTTTCGTCGGACCCGACCTCAATGAAATGGAAGCGATGGCGATCGCTCTTGCACAGACGCTCCATTGCGAAAACCCGCCCTCACGCTCTGAAGAGAGCGGCCTCAATACGGATGCCTGCGGAGTCTGCCGCAGCTGCACTCTGATTGCGCAACGCAAAGATTCCAATGTTCGCTGGATTTACCCCGAATCGAAAATCCGGATTATTACCACCGACCAAATCCGCCAACTGATCAGCTCCTTCCAATTGAAATCCCTCTCCGGGAGTTACGAGATAGCGGTCCTCTGCGGTGCAGACCGCCTCAATGTTCAGGCTGCAAACGCATTTCTGAAAACTTTGGAGGAGCCTTTCCCGGGTAAGCTTTTTATTCTGCTGACTCACGACGCACAGAAAATTCTGCCCACGATTCTTTCACGCTGCCGGCAGTTCATTTTTGAAGGAATTAACCGGCCTCTGATCGAAAGCGATATTCGCGAGTGGCTCAACGTTTTTGCACAGACTGCCGCGGCATCAACCGGAGGCATCATCAGCCGATATTCGCTCCTGGCGCCGATGGTTTCCAAGCTGGCCGATATGCAGGCCGCTATTGAAACGGAGCTCAAGAATAATTCCCCGCTCTCTCTCTACCCCGATGCGGAAGAGAAACAGAAAGAGCGCTGGGAAAAAGAGCTGCAGGCTGCAATCGCCTCAGAGTATCGCCGTCAGCGCTCTGCCATGATCGGTGCCGTTGAACTTTGGCTCAGAGACGTGTGGCTCACTCTGGTGACCGGCGCCTTCCCTGAGACGGCTCATTTCCCTGATCTCCAAGCCGCAACGGAAACAGTCGCAGGACGAATCACGGAAAAACAGGCCCGCGAGAACCTCAAGAACGTTGGCCAAATCATTAAATCCCTCGAGACGAATATTCAGGAAGCCTTGATACTGGAAGTGTTTTTACTCAAGCTTTCTCTCTAAACTACTGCCAACACCATGAGCCGCTCTTTTCTGGATCACTACGCTCGCTTCTGGCTCATTGCTTTGGGAGTCTATTTCCTTTTAGTGATTCGTTTTTTGGGAATCCCCGTCATCCTGGAACACATTGATATTTCTGCACCCCAGATGGAGCTCCTGGCCCAGGCTGCCTCAGCAAAGAGCACGGGAGAGCTCCTGAGCGGTAACGCATCCTCTTCTCTTTGGGGTCTGGGTATCATTGCACTGGCATTGGCGGCTATCCCGTTGCTGCGCAAAAACTCTCTCTCTTTTCCCAAATCAATTTTCCTGCCGGCACTGGCTTGGATTCTCTGCGTCGGGCTGTCTACACTTCATACCCTGGATGCCAACCTCTCTTTGCCAAGCGCTTTCCACCTGCTTCTTTGCCTGGTCTGCTTTCTGATAGGATATTTTGTTCTGAGAAATACTGCGAAAAACCAGCGTCCGCTGTTGTGGATTTTGGGAGCTGCCCTGGTGCCGGTTCTCCTGAGCGCTTTTCAGCAGCATTACAGCGGATTGGAGTCAATGCGGCAAAGTGTCTTCGCACTCGTTCCTCCTGAAAATTTACCTGAAGACCTGCTCCGCCGCCTCAATAGCAACCGCGTTTATGGCACACTGGTCTACCCGAACTCTCTGGCCGGACTTCTCCTCCTCTTGCTTCCGCCCTGCCTCTGGGCACTCTGGGAGCTGCCCTCCGGGATTCCGCGCCTGCTCCGTCTCCTCGTGGTCGTCGCCTTGGGGTATATGGGGCTGGCTGCACTTTTCTGGTCGGGCTCCAAAACGGCCTGGCTGATTTGCATTTTCCTCGGAATCGTCGCCTTTTTTATTCACGCGAAATTCCCGCTCAGATACAAAATATTCGCTGCGGGAGTCATCCTTTGCACAGGGCTGATTCTTTTCGGGATTGTATTTGCTGATTACTTCAAACGGGGTGCCACGAGTGTCGGAGCCCGCTTTGATTATTGGAGGGCGGCTACTCTTAATATCGGCCAGAATCCCCTGTTGGGGAGCGGTCCGGGCACTTTCGGAATTCCCTATCAGGAGACCAAAAGCCCCGATTCTGAAATGGCCCGTCTCTGCCATAACGATTATCTGGAGCAGGCGACTGATTCAGGCATCCCCGCAGCGCTGGCCTATCTGGCTTTCATGGGTGGATGTTTCTGGAAAATCTGGAGAAAACCCGCTGAGCTCACTCCCCTTCAATTTTGCCTGGCCTTGGGATTAAGCGGATTTGCCCTGCAGGGATTCAGCGAATTCTCACTCTACATTCCGGCAATCGCCTGGCCTTTTTTCCTCCTTCTAGGCGCCTCTCTGGGCCCACCGCTTTCAGAGAACAGGAATGCCGCTAAAGGGAGTACTTCGTAGGGTCGCAAACTCCGGCTTGAACGAAAGCCTCTTTGCGCTCTACACAAGTTCCGCACTTCCCACAGTGAAGCTCTTGTCCGCAATAACAGGACCACGTCCGGGCATAATCCACACCCAAACTCGTACCCAGCCGCACTATTTCCCCCTTATTCAGATTCAGAAAAGGTGAAAGGATACTGACGGCCTCGCCGGTCCCGGCTTGGATAGCCCGGTTCATGGTGTGCATGAACGCCGGCCGGCAATCCGGATACAGGGAGTGATCGCCTGAGTGAGCCGCAATGACGATCCCTGTCGCTTCAAGACTATCCGCCAGGCCGCCTGCGATCGAAAGCATGATTCCGTTACGAAAAGGCACCACGGTGCTTTTCATATTCTCCTGTGTGTAACGGCCCTTGGGAATCTCCGCGCCCGATTGTAGAAGATCGGATTTAAAAAGACGGTCCATGAAATCCAGCGAAATAATTTCATGACGAATGCCCTGCAGAGCGGCATGATACCGAGCGCATTCGAGCTCTTTGGCGTTGTGCTTAGCCCCGTAATCGAAGCTCAGAGCACACGCCACGGTATAATCTTTGAGAGCTGCGTAAAAGGCGGTAACTGAGTCCACTCCACCGCTGAGCAGAACAATCACTTTCTGCCCCGAAACCGGAATGTTGTCAGACGATCCCATTTTAAAAACTAGATGGCCCCCAACTCCACGCGGGTAGTCAGGCTGATACCGCCGCGAGCGTGAAACTGAGCCTCCACAATCAGACGTTTGGGAGAACAAGCCTTCAGAAAATCATCAAAAATCCGATTGGTGATATTCTCGTTGAAATCCTTCTGGCTGCGAAAAGAGGCGAGATAAAACTTCAGAGACTTGGTCTCCACACAATTGGCTCCCGGAACATACTCAATATGAATTTTTGCAAAATCCGGCTGCCCCGTCACAGGACAGAGAGAGGTGAAATCGCTGCAATCAAACTTCACCCAGTATTCGCGGTCCGGATTCCGATTCGGGAAAGTTTCCAGAACGGAGGCCGAAGGCTCTTCCGGGAAAGACGTTGCGGCATTGCCCAGAAGCGTAATTCCTTTGATTTTTTCTTTCATCCCAAGCTACCTCGATCAGAGAGAATAAGACTCCATGAGTTTTAACATCTGCCGAACAGCCTCCTCAATACCCGTTGTCATAGCGCGGCTGATAATGGAGTGACCGATATTGAGCTCATCCAGGTGCGGAACCCGATAGATTTTTTGGACATTTGCGTAGTTAATGCCGTGACCGGCATTGACTTTAAGTCCGAGCTGATGGGCCAGTTTCGCTCCGGCAATCAGGCGCTGGAGCTCTTTTTCTTCTCCGGGAGTCCCCACAGCTTTAACAAAGTCTTCCGTATACAATTCAATGTAAGGGCTCTTCAGTCGGGCAGCAGCTTCGATTTGATGCGGATTCGCAGAAATAAAGAGGCTCACCTCAATGCCCGCTTCAAGCAGCCGCTCGACCGTTCCGGCTAAATTCTTCTCCTGCCCCAAGGCATCCAATCCCCCTTCAGTCGTCACCTCGAAGTGGCGCTCCGGAACGATACAGACAATATCGGGTTTTACCTTCAATACGAATTGGATGACCTCCGGCACGTTGGCCATTTCCAGGTTAAGCCGTGTCTGAACCTTCTCCCGCAGGGCATAGACATCTCGATCCTGTATATGCCGACGGTCTTCACGCAGGTGAACGGTGATACCCTGTGCCCCTGCCTTCTCGCATAGAAGCGCCGCCGACACCGGATCAGGCTCTCCGATATCCTCTCTGCCCTTATAACGGGCCTGGCGCAGCGTTGCCACATGGTCTACATTTACACCCAGTTTCAACATATTTTTTCCTTTTTTCTACTTGCTACTCTATCCGCTTACTCATCGGCCGGACTCTATCTATCCATCAGCCACTCACCCAGGATCCATAGCTCCAAGGCTGAGAGACCGCAGGAAGATTGCCGCTCAAAATACAATTCACGAGATGAAAGCTGACGGCCTAGGGTGACACAATTACCCAGGTTGTCGCTGGCTGAAGTGAGCCAATTGGAAACCTTTTCATCACGCTGATTCTTGATCTTTCTCTGATTCGCTTCCACCTTGCGGGCTTCCAGCTCCTCAGGGGTCATATCCGCCTTGGCTTTGCGTTTCACTTTTTCCGGAGCGTCCCTCATAATCATCTTGAAGAGACCGTTAAGCACCTGCAATTGAGGGAAACGCTGTCCCGTAATCTCCCAGGAATAGAGGAAAGTATCCTCCTCCTTGGTAATCGCATTCCAAAGCTCGGGGGGCAACGGTGTTCCTTTGGGATAACCCAGAATGGCACCCCCCATCAGATAATCTTTTTCTCCGTCTTTGGCCGCTCTGAGATAAGGTGTAACGATCGGCCAGCCGACCCAGCCCAGCTCTACGGCGTTCGTGTTCACGGCCAGTTGAGGCGGATAGCCCATATTCGGATGGCTGTTAGTCATCCATTGAGTCAATCCCCAGCCCAACTTGCCAACCGCCTCGGCAGGCTTCGGATTGGCCGCCAGAAGCGTCGTAAGGAAAGGCGTTCCATTGCGAGCGAAAAGGTACATCTGATCCGGAGCCGTTACTTCGCCTTTGGTTACCTCTTTCCACCAATCGCTCTTTTGAACCACATCTCCGCTGCCGCGCAAGGCTGTCAGCTGCACCAGGGGGTCTATCACTATGTTTGTGGGGAACTGCCACGGGTTCTGAGTTAATTTTACCTCTTCTTTGAGCTCAACCCAAAGGCGGCTCTGTACATTCTCTCCCTGCAGCCATCCCAAAAGTTTTACACTGGAAACACTCTGGCTCAGAGGTGCCAGTTTTCCCAGGAAAGGTCGGCAGGCATCCACATTCATGCGCAATTCCAGACTGTTCGTCCCTAAGGCCGGCACGGCCTTTGAGCCGTGAATCAAACCGGTCGGAATCGCCTGCGGCACTTTATCCCCTGTCCAGGTATAATACATCAACCATCCGCAACCATGAGCTACCGCACGGGAGACTCCTGAAGCATCCTGGAGCACCCAGCTCTCCTCCGGATTGACGGTCTCTTTTTCAGAATTGAGAACCCCCTCGCCTTTACGGGCAGAACGCAGAGCATCAAAACGCTTCTTAGATTCTTGAGGTCCCAGCCTGGCGGCAAATACAAAAGAGGGACTCTCTCCGCCTGTAGCCAAAGCATAAACCTCATCATCCCAGAGAGTATCCAGAGGAGTATTTCCTAAAAACGAAAGAGCATTTTCATCGGCCAGACGTTGAGCGAAAATCTTTTGAACAAAAGTAGTTTCAGGCTTTTTCAGAACGGCTTTGAGCAAAGTCCCATCGGAACCCCGCTTCAGGTTCTTTAAGCCTGTAAAGCGCAGATAGAACGTCTCTTGAGAATTCTGCGCCCAGGTCTCGGCTGCACCGCAACCCAGAAAGAACACGGCCGCAATGATTACCCCCCATATACTCTTGTTTGCTTTCATATTTTCAAAATAAACTCTTCTAAACCCAAACCGTCTTTATTGGAGCAGAAAAGGCTTGAAAATGCAAGCAGCTCTAGGAGGAGAAAACTCGCCCGCATTGCCTCAAAAAGAACGCACCAAAACTTGTGCATTTCCCTGTATATGAGCAGGTTCTTTTACTCCAGGCGCAGCCAGAATGCTTTGAGGTAGGCTTTTTCTTCTGAGCTGGCGGCAAAATCCATCGGCTGGGTCACGAAATGGCTCTGCAGAACTTTTCTCCCGGATTCCTTGGCAGCACGCCAGATCATCTCCTCAAAATCTGCCGGAGCAAGCGTCGCACAATTGGTCGAAATGAGTATGACCCCATTCTTCCTGAGAAGACCGATCCATTCCAGAGTCAGTTTTTGCAGATCGCGTTCCGCTTTGAAGATTCCGCTCTTTTTGGAACGTGAGAAAGTGGGCGGATCCAATACGATGAAATCAAAGGTGCGTCCTTTGCTCTGGAGGCGTTTGCGCCAGGAGAAAACGTCTCCAAAGATAAAATCATGGCCCGCGGGGTCGATTCCGTTGAGGCGCATATTTTCTGCACCCCAATCCAGATACTTGCGCGATAAATCCAGACTTGTCGTCTGAAAGCCGGCCCGGGCTCCGCAAACCGAAAAGGCGCAGGTATAGGCGAAAGCATTCAGCATTTGAGGCGGCTCGGACGTTAGCTCGGTCTGCTCCCACAGAGGAAAACCAGGCAAAATCGTATTCCTCAGAATCCGCCGGCGGTTTTCCCGCTGATCCAGAAAAATACCCACCGAATAACCGGCCTCGAATGAGAGCCGATAACGCAAACCGTTTTCCAGAATTTCAAAATCGTTCTTCTTTGCCTCTTCATTTTTGCTCCAAAGACAAACCGGCGAGGCTTCCTCGGCTGATTCCTTGCCCGGCTGTCTCAAAAGCGTCTTATGCCATATTGATTTAACGCCCAAAGCCGCGGCCGTCGCTTTGGCCAGAGAACGAATTTCTGCCGTTGCTGCGGCTTCCTGGGTCAGAACCAATAGACGATCCGCCAGCGATTCCAGGTAAACACCGCTCAACCCGTCGCTGGCCCCATGAAATACCCGATAGGCATTGGTCTCTTGAGTATCCAGAAAAGCCTTCCTTAAACTGATGGCCGTTGAAACTATCCCCGAGGCTTCCTTTACAGAAAAAGGAGCCGGGGCTTCAAATGTCATCTTCTTCCCCGTGGCAGGGTGAAACAATTCCAGACGGCTGGCATGGAGACAAAGTGCCCCCAGAGGAGTCCCTCCGTAAAGCTCATCACCTAAAATGGGAAACCCTTTCCACGCGGCATGAACTCGAATCTGATGCGTGCGCCCGGTCAATGGATAAGCCTTCAGGAGTGTGCATCTCCTCCCGGTTTCCACCACCTCAAGGCCTGTCTCCGCCAGAAGCGCCCGGTCATTTCTCTCCAGGGGAGAAGGCACGCTTCGTGCAAAATAGCTGCTGCCCTGGCGGCATATAAGACTTCGAACTCTCAGCTTTTGGAAAGGAGTCTCATAATCCGTCAGAAGCAGGTACGTCTTCTCAATCTGGCGCTTGGCAAACTGATCGCTCAGAGATTGATTGGCAAGCCTCGTCTTCCCAAAACAAAGAACACCGGAGGTCTCCTTATCCAGCCGGTGCAATGTGGATAGATTCGCCCACTTCTCCTCAGCGTGCCTGAACCAATCATAGATACCATCGGTCGTATAGGGACTGGGGCGGTGTGTGTTGAGGCCTGCCGGCTTATTAACCACTAAAAGGTGTTCGTCTTCGTATAAAATACAGGGGATCATCAGTCAGGAGAGTCGGTAGAGCCTACCTTTCAAAACCGGGATGGCTGCTGACAAAGCTGAAAAGAAATAAAAGAAGCATTGTCCCAATAGCAATAATACCCAGGGTAATGATCACATTACGCAGGATACGCAGCTGACGATTATAGGCTTCTGTCTCGTCATGCTGTATTTGAAGAAGAGCCTCGTACCTGTTTTCTTTCATTTTTTCCTCGACCATCTCTTCATCAAAAATCTGGAACACTCTCCAGGAAAGATGTTCTTCACGGTCCGGAAAATTAGGGAGAGCCTCCAAGTCATTTTCAAAAACTCTCTTGAAACCCACTTTAAGCCAAAAATCGGCTGTCTCTTGAGTCCAGATTTTGGACACCCCCAAATTCCTCGAAAGAGTCTGAAACCGAGGCCAGAGCATATCCCGGTAAAGGTCCTCATTCAGCGGGTCACCAAAAACCTCACTATGGATCATAGCACCCGTGTTTTCAGGGTGGATTCCAATTGAAGCTAAAATGCGCTTTGTCTGAGCATCCTCAACCAGATGAAACTCCGTCAGGCGTTTTTCAAAGATATCAGCGGGACAAAAAGCCTTATCCCACAATTCAATCAACTGTGGCAAGTCATCCACCGTGGCACGGCGTGTTATCAGCTTGTCATCCCTCATCCCCGCTCTTCGGGAAAGTTTATCTTTTATCCCTGCCGTAAGTAAAGCAATTTTAAGGCCAAATGGATAAAACAACGAGGGAGGCAAAAAACATTTGCACTAAAAATCCCCATATTTAACACACTTATTTTGAAGTAGTTTGACGGATTAAAATGGGCGAAAAAACTCTTTTGGAATCTTTCGTTCAAAAAGGTGGAATAAAGGAATAAGTCTTGCTATCTTAACTGCGCGCTCACAGGAGTGCCATCATTGTTAATGAAACCATTTAATAAAAGACCGCCGGGAACGGGCAGAGGCTTTGGATCCCGCGGCCGTTCAGGTTCCTTCGGAGAGACCCCGGATAGCAAACGACCTTTCACCCGCAGGGCGCCTCGTCCCTTTGACTCCAGCTTTGGAGGAGATTCTGATCGCAGACCTTCCTTCGGGAATCGTCCGCAGAGAAGCTTTGGCAGCCGTCCTCCCTATTCTGAGCGCTCTGAAAGAGGCTTCGGAGATAAACCCTCTTTCCAAAAAGACAGACCCTTCGGCAGACCTTCCTTTGGAAGAGACTCTGGCCGTAGACCCTCCTTTGGAAGAGACTCTGACCGTAGACCTTCCTTTGGAAGAGACTCTGACCGTAGACCTTCCTTTGGAAGAGACTCTGACCGTAGACCTTCCTTTGGAAGAGACTCTGACCGCAGACCTTCCTTTGGAAGAGACTCTGATCGTAGACCTTCCTTTGGAAGAGACTCTGATCGTAGACCTTCCTTTGGAAGAGACTCTGATCGTAGACCTTCCTTTGGAAGAGACTCTGATCGTAGACCTTCCTTTGGAAGAGACTCTGATCGTAGACCTTCCTTTGGCAGAGACTCTGATCGTAGACCTTCCTTTGGCAGAGACTCTGATCGTAGACCTTCCTTTGGCAGAGACTCTGATCGTAGACCTTCCTTTGGAAGAGATTCTGACCGCAGACCTTCCTTTGGAAGAGACTCTGATCGCAGACCTTCCTTTGGCAGAGACTCAGACCGCAGACCCGCCTTTAGCAGCCGCCCTCCGCGCCGCGAACGTTCTGAGGGTGGTTTCAGAGGCAGACCCGAGCCACGTGAAGGCGGCTCATCCAGGTCGTTCTCCCGTTTTCCGCATCATGCCGGTCAAGAGACACCTCCGGGCGGTCTCATGACCGAATTTAAAAAACGGCAGCAGGAGCAAAGATTTGTGGAGAATTCTCCCTCGGATCAACCCGCTGCGACTGAGGGCGAAACCTCGACACCCACTTTCACTCCTGAATCTCCTCGGCAGAGCTTCAAGACTTTGGAGCAATATAAGTCCGTCGATTTTTCGCAAGAAGAAGTCGAGACTGAAAAAGAGGAGCCCCGCTTTGAAGAGAGCTCAGACGAAACCGAAAACTGGGTCCCAAGCCAAAACGATCCGGATTCTGACGAAAAGCCCGGAAGCGAAAAAGAAGAGCCTCGTTACGAAGAAAACTTGGATAAACCCGAAAACTGGGCCCAAAGTCAAAGCGAACCGGATTCTGATGAAGAGCTCGAAACCGGGAAGGAAGAGTCTCTCCATGAAGAGAGCTTGGACGACCCCGAAAGCTGGGATCCGGAACAAAGCAATCCGGATTCTGACGAAGAGAAATTTGAAGAACAGGGTGAATCCCCCCATTGGACTCCACGCCCTTCATACTTTCGTAAAAGCGAACGTAAATACCCTTTCCCTAAACCGATCAAGCCAATGCCCCCCCGCTATCTGCGGAAGGATACTCAGGCTCCGGTCGAGAGCGAGAATTGGGTGAAACCCTGGGCGCAAATGCGCACTTACTGTTTCAATCCGTGCGTCTATCCCGCCATGGTGGGAGCCGTCTCTCCGGATGCACAGGCAGGAAACTGGGTGAAGGTTTATGATCGCGAAGGCTCCCCTTTCGGAGCAGCCTTTTATAATCCCAAGGCTAAAGTCCCCCTCAGGGTGCTGGTTCATGGCGATGTAGACCCCGGAGACCAGATTATTTTTGATGCGCTGGAGCGTGCCCTCACCTTGCGTCAGGAGATGCTCAAGCTGCCCGAGAGGACCAATGCCTATCGCGTGGTCAATTCCGATGGCGATGGCTTAAGCGGCCTCATCGTGGATCGTTATGACGATGTGCTCAGCCTGGAGGTCCACAGCCTCGGTATTTATCTGCGCTTGAACAAAATCCTCGAATTTCTCCATCAGCGTCTGGGGACTCAATATGAAATTATCCATGTGGATGAGCGAGTCCGGCAGATCGAGGGTATCAAGAATGTTCCTGAACCGCGGCTTCCCGGCCGAAGCGTTAAAATCCAGGAAAATGGCGTCAAATTTGAAGTGGATTTCTCCAAAGGCCACAAAACCGGATTTTTCTGCGATCAGCGCGAAAACCGCCTCAAATTCTCCGGTCTGGTCCAAGGCAAACGAGTCCTGGATCTCTGTTGCTATACGGGCGCTTTTTCCATCATGGCCAGTGTTCTGGGTGGAGCTGCCGAGGTCACCGGCGTAGACTTGGATGAGGAAGCCATCGAGCAAGCCAAGCGCAATGCGCATATCAACCTGCAGCACAAGATCAATTGGGTACATGCCGACGCCTATTCTTATGCCCGGCAGATGCAAACGAACGGGGAAAAATGGGATGTCATCCTCATCGACCCTCCCAAGTTTGTTGAAAGCCGCGACCCCGAAGAGGAATTCAAAGCCTGGGGCAGGTATGAGGATATCAATAAGCTGGGCATCAGCCTCCTCCAACCGGGAGGAACTCTGGTGACCTGCTCCTGTTCCGGTCTTCTCAGCCTCAACCGCTTTGAAGATATTCTGGTCAAGGCAGCCCATCGCACGAATCGACGCCTGCAGATCTTTGACGTCACCGGTGCCGGCTCAGACCATCCGATCTACTCCAATTGCCCGGAGAGCCGCTATCTGAAAGTCCTCTGGACCCGAGTGATCTAAGGCCGATATTTTCCAATATCTTTCAAAGAGAGTCTTCGGGCTCTCTTTTCTCTTTTCCCGGAGGGGTCTGGCCTTGCAAGAGCGGGCATTGCGTGAGATAATCGGCCCGTCTTATGGGACACGTTAAATTGTTCATACCGGGGCCGATTGAGGTAAGCGAAAAGACATTAGCTGCTTTCGCCAAGCCTGTCATCGGACATCGCAGCCAGGCGTTCAAAGATTTATACGCTCGGGTGCAACCTCGTCTGCAGCAGTTGTTTTACACAAAACAACCTGTCTTACTCAGCACCTCCTCTGCCTGGGGTGTGATGGAGGCTGCCATCCGTAATCTGGTCAACAAGAAGGTGCTCTGTTGCGGAAACGGGGCCTTCTCTGATAAGTGGCTGGACGTCGCATTACGCAGTGGTAAAGAAGCCGAAAGCATACGCTCCGAGTGGGGCTCTCCTATCCGTGGATCTGCCATCGAAGAAAAGCTTGCCACCGGAGAGTTTGATGCGGTGACCTTGATTCACAACGAAACCTCTACAGGCACACAATCTCCCCTGGCCGAGATAGCTTCCATCAAGAAGAAATTCCCGGACGTTATGTTCATTGTTGATGCCGTCAGTTCCCTGAGCGGCCAGAAAATTCCCATGGATGAGCTGGGCTTTGATGTGCTCCTTTGCGGCGTGCAGAAGGCTTTTGCTATGCCTCCGGGTCTCGCACTCTTTGCGGTCTCAGAAGCCGGTTTTGCACGCGCTGCCACAGTCAAAGGCCGCGGCTACTATTTCGATTTTCTGGAATTCAAGAAGAACGCCGAGGGCAACATGACTCCCAGCACCCCTGCCATCAATCATATTTACGCGCTCGAATCCAAACTGGAAGAAATCTTCCAGGAGGGATTGGACGCACGTTTCGCCCGCCATCAGAAGCTGGCTGATATGACCCGTGCCTGGGCTACCAACCATGGTTTTACGCTCTTCCCCGATGAAGGTTATGAATCCGTCACGCTGACCTGCGTCAATAACGGTGCCAGACCCCAAAAGGGCGGCCGGATCATTGATGTGGAAAAGTTCATCAAGCTGGTCAAAGCCGAGGGCTTCCTGATCAATGGCGGTTACGGAAAAATCAAAGGCACAACCTTCCGCGTTTCCAACATGGGTGATGAAACCCCCGAAACCATGACGGAGCTCTTCAGCGCAATGGATAAAGCCATCGCGAAACTGTAAGACCTCTTTCAACAAGCCGGACGTTCTCCCTTGCCCCGGGCGGCGTCCGGCTTCTTTAGTATGAAGACCCTTCACCTTTATCTTTTACGGCAGTGCCTGGCTACATTAGCCCTGACAGTGGTGGTCTTCACCTTTGTGCTCATTGCGGGCAACCTGCTCAAGGAGATTTTGGGCCTGCTGGTGGCCGGCCATGTCTCCATCTGGCTGGTAGTGGAGTCGCTCCTGCTGCTCATCCCCTGGGTGATGGCTTTTGCACTGCCCATTTCGATGCTGATGTCCGGCCTCATGGTCTTCGGGCGCTTCAGTGCGGACCAGGAATATACAGCCGCACGCTCTGCGGGAATCAGCCTCACCTCTCTCGTCATTCCCGTCATCGCCCTGGCCGTCCTTATGACCGGAGTTTGCGCCTGGTTCAACCTCCAGATATCTCCTCAGGCAAGAGTCGCGTACAAAAGGATTTTAGACGAGCAGATGGTAAACCTGGCCTCTTTCATTCCGGAGGGCCGTTACGTGGATTTCTCTGAGGATTTCGTTCTCTATGTTTCAAGAATCCGCGGCAACAATTTGCACAATATCCGCTTTTACCAGTTTGAAAAAGGGAAGAAAATCCTGGATGTCTTCGCCAAATCGGGCCAACTCACTCGCAATGAAAGCAGCAACTCCATCCGACTGCTCCTGCGCGAAGCCCGTGTTCTGACCCTCATGAGCGGACTGGAATCTTTCACCGATGGAATCACGAACGAGCAGAAAAAGACTGATACGCAAAACGCTGATACCCCGGCGGCCTTTCAGGAAGAATGGCTTCCTCTGCACCTGGAGGAATACGAAACCGAGGATATCCCTTTGAACCCTTTGAAAATGGCCAGAGGAGAAGATTCCGTCAGCATCAGCGATATGACCCTTCCCCAGATGCTCGCGGGTCTCAAAGCGACGCGCGCTCAAGGTCTGGATACCCGCCCTTACGTGAAAGAAATCCATCATCAGATGGCTTTCTCCTTCGCCTGCATCAGCTTTATTCTGGTAGCCATACCGCTCAGCCTCAAAACCCATCGCAGAGAAACCAATATCAGCCTGGGGCTGGCTTTAATCGTGCTTTTGGTATACTATAGCTTTTTCATCTTGGGCGATGCCCTGGTGGAAACAAGCGATCCAGCGCTGAATCTTTGGATCCTTTTTTGGATACCTAATTTCCTATTCCAGTTCCTGGGGCTTTATGCGATCAGGAAAGCGAACCTGGGAATCGGGTAGATGGGTTTGTTCTAACAACTGAGATGAGTCCGGATAAAATTAATTTTATCGCCGCAGTTCTTCTCTACGGAGTTACCGCATTTTATTCTGTGCGCCTCTGGAAAAGCGGATTTCGCGAAAAAGTATTCCCCTGGGGGCTTTTCCCGGTTCTGGCTTTTATCGCCCATACCTTCTCCATCTTATTACGCGGCTTCTCGCTTGATTCCTGCCCGATACAGAACCTTTATGAAGCGGGAATGTTCATCGGCTGGACGCTTTCTCTGGCTTCTCTCCTTGCCCTCTTTGTGCCGAAACTCCGGTTTTTAACGGCATTCCTATCCCCACTGCTTTTCCTCCTGGGAGCTATCGCTTTAATCCCCGCTTTTGACAGACCGCCTGCAGCTCCTCTGCCCGAATGGATCAGCCTCCATGCCACTTTTTCTTTTTTGGCCTATGGTGCCTGGGGTATCGCTGCAGCCACTGCTCTCATGTATCTCATTCAGCAGCGCGACCTGAAGCTGAAGAAACGCCGCGCGCTGACAAGTATTTTGCCCCCGGTCCAGCAGATAAAAAAATTGGCCATGAATATGATCCTGGCCGGAATTCTCTTCCTCTCCGTGGGGCTCTGGTATGGAATTCGGGGCCATCATGAATTCACCGGCACCTGGATCGGCGCCGACTTCAAAATCATCTGGGCTCTGGCTCTCTGGGCCTATTTCATCACTCTTTGGATCCTCTGCCGCATGAGCTTGTTTCGTGATCGGATTCTTGCCTGGTGCATTATTTGCGGGTTTTTATTCATCTTTTTCACTTTTTGGCCCACTTCCGTCCTCTCTTCCACACATCGCCAGAAGGCCCAAACCTCACTCACATCTCCAGTCATCAAAGCCACGGAGGTGCCCGGACCATGATCGCTCTATTAGGATTAAACCATAAGACGGCACCAGTCCAGGTTCGTGAGCGTTTCGCCTTTAATGCTCAGGCATCCTGCGAAACACTCCGGGAACTCATCGGGCAAGAGCTGGCACGGGAAGCCATTCTTCTTTCAACCTGCAACCGGGTGGAGCTCTATATTGCCGGCGACCAGTTGGGCGAAATCCATTGCAACCGTCTGCTCCAATTTCTTGCAGGGGCTCGCTCCATTGAATTCGACAGTCGGCTTTCCGAGAGTTTTTATTTTCACACCGATAAGGATGCCCTAACCCATCTTTTCAGGGTCGTCTCGGGGCTGGACTCCATGGCCCTGGGCGAGACTGAAATTCTGGGACAGGTCAAAGATGCCTACGATCTGGCACTGAAAAAATGTTTCTCGGGGCTCCACCTCAATAAAGCCTTTCAAGTGGCTTTTCGCACTGCCAAGTTCATTCGCTCTCAGACGGATATCCAGAAAGGTCATATCTCCGTTGCCAATGTCGCCGTGGAACTGGCCGGGAAGATTTTCAGCGGTTTGGACGATTGTCACGTTTTGGTCATCGGTGCCGGGGATACATCCGAAAAAACGGCCAAAGCAATTCTCTCGCGAGGCGCCAGCCGGCTCAGTATCACCAATCGCACCTTGGAGCGCTCACAGACACTGGCCGAAAAACTCGGTGGTACAGCGGTCGATTTTTCCCGCTGGCCCCAGGCATCTCCCAATGCCGATATCATCATCTCCAGCACATCCGCACCGGGCTATGTTCTGACCCGTCCTCTGATTGAGGAATATATGAAGGGCAGGAGCAATCATCCCCTGCTCCTGGTTGATATCGCTGTCCCCAGAGATATTGACCCGGCCATTGATGCTCTGGAAAATGTCTATCTCTATAACATCGACGACCTGCAGGCCATCGCTGACGAGTCGCGGCTTATGCGCGAAAAACAGATTCTTTTATGCCAGGAGCTTATAGATAAACGGGTCGGAGAATTCCTGGACGCCATGAGGAAAGACCTCGAGTTTCGAAATAAAATCCAGCCGCTTTCCAATTCGGAGATAAGCCCTACATCCCACACTGATTATGCTAAGTGATTCAACAACCCCTCGGAAAATTGTGCTGGCCACACGCGGCAGCCCGCTGGCACTGGCTCAGACGCAACGCGTTCTCAATACCTGCGCTCATTATTTCCCGAATTACAGCTACGAAATCCGTGTCATTAAGACCTCGGGCGATAAACTCCAAACCGCATCGCTTTCTCACGCCGATACCCCTTCAGCTTCTTCTCCATCACCCACGACCAAAGGACTCTTCACAAAAGAACTGGAAGAGGCTCTTCTGGAAAGCTCGGCAGATATGGCCGTTCACTCGCTCAAGGACTTGCCTACGGAGCTTCCCGACGGTCTGATTCTGGGCGGAGTCCTGCGCCGTGCCGATGTCCGCGACGTCCTGATCTATCGCTCCCCGGACCTGGCGGCATCACTCCAAGCTCAGAGCAAAGACTGGACTCCCGGAGCCCCGGGCTATCGTGGTTTTAAAAAGAATTTAAAAATTACCGACCTGCCTCAGGGCGCCGTAGTTGCGACCAGCAGCACCCGACGCCAACAGCAAATCCAGCATCTGAGAAGCGATATCAAAATCGTGCCCATTCGCGGCAATGTCGGCACACGCATTGAGAAACTCCGCCATAATCCGCAAATTGATGCGACCATTCTGGCAGCAGCCGGTCTGGAACGTCTGGAGTTTCACCTCTTCCCTGACGGACATTTCACGGCTCCGCCTAAATACAGCAACGTCCCTCTGGATGGAATCCTCGGCTCAAAGCTGAGCCCCGAAGAAATGCTCACCTGCGTAGGTCAGGGCGCCATCGGTATTGAAATCCGAAAGGAAGACGAGCTGATAAATCAGATCTGCCGCACAATCTCCCATCCCGGCACAGCCCTTTGTGTCGCTGCCGAGCGGGAATTCCTGCGCGCATTGGGCGGAGGCTGCCAGAGTCCCGTAGCAGCACATGCCCAGATAACAGGCCACACTCTCCACATGGATGCCGTCTCATTTCGGGTTCAACCACCCAAGAGCGCCCACGTCTCCGGTAAATTGAACGAAACCGAGCAGATCGGCCGACAAGCAGCAAAATTAGTTTCCTGATAACGCGGCCATCCCTGTCGTCCTTAGTCCTTATTAAGCCGAAGTCCCCATTCAGGGAAAGCTCCGGCACCTGCTTTCATTTCCAAAAAGCCCGATCTCCCTCCACTCCAATGGGAATTCAAAGTCTGGCACGGTGAAACCCTGCTTGACCTTTTTTTAAAAAACCCGATACAATGACCTCGTTAATTTGAGCTCAAAGACAGGCATGGCAAACCTGACCAAGGGCGACCGGCCCGAATGCGGCACATAATGGCTAATCCTATAAATATTATGAAATCGTTAAAAAACATGTTATGGGTAGTTCCCATATTTCTTCTCTGTTCATGCTGTACTTCCCAGCATGAAAAGGTGGTGGAAGGTAATTTTAAACCCACCTGGGATTCACTTTCCCAGTACGACCAGGCCCCCGATTGGTTTCGAGATGCCAAGTTTGGAATCTGGGCACACTGGGGTCCCCAATGCCAACCCGAAGAGGGTGACTGGTATGCCCGTGAAATGTATCTTGAAGGAAGCCGTGTCTATAATGCCCATCTGAAAAAGTATGGGCATCCCTCGGAATTCGGTTTCAAAGACGTTATCCATGAGTGGAAAGCGGAAAAGTGGGATCCCGAGAAATTGATGGAAGTCTACAAGCATGTGGGAGCAAAGTATTTTGTAGCTCTGGCAAATCATCATGACAACTTCGACCTCTGGGACAGCAAATACCATAGCTGGAATTCGGTAAACATGGGGCCCAAAAAAGACCTTCTTGGCGGATGGAAGAAAGCAGCCGATGCCAACGGCTTGCGTTTTGGCGTAAGTCTCCATGCCTCACACGCATGGACCTGGTATGAACCTGCGCAACGCTCCGATAAAGAAGGTGCTAAAAAGGGCGTACCTTACGACGGAAAATTGACAAAGGCCGACGGAAATGGTCAGTGGTGGGAAGGCTACGATCCCCAGGACCTCTACGCTCAGAATCATGACCTTGGCAGATACAGCCTTACCGATAATGGTGCCGTGCATAAGCATTGGCGCTGGCGCGAAGGGGCTTCATTGCCCGACGAGGCATATCGACAAGCTTTCTTGAACCGCAACCTGGATTTAATCGACAAGTATAGTCCGGACTTCGTCTATTATGACGATGTTTCATTCCCATTATGGCCGATCAGCGATGTTGGGTTAAAAATTGCTGAGCATCTTTACAACAAGAGTGTTCAGGAGCATCAAGGCAGAAATGAAGCTGTGATTACGGCAAAAGAGTTGGCACCGGATGAAAAAGATTGTCTGGTTTGGGACGTGGAAAGAGGAGTACCGCCCAATATTCAGGATAAGCCATGGCAAACCTGCACCTGTCTGGGCTCGTGGCATTACGATCGTGGAATATACGAACGAGGCCATTATAAGTCGGCGGCTAACGTGGTGAGGTTATTGACAGACGTCGTCAGCAAAAACGGCAACCTGCTTCTGAGTGTTCCCCTTAGAGGCGACGGGACCTATGATGAAAAAGAAGAAAAAATCCTCAATGAAATAGCAGCATGGATGGACATAAATGGCGAAGGCCTGTTTGGCACTCGCCCCTGGAAAGTTCATGGCGAAGGCCCGTCGTTTGCCGAAAGCCGTCCGCTTCATGGATTGGGCTTCAACGAAAGCAATTATAGATCATCCACTTCAGAGGACATCCGTTTTGTAGCAAAGGGCAATTTGCTCTATGCACACGTCATGGCATGGCCTAAGGAAGGGAATAACTCCATTCTGGTTCGTTCGTTAGCCAAGGGCAGCGAATTATACCCTCAGGAGGTTAAAAGTGTGGAGCTTTTGGGTTTTGACAAACCCTTGACATTCACACGCACGGATGAAGGTTTGCGAGTAGAGCTTCCCAACGATGTGCACTTCAATGATATTTCACTTGTGCTGAAAATCACCCCTCTTAGTTGATAACATACCCGAAGAAATAGGCTCCCGAACGGGGTGGATGTAATCATCTTCCACCCCGTGGCGGTGAATAATCAGTCTTCTGACGATCGTGCCAACTTTATCCCCAATATGAAAACTGTATCTCTTAGTCTGGCTCTGATATCGAGCCTCTTTCTGGCGACAAGTTCCCCGTGGGCTGCCGAGCCCGAACCGCGTCAAACCGCTGCGCTCATCCAGGCAAAAGCCCCTGCAACGGTCTTTACCCTCGGGGAACCGCTCCTCTTCACTTTCAAAGAACCGGGACTCCTTCCGCTCCAATGGGAACTCAAAGACTGGCACGGCAAAACTCTGAAGAAGGGCAACTGGCCCGAAGGCGGCACACCCACTCTGGAGCTCGAAGCCCTTTCCACCGGCTACTATCAGCTCTTTCTCTCAGGGGAAAAGGACTCCTTTGAAGGATCAAGCAGCTTCACGGTCGTTGCTGATCCGGCCACACGCACACGTAACCCAGATACCTACTTCGCCATGGATACGGCACAGAGCTGGCTGGCCAGGCCGAAATCTGACAACACCCGCTTCCCCGGTCCCGGCTTTGAAGTGGTCTCTGAGGCGGTCCGCAGAGCCGGTCTGGAAATCATCCGCGAGCGGCTCCGCTGGGCCGATGTCGAGCCCGAGCCGCTTCAATATCGGTGGGGTGATTACGATCTGAATGCCCGGCTCCTCCATGAGCGCGGTGTGCAAGTTCTGGGTATGTACCATGACGCTCCCGCTTGGGCTAAAAGCCATACCAGCCATCTGCCGGGTGACCTCCTGGCTGACTATCGCTTCGCCAAGCAACTCGCCCAAACTTTTCAGGGCCGGATGACCGCCTGGGAGTTCTGGAATGAGCCCGATATCTCTTTCACCTCCGAAGGTGCCTGGGATTTTGCCTCCGCTATGAAAGCCGCCTACCTGGGCTTCAAGGCAGCCGACCCTGATATGCCGGTTGCACTGGGTGGAATCGCTCTCTCGCCGCTCCCCGCCTATACCGGCATTCTGATGGAAAACGACTTGGGCGATTACATGGATATCTTCGCGGTCCACACTTATCACCCACTCCGTGACTTCCCGAAAATCATGCAAAACGTCAGGAAGTTCATGAAAAGACACCGGATTGAGGGACTCCCCCTCTGGTATACTGAAAATGGGAGCCGCGCCGAGGGTAACGGCCTTCTGGATAGCTACATGCCCGGTCTCAAGGCTCACAACCCGGATCAGGAACTCCTTGTCGCGGAATACCTCCCCAAAAGCATGATCTACCTTCAATCCATGGGAGTAGACCGCAATTTCTTCTTCGTCTTCTGCCCTTACAACGAGGATTCTAATAGAAAAGATTGGGGGCTCATGCGCCACGATTATACGGTTAAACCCTCTTACGCAGCACTGGCTACCCTCACCGAAAACCTGGGCACTGCCGTCTATGAAGGCACTCTGGATATTGGCGAGGGAATGTGCGCCTTCCTCTATCGCCAGAAGGATAACACCCAGACTCTTGCCTACTGGTCCCTTTCCGAGCTTGATACCGAGCCCAATAGCCCCGAACGCTCTCTGGATAGCTTGCATGAAAAAGCGTTCTCTTTGGCTTTATCAGAAGGTGGGGAGAAAGTTTACCGTGGCCGCGACTGCGCTGGCCTACCCTTCGAGCAAAAAGTCGATGCCGGCAAACTGACCTTAAGCGCCACCCGCTTCCCCTCCTATATCAATGGTCTCTCGGGTCTGACGCCTACTCAAAAAGCAGAAGTCTCCTCACCCAAAAAAACGACCACTTCCCGCGAAATCAACCCGGCCCTTCAGGTCGTCTATCGCACCGAACTGGGAGACGCCTTCAAAATGGCTGCCTCAAAGGATAGAGTCGAAATCCAAGGTGAAAATGCACCTTTCAAACTGCAGATTTATAACTTTTCTGACCAGACCCAACGAGGGCAAATCATAATCTCCGGCGGCAAAGTAAATCAGCTACCTCCGGAAATTACGCTCTCTCCCATGAGCAAAACCGAGCTTGAGCTCACCTTTACTCCGGAATTCGAACAGGGCTCCTTTGAAACAGCCCTCCAGATCAGCGGCAAGTGGAATGGCCACTCCTCCAGTAAACTCGTTATCCCGGTCCTCCAACTGGACCGCGCCCTGATCGATACTCAACGGACACCCCTGCCGGACTCGATGAATCCCGAAAAATGGCGGGCCAATTCTTCGGGCTCCCTGAAAATTGCCTTCGATGAAGCCGAGTCAGCCCTCACTTTCCGGACCACCTTCCCTCCCAATGTGGACCGATGGAGCTATCCGGCCTTCCCGATTGATGCTTCCCGGATGGACCTGGAAAACGTGCGCGCCATCTCTTTTGAGATCAAGTCATCCACCACCGAAATCAGCCAGTCTTTCCTGATCACGGTCCTCAAAGGACAAATGCTCTACCTGCCCTATGAAAAACCGACCACTGATTGGGAGCAAAGAGTTATCTTCTTAAATGAAGACAACTTTGACCCATCAACAATTCAGGAAATACAAATCGGCTTCAACCCGACCGTTGACGAGGTCACCTACTCTCTGCGCAACCTCAAACTCATCTACGGTACCTCTAAATAATAGAAAAGGCTCTCCGAAGAGAGCCTCTGTTGAAAACGTTTCTGTTATTCCTGTCTACTTCTTGATTTCGCGAACGTAAACGTTCTTGAACCACAGGTAATTGCCATGGTTCTGAAGCTCCAGTTGTCCGATAGGATAGATCGGTTTGTCGCGCTCCCAGTAGTTTTCCATGGTCACGTTATTCACGACCAGAACATTGTTCAGGTAAACGGAGACCTTCTCGCCCGCCATGAAGATACGGAATGAATTCCATTCGCCAATCGGCTTATCCGCATCGACTGTCGGCTTGCTGGGATTTTTCTGGTTATTATAAAGCCCGCCGGAACCTAATCCGAAATTCACGGGGTCCCAAATCTGAACCTGCGGCGATCCTCTGAGGTAAATACCGCTGTCGCCTTTGGCCATGATTTTCCAATCCACCAACATTTCAAAATCGGCATAGTCCTTGATCGTGCAGAGACTGTCGCCCTTGCCGTCAAATTCCAGCGCACCATCCACTACTTTCCAGTGGTCTTTCATCCGCTGATCAGCTTTGGCCTGGGCTTCTGCCAGAGCTTCAGGGCTCACCTTGGCGCGAGTCGGCGGGTCTGCAACAAGACCTTTCCAGCCATCCAGGTCCTTACCGTTAAAGAGTGCCTTGAATCCCTCCGGGGCGACATTGTCCTGGGTGGAATAAGGAAGCTCTTTGACGCGGATGTTACGGAACTCCACATGAGAGGAGTGACCCAGGAAACCGATATGGCCCGTATCCCGAAGCATCCCGGGGTGCGAGAGAATGACATTGGGATCCTTCACCGAATTCAGGTCGCCATCGAGAATAACCGTCCCATTCAGCGTAACTTTTATTTTACGACCGTCGGCGACGATTTCTTCCGTATTCCACTGTCCTGCATCATTCTGGAATCCACGCTTTGCGGGGATAATCCCGTAAACCGAGCCATGATACTGCCAGGGCTGAAGCTTCTCGTATGATTTGTGCTCGCTATCCAGCACTTGAATCTCCATTCCCGCATAGGCAGCATCGCCCTGCAGCGGGGCGCGAATACCGATTCCGTTATTGCCGCCCGGTGAAAGCTTCACTTCGAAGCGGAGAACAAAGTTTGAATACTCCTTTTCCGTGAATAAGTTACCACCACCGTCAGCCGGGCAAATAATAACTCCATCCTTAACCAGATAACCGGGGCCATGCTGATTGACCATTTTCCAGCCGGTAAAGTCTTCTCCGTTAAAAAGAGAGGTAAACCCCTCTTCAACGGCACCAAAAGCGGTCGTCAGCGTCAAAGCCGCAGTCACAGCCGCCAATCCTAAATACTTAGAAACACTCATCGGGGTAAGTATGAGAGAGAAGGAAAAATTTTCAAGGCAAATTCGCTATTCTGCATGGAAAACGGGGTTTTTCAGCAGTGAAGAGCCCTATCCCGGTACCGGTGCGAAATTTATAGCCCGGAGTCTTCCAAAAGACTTGGAAAATCCTATGGCAATCCCAAAGCGATTTCACGATAATGAGGACGGTTTATTTTTGAAACCAAAGTCGTAGAAAATGACAAAAGTAGCTATTGCAGGTGCTTCGGGGTATTCGGGTGAGGAGCTTGTTCGGCTCCTGCTCCGCCATCCCGAAGTGGAAATTGTTGCTGTTACCTCGCGTCAACACGCAGGGAAAACATGCGCAGAGGTGTACCCCAAGTTTGCTCACATAGAAGCAGCAAGACGCATCCCCTTCATCCTTCCCAATGCTGAAGAGCTGGCGCGTTTAGCCCAGTACGTATTCCTGGCCCTTCCGCACGGTGTGGCCGCAGAACTGGCTGTCCCCTTGCTGGAAAAAGGATGCCGTGTATTGGATCTGAGCGCTGATTTCCGTCTCAAATCCGCAGCAACTTATCTGGAATATTATGGCAAGGAGCATCCGGCCCCGGAACTCCTCTCCCTGGCCGTTTACGGTCAACCCGAAAACTATCGCGCCCAATTGAAGAATGCCAAGCTGGTTGCCTGTGCCGGTTGCTACCCCACCAGCATTCTGGTCCCGCTCATTCCGCTTTTAAAAGCCGGATTGATCAAACCCGAAGGCATCATCGCCGACAGCTTGAGCGGCGTCAGCGGAGCCGGCCGTAAAGCCGATCTGGCTTATATCTTCTGCGAATGCAATGAAAGCGCACGGCCCTATGGGATACCCAAACACCGCCACCTCTCCGAAATTGAGCAGGAGCTCTCTCTGGCGGCGTCTCAAAAGGTGGTCATGCAATTCACTCCGCATCTTATCCCGCTTAATCGCGGAATCCTGACGACTCTCTACACAACGCCGACCACTCCGGTCACCTCTGCTCAATCGGCCGCCGAGTATTCTCAACGACTCAACCAGGCTTACCAGAACGCTTATGGCAAGGAGACTTTCATCCGCATTTACGGAGATCAGAGTCTTCCGGATACGAAAAATATAGTGATGAGCAACGTGGTCGAAATCGGCTGGAAAGTGAATCCGCGCACCGGGCGCATCATAGTGGTCAGCGCTATCGATAACCTGACCCGCGGCGCCAGCGGCCAGGCAATCCAATGCTTTAACCTGATGGCAGGCTACCCTGAATCAACGGGGCTTCTCTAAAAAATTCGCGCGGCGCTGAGCCGCCCGGAAATTAGATTTTGAACCCCAAAAAAAATGGAGGGATTTATTTATCCCTCCATTTTTTATTGTTTAGATATGGTTATCTCGAGCCGTTTTTACTCGGCCTCTGCAACATGTGCGCTGATCCCGCCGGCAGACTGAGCAGCCCGCTTGCGCAACGTCGCATCAAGGATTTTTTTGCGCAGACGCAAATGCTTCGGAGTTGCCTCCACATATTCATCAGGCCCGATATATTCGAGCGATCTCTCCAGACTCAGGCGCATGGGAGGTTCAAGCTGAATTCCCTTACCGTCACCCACAGAGCGCATGTTCGTCAGCTTTTTCGTCTTACAGGGATTGACCGGAATATCCTGCTCACGGGCATTTTCTCCGACAATCATTCCCTCATAAATCGCATCGCCGGGCTCGATCATCAAGCGCCCGCGCTCCTGGACCATGTTGAGAGCATAAGAGGTCGCTATGCCATTCTCCATGCTCACCAGTGAACCGTTCTTCCGGCAAATCACATCTCCCCGGTATGCTTCATATGCGTGGAAAAGATGGCTGATCACACCCATACCCCGGGTTTGATTCACCAAATCCGTCTCGAAACCGATTAACCCGCGAGTCGGTATCAACGATTCAATACTGATCTGCTCAGCATGATGCTTGATATCCAAAATTTCTCCTTTGCGGTTTGAAAGGTTTTCCAGAACCGGCCCCATAGATTCCTTGGGAATTTCCAAAAATAACTTTTCAAGAGGCTCCAGAAGCGCCCCATTCTCATCACGCTTTAAAATCACTTCCGGACGTGAAACCAAAACCTCGTAGCCTTCCCTGCGCATCTGCTCCACCAGAACCGCAATATGCATCTCTCCGCGTCCGCTCACTTTGAAAATACTTGTCACATCACCATCCTCAACCTTGAGGCTGATATTCGTGCGAACTTCCCGGATCAGACGCTCGCGAATGTGGCGAGCCGTCACCAGGGTGCCCTCTTTGCCTGCCAGGGGACCATCATTCACCGCAAACTGCATCTGAATCGTCGGAGGGTCAATCGGTTTAAAAGGCAGAGCTTCTCCCTCTTCATTCTGCAGCAAGGTTTCTCCAATAAACACCTCTTCAAAACCACAAAGGCCGACGATATCGCCCGCGCTCGCGCTCTCCAGCTGAATTCTCGCCAAACCCTTATGGTTAAATAAAGCCGTAATTTTACCGCTGACACGCCGCCCGTCTCCATGTATACACCAAACCGTATCGCCCACCGAAATGCTTCCGCTCAGGATTTTCCCGAAAGCGATTCTCCCCAGATAATCCGAGTAGTCCAGATTTGAAACCAGAAGCTTGAATTCTCCTTTTGCGTTAGCCTGAGGAGGAGGCACGTTCTTAATAATCGTCTCAAAAAGAGGTTTAATATCCAGACCCTCGATCGATTGACCGGGTTCGGGCATTTTTTCCATGGCATACCCATCCTTTGCGCTGGCATAGATGACAGGGAAATCCAACTGTTCATCGTTGGCATTGAGCGAAACAAAGAGGTCAAAAACCAGATCCAGTACCCGGCTCGGATTGGCGAAGTCACGGTCAATTTTGTTGATCACCACAATCGGCTTTGCACCGACTTCCAGAGCCTTGCGAAGAACGAAACGGGTCTGTGCTTGCGGTCCTTCTACAGCATCCACGACAAGTAAAACTCCGTCAATCATGTTCAAAATGCGCTCTACTTCCCCGCCGAAATCGGCATGGCCTGGAGTGTCCACAATGTTAATGTGGTAGTTCTTGTATTTGAAAGCGGCATTCTTGGCACGGATGGTAATTCCTTTCTCACGTTCCAAATCCATGGAATCCATGATCCGTTCCTCCACCGCCTGATTTGTTCTGAAAGTACCCGACTGCCTCAAAAGACAATCTACCAGGGTGGTCTTCCCATGATCAACGTGTGCTATAATTGCGATATTGCGAATCTGCTGCATATAATGTGTGTGATGGGCTAATATTTTGCCCTCAGAATCTTTGGAGCTCTCAGAGATTCAAACAGTCCGAGAAACTTCTCTCAGTCTAAATCGCCCCTCCTTGAGCGGGCCGCATTTTACTACTGTTCCCTTCACGGCGACAAGAATTTATCTCAAAAAGAAAAAGGTTCTTTTAAAGCGGCATCCCCTCAATAGTAAAACCTCTCCCAAGAAATCCTCCTTCTCGAGGTCTGCGACGACGGTATTTATCCGCTCCGGAATCGCATCCTCATCCTTAAAAAATCTGCGCAAATCTGCGTCATCCGCGGTTAAAAACGTTTCTCTCGCATCCGTCAGGATACGCATTCTTGAGGTCGAGGGCATATTATATTCCCACTGCGTGATTTTTTCCTCTGCACCCCTTCCGGGGTGCAGCAAATCTGAGGTATGCGGAGCATACCCATAACATAGCCCGGGGTCGCAGACCCCGGGGACCATCCGCCCCACATTCTCTCACGACCCCATAGGGGTCGCATCTGGTTACACGTAAAATAATCTGTGCAAATCTGCGTAATCTGCGGTTAAAAATAATTTGAAAAAAACCATTGCATCCCCTCAAAAATCATTCACAATACCGAGTGGAATTATTGTGTATATTATAGTGAGTGCCGCACTTGCCCCAAATAGAATAAAACGATGAATTCTTATATATCTTTATTCCCGGAAGGCCCGGGCATTTCACTTATGATATGGGATGGCAAGGCTCAGCGATGGGGGGTGGAATCATACGTGGAATGCGAAAAATGCATCTATCTGTTCTTTTGTTCAATGTGATTTGAGTGATAATGAATTTTAATTTTATAAAAGAAAATAAATATTCATATGATAAATATATATGCTTATGTTTTTTAGCATGTATCATAACGTGGTGTTACCCATTCATTTTTTTGCCGGTTGGGAACTCCCCGGTTGGGAATACGATAGAAGCCGTAATCGGAACTAAAAATACTATATGGTTTTTGTTTTTTCTCGGTTTTATACCATCAGTTTTTTTAATTTATTCGGGCTACGGAATACATCGTGTTGTTGACTCCTCTCCCAGGCGTTGGACATGCAGGTTAATCATGCTGTTAGGAATTGGAGGGTTTGGCTGGAATTTTTTTGCCACAGGATTCATTGTGGAACGTTTGTTTCACTGACTTGTATGCTGTACCCGAAAACCAGGAAAAACTCAGAGTGAATAAATGTAGAAAATAACTATGAAAAAGATATGGAATATATTGAGAGTTGGGCTACTGCTGTCTTTAACTTTACTAACATCTTCGTGTTTTGAGGATTTTTTTGAATCAGAAGAAGAGTATTATTTTAAAATGAAACATGTTCATGGAGAATGGGTTCCAACTAAAAATAGTATCTCTCGCTGGCTTAAAAATACGGAAGCTGATTACCATTTGACGCTTCGAGAAGATGGGACCTTCTCTGCACGTGTTCCCGGACCAATGCTGCCATTATGGAACTATAATCCTGAAACTTCGGAGCGGTCTCCTGCAACCCCGGAGTGGTCTTCCGTTTATAGTTATGAGGGGAATTATTATATGACCATACAAGGTGCTCCGTCAGCTTTGGAAAAGGGAGATATTGTTAAATTATGGGGGAAAATAAGTGAGGGAAATTCAACCGAATTGGGAACTGGACTTGATTTGAAAACCTCAGAGAGGTCCTACATAAAGGGGAAGAAGCGCCGTTTCCGCCCCAAAAAAGGGGAAGATTTTGATCTCATTTTCTTTATAGGAGATCCTGATTCGAACGATATTTTCGCTTTTGAACGCAAAATTGAATCCTCCGAAAAAATAAAAACCACCCCGAATAATAATAGTACCCTCGAAAAACAGTCTAAAAGTCCAGAGTGAGTGAAGGTGGAAAATGACGTTAGACCTAAACCGAGAGAAAATGAAATTCTGGAACAAAAACTTTAACCTGCCAATAATGTGTGGGTTGGCTTTATTTGTTTTTCATAGTCTTCTCGTATGCGGAACTTGGGACGCAAGCCGGCGTAATATCGAACTGGGGGTGTTGTGGCCGGGCCTTCAGACGATGGATTTTCCGATAAGTATCCTTATGGATAGATTTTTTGCCATCTACGAAAGATTGACCGAGGTTGTATATCCTGATCAATACCTAATATTTCACTTTATTTTTGGAGGGGCGCAATTTTTCCTTTTCGGTTTACTGACCGGTGTTGGATATAGATTTATAAATATCAATAATAAACATAAATTTATTTTTATAATTTTATCTTTAATAATTATTTTTATTTTTTCAATATATGGAGTTATAGCTTATTGTATTTATATTATTATTTTTAGAAAATATTGTATAAGTCGACATCTAAATCAATAATGAAAACATTTCAGTTTATTAACCGTTAATTCGATATTTCTTTAGAAAAGATAATTTTCTTTGTAATATTTTTATTAATTGTTTATTTAGGCTATTTTATTTTCACTTTTGACAGTCGCCTTCATAAGTATTTCCATGTAGGCGAGTTTACCCTCAAAATAGAGACAACAAATCAAACGAATCAGCTTGTCACGGCTGAGTTGGTTGAGCAAGGTTTGAAAAAAGCATTATTGAGCACCCAACTGAACCCCAAGCATTGGGCGGTGGACCGAGTTTACATAACAGGCATAATAGGTAGTGGTTTTGCGAATTGGAATGAAACTGTACAAGTAACAAACAACAATGCCAAAGTTATTTTATGTCTCACCAATACTGTGCTCAAGGGAGGGAGAGAGCCTTTTGTAGGTGGCAAAAGAAACATGTTTTATTGCGACATTGGCTTTTCAGACAAGGATCATGCGTTAAACTACCGCTTACGTTCGCCTATTTGATCCAAAAAATGGAATACCCCGCGTGCCTTATGAAGAGGGTTCCTCTTTCTGAACGTTCTCGATCGCTATTTTTCGGGCACGCTGCACCAGGGCATAATCTTCCAGGAGTTTGGCGAAGCGGAAGGATGGCATCCCATGCTGGCGGTCTCCCAAAAAATCACCGGGGCCTCGAATCTTCAGGTCTTCCTCTGCAATGCGGAAACCATCTCGAGATTCTTCCAGGATTTTCAGGCGCTCCATCGAATCCTCAGCGCTATTGGCTACGATAAGAATGCAAAAGGAGTTCTCTTTGCCGCGGCCGACTCTGCCTCTGAATTGATGCAACTGCGCCAGCCCGAAGCGCTCCGCATTCTCCACCACCATCACCGTCGCATTGGGGACATCCACACCCACTTCCACCACGCTGGTCGTCACCAGGAGCTGGACCTGATTGTGGGCAAACTGTTGCATCACGTATTCCTTCTCGCTCCCCTTCATTCTCCCGTGGAGGAGCCCCACGCTGAAAGGAGCAATCTCTTTTGTGATACGCGTAAACTCAGCCTCCACCGCTTTGAGCTCCGGGTTGCTCGGCTCATCAATGAGGGGATAGATCACATACGCCTGGCGTCCCTCTGCGAGCCGCTTTTTCACAAACTCCCAGACTGCCGCGAGCTTATCCCTCTTGCGGATAAAAGTGCGGATCGTCCCTCTGCCTTCGGGCGAATGCGCAATGGATGAGATATCCAGTTCCCCGTAAAGCGTGAGGCCGAGCGTGCGCGGGATGGGCGTCGCCGTCATCGCCAGTAAATGCGGCCAGGAGCCCTTTTTGAGAAGACGCTCCCTCTGATCGACACCGAACTTATGTTGTTCATCAATAATCACCAGCCCCAATCGCTCAATCCGAAAAGAGTCCTCAATCAGCGCATGAGTCCCGATGACAATTTCAGCATTCGGAGCCGCAGGATTCCTTTCCAGTAACTCCATGGAATCGGGTTCATCTTTCAAGCGGCCAGTCCATTGGCGGACCCTGACTCCCAGCGGTTCAAACCACTTTCGGAAAGTCTTCACATGCTGCGAGGCCAAAATCTCGGTAGGCGCCATCAGTACGACCTGATAGCCGGCCTCCATGACCATGAGCGCGACACTGGCAGCGACCACGGTTTTCCCGGAGCCGACATCTCCCTGCAACAGCCGCCGCATCGGGATTCCGGAGTTCAGGTCAGCACGCATCTCCCGCAATACTTCCGTTTGCGAGGGGGTCAGGGTGAAATCCAGATTTTTCAGGAACGGCCGGATCAGGAGGTTATTGCCCGGGCATTTAATTCCCTGACCTTGCTCCAGCAAGTTTTTCCGGCGGCGCTGGATTTCCATCTGCATTTCCAGAAGTTCATCCATTGCCAGGCGTTTGCGGGCCAGCTCCTCTTCTCCCGGCACGGCGGGATGATGGAGCATCTGCACGGCACGCGGGCGGCTGGGAAACCCGAGATCGGAATCGTAGACGTAGCCCTCGGGCAAATCTCTAAGAAAGCGGTCGAGTGCTCTGGAGATCAAATCCCGTATCCCCCACTGCTTGACGCCCTCAGTGAGACCATATACCGGCACGATTCGCCCCACATTGAGACGCGAATCGGCATAACCCATCATCACCTCAAACTCCGGGTTGGTCATTTGGGGCGGATAGAGTGAATCTACTTTCCCGAAGACGATAACCTCCCGGTCTGTCTTCAGGGATTCTGCCGGCCAGCGCTGATTCCACCAATGGCAATGCAGTCTCCCGGTTTCGTCGCCGATAATCGCCTTGGTGAAAAATTTTGCGCTTTTGCGTGAGCGCTGCACACCGCACTCTATTACCTTCCCAAAAACGAGCGCCTGTTCCCCTTTTTTTAAAGTCTGGATTTTGCGTATATCCCGCCTGTCTTCATAGCGCGAGGGCGAGTAAAAAAAAAGGTCTCCGATCGTCGTGATTCCTATCTTGGCCAGAAGGCATGCCCGCTCAAAAGAGACCCTGGGCATCACCCTGACCGGCTGCTCAGTGACAGGCAGCTCGGGGTTCATTTTCTGGGGTTCTGGAAAATTTTTCTTCAACTCCGGATCGCCTTCAGCCCTTCTTCTCGTTTTGTCCCTCTTTCTTGCAAGCCGGGCAAACGCCAAAAAACTCAACATGAGGAGAAATATGAGAATAACGGCTCTGAGAGGCAATCTCCTCCAGCATCGTATCGGGGAATTCGATCTCCACTCCCATCACCTTGCCGCAATTGTTGCAAATCACGTGGTAATGATGGAGCGCACCGCATGCGCAGCTCACTTCAAAGCGCGCCACGCCATCCCGGAAATCGCATCTGCTCACCAGATGGGCCTCCTGCAAAACGTGCATGGTCCGGTAAACGGTCGCCAGGTCTCCGGCCGTATCCAGCAATTCATGAATCTCCCGGATAGTGAGCGGCCTCTGTTCTCTCTGAAGTACGGTCAGCACCGCCTGGCGCTGGTGAGTCATCTTGAGAGAGCGGCTTCTCAGGCGCTGGGCCACTTCCACCGGATCGGGCACATACTTGGCATGCTTCTCATCTTCAGCATGGCACGAACAGCCCTCATGTTGGCAACTCTCTTTTCTACACTTCATCCCCATCAGGAATTCTAATCTATTTGGCTCAATCGGGCAAGCAGACTACTCTTCCTCCCGCGCATCCTCTTCCGTAATTCCATGCGTCCGTTTGGAGGGACATCCCGCTCTGAGCCAGCCATTCACGAAGGGATCCAGCGCGCCGTCAAGCACAGCCGTGACATTCCCCGTTTCCACGCCTGTGCGCAGATCTTTCACTAAACGATAGGGCTGCAGAACGTAAGAGCGAATCTGATTTCCCCAGGAGATGGAGCCTTTCTCACCATAGAACTTCTCCATTTCCTGTTTCTGCTCGTCCTGCCGCAAGGCATAGATTCTCGACAGGAGGAGTTTCATGGCCGATGCACGGTTCTGATGCTGAGAGCGCTGAGTCTGGCAAGCCACCACAATCCCGGTGGGAATATGCCGAATTCTCACGGCCGTTTCGACCTTATTGACGTTCTGTCCGCCTTTACCTCCGGAGCGGAAAGTATCCATTTCAAACTCTGAATCCGGAATTTCCACTTCGCTCGTATCCTCCATTTCCGCCATCACGTCGACACTGGCAAAACTGGTGTGGCGGCGTTTATTGGAGTCAAAGGGCGATATCCGGACCAGGCGGTGAACTCCACGCTCGGCCTTGCAATAACCATAGGCGTTCTCACCCTCAATGCGTACGGTGACGCTCTTGATGCCGGCCACTTCCCCGGGCAGAGCATCGGTTACCTCGAAGCCCCAGCCGCGGCTTTCGCACCAGTGTTGATACATCCGCAAAAGCATATTGGCCCAGTCGCAGGATTCAGTCCCCCCGGCGCCCGCATTGATGATCATGTAGCAATTGGCGTGATCATGAGGACCCTTTAAGGTTTCTTCCACCTCCAACGCTTCAAGCTCCTGCCGAATCTGGTCCACCATCTGGGTTGCCTCCTCAAAAGCCTCTTTTTGCCCGGCACATTCCTCGGTTTCGCCTATCTCCACCAGGACTTGCAGGTCTTCCAGAGCGCGGGAGAAGTGGTCGAGCCGCTCCAGCCGCTTTTTAATCTCGCGGGTTTCCACGCTCACTTTCTGAGACAGGGCGCGATTCTCCCAGAAGCCCTCACCCTCCATCTGTTTTTCCAGCTCTTTGAGCCTGGTTTTCAGATTCGTGTAGTCAAAGAAACCTCCTTAGCTGCGCCAGTCTGGCTGACAGCTCTTCGGATTGCATTTTTATCTCTTCAAACATAAATTATCTTATCTCCGGCTCATCATGAAATGAGCTCCGGCTTTTCTCATTAAGTGTGTTGGGTCTCGAGCTTAGGCTCTTGACCTCAGGCAAACGCCCCTTTCGGAAACTTTCCCCTTCTACGCGGATTCTTTGCCGACTAATCCGGCACCCCCCAGCGCGGCTTTGTAAACTTCCTCGTAGCGGCGGGCGGTTTGTTCCCAGGAAAAATCTGCCTGCATCGCGTTTTTACGCATATTTTTGAGTGTCGTAGCCGAGTAATAGACCGACTGCGCACGAATCATCGTCCGGGCCAGGTTTTGAGAGGTATAAGCGGAGAACTTGAAACCATTGGCCTGGGTGCTCGATTCATTGGGATCCACCACCGTATCCATGAGCCCGCCGGTCGCGCGCACGATGGGAAGGGTCCCATAACGCAGGCTATACATCTGGTTCAAACCACACGGTTCATAGCGGCTGGGCATCAGGAAGAAATCGCTGCCGGCCGTTATCTGGTGGGCGAGCTCTGAATCATATCCTATGAATAGCCCGACTTTATGCGGGAAACGACTTTGCAATTCCCGGGTGGAGGCCTCGTATCGGGTCGAACCATTGCCCAGGCAAACAAACTGAATATCCCCGGCCAGCATATCTTCCAAAGCCGGTATCATGATATCCATCCCCTTCTGGTCCGCCATGCGTCCCACGTTGGCAAAGAGAGGAATTCTCGGATTCCGGGTCAGCCCCATCGTCTGCTGCAGCAGCTCTTTATTACGCGCCTTGCCGGTTGCCACGTTCTTAATGGAATAGGGTTGCTCCAAGGCGGGGTTATCGGAAGTATTCCAGACCTCATAATCGGCCCCGTTCAAGATACCCGTCAAGGCATTCACCCGCTGGCTCAAAACGCCGTTCAAGTTAGCGCCATACTCCGCGCTCATGATCTCCTTTGCGTATCCCGGGCTGACCGTCGTCAACCTGTCCGCAAAAACGATGCCGGATTTGAGGAAATTAAAGTTGCCGTAAAACTCCGAGCCCGAAGGGTTGAAATATCCCCAGGGCAAATTAGTTAAGGCAAAAATCTTGGCAGGGAATACCCCCTGATAGACCAGGTTATGAATGGTCAGGCAGGTGGGAATGGGACGGCTCAAAAGCCCAAGCCCTTGCGCATGTTTCAACAAAAGCGGAACCAACGCCGTCTGCCAGTCATGGACATGAACCAAATCCGGTTTCCAGGGCAGAAATTGCGCCAGGTGAGCGACCGCCTTGGAGAAAAAGATAAACCGCTCCGGGTTGTCCGGGTAGTCCAGCCCGTTATGCTGATAAATACCCGGGCGATTGAAAAACTCTTCCTGCTCAATAAAGTAGTAAGTGAGCCCCTTATCCACTTCCAGAGTGTAGACTCCACCCTGAATCTGATGCCAATCCAGAGGCAGCTCCAACACCCAATCCATTTTCTTGATTTCCGGGTATTTTTTGAGAATGGAGCCGTAGAGAGGTGTCACCACCCCCACTTCATGACCCTGTCTGGCTAAGGTCTTGGCCAAGGCTGACAACATATCCGCCAAGCCTCCGGTTTTGGAGTACGGATAGACCTCACTCGTCGCCAAGAGAATTTTCATCAGTCAGTTTTCTGCGAGTTACTAAATTTTAATTTGATCAGTTCCAATATAAGGCCTCAGCACTTCCGGAATCAAAATGCTTCCATCAGGCTGCTGATATGTTTCCAAAAGAGCTACATAGAGACGGGCCAGAGCGGTACCGCTCCCATTCAACATATGCGGGAAGCGGAGGGTGCCATCGGCTTTCTTAAAGCGCAGCCCCATTCTGCGAGCCTGATAATCTTCGCAATTGCTGCAGCTGGAGACCTCCAGATACTGTTCCTGACCCGGGGCCCAAACTTCAATATCATAAGTTTTAGCGCTGGTAAAGCCTAAATCCCCCGTACAGAGCGAGATCACACGGTAGTGCAGCCCCAGAAGTTGAAGAATTTTCTCCGCATTCAGGAGAAGCTTTTCCAGTTCCTCATAACCCTTCTCAGGCTCAACGATTTTCACCAGCTCGACCTTATCAAACTGATGCACGCGGATCAGACCGCGAGTCCCCAAACCGGCCGCACCCGCTTCAGCCCGGAAGCAGGGCGTATAAGCGCAGTAGCGTTTGGGCAGCTCTTCTTCCTTTAAAATCTCATCCCTGTGGATATTCACCAGAGCGGCCTCAGCCGTCGGCAGAAGGTATTGCTTACCCAGAGTCTCCGCGTCAAGTCCCTCCTGAATCGTATAGGCTTGATCCCTGAACTTGGGGAATTGCCCAACTCCGTACATGCACTCCTGGGTTACCATGAGCGGAGGCTGAATCTCCGTATATCCATGCTCCCGGGTGTGGGTATCAAGCAGGAAATTGATGAGTCCCCGCTCCAGCCGGGCTCCCAAATTCGTATAAAGGATAAAACCACGGCCCGATATCTTGGTGGCACGCTGAAAATCGACCAGGTTCAGCTTTTCGCAAAGCTCCACATGGTTCAGAGGCTTGAAATCAAATTTTTTCTTCTCTCCGTATGTTTTTACAATCGGGTTATCCTCCGAGGTTTTGCCGTAAGGGACCGTATCGTGCGGCGTGTTGGGTGTCTTCAGAAGTAAACTTTCACGCTGAGACTCTATTTCCAGCAGCACCTTATCCAAATCCGAAATCTTTTGCCCGATCTCCGTTGTCTCCTGCTTCCGAAGATTGGCTTCGTCAAACTGCTTCTTGCCCATCAATACACCGATCTCCTTTGAGACCTTGTTCCGATGTGCTCTCAAGACTTCAACTTCGGAAAGATTCTTGCGGCGGGCATCATCCAGGCCGATAATTTCCTGAATATTTGCCTCATCTCCAGCGTTGCGGGCCGCCAGCCTGGCGCATACCCATTCTGTATTTTCACGGATTACTTTGACATCCAACATACCGGGCGCTCATCCTAGCAAAAGGCTCTCCCCAAAGCAAGAACGCCTCTTTTTTCTTGCCAATGTTTCGCTCTGCTGTTATGACGCTTGAATATGATTAGGTTTCATCTGAATGCTCTTAAAATCCTCGCCATTGCCGGCGCCTGGATTCTCTTCTTCTCACCCTGGCTCTCGGCTCAAACTTCGCCCGCGGCATCAAATACCTTCTCTCTCACGCCTCAAACGCAAAGCCTCCTTCTTTACCTCAAGGCAGTCCCGGAAAAGGGTATCCTTTTTGGCCACCACGAATCCACTGTCTACGGCGTCGGCTGGAAAGCCGGCTCTGCCGCATCGGATGAGCCCTCACGAAGCGACGTCAAAAGCGTCTGCGGTGATTATCCGGCCGTAATCGGCTGGGATATCGGCCGCATTGAGCACGGCCGCGATAACAACATCAACGGAGTCCCCTTTGAAATTCTTCGCAGAGAAATAATCGCCCAGTACCTGCGGGGCGGAGTTAATATGATCTGCTGGCATGTGGATAACCCTCTTACCGGCGGCGATTCCTGGGATGTGAAAGACAAAAAAGTCGTGGAGTCCATCCTGCCCGGAGGCGCGCAGCACCAGAAATTCCTCGGTTGGCTCGATAAAGCCTCCGATTTTATGAATTCACTTCGCGCTCCCGATTCCACCAAGGTCCCCATCATCTTCCGTCCCTGGCATGAACACACCGGCAGCTGGTTCTGGTGGGGTCAGGATCTCTGCACCACTGAGCAATTCAAAGCGCTCTGGATCCTCACTTGCGAGCAACTCCGCAAAAAAGGCTGCGACCAGTTGCTCTATGCCTACTCTCCGTCAAACGATATTGGCCGCGCCACTGAGCTCTATATGGAACGCTATCCCGGTGATGATTACGTCAATATCCTGGGCTATGATTGCTACCAATACACCAAAGGCAACAACCGCGAAGGATACATGGAGAGAATGAACAAGATGCTGACCTACCTCACCGACCTGGGCGAGAAACATCAAAAACCGATCGCCTGCACCGAAACCGGCTTTGAAGCCATCCCCAGCGAAGACTGGTGGACAGGGGTTCTCCAGCCCTGCACGCAAAATCATCCCGCAGCCTTTGTCGTCATGTGGCGCAATGCCCACACACGTCATCATTACGCCCCATATCCGGAGAGCCTCTCCGCCAAAGATTTCCTTCTCTACTACAAAAATCCCAAAACACTTTTCTGCAGCGACCTCAAGGAGATTTATGAAGTTAAAGGAAACGATTCCTTGAATCAAAAGTGATTTTAAAATAGCATTTCCCTGATATGAGGAAGAAACTATTCGCTGGAGCCGTGCTCTATTGTGCCATGCAGTTCACTTTATTATCCTCCGATTCGGAGCTGACGCGTTTGATCGTCCGCGCCGATGATATGGGCTCTTCCCGAGCCAGCAACATTGCCTGTCTCAAGACAAGTCAGGAAGGAATCGCCTCCTCCATTGAGGTCATAGCGGTCGGTTCCTGGTTCCCTGAAACTGTTCGCCTTCTGCGGGCAAACCCGGAAATTGCAGTTGGATTGCACCTGACACTCACCAGCGAATGGGATTTGATCAAATGGCGTCCGCTGACACCCTGCCCCTCTCTGGTGGATGAGAACGGCTACTTCTTCCCTCAAATACGCAAAAACCCGAACTATCCCGGCCAAAGTATCTCTGAACATAAGTGGAGCCTGGCTGAAATAGAGCAGGAGTTTCGTGCTCAAATCGAGCTGGCCTTGAAGAATCTGCCCCAGATCACGCATCTCTCCAGCCACATGGGCTGCACCTCCTTTGATAAAGAGGTAGCGGCGATGGTCTCGGGGCTGGCCAAAGAATATAACCTGACTCTGGAAACGGAAATTCAGAACCTCTCTTACGTGGGCTACAAAGGAAGTCATAAAACCTCTGAAGAAAAAGAGACCAGTTTCCTCCAGATGCTTGAGACGCTCGAAAAGGGCAAAAATTATCTCTTCGTAGATCATCCGGCTTTGAACACTGAAGAAATGCAGGGCACTTTCCATGTGGGTTATGAAGATGTCGCTCAGGACCGGCAAGGAGTAACGGACCTCTTCACCAGCCCCAAAATTAAGGCCGCTCTTCAGGAAAAGAATATTGAGCTCGCCACCTATAATCAGATCGCCAAGGAGTTGCCACGCAGCACGCCCGAAGCCGAAAATGTCTCTCCCGATATGTTGCAGAACTATCTTGCTGCAGTTGAAGAAGCCAAGCAGGAGATTCACAGCGTCATGGTTCTCCGCAATGGAAAGGTCATCGCCGAAAAATATCTCGGAGATGCTGCCCACGATAAGAACCACGTCATGTATTCGGTGAGCAAAACCTTTACCGCCACGGCGATCGGCTTTGCCATTCAGGAGGGACGCATCCAGTTGAGCGATAAAGTCATCTCCTTTTTTCCGGACGACCTTCCTGAGAACATCTCGGATAACCTCCGCAATCTCGAAATCCGGCATCTGCTCACCATGTCGGTGGGCCATGGTAAGGATCCCACTCAAAGCATCCGCGAAACTGAAGGCGCTAATTGGATGAAGAGCTTCCTGGCCGTACCCTTGGAGCATCAGCCCGGAACCCGCTTCGTCTATAACAGCTTGGCCACTTATGCCCTGAGCGCCATTGTTCAAAAGGTGACAGGAGAGAAAGTGGTGGACTACCTCTACCCGCGGCTTTTCCGTCCTCTGGGTATCGCCTCCATTCGCTGGGAAGAAAGCCCCCAGGGAATTAACTGCGGCGGCTGGGGACTCTGGCTCAAAACCGAAGACATGGCCAAGATGGGCCAATTTCTCCTCCAGAAAGGAGTCTGGAACGGAAAGCAACTTCTCTCAAAAGAATGGATTGAAGAGGCAAGTCAGGCACACATCAATCAGCCGCCTGCATGGGTATCGGAGCAAAGCGATGAGGCAAAAAGCGATTGGCGTCAGGGCTACGGTTATCAGCTTTGGCGCTGCCGCAACAACGCCTTCCGTGCCGATGGCGCCTATGGTCAGTTCATTATTGTGATTCCGGAAAAGGAGACCGTAGTTGCCATTACGGCTCAGCTCGGAGATATGCAGGCGGAAATCAATCTGGTATGGGAACACATTTTGAGCGCCTTGAAATAGCCTCCGGATTGGGAAAAATAAATGCAGGATTTTTTTCTCCTGCAAGAGGATACAGTGATATTTTTTTCTGATTTTTTTGGAGACTCCAAACCAGAAAAGGAAAGTGCACAACCATCATAAAATCATAACATACTCATAAATAAAGAGTTATGAATTATACCCCTGGCCAGATTTTTTCCTTTTCGTCTAACAAGCTCTGACGCATAGACTTCTTGACTTGCCCGACTAAACATGAAAGACTGAGCCGTGATTTGGTTGGGAGCTCTAAGAAATCCCAGTAGTGGTTCTTTACCCCCGCTTGTTTGAAGATGCCTGATCCGAAGTTTGCATTGGCCATAGAAAAAATCGTCGCAAAAGATAAACGCTATCCTTGCGCCGCCTATGAGTTCCTTGAGTCAGCCCTTAAGTTTACTCAAGTGAAAGCCGAAAAAACAGACGGTAAAACCAGGCATGTAACGGGACAGGAACTCCTGGAGGGAATTCGTGAGTACGCCTTGGAGCAATTCGCATCCATGGCCACTGTCGTCTTCGAAGAGTGGGGAATAACCAGCTGCGAAGATTTTGGTGAAATTGTCTTTAACATGGTAGACGAAGGTATACTCAGTAAAACGAAAGAGGACGCGCGAAAAGATTTTGCCGGAGGCTTTGACTTTTATGAGGCATTTAGTGTACCTTTCCTGCCACCCAGTGCAAGGGGGTGCAGAAACATCCCTTTGAGTGGGAATAACTAGAGAAGACGCTTTGCCGACCTGTACGGCCTATTGCAGTGACAACTAACTAATAGAAATTATTGATATGAGCAAAAATTTTACAAAGAGAGACTTGGTTCTGAAAATCAGCAAGGAAACTGGACAGACTCAGGAAACAGTTTTCAAGATTGTACAGAAGGCTCTGGATTATCTCAACGGCGCCCTGGCCGAAGGCAACACAGTGGAAATCCGCAACTTCGGTGTCTTTGAAGTTCGTGTTTCCAAGCCCCGTATTGGCAGAAACCCCAATAAACCGGCCACGGATATCCCCATTCCCAGCCGCCCGGTCGTCCGTTTCAAACCTGGCAAGGAAATGAGAGAATTGGTCGAGAAGTTGGACGCATCCAAGATCAAGTAAGTACCCGCCTTGCGCGATGGGCGTGAGGTTTTAACAATTCTATAAAAAGAAACGAAGTGCCAGGTTCTTCCCCGACTGAGGACGAACAGGGCGCTTTGGTTTTTGGGGGGTATTATTCTGCCCTCACTTTGAAAAAGCATGGATCGTTTACCCGGATTTCGAGATTTTTACCCAGAACCTCTTCCGCACAAGGATGTATGGAGCGCGGATGTGCGGGGCTACATTTTCAACACATGGAGGCAAGTATCCCTCCGTTACGGTTTTCGCGAATATGACGGCCCGCCTCTGGAGCCTCTGGAGCTTTACACGCTCAAGAGTGGCGATGAAATTGTCGCTCAGCTCTATAATTTTACGGACAAAGGGCAAAGGCAAATCTCGCTTAGGCCGGAAATGACCCCTACCCTGGCGCGCATGGTCGCCGCGCACCATGGCAATTATCGCAAACCGATCAAGTGGTTTTCCATACCTCAGCTCTTCCGCTACGAACGCCAGCAAAAAGGGCGCCTCAGAGAGCACTTCCAATTCAACGCCGATATTCTTGGGGATGCCGCTTCAGGGGCCGATGCAGAAATCGTTGCTCTGGTTATTGACGTACTGCGTGCTTTCGGGCTGACCCACGAAGATTTCGTCATCCGCCTGAGCAGCCGCAGCGCCTGGAGCCAATACTTCAGCCAGAGATGCGCCGACCAGGAGCGATCCTACGAATTTTTCCAGATCATTGATAAACTCGAACGGGAAGACCCGGTTGTTTCCCGTGAAAAGCTCTCCCAATTGGGCATGAGCTATGACGAAGTCGCCGCTTTCATTGCTTCGGGCGAACCGACCGAGGAGCTTCAGTCCATCCTGGACAACCTGGCAGCTCGAGGCCTTTCGGATTTCGTCAAAGTGGATTACGGGGTCATTCGCGGATTGGCCTACTACACCGGGCCCGTTTTCGAAGCCTTTGACCGCAAAGGCAATTTCAGAGCCATTGCCGGCGGCGGCCGCTATGACCACCTGACTCAGCTCATCTCGGGGGGGAAAGCGCAAATACCTTCCCTGGGATTCGGGATGGGAGACGTCGTGCTGACCGAGCTGCTCAAGGAACGCGGGCTTCTGCCGACCTTCAGCGCTCCGGCTCAAATCTATGCCCTCATCGAGGATGAATCTCTCCGCTTGGGGACCCTCACCGCAATTCAATCCTTCAGAGATGCCGGTTTCTCTACCGATTACTCACTGGCACCCCTCAAGGCCGACAAACAATTCAAACGCGCCCTGGAGCTGAAAGCCCAATGGACTTTTCGTCTGGAAAAGAATGATGCTTCTGAACTTGTTTACCTTATCAAGACTCTTTCCACTCGTGAAGAACAGCGCTTCTCATCTCTGGAGCAAACACTGCAATTCCTTCAAAATCAACCTCATTAAAACCAAAATGAAAAACAAAAGCGCTTTTTGCCTGACAGGTGTTTTAGCCCTGTCGCTGCTCGTCGGATGCGGCAAAAATGAAGAAGCTCCCGAGAGCTCTGCTGAAGCGGCCCCGGAACCGCCGCCGGCTTCGGCTCCCAACAGCGTCGATTATCTGGGCGCGATGAGCCGCGCGAAAACCACGGCGGAAAAAGTCGTCGATGTATCCAGCGTCCAGCAGGCCATCAACCTCTTCAACGCGGCTGAGGACCGTTTCCCCGAAAACCTCGATGAGCTGATCTCCACCGGATACCTGCCGCGCCTACCTCAACTGCCTAAGGGGTACCAGTTTGCCTATTTCCCAAAAAGCGGACGGGTCAAAGCTATCGTAATGACTCCCCCCGGAGGCGCTCCCAGCCAACAATAACATTACCCGGTATAAACCATGGATCTCTTTGCCGACTCCGCCAAACCCAACCTTCATTGCTATAATTGCGGACGGCCTCTGGACCTGAAAGGCCTTCCCGGCCGCGGCGAAAAATGCCTCGGCTGCGAAGCCGACCTCAGAGTCTGCCGGAACTGCGTCTCCTGGGCCCCGGAGTTGGCTTACCAATGCCGCGACAGGAGAGCGGAAGAGATTGCTGATAAAACCCGAGGTAATTTCTGTGAGTATTTTGACTTTGCCAAAAGAATATATGTCCCCATCCATGAAGATACTTCCCAAGAGGATAAAGCCCGAGAAAACATCAAGAAGCTTCTCGACCTGTAATTTCTCCCCTCTCTTGTGTAAGCTCCTCCTGAGTCTCCTTTTTCTCAGTACTCCCCTCTTTATTTCCGCGGCCAATTGGTATCCGGGCCGTCTCCTGGTAAAACCCAAATCGGGAGCAACCCTGCAAGAATTCCATCGAGCCTGCTCTTCCACTCTCAAGGCAAAAATCATGGCCGGCGATGAGGCATGGGAGTTGATCGAATTCGATCCTCTGGAAAACGTCGCCGATAAGGCCCGCACCTACCTGAAAAGCGGTTTGGTCGAATATGCCCACCCTGATTATCTGGTCAAGCCGGCCCTGATGCCCAATGATACTTATACCCAGGACCCCAAGCGCGCCTACAACATTCAATTAATCAACGCTCCGGCCGCATGGAATCTCTATAACAGCGCCTCAAATGTTATCGTTGCCGTCGTGGATACCGGCGTTCGTTATACCCATGAGGATTTGGCGCCCAACATGTGGATAAACACCAAAGAAATCCCGAACAACGACGTTGACGATGACCGCAACGGCTACGTGGATGATTACTACGGTGTGGATTTCTCGGACGGCGCAACCAACAATAACCCCATCGATACTTCCGGCCATGGCACCCATGTGGCGGGAATTATCGGCGCTTGCGGCAATAACGCAAAGGGTGTCTGCGGAATCGCCTGGAATGTGAAAATCATGGCCTGCCGCTTCCTGGGTGATACCGGAGGCACCATCAGCGGTGCCGTCAGCGCCATGGTTTATGCGCGCAAAAACGGAGCAAAAATTATCAATGCCAGTTGGACCGTCGAGGATGATGCCTCTATCCTGAAATCAGAAATCCGCACACTGAGGTCCAACGGAATCATTTTGGTCTGCGCTGCGGGAAATCAAGCGCTTAATTTAGACACTGGAACACTTTATCCGGCTTGCTATTCGGTGACTTATCAGAATGTTATTTGCGTGGGCAATTCGAACTCCTCGGATACGAAGGTTTCGGACTCCAACTACGGCACCAACTATGTACAACTCTTCGCCCCCGGTCGTGAAATTTACTCTACTTATTCCTATAGCGACGGCCGCTACAGTTTTCTCTCGGGCACCTCAATGTCTTCGCCTCACGTCGCCGGCGCCCTGGCGCTCTACCTGCAAGCCAATCCCTCCAGTACCTATGCTCAGACCAGAGCCCGGCTTTTGGCTTCCGTGGACCCGATACCCGCGCTAATAAATTATTGCTCAACCGGCGGCCGCCTGAACCTGGCCAAGCTTATTTCTAACAAGCAAGTCCCCCAAATCACCTGGCCTACCCCTGAACCCGTCGGCTATGGCACTCCCCTATCCGAAGGTCAGCTGAACGCATCCACCACAATCCCGGGCTCTTTCAACTATAATCCTCAAACCGGAACTCTTTTGGAACCGGGTACGCATTTCCTTCTGACCACCTTTACCCCGACAGATACAAACGCCTACCTCGGGACCGATAAAACGGTTGCACTCACCGTTGAAAAAGGTGTTCCCGATATCGACTGGCCGGAGCCTGCGCCCATTGTTTACGGCACAAAACTCTCCGCCGAACAGCTCAACGCCGTTGCGAACACGGAGGGCAGCTTCCTTTATACTCCCGCCCAAGGGACCCTTCTCAATGCAGGCACCCAGAGTTTGAAGGCGACCTTTATCCCCACGGATAGTTCTCACTACATCACCACGGATAAGACCGTTTCTCTCACAGTCGAGAAAGCGGTTCCGCTGGTTCTTTGGCCGGAGCTCTCCCCCATTCTGCAGGGCAGCCCTCTCTCGGCTAATGAACTCAATGCCACAGCCAATATCCCGGGCACTTTCACCTATGACCCAACACTGGGAACCGTTCTTCCCCTGGGAACGCATACACTCAACGCCGCCTTTACGCCGGAAGATAGCACCAACTATGAGACTCTCCCTCTCCTGACCAATTCGCTCACGGTTGTCTCCCATTTTTCCACTCCTCACCCGGCTGACTTGACTTCCAGCTTCCTTCTGAGCACATCAGATTTTTCCGACTATGCGTCGCACTGGAGCAGAGGTCTTCCCTGGTCTTTGTCCCCCAACCCCATCCCGGTGGATTATGTGACCCGGGCCGGATTCCTCAGCGTGATTGGCGGATCCTATACTCAGAACATCGATTTTGAGCCTCCTCTCTGCTGGGTGCCGGTATCCCTACCTGCGTCACTTGCGGAAAGCGTCTCAATTCCTTTTGCCACCTCGACCCTCTCCTCCAACAGTGTCACGATCCGCCTTCTTGCTGGTTCAACCACCCTTTGCTGGGCTTTGGAAGAAACCCTGCCCCTCGGGGCAATCCCTTCAGAAATCAGCCCCGTCGGCGGGCACGATTCCTTTCACAATCAGGTAAAATGGGGACCCTACGTGAAAAATGGAGAACCCCAGAGTGAGCAGATTTTCTCCTACACCCTCACCGCTGAGGAAGGCTTCACCGGTTTGATTACTCTCTCCGGGGTTCTGAGTCTGGATGGGGTCAGCATCCCCGTGCTTGGAGAGCGCCAAATGCTCCTGGGTGCAAAAGTCCCCGACCTGCTTTGCACGGCGGATATTCCCGGGAAAATCACCCTCTCCTGGGAAAACCTCACCTTACAGGCGGGAGAGCTTCAGTTGCAGAAATCGCCCGGCCCCAACGGTCCTTGGGAACCCATAACTGATGCCCTGTCCCCTTATATCGCCACTATTGAACCCTCATCGGGTCTCTATTTCAGGCTCGCGGTGGTAGACGCATTTTAAGCGCTCCGGTGAATAAAAAGCGCTCCCATACGTCTAATTAAGTGAGCCGGGAGCCAGCGCTCCTGCTCAAAAACAGGATTCCTGGTTCGCTTGAATGCGACCGGAGAATATCACGCAAGTTCGCTGACGCCGGAAAAAAATTGCCGTACGAAGCAGAACTTGGTAGCATGAACGGGATATTTTGTAGTCAATACAAGTAATATGAAGCATAAGGTTAGAATGTTAAGTCTGGCGGCTGTGATTGCCGCTCTGTCGTTTACTGTCAATACGTACGCTGAGGATCTCGAAGCATTGCCTCTTGTACTGCCCAAGCCCTCTGAGCAGGGAACTCCCAACGATATTGAACTGGGCGAGTATGTAGAAAAGCCCAGTGACAAACCGCGCCCCGCGTTCATGGCTCCCAAAGGTGTCAAAAACGTGGCTCTCGGCAAAAAAGTCACCAGCAGTGATAAATCGCCTTTAGCCGGCTCCTATGATCTGGTGGTCGATGGCAATAAGGAAGCTACCGACGAATATCTGGAACTCCACCGGAAACCGCAGTGGATTCAGATTGATCTGGAAAAGTCACATCCTGTGACGGCCATATTGGTTTGGCACAGCTTCGCGACGCCTCAGGTTTATCGCGATGTCGTCGTACAGGGCTCGGATGATCCCGAATTCAAAGATGCGGTCACCCTTTTCTACAACAATGACTATGACAATTCTTTGGAATTGGGAGCCGGTAAAGACCTGGAGTATTTCGAAACTCACGAAGGCAGACTGGTAGATTGCAAAGGCAAGAGCGTTCGTTACCTCCGCCTTTACAGCAACGGCAGCACCTTTGGCCGTCTGAACCGCTACACTGAAGTCGAAGTTTGGGCCAAAGAATAATTAAGTACTGACAGAAAAGCGGGAAATGGACTGACAAATAAAAGGTAAGCTCCATTTCCCGATTTTTTCACCCTTTTAATATCAAAAAAATATGAAAAAAATAACTCTATCTATCGCTATTGCGCTGGTTGCCTCTCTGGGCATCTCGAGCACTTTCAACGCTTCAGCCGCTGAAGAACTCGAAAAGCTGAATGTCAAGCTCCCCATCCCTGCATTCATGGGCACCCCAACGGATGTACCTGATGACGAGCATCTGGAAAAACCGAGCGACAAACCGCGCCCTGCATTCATGGTCCCCAAAGGCTGCACCAACCTTGCCCTCAAGAAAAAAGTGACCGGCAGCGTGGAAACGCCTAATAGCGGCACCTATGAGCTGGCCACCGACAGCAATAAAGAGTTTAGCGACGACAGCTACGTGGAACTTCCCCGCAAAACCCAATGGATTCAGGTTGATCTGGGTGAACCCGTCAAAATGTACGCCATCCTGGTGTGGCATGCACACAACACCCCTCACATCTACCGCGACGTGATCGTGCAGGTATCCGATGATCCTCAGTTCGAAAAGGAAGTCAAAACCGTTTACAACAACGACTATGACAATTCCTCACTCCTGGGTGTGGGTAAAGACCTTGAATACTACGAAAGCCATGAAGGCCGTCTTGTCGACACAAAGGGTATTGAGGGCCGCTATGTGCGTTTCTACAGCAGAGGCAGCACTTATAGCAGCATGAATCGTTATACCGAAATCGAAGTCTGGGGCTTGAAGAAATAATCATCAGAAAGGGCTTGGCAGAAAGTGAATCGATTCTGGCAAACCTGTCTGATTTTACTGATTGGGGTCGCTGTCGCCGTGCCTCTTCGCTGGGCAAACTTGGCACAGCGGCCTTTTCATGCAGATGAATCAGTCCAGGCAATGAAATTCCGGACTCTCTGGAACACCGGAGAGTATAAGTATAATCCGAATGAATTTCACGGCCCGACTCTGCACTATTTCAGCCTCCCGTTCCAATGGATTTCAGGGCAGGATATTGAGACCGAAAGCGAGGCTCCTCTCAGAAGCGTTCCTGCATTTTTCAGCCTCCTGGCGATCCTTACCCTCTGTTGTTTCAGAAGCGCCTTGGGCCGCTCGGGCCTTTTTATCGGCTCCTTGCTTCTTGCTCTGTCTCCGTCTCTACTTTTCTACAGCCGATATTTCATTCACGAAACGCTCCTTTGTACTTTTACCCTGCTTTTCCTTGCCGCCTCCTGGCAATACACTCAGACCCTTCGGCGCAGATGGATTCTCCTTTCGGCCGTCGCTCTGGCACTCATGTATGCGACTAAGGAGACTTTCGTCTTTAATGTCGCCGCAGCCGCAGGCGGACTTTTCTTCCTGTTAGCTCTGGAGAAATTCAAAGGCAGTTCCACGGCTTTCCTGAAACAGGTCCCACGCTCTCACTGGTTCATTGCCCTGGGCGGCTTCCTGGTAACCGGCATCCTTTTCTTCACCTCTTTTTTCACGCATCGGGCCGGACCGCTGGATTCCATCCTCACCTACTTTCCCTGGCTTGCCAGAGCCGGCGGAGAATCTTCGCACATCTGGCCCTGGTATTATTATCTGGAGCGCTATTTCTGGTTTTCTAAAGATTCGGGACCGCTCTTTACAGAGCTTTTCCTCCTCATACTCGCTCTCTTTGGAGTCTGGACAGGCTTCAAAGACCACTTTTCACCGGCTATCCGTCGCCTTTCTCTTTTCCTGAGCGCTTACACACTGCTTCTGGGCACCATTTATTGCGTTATCCCTTACAAAACGCCCTGGTGCTTTATTGTCGTCATTCAAGGTGTGGTTCTTCTGGCCGGCATAGGCACTCATTATCTCTTTTCGACCTGGAAGGGCCGGCTCCCCCGCATCCTCATCTCTCTGGTTCTCCTGGGCGGTTTATTTCATCTCTTCTATCAGGGGCACCTGATGAACGAAAAGCACTATGAGGAATCCAAAAATCCTCATGTTTACGCTCACACACTCTCCGACGTGCGGAACTTGACCCACACTGTGGAAAAACTCGGCTCCATCCATCCTGATGGAAACAAAATGCTCATCCAGGTTATCGCCCGCGATGGTGATTACTGGCCTCTGCCCTGGTATCTGCGCACTTTTGAGAATAACACCGGCTGGTACCCGCAAGTCCCTGATAATCTGGCCGCCCCGGTCATCATTTATTCCCCCCGTTTTTCGGCTCAGGTGAAAGAAGGAGTCAAAAAACCTCATCAGCCCGCCGGTTTTTACGGCTTCCGACCCAACGTATTTTTCCAACTCTCGGTCGAACAGAGCCTCTGGGATGAATATATTGAGAAGGGCCTGGCCCGTGAGGATGAAGAGGAAGATTAATAGTTCCCCTGCTTTTTTCCTCGCCACCCTATCCACACTGATTACACTTGAGCTATGAGTAACGTGTGTAACGGTCTATTGCGCTGCTTCATTATTCCGCTTTGCCTGGCCTCATCGGCTTTTCAGGTCTGCGGAGCCGAGATGTTGATTGAAGATTTTCCCGCTCCGGAATCGAAGAATTGGATTTTCGGCAATGGCTCCGAATTCCCCGGGGCCCAAGGCAGCTTTGAAATTTCGCAGGCCGATAAACCCAACAGCCTCAAAGCCGACTATTGCGGCAAACTCATATTCGATTTCTCAGGCGGCGGCGCCTATGTCGCGGCAGAAACCCGGATTGATCCGCTTCGGCTCGAAGAAGCTAAGGGCGAGCCCTTCAGCGCTCTGCAGCTCAATCTCTACCGTCCCGAAGGAACTCGTTTTAAAATCCGGCTCACCGACAACTCTGGGCAAACCTTCCAGAAAGAAATTCGCTCCGTCCCCGATGAGTGGAGCAAAATCAGCACCACGCTTGATTTATGGGAGGCCTCCTGGGGCGGTAAAAATGACGGTGTTTTCCACGGCAATCCCACCGCAATCGCTCTTCTGGCCGATAAGCTGGAATTGACCAAGGGCGTCGTCCTTTTTGATGACGTTACTTTGCTCACTGGTGAAGTCCAGAGCCAGGTCAGCCTCACACACTCCTTCCGGGCCTGCTTGCCCGCGAGCAATTGGAACCTGTATGGCGGCGGTGGGGAAACTAAACTGGCCTTATCGCCCGCCAATGAATCCCGTGAGCAGGAACTGCCGGTGCTCACCCTCGATTTTTCCGGCTCTTCCAAGAACGCCACTCTGAACTTTCCTCAGCGCACACTGCCGGGAATCACCAGGCAAATCACGCTCAAAGGCAAGGGTGATCCTACCGGCCTGAAAATCACGCTTCACGCCTACACCCATTTCATGACCTTCTACAAAGAGCTCTCGCCGACTCTCACTCCGGAAGGCTTTGAGTTTTCCACCGATATGCCCCCGGGGAACGGCTGGGGATATGCCGGTGGCGAAAATGACGGCAAAATACACGGGCCTCTGCGTCTGGGACGCATCGAATGGAGAGGCTCTGAATCCAAAATCTATAAGCTGGAAGATTTCGATATCCTCCTGACTTCTACCGCGCTCTCGGATTCCGTGTTCATGCAGTATGCGAAAAACACCCCTTCGGAAAACGAAAAAGAGCTCAGCTTCACCTGGTACGCCCAATCGATGGCCTCCGAGCCTCTGAAAGGCAAGCTCAGCTACACTCTTAAAAACTGGAATGGCGATATCCTCAAGAGAGCGGAACGCGAAGTAACCCTTGCGCCAAAGCTCGAAACCACCACGGAAACATTCCGGACGCCTCTCCCGGAGAACCTGAACTTTCTGGAAGCAGTCTTCACCTTTTCAGCTCCCGGATTGCGCCAGGAACCGGCCACCTGCACCTGGCTGGGAAACTTCCCCCGCAACTCGGATTATTCCATGGACCCTCAATCGCCCTTCGGCATGGGAATCTACCTCTACCGCTTGTCCACGAATCAAATGAGCAAGGTTGCTCAAATGGCCGCCCAGGCCGGAGTCAAGTGGTCGCGTGAGGAATTCAACTGGAGTATGCTTGAGCCGCGCAAGGGTGAGTATAACTGGCCCTTCTTTGACCATCTGGTTTCCACCGCCGAAAGCTATGGCATTCAGGTTTACGGAATTGCGGGCTATTGGTCCGGCTGGACTCAGCCCTATACTCAACAGGGCATCGAAGACTATCTGGAATATCTGCGGGCCTGCGTCACCCGCTACCGGGGCCGCATTAAGCATTGGGAAATCTGGAATGAGCCCAACATCTTTTTCTGGCAAGGTCCCAAGGAAATGTATGCCGAGCTCCTGATCCGCAGCTACCGGATGATAAAAGAGATCGACCCAGAAATTCAGGTCCTGGGCCTCTCCACCGCGGGAATCGATTTCAATTTCATCGACCAAATGCTCAAGAAGGAAACTCCTTTCGATATCCTGACCATCCATCCCTATCGCTCCGTGCTCGTAGAGGAGACCTTTATCAACGACCTGCAAAAAGCCGACCGCAAGATCAATCCCTCTCCTGAGGCTCCCCGGCGGCCCATCTGGAATACGGAAATGGGCTGGGCGACACATACCGAGCACCACATGCTGCGGCAGGATTTCACCCCCAACTCCGAGCGCAAGCAGGCCGAGTTTCTGGCTCGCACCCATCTGACCACGATCGCTTCGGGCGTAAACCCCAAAAACTTCTGGTACAATTTCCGTAACGACGGCGATGACCCCTGGTATTTCGAGTTCAATATGGGTATCACACGGCAGGATTTCTCGCCCAAACCGGCTTATGCGGTCTTTTCGGCCATGACTCATGTTCTGAAGGGAACCTCTTTTTCAAAGCTGGTGAAGCTGAAAAACGGCACTCTGGTCGCCTTCTTTCTCCCTCAATCCGATCAGGAGAATAAAGCGGTCGTAGCGCTCTGGAATCCTCAGCTGGTCACAACCCTGCCTGTTGAATTCAAAGACGGCGCGAACACCGGGGCGGATGAGACCGGGCTCTTGATCAACAGCGCGGAGTTTTCCTTTGAAAAAATCGTCAATGCGATCGGTGAAGAAATTCCCCAGTCAGCCAACATCCCTCTTTCGAAAGGCCCTCCGGTCTATCTGGTTTTGAAAAGGAAATAGAGATGCAACACGAGTTCATCGCTGACCTCTCATAACGTGGAACGGCTGACCCATATCGTCAAACGTATTTTCTTCCTGATTCCGCTGGTGCTGGTGATCAGCTTCCTTGCCTTTTCGTTGGTGCGCATCGCTCCGGGCGGCCCCTTCGATACGGAGCGCAAGCCGGCTTCACCCGAAATTGAACGCAACCTGGCCGCTCGCTATCATCTGGATCAGCCCCTCTGGAAGCAATACCTCTTCTTCCTACAGGGAGTCTCCCACGGAGACCTGGGCGCCTCGCTCAAATACCGGAACCACACGGTCACCGATATCATTAAACAGGGAATGCCCATCTCCATCCTGCTGGGAGTTCTCTCTTTCGGATTGGCTCTGGGTCTGGGCGTTCCCCTGGGTTTCATTGCCGCCATACGCAAAGGTTCCTGGCTCGATTACTCGGCGACGCTCCTGGCTCTCTCGGCCATCTGCGTGCCGGGCTTCATCCTGGCGCCTCTGCTCATCCTGCTCTTTTCCATCCATTGGGAGATTTTCCCGGTGGCACTCTGGGGCACACCCCTCCATGCGGTCCTGCCAGTGGTCTCTCTGGGCGTTTACTTTGCAGGCCGAGTCGCTCGCCTCACCCGTGAAGGGATGATCACCGCCCTGCAATCGGATTTCATCATCACCGCACGCGCCAAGGGGCTCTCAGATTTCAGCATCTATTTCAAACACGCCTTTCGCCTGGGAATCCTGCCGCTGCTCTCCTATTCGGGACCGCTCCTGGCGGATCTCCTGACCGGCTCATTCATCGTCGAAAATATCTTTCAGATACCGGGTATTGGCGTCTTCATGGTCAATTCTTCACTCAACCGCGATTACACGATGGTTGTCGGCTTGGCGCTGGTCTATTCGGTCCTGCTCCTCGTCCTCAACCTGCTGGTCGATATCCTCTATAGTTACCTGGACCCCAGGATCAAACTCCAATGAGCACGAACCGCCTTCTATCCCCTTCGCAACTGGCCTGGAGACGGTTCAAAAAAAACCGCCTGGCTCTCTATAGTGCGTGTTACCTGGCGGCTCTCCTTGTCTTTATCCTCCTCTATCCCTTCTTTTCCAAGGTCAACCCCAATGATCTGAGCGACCTCCTGAATTCTCCGCCCAGCTCCGAGCATCTCTTCGGGACTGATGACCACGGCCGGGATTTATTTGCCCGGACGCTTTTCGGCACCCGTATCTCTCTCCTTGTCGGGGCCGTGGGTGCGCTCGTGAGCCTCTTTATCGGAGTCATCTGGGGAGCTGCGGCCGGCTATCTGGGAGGCAAAGTCGATTCGGTCATGATGCGTTTTGTGGATGTACTCTATTGCCTGCCCTCCATTGTGTTCGTGATCGCGCTGATAACGACCCTGGAAGGGCTTGCGCAGGATTATTTCTCCTCCTTCAAATTATTCCAGGGGGATTCAGCCTACCTCATCCGCCTCCTTTTCCTCTTCACTGGTCTGGGGGCGATCTCCTGGCTCACCATGGCGCGCATCGTCCGTGGACAGGTTCTCTCCCTGCGTCAGATGCCGTTCGTGGAAGCCAGCAAAGTCCTCGGAGCCGGACCGCTGCGGATCCTCTTCCGCCACATTATCCCCAACGTTGCCGGAGTCGCCATCGTCTATCTGGCCCTGACGGTCCCGGCCATTATCCTCAATGAATCCTTCCTGAGCTATCTGGGTATCGGCGTACAGCCGCCTCAAGCCAGTCTGGGCTCGCTGATCGCTGGCGGTGCGGGACAGATCAACCCCATACGTATCTACTGGTGGAGCATCCTATTTCCCACCTCGCTCTTGGTAACGGTACTCCTCTCGCTCAATTTCCTGGCCGACGGATTGCGGGATGCACTCGACCCCCGCGACGCCAAGTAACCTTCCGTACTTCTCCTGCTACGGCTTGACACGCTTCCAGACCCCTTTCGGGCTCTCATTATGGAAGCGATTCACAGCCGTCACGCCGTAGAGATACTGCCTCTTGCCATCCCGGAAAGGTATCCGGATAGAGGTCTGCCGAGTCGTCCCGATGATATTTTCAGGCCGGGTCAAATCCTTGGGGCTCCCATCGGACACCCGGTAGATGACATAATAATTGGCCGAGCTCGGGTTCCTGATATTGGCATCGGATTTCCACTTCAGGAGATAGGCACCCTCGACCTTTTTCAACGTCAGGTTCTTCACCTCCGCAGGCTCTCCCGGATTCATCCGCGTATAGGCAGGGATCAAAGCCGGATAGCGGTGGTAGTTGGACTGCAGCTGCGTGGCAATGCCTCCCGTATTTTTCAGGAGCTCATCGGCCGGCCAGAAACAGTTTCCGCCGATATTGGAATACTTCCGGCTCATATCTATTTTCTCGCGCAGCTCTTTCATCTTCATCGTCCGAACCACGTTCTGGCCGATGTAGAGATGTCTGCCATTGGCGTTGCGGTTCCACCACTCCGCCAGCGTGGCATAATCTGCCGTTTTGTGGCCGATCTCCCAGTAAATCTGGGGGATGTTATAATCTATCCAGCCGAATTGAACCCATTTCAGGACGTCCGCATAGAGGTCCTTGTAGTTCTGGAGTCCTCCGGTATCGCTGCCCGAGCCGTCGGGAGTGCTGCTCTTATTGCGATAAATCCCAAACGGACTCACTCCCAGGCGCACCCAGGGCTTCACATCCAGGATCGTGTGCTTAATCTCCTGAATCAGACGGTTCACGTTATCCCGGCGCCAATCCTCTTTCTGATCGGCTCCCCAGCCGGCCGCCTGACCATAACGCCGAAAACTTTCCCGGTCATCAAACTCCACTCCCTTTTCCGGGTACGGGTAGAAATAATCATCCATGTGGATGGCGTCCACGTCATAGCGGCTGACGATATCCTTAATAACGCTGCAGATGAACTGCCGATTGGCCGGGATTCCCGGGTCAAAAACGATCAGCTTGCCGTACTGGACGAACCGCCCCGGCTCACGCTGATATAGATGGTTCTTGGCGAAAATCGCACTTCCGCCCGAGGCACTGGCCCGATACGGATTAAGCCAGGCATGGAACTCCATATTCCGCTTGTGGCATTCTTCAATGAGAAACTCCATCGGGTCCCAGAGCGGTTGGGGCGCGACTCCCTGCTTACCGGTGAAGAATCGGCTCCAGGGCTCCAGACGGGAGGGATACCACGCATCGGCTTCGGGCCGCACCTGAAATATCACGGCATTAATTCCGCATTTTTTCAGGAAATCGAGCTTCCGCACAAAATCCTTGCGCATCTCCGCCGGGCTCATCTTCGCATACTCATCCTGGAAAACAGTATGAATCCAGGCTCCACGGAATTCGCGCTTGCCGCTGGCCTTCTCAATCCGGGCCCGGTCCGGTTTCGTCTGAGCTTCCTTTCGTGCGGGTGAGGCCTTGGTCTCGGCCAGAGTCTTGGATGAAACACTCCACATCAGGAAAAATGCCACACTGACCATCAGTGCAAATGCAACGCTATATCGCCAATTCCTCATAACATGCGCGATCATAGAAAATACCCCCCGAAAAGAAAATAGAAAACTGCCTCCACATCCCAAGCCCCCTCTTGTTTTTATACCTAATAAGGTTGATTTTTTGGGATTTTTTGACGAAACTCCGATAAAAGCGATTTGCTTAGTCAGGCAATTGAATCCAGAAAGATGTTTGAGAAGAGGCAGGTAGAATCAATATGAATCTAAAGAAAATGCAGATGGACGACTTCCTTGCGAGGTTGATTCAGGAATGGGAGAACGAGGTCGTTGAGTTTAAGCAAGCTGGCACGGACTACGACACCAACAAAATTGGCGAATATTTTTCGGCGTTAGCAAATGAAGCCAACCTTCGCGGTCTAGAGAAAGCTTGGTTGATTTTCGGCGTCCATAACAAAAGCCGTTCGATTGTGGGCACTGATTACCGCCAGGATCCGGAGCGTCTGCAAAGTACTAAAATGCAGATCGCGGAGAATACGGCTCCCAGTGTCACATTCCGCAATATTCATGAATATCTCCCCCCTATGGGGCGTGTGATTTTTTTTGAAATTCCGGCTGCCCCCCGAGGAATACCGATTGCTTGGAAAGGCCATTATTATGCTCGTGCTGGAGAATGCCTGACTTCTTTGGGGCTGGACAAACAGGATGAAATTCGCCAGCAAACGTTGGCAACCGACTGGTCTGCCCAACTTGTCCCCATTGCCTCAATCGAAGACTTGGACCAGGCCGCTTTGCAAAAAGCCCGTGATTCCTATGCAAGGAAGTACTCGAACCTTTTTTCCACAGAAGAGGTCAAGCAATGGTCTCCAGTTAACTTTCTGGACCGTGCAAAACTGACCTATGACGGTAAGGTTACCCGTACCGCCCTGCTCCTACTGGGCAAACCTGAGTCAACTTACCTGTTATCGCCCCACCCTGTACAGATGACTTGGAAACTGGAAGGTCTGGAGCGAGCCTATGAACACTTTGGGCCTCCATTCCTGCTGAACACGTCGGCGCTGTATCAGAAGATTCGGAATATCCAGCTCCGTATCCTGCCAGAAGATCAGTTACTGCCAGTTGAAGTATCAAAATACGACCAACACATTGTCCTCGAAGCTCTGCACAACTGTATTGCCCACCAAGACTATACTCGAAATGGGCGAATCGTCGTCACTGAAACGGTCGATCGCTTGATCTTTGAAAACGAAGGGTCTTTTTTTGAAGGCCGGCCCGATGACTATGTAACCGGCGAAAAGACACCCCGGCGTTATCGGAACCCGTTTCTTACACAGGCAATGACTGAACTAAATATGATAGATACCATGGGGTATGGTATTTACTCCATCCATGTTATGCAGGCACGTCGCTATTTCCCCATGCCGGATTATGATCTGACCACTCCCAATGCAGTAAGGATGACCGTGTACGGTGGCGTAGTCGATCCGGCATATAGCAGGATGTTAATGCAAAAAACCGATTTACCCCTGGATGAAATCTTGGCATTGGATCGTGTACAAAAACGTCTACCATTAGCCGAAACTATAATCAAACGCTTGCGACGGGACGGACTTATTGAAGGAAGGAAACCCAATTTGTATGTTTCCGCGTCGGTTGCTAAGGTGACAGCCAACAAAGTAGACTACATCCGTACCCGTACACAAGATGATGATTTTTATTGTAAGCTGATCACCGATTACTTAGAGAAGTTCAAAAAAGCCTCGCGAGAAGAAATTGATCAGCTACTCAAGGATAAGCTGAGCGATGCCCTGGATGAGTCTCAAAAATTCAGCAAAATTGCCAACTTGCTGACGAAGCTAAGACGTCGAGGCATCATTGTGAATAAGGAATCCAACAAAAAGCCCTCATGGGAACTTGTCGGAAGGATTGCAGAATAAAACAGCCCCGTGCAGAATATTTATAGAGGCGATGCCGTTTTGTAACCCAATGAGATATAAGCTATTAGTAATTATATATTTATTCTGCAAGGCTGGTTTGCAGAATAAAATTGGGGAATCAGCACCCTGAAAAATCTGCGTGAATCTGCGCAATCTGCGGTTTCATGGTTCCCTCATCATCTGCGGATAAATGACCCTAGTAGGTCAGTGTAAGTTCAAGGCGGAAGTAATACGTCGTGTCGTTAGCCCGGTCAGAATAATAATTTCCCGGTTCCAGTGCTTCAAAGAGCATTCCCGCTTTTGCGTGCTTGTTGAAGGTATAATCCGCACGGCAGCGGACCAGATGCCCCTTGAAACTTCCATCTTCCGAGTGGTTCCTGTCCCCGGCATAGGGGTTTTCGGGTGCAAACATCGGTCTGTAATCGACGGTGACGCGCATATCCCGGATGGGGTCTATGGAGTAGCCGACAATGGGAGAGAGCATGTTGGAGTAGTCATAAGCACGTCCGCCGTCCAACCGTGTGACGTAGGACATCAGCTCGCCGATGCGTGAATACCGGCCCCAGAGATTATCAAATCCGTGGTCGGTTTCGCTACCCTTCCCTCTACCGGATAGATATTCCACTCCAACCCAGGCAGTATTATTCAGATCATCCCGGAAACGATATTGAAGTTGGCTCAAAGCGCCCAAAGCGACGACATCGCGCATATTGTTGCCGAGGTGGTCGCCGCGGCGTCCGAATTGCCCTGCCGCCTCCGCTTCGAAATCCCAATGATCATCGATTTTATAGGCCACCTTCGGGCGAATCGTGACCGTATCGCCTGTAGTTCCCAGAATCTGATCCGATTCAAATTCGTGTTTGTAGATAACGAGTCCCTCCAGCGTGGTGTTTTCCAGACTCTTATTGCGGATAAGGAGCATCCCCGAAACGATATCTTCCTCGGAGAGATATTTCAGGCTGGGCTGCATTCCCACTGGCGGCACCCAGGCATCGGAGCGCTCATCCTGATAGAGGAAAATGCCGTGTACGCTCGTATTTTCATCCGGAGACGTATAGGTCAACCTGGCGGCATCAAAAAAAGTCGTGCGCGAGCCGTCGGTGGTGGTGCCGTCCTGGAGCAACCAGGGGATTTTCAGGTCGCTCAGCTCCTGTCTGCCGATCAGGGCTTGAAGCGGCAAATTTTCAGGAGAGAGCGACACAGATAAATTATCCAACAGAAGTTCGCCCATGTAACCCTGTTTGGAATCGGGCTTGATATAGGTACGTGGTTCGCTCATGGCTCTCATCCGAAACGTGAAAGATTCCCAAGGGGTGATTTCGGCCCAGAGCCGCATCCGCGCCCGCTGCTGGTTGGTTTCGTGATCCGGGTTGCTGGAATTCTGTTTCGTATTGGAATAGTACTCCTCGCGCAACCGCAAATCGGCTCCCCATTTCAGCCAGGAGACGGGGTGTTTGCTTTTTTGAATCCACTCCTCCGTGGGTGACAGAGCAGGTTCTTTTTTCGCTTCTGCAGCAGCCATTGCCGTTTCCGCTCCGAGGGTTTGAGCCATCGTTGTCAGAAGAGAGGAAAAAGCGATCAGAGTCATTGTTTTTCTCATACTCAGTTTGTTGTCATCACGCATGACAGAATCGGATTTAACACAAACCGGAGTCGAAACGCTAGAGAAAGAAGGTTAGTTTTTTGTTAGAATACTAAAGATTAGTTCATATTTCTATAGAGAAATTTCTTATATAGAGAATAACATAATTCTAGCACAAAACTAATCATTTCTGAACAAACCTCCGTGATACTGCTTGATTGCTTTGGACTGCCTTCTACTTACAGCTCAAAATCCTAACCAAAAACTAACAATCCTCAAACACTCATCTAACGCAACCGTTATACATTGTAATCGTGAGGCGGACGTAGCCCCACACAACGTAAAGAGTATGATGAAAAAATATCTAACTTCCATTGCCCTGTCCATAGTGGCGGCAATAAGCACCTATGGCGCTGATATTACACTGAACGGTGCCGGAGCCTCCTTCCCAGCCCCCGTTTATCAGTTGTGGACGTATGCGTACACACAAATTACTCCCGATGTGAAAGTAAACTACCAGAGTCTGGGTTCCGGAGCCGGAATCAACCAGATCAAAGCTGGGACCGTCGATTTCGGAGGGACCGATAACCCTCTGACGCCGGAAGAACAGAGTGAGGCCAACCTGGTCCAATTCCCGATGCTCACCGGCGGAGTGGTGCTGATCGTGAATTTGCCCGAACTCAAATCCACCGAGTTGAAGCTGGATCAGAAAACATTGTCCGACATTTTCCTGGGAAATATCAAAGTTTGGAATGACCCCGCCATCGCGGCACTCAACCCGGAAGTCAAACTCTCCAAAACGAAGATTACCGTGGTGCACCGCTCCGATTCCAGCGGAACGAGTTTTATCTTCACCGATTATCTGAGCAAGATATCTCCGGAGTGGAAAGAGAAAGTAGGCACTGGAGCCGCGGTGAAATGGCCTGTCGGAATCGGCGGACAGAAGAACCCGGGCGTCTGTAACAACGTGGCCAAGATCAAGGGAAGTATCGGTTACACCGAATATACCTACGCCGTGGAAGCGAAGTTGAAGTGCGTGACGCTCAAAAATAAAGACGGCAAGTTCGTAGCCCCCACGCCAAAGACCTTCAGCGCCTCTGCAGCCGGAGCCGATTGGGAAAATGCTAAAGGTTATTACATGGTGCTCACCGACACCGAAGGCGAGGATTCATGGCCCATCACCGGGATAACCTACATCCTCATTCAAAAAGACGCCCCGGATAAAGAAAAACAGCAAGCCCTGTATAAATACTTCAACTGGTGCCTCACTTCGGGAGCGAATTCAGCTTCCAAGCTGAATTATGTGCCGTTGCCCAAGAACCTGGTTGAAAAAATCCAAAATGATGTTCTGAAATAGTTATCGTGGAGTTGTGTTCTAATGTCCATCATCGCAGAGGAGGAGTGACTCTCCATACTCCCCCTCTGCGTCAGGGAAAAAGTGATGTTTGCAACGGATAATATCTTTAAAACAATATGCCTGATCTGCGCGGGATTGGTCGGACTGCTCATGATTGGTTTCTTTGTTCAGCTCGCTCTCAGTTCGGTCGGAGCATGGAAAGAATTCGGTTTATCGTTTCTCTGGTCCTCGGAATGGGACCCTGTTGATGAAAAATTCGGCGCGCTGCCCAGCATTATCGGCACCCTTCTGACCACGTTTATCGCCCTCGTCATAGCCCTGCCTTTATCTTTCGTATCTGCTTTTTACCTGGTTGATTTGCCCGGCGCGATCGGGAAAATCCTCAGCCAGGCTTTGGATTTGTTAGCCACCATTCCCAGCATTATCTACGGCATGTGGGGACTCTTCATTCTCGCCCCGGTAATGCAAACTCATGTTCAGCCTTTCATGGTCGATACTCTGCGCTTGGGGAAGGTCCCCATCGTCGGCCGTTTTCTCGGGGAAGACTATAACGGATTTGGATTTTTTACGGCTGGGCTCATTCTGGCCCTCATGATTTTGCCCTATATTTGCGCCATTATGCGCGATATTTTTGCCATGACCCCGCCCATGCTCAGGGAATCAGCCTATGGCGTGGGCTGTACGAAATGGGAAACGGCAAAGGATATTGTGGTTCGCTACGGCATCCGCGGTCTATTGGGCGGAGTTTTTATCGGGTTGGGCCGCGCACTGGGAGAAACGATGGCCGTCCTCTTCGTCATCGGAAACATGACTCAAATGCCTTCAGCCCTCTTCGATAGCGGCACGACCATCGCGGCCACGCTGGCCAATAATTTCCCCGAAGCAGCAGGAATTCAACAAAGCGTTCTCTTTGCACTGGGCCTGATTCTTCTCATCATGTCCTTTGGCATTCAGGTCTTCGCTCAATGGTATTTAAACTCCACAAGCGCGAAACGAGGCGAGGAACGTTAACTCAAAAGCAAATGAATAGTCAGTTCAATCAAACAGAGCATCAAGCTAAAAGACGCCCCCTGCGTTTCAGAAAATGGAAAGATAAGCTCGTCCGCCTTTTCTCGATTTTTTCCATCACCCTGGCCGTGGGCGGCATGGCGTGGATTCTCTTTACCGTGATCAGCAACGGATTGAGCGTCATTGATTTCAAATTCCTGACGCAACCGAGCAAGCCTTATGGCATTCCGGATAACGGGATCGCCAATGCGCTTATCGGTACGCTTTTAATTACTCTGGGAGCCGCGGCGCTCTCGGTTCCCCCGGCGATTGCAGGCGGGATTTACCTCTCTGAATTCGGAAAATACAGCAAGGTTGGCCACTTCATCCGCTTTTCTGCGAACGTGATGATGGGGATTCCCTCGGTCATTGTGGGATTATTCGTTTACATCATTCTCGTCATTCCAACGGGATCTTTTTCCGGTTTTGCGGGCTCGGTTGCGCTCGCCATCATTATGTTCCCACTGGTAATGAGAACCACCGAGGACATGTTGGCGATGGTACCCTATACGCTCAGGGAATCTGCTCTGGCCCTGGGGATGACACGCGCCCGGACAACCCTCTGCATCGTCGCCCGTGCAGCGAAGAATGGACTCCTCACAGGTATTTTGCTCGGGTTGGCACGCGTCAGCGGCGAAACGGCTCCCCTGCTCTTTACCGCTCTTTTTTCAGATAGCTGGCCCACTGAGTTTTTCTCGCAACCCACCGCCAATATGCCCGTGCTCATTACAGAATACGCCACCAATTCGCCTTTTGAAGAAATGCACGCCGCAGGCTGGGGAGCCGCTCTCATCATCACTTTAGTGGTATTACTCATCAATATCTTCACCAGAATTATGTTCAGGACACGCCATGCCAAATAAAGTCATTGTTAAAAATCTCAATTTCTTCTACGGCAAATCTCAAGCCCTCTTTGAGAACAATATCGAAATCAAAGAGAAAAAAATTACCGCCGTTATCGGACCCTCAGGCTGCGGAAAATCTACACACTTACGAACCTACAACCGGATTTTTGAACTCTACCGAAATCAAAGTGCAACAGGCGAAATCCTCATTGATGGCGAGAACATTCTCGATCCGGGCGTGGACGTTCTGGAACTGCGCAGAAAAGTTGGAATGATTTTCCAAAAACCAACCCCCTTTCCGATGTCCGTTTATGAAAACGTCGCTTACCCGATTCGCCTCCATTTCAAGCTTTCCAAGTCTGAAATCGCCCAGCGTGTGGAAGAATCTCTCATAGGGGCTTCCCTCTGGGATGAGGTCAAAGATAAGCTTCACCACAGCGGATTGGCTCTCTCGGGCGGACAGCAGCAGCGCCTTTGCATCGCCCGTGCCATAGCCACCCGACCGGAAATCGTCCTCATGGATGAACCGACAAGCGCAATTGACCCCATTGCGACACTCAAGATTGAGGAACTCCTCATTCACCTGAAAAAACAATTCACTATTCTGATCGTCACTCACAACATGCAGCAAGCCGCACGCGTCAGTGACTACACCTGCTTCTTTTACAAGGGGCAAATTATGGAGTACAATGTAACGAATGATATCTTTACAAACCCCCAGAACAAGAAAACTGAAGAGTACATCACGGGAAGGTTTGGATAAGAGAACCAACACCGATTATGGAAAAATTTAATATGAGAGAGCATTTCGCCCAGGAGCTTAACAACTTGAACCAGCACGTTCTGACACTGGCCGCCAAAACAGAACACGCCATCCAGCAATCCACTAAGGCCGTTTCCAAGCACTGCGCCGATACAGCCAGAAAGGTTATTGCCGGGGATTACCAAATAGACATGGATGAAATCAAAATCGAATCCATCTGCCTGGAGATGCTTGCACTTTACCAGCCAGTGGCTTCCGATTTACGGCATGTGATCACGCTGCTCAAAATCAATAACGAAATTGAGCGCGCTGCTGATTATGCCGTAAAGATTTCCCGGAGCGTTCTGGATATGATCACATACGACCTGGAGAAAATCGAGGAATACGACTTCAGCGAAATGGCCTCAATTTCGCGGGAAATGTTGAGAAGCGCGCTTGACTCAATGGTCTATCATGATACTAATATGTCGTATAATGTTCTCAAGAGAGACGAAAAACTCGATTCGATCCACAAAGGCAATTATCAATGGGCCCGGAACATGATTATTAAACATCCCGAGGAGGCCGGTTACTACCTGGATTGCTTGACGGTTTCGAGCAGTTTCGAGCGAATCGGCGATATTGCCACTAATATCTGTGAAGATATTATCTACTTTCATCAGGGAAAAATCGTCCGCCACACAGGAAACACAAACAAAGACTCCGAATGTCAAAAGGAAAAATCTTAATCATCGAAGATGAAGAATCCATCCGGGACGTCATCCGTTTTGCATTGGAAAATAACGGCTTTACCGAGATTAAAACTGCGCCTGACGGAGAGACCGGCATTCAATGCGCGAAAACGTTTTTACCTCATTTGATTTTGTTGGACCTCATGCTCCCGGGGATGGATGGCCTGACGGTTTGCCGCCAATTGAAAAGCGATGAACAAACGGCCTCCATTCCTATCATCATGCTGACGGCCAAGAGCGAAGAATCCGATATTATCGTGGGACTCGAAATGGGGGCTAATGATTACATCACAAAACCCTTCAGCAACAAAGTGCTCATCGCCCGCATCCGGGCACAACTGCGCCAGCAAAATGAACAGCCAGGCACGGAGGAAATCCACTACGAAGACCTGGTTATTTTCCCAACTCAACGGCAAGTCCTGTTGAATCAGAAAAATGTGGAGCTTACCTTTACCGAATTTGAAATCCTGGCTCTTTTCACCAGGCACCCCGGCCGCGTCTATACACGCGACCAGATTATTTCGCAGATTCGCGGGAGCGACTACCCTGTGACGGATCGCTCCATCGACGTCCAGATTGTCAATTTGCGGCGCAAGTTAGGCCCTTGGGGCAACCATATCCAAACCGTCCGCGGGGTGGGCTACAGAATGAATCCTATTGCATGACGAGGAATCAACCCTTATGAAAAAGAATGATTTAGCTCTTTTCTTCTTTCCTGCCAGCATTGTGATTATTACGGTTCTCTCGGCCATAATGCTCGTCCACCAATTCTCGAAATTCGAGAAAGCATACCTCCGGGAAGCCACCGCCAATATCATACAGAATACGGACTTCGCCACTCAGATTATCCTCCCTTATATTGAGTCTGAAAATATGGAGAAAGCGAAAGCATTTTGCCTCCAGTTTTCTGATCGGCCTTCGACCCTGCGCCTGACACTCATCGACTCTCAAGGCAACGTGCTCTCCGACACCGAGGAAAACAGCGAAATCTTCGATAACCACCTGCTCAGGCCCGAAGTCCAGAAGGCTCTGGCCGGCACCCCGGAAGTCCAAATCCGTTACAGTTCCACCCTCAACCAGCAAATGATCTATTATGCGAAGCCGATTACCTCTGCTTCCGGGAAAACCTATATCCTGCGTGTGGCCGAAACGAGCAAACATGTTCAGGAGATTCTCTCTCTTGCCAAATTAAATCTCTTTTTCGCTCTTCTCCTGGGAGCCGCTTTTATTACGCTTTTAATTCTCTACATCGTTCATCGTGTCCGCCGCCCTCTGGTAAAACTCCAGGAAAGCGCCGTGCGGATTACTCAGGGATATCTTGATGAGAAAATCTTCATTCCCAATTCCGGTATTATTCGCGACCTGGCCATCAACCTGCGCGAGATGGAAGAGAAATTGAGAGAACAATTAGAACACGTCACACATGAAAATACGGAGCGGGAATTGATCTATCAAACCATGGGGGAAGCCATCCTCATCATTAACCGGGATGGCGAAGTCCTCAGCCATAACCACGCCGCGGACCATCTTTTCGGGATTCAGCAATCCACCCCATCTTTTAACATCAATCGTGCTGGTTCCACGGAGCTCATTTTACTGATTCAAAATGCGTTTGAAGAACATGAAAAAATTGAAAAGGAACTGATCCTTTCCCGTGACGGCCACGAACTGATACTCTACGTTAGAGGCTCCCTGATTATCAGGCAGGATACTCCCTGTCTCCTCATGGTAATTATGGACCTGACCAATCTGCATAAATTGGAATCCTTCCGCATCGACTTTATCACGAACGTCTCGCATGAAATTAAAACTCCGCTGACCAGCATCCTGAGTGCCGTCGAATCCCTGGAAGATGGAGGAATTCATAATCCGGAATATGCTGAGAAATTCCTCAGTATTCTCTCTCAGCAATCAAAACGCCTCAACTTTCTCGTGCAGGATATTCTCAGCCTGGCCACACTCGAGCAGCGCCAGAGCAGCGAAAACAAAAACTTCACTCTTTTCCGTCTGGATTCTACAGTGGAAAATGCGCTCAATGCCTGTTTGGCCATGGCCGATGAGAATAAGATTGAGCTCCTGATCACCGAAAATACGCCTCTGGAAATCCAGGGAGACTGTGGGTATCTGGAAGAAGCTCTGGTTAACCTCATCACCAACGCGATTCGATACAGCAAAAGCCCCAAGGTCGAGATCAGCCTCACTCAGGAGGATCATCTGGCCGTCATCGCTGTGCGCGACTTCGGCATCGGAATCAGCTCGGAACATACCCCACGAATCTTTGAGCGCTTCTACCGGGTTCACAAGGAGCGCAGCCGCCAGTTTGGGGGAACGGGCCTCGGTTTGGCCATTGTCAAACACATCGCCAAACTCCATAAAGGAACCGCCACTCTCGAAACGGCTCCGGGCAAAGGCTGCACCTTTAAAATCACGCTCCCGCTCCATCAATAACCCGAACCGGGCCGAGTTAAAAAACCGAGATGGCGTAAGCTCTCAGAAATCATTGATCTCTATAATATCTTCGAAAGAGATCACGGTTCCATCCATAAGCAGGATTGTCTGTTCAATCTTATTCAGGCGCCTGAAGAGGCCGGTCACGCTCACGTATTTTCCGCCGGCCTTCTGCCTATCAGCGACAAAGTATTTTACCGTTATTTCCGGGTGTGAGCGTTCGTTTTCGTCCAGGATTCTTAATTTCTCGTTCAATTCAGCCAGTCTGGCCTCATCTGTTTGAACTTCAACCTTCGCTTCGGTCACCCTGGCGGTTTCTTTGATAGCGGCATCGTATCCGCAGAGAGCCGAAAAGGGCGCAAACTGAACGGCTCGATCTGCCTGGGCCATGCGTGCGCGTGTGGGAGATTCATGGTGCGGGAGATTAATAATGTCTGAGTAGTCGTTATCCATACTTTTCATGCCCTATGCCCGCCAATCTGACGGTTGCGCTCCATGGTTTTGGCCCCTTCTTCAAGATTCATTCCTTTGATGAGAGCGTTTTTGCCAAACTTTTTCCGGATGGCAAGAAGCGCTTTCTGCCCTCTGGCTTCCTTTTCCAACCTTGCTTTCTCTTCCCGGCGCAGACGTTCCTGGGTTTCGTAATCGGTAAAGAGGTCCAGTTGCTCCGGCGGCGCATTGGTTTCCGGAGTATATCTGACCACACAATTGGCACCTAGGGTCAACCGCCGAACGAGGAGATTCTTGTCCACGATCCGGTCAAAAATCTCCGTCGTGGCTTTAATAATGAGACGCGCGGAAGAGGTTTGGTTTTTGAGTTTAACACTGCCATGGACATCTTTGGGGACCTTACGCCCGTAGTAGTCCATCGAAACCGGGCCCGCGTAAACCGCACATATCTCCGGTATCGTCAAGTTGACCCTGTCGAAATTGATATTCAGGGCGATCTGGTCAGTCACGAGCCCTTTATCCACCAGATCAAGAGCGAGCTGATCCGCCATCTCACGCGCGATGAGCCTGGCCTTCTTGAAGTCATACGGTTCGGGCAAAACCTGGCCCGAACTGATGCTGTTATTATCCGGTTTGTAGGCCTTGATATCCGCTATCGTACACGGTTCCCAGCCCCAGGCATGATCAATGAGTAACTCGGCATTGATGCCAAATAGCTTGTACAACAAATCTTCACCCTTCACCGAGCATCTGGCCACATCCCCCATGGTGTACATTCCGAGTGCTTCCAATTTGGACGCGTAGCCCCTGCCGATTCTCCAGAAATCAGTAAGCGGACGGTGGGACCACAGCTGCTTGCGGTAGGAAATTTCATCAAGCTCGGCAATACGCACTCCGTTCTGATCTGCCGGGATATGTTTCGCCACAATATCCATGGCAACTTTGCTTAAGTAGAGGTTAGTTCCGATCCCAACGGTCGCAGTAATCCCGGTTGTTTCGAGAACGTCCCGGACCAGCGTCATGGCCAGCTCACGCGCTGTCATCTTATATCTTTTCAGATACCCGGTCGCATCGATGAACACCTCGTCAATTGAATAGACATGGATATCCTCCGGCGCGATGTATTTCAGGTAAACCTTATAGATTCTGGCGCTGTAGTCGATATATAGAGCCATCCGAGGCAGAGCAACAATGTAGGAGAGGGCTAAAGAAGGGTTCGATAGCAGCTCCGTGTTATTATGGGATTCTCCGCTGAAGGTTTTCCCGGGAGCGTTTTTTTGACGGCTCCAGTTCACCTCCTTCACTTTCTGGACAACCTCAAAGAGCCGAGCTCGCCCGGGGATTCCATAAGATTTGAGTGAGGGGGAAACGGCCAGGCAGATCGTCTTCTCCGTCCTTGCTGAGTCTGCCACGACGAGGTTTGTCGTCATTGAATCAAGCCCACGCTCTACACACTCGACCGAGGCGTAAAATGACTTCAGGTCAATCGCAAAATAGGTATGGGGCTGATTCATATCATCTACCGACCGTCCGTAGCATGATAGCACCGAACCCGGGCCGCCTCAATCCTCAAGCGCCTCCGGGAAAATATTCCCCCTTCTTTTTGGACGATATTTTTGGCCGGATTATACCTATCTTCCGATCCAGGAAAGAATTGCTCTTCGAAAGAGCGAGTCTGCACGGTCCTTACTATGCACACGGAAAAATTCCCTGATAGCTTCCGCCCTGGATGGTTCGGCCGGCTCAGCCTGAACAGGTTCTTCCATCTCCACCGCCTCAAAGGTCGAATTCCTGGATACGGGGAGATACTCTACCCAATGGACAGGCACATCATGCCAGCGTCCGTCTCCACCGTGCACACTCACGTAGGTAACGCGCTCAGCTCCCATGTAACCATCCGCCCGAACGCCCACAATGGCATGACCATCCTCCGTACGCTCCAAACCCTGAGCTTTGAGAATACATTGAGTAATGCAGCTCTCGTGCTTGAAACGGTCTTCTCCATAATAATTTGCCAGCGACTCCCACTCCCAAAAAGAGGCGCTTTTCTTGCGTTTTTCATCGGATGAGCTCTCCGGCTGAATCGGCCGCTTTTCCTGGTATTGCGGGATTGCCAGAATCGGCGCCAGGGCAAAATAGATGGATCTGAAGAAATCTTCACAGCGTTTTTGGAAATTATTCTTTATCTCCTGTAAATCATATTTTGAAAATTGTTGCGGAGAGGTGTCTATCGAAGTCTTTTCCAAATGATCTGCCCTCAGGAAAAGAAGCTTCTCATTTTTCCAGAAACTGAAGTCGTCTCCATAACCGATCGTCCGGTCATTCAGTATTTTCACCATCTGCTGCTGCGCCAGCGAAGTAAAAAGAAAACGAAAGAGTGTTTCATCGGTGCGGTCAACAGCATGAAAAAGCACTTCAAATTCATGGTTGCCGACCATCGTATATTGTGATTCGTCGGTCAGAATCTGTTCATATTTGCGTAGTTTTTTGAGCTCATGTTTCTCTCCAAACGTATGAATGCCCTCACCCAGCCCGGAGTATTTCGATGGCACCCGTGAAAAAAGAAGTTTTTCGGCCGCATCGTTGCCATAAATCAGCAGCTTCTCAGTTGAATAAACCGGAATCGGTTCTGTCACATACGCTCTCAATGTTTGCGAGTGACTCTCCAAGTGATAGTTCCCTTTTGAATCACGCTCGTTCTCCGTCCAATGAATGGTAAGTTCACCGGAATAGGTCTCCTTTCCCCATTCCATTTTTTTAAGTTCTCCCAGGATAAAGGGATACCCGTAGAGTGTTCCGCTGAGTGCGTGCAGGACTGATTTGTCCACATTTAAGGAATCATCCCATCCAAACGAGCGGTGGAAATCATCCAGGCGTTCTTCCGGGAAAAAGGGATCGAAACGAATCCCGGGCATGGTGCTCTCGATAAGCCCCGTCATAACCCGCCAATCAAAAAGGCTGTTCAGGGGTTGCATCTGGGCCCAGGCCTCAGCCTCATTTTCTGAAATGATTTCAGTGAGTTTGGCGACGAGCCGGCCGGTCCGCCGGACTTCGGGAATCAGATAACTGAAAAGATAGATCAATAGCACCCCAAGCCCCAGCATCGCGCCAATAACTTTATAGCCTGTTTTCGCCGTGGATGCTGTTTGATCTGAGCCTGCCACGAAACAAAAGCCGATGAGAAAGACAGACAAAATGCAGACAAGAACGATGAGCGTCGTAAATAACGATTTTCGTGAGCTGGATTCCTCCTTTTTTGCCTGAAATTTTTTGATCTTCCGGCATAGAACCACATTGGCATCCTCATCGACTCCGGACTGCTTTTTCAGACGCTCATACGTTTCCGAAGTCAGTCGCGAGAATGTTTCCTTAAATTCGTTGGCAAAACGGTCTAGTGGCTCATATATCTCATCGATCATACAAAGAAGTTTCCGCGAGCTTGTGCTTTGGTCTCAGCACTTGCAGTAAAGGGGATGCAGGAAGTATAACCGGAACGTGCCGCAACGATCATTTTGGTGGGCCATTCAAATATGGAGGTATTCCAAATATTCACCGTATCATTATAGAGACTGCGTGCTGCAGTAATTTCCTTTTGCAAATAACTGTTTTGCCGCATCGCTTCCGCTATGGAAGCATGTGCTTTAAGCTCCGGATAAGCTTCCACCTGTGGGAAAATCCTCCCGAAAGCAGTGTCAAGCTGTGCTGCAACCTGGTTGCGCACGCCATCAGGAGAGCTTCCGCCGCGAAATGCCGCGACGGCTTTCATCACATCCTTATCAAGATCAATCGCTTTGCTCACAAGCGGCGCAACGTTCTGGAGTATCTGAACGCGCTGCTCAAGCAGATTATCAATATTGGACGCATCTGCCTGAATTTTCTGCTGAAGCTGTCGGAAATAATTGTCCGCCCCGATTTTCATGAAAAGAAAAACCAGCCCGGGTATAATTCCCAGGCACCAAAGAGCAATTTCAAAAATGAGCGACCCTACGCCAACCTTAACCGGCAGCTGTTTCTCAATCACGTTAACGTCGCGTCCTTCGGGATTCACAGGCCCTGTCAATTCATCAAGTTCGTTCGCCATATTTTCCTCCTCATTACGGGGTATTCACATTAATTAATAACCTTATGAGAGAATCAGGTTTTCTCCGTTAAGTCAAGCATCATATTAACTATTTAAAAAATGATTTTTCAAAATTCGTCACGGACCACTTGCCCAACCTTGAATCCTTTCCTGCCTGATATTTGGGCGCTCATTTCTTTTCCTTCACTCACCCTGAACTTTCTGACTGCTGTTCGTACCCGACATATCGTTCTGCATTTGCATCAGATAATATTTCATGGCATTTCTCAGATCTTCGTGCTGCTGTTCATCATTCGCTATATGGGTTATTGTATCAACAACTTTTGAATCAGAAACTTCAAAGCGTTTTAATATGCCTAAAACAGATCTAATTGCACGAGCCTTCACAATGTCGTCTGAATCTGTTAATGCACATTCCAGTAGTGCAGGAATACTTTCTTCGGGTGCGGTGCAATAAATCTGCAATCCCGTCATAACTTGCATTCGAACCTCCTCCGAAGGATGATGAAGATAGGGTATAAGCAAGGGCAGAACCTTTTTGGCAATATCCGGATTTATTGTTTCATCATAATATGTAACTGCATCCCAGCCTGCCATAACAACACCAGTCATTCCCATTTCTTGCAATGCAGATGAATGATTGGTCAAAGCTTTCATCAATGAAGGGACACCAGCCTGACTTAATGAAGTAAGCCCGTAAATTGCACATACGAAATTACAATTCGTTTCCAAGTTTGATTCATAAAATGGGATCAATGACACGAGATTTGTTCCCATAAGGTCATATATTTTTTTAAGACGGCTAATCTTTTGTATGCTGTCTGGATTCTCATCTGTTCCCTCTGGAAAGGATGCTCTAAAAGACACTAATTCATTTGTGATATATGAGTACAAAACATCTGTTCCAAGACTAAAAAAATCATTAGTCAATCTCATATAGTCCTTCATCTCTTTATTGCTCTCAGCGATTTTCATCATTCTCCGATAATTTTGAGATTCAGTATCTACTATTTTTTTAATTGATCTTATATTCTTACTCGATAAAAAAAGATGAGCGTCAGTTCTATCTATACCTCTCAATACTCTTTCCAACGGATCTTCCGTTTCTACAAGAATACTTGAAGAAAGATTATCAGAATTGTTCGAATAGCTCTCCAAGAGAGAGGATTCATTCGCATCCTCCATCTTATTTGAATCCTTACAACCAGAAAACACTAATATAATACCTAAAAATACAGTACTATATGCTTTTATATAATTTAACTTATTCATTTTTTTTGACATTAATAAAAAAATTTCAATTCCCCATTTTCCATTCTCAATTAAACTCGGCTCTCCTGCCTGATATTTGGGCACTCATTTCTTTACCTTCAATTACGCTGGACGCTTGGTCTGCTATCATTATTCTATTCCCATTAATTAATCCATCGCCCTAGGTTTCAGTACGACAAAATATGCTCCCGGAGAAGCATCGTGTTCTCTCTCATTTCGTTCGCTACAATTGATCGTAATATCTCCCGGCCATCCATAAACAAAAAAATTAATCTTTCCTTGAGCATTGGTTCTAAGCAAAGCAGGTTCTCCAAAACTTGGCTGGAACATCGCATAGATACTGGATGCGGTTTTATTAGGGCATAGAACCTGAAAACCTTCCTCATCTTTGACATAAAGGTAATTGGTAATCCCGCTGGGGGTAATACTCGCTGGAGGAATATTTGTGCCTCTATATTTACCAATCTGTTTAAAGACAAAAAGCGAAAGATCCTCTTCACCCTTTCGTTCCTTTGGGTGTAATTGTTGCCCTTTGGAAAGCTCCTGGAATAATTCGGTCTTTTCCGATGGCCTGATGATGACAAACAACACCTCCTTGACACCGTTTGTGCTGGAAGAATCTTCATCCACTCTAGCGCAATTAATCGAAACGTCTCCAACTGGAATATAGATAAACGAATCAATCTCACCCTGCGCATTGGTTTCAACCAGATCAGCCTCGCCAAGGTGCGAATGGAACATCGCATAGATATTGGATACGGTTTCATTGGGGCATGTAACAGCAAGACTTTTTTCGTCTATAACGTATTGATAATTGGTAATCCCAGTGAGGGTAATACCTGCCGGAGGGATATTTGTGCCTCTATATTCACCAATCTGTTTAAAGACAAAAAGCGAAAGATCCTCCTCACCCTTTCGTTCCTCCGGGGGCACCACGGCTTCTTTTTTGCAAGAACTCATTCCCAAGCAAACAAAGAGAAGAATGCTCGCCAACAATAAATTAAGTTTTAAACTTATCATTATTTTCATAATATTCTATTTGTATTTCTTTTTTAGTATCTCTATTTTCCTCTAGCGGTAGCCGTAGTAGACGAGGTCGGTTTCGGTGTCGGTGCATTTTGTTGAGAACTGGAAGGGGTTGACCTTTGCCCTATCTCCCACCGAGCAGAAAACTTCCACAAAGGGCCCGTACTCATATTTTGCCGAGATCATCCCGTTTTTGACACTAGCCCCTGTGCTCGGATAGCTGGTCCGATTAATTTTATTCGCTGCTTTCACTCTCGTTGGAATCCTTTTCAGTTTCTGATTTTACAGGTTCATCATGATCGGTTTTAGATTTAGAACCACCCTTCAATTCCTTTAAAAAATAGTTCAGAAAATTTGGCAGACCTCTAACATTGTTAGTATAATAAATTGGCCATGGAATATCATCCCCGCCACACTGTTCATTTTGGCGATTTGGCCCATTTGACCATATCACAATCGGACACTTGCAGAGAAAATTCGACAAAGATTCTGTACAATAATTTAAATTTGTACTGTAAGAAATATTGAACTTCTCACCCCATGGATCTACTTTACTCTGTTTCAAAAACGATTTTAAACTACGGGTATCAAAATTCCATCCTTGATTTATTAAGAATAATAAAAAACGTTTATTTAAATCAAGTTCATCATGATATGTTATTGTCGAAAGAGCCTTTCCTATATCGATTTTGAAGTCGTTTTCGTAAGTCTCCACAACAGATGCCACATAATGGAGATTACCGACGCATCCTATTTTCCTGGCATTATCATTAATAGATGGATGCGGTAGCTGCGTTAGCGTCAGTATCGACAGGAAAACCACAATAAATACAATAATAAGAATCTTAGTAAATAATGAAAATTTCTTAAACATAAACTTATTTATGATTTTTACCTGGTGTTCTCCATAAAAATAATTCATTAATAAAACTTACACTTCCACTGCTTCCTGCATTCACCATCAGCAGCCCTCCGATTCCTCGGAGCCGAACTGCTTGACAAGAATGATTCAAAAGCTTTTCTCGTGGTGCTGTTGCATTCATAGTATTGAGAGTATCATTCGTTATTTTGCAATAATTTTCTTCTAATCGGATCGGATGGCGTAATTGGGATTTTTAAGAATTTTTTCGCTTCTATTCGAACTAATTCGTTTTCCTGATCGTTGTTCGATATATTTAAAATTATATTATTTATTTCAGAATTGTCTATTTTAAATCTATCAAGAACTTTTCTTAATGATCTAATTGCTGTAAATCTCAGACCGATTTCAGGGTCGTTTTGAACACGGTCCAACAATTCAGGCGCACACAAATCAGGGTCTGTGCAATATTTTCCTATTCCAATAATTGCGTGATACCGCACGTCCGATGATTGATGTTTTAAGTAAGGAAGCAGAGCAGTCTGTATTTTATCCGCCACTGATCCTTCAATATCGGACGAACCAAGGCTCCCTGCCAATCCACAAACCGCCATTTCCCTTATTTTTTCGGAAGGATTCGAAAGTGCTTCCAACAAATATGGGATACCATCTCGCCCCATAGCTGCCAACCCCCAAGCAGCCGAGAGATAATTTTTATTTGTGTCTAAATTTTCAAGAAATAGTGTCTTTAATGGAACAAGATTAGTGCTTAGTATTGAGAAAATTATACTTAATCTAACTGTTTTTTTCTCCGTATCATAATCCGGTTTATCTGGATAATTCGGTTTAAAAGAATTAATTTCTTCTGTAATATATTTAAAAATTGTATTCCTATCAAGAGATAAAATATTCGTGTGTATTTCATAAAAACTACACTCCGGAATGTCATCTGCAGGTGAAATAGAATCTCTTACATAGTAATCCATTTTATGTAAAATACTTTCCAACGGATTGGTTGGCTCTTCTATATTTTTCTCACTATTTTTATTGCAACCAAAAATAAATACAGATAACAAAATAAGTAACAAAATATTTTTCATATATTAATAAACTTTTCTAAAATTAGTTACATAGAGACTTCCCGCCCTTCCATTGTCCATCTGTCGTTATCAGCAGACCAGTGACATTATAATTCGTTTATAATTCGTGCGTTTCCAGTTTATAAGGACTTCCACCATTTACACAATAATTCCACTCGGTATTGTGGATGTTTTTTGAGGTGATGCAAGCGTTTTGACGGCATATGACGATTTTTTAACCGCAGATGACGCAGATTCGCGCAGATTATTTTGAAGGGCCGACCGGAAGCTCCTCCCGAATTGAGGGAAAAGAAGAGTCTGTTGCAATTCCTCGACCTATTTCTAACATGCTTATTATAAGTTGGTTGTGATTTAATAGACCCGCCTCTCTCAAATATTTTTGTGCCTTTTCCGTTGAAAAAGAGCAATCTCGGTGTATAATCGTTCGTATACGAATGATTCGTATCCGAATGATTCGCAGTTCACTCACTCTCGTCCTATATGAGTTTTTCCAACGAAGATTATAAACTGAGGATATTGGTTGCATTACGAAAAGTGATTCGCGCCGTGAATCTCTATTCGTACGATTTGAGCCGTAAGCTGGGCCTGACTACCCCCCAGTTGGTTTGCCTGCACGCAGTTGAAAAAATGGGAAATATCACCCTGACCCAGCTGACTCAAGCTGTCAACCTTTCGGCCAGCACTGTCAACGGGATAGTAGACAGGCTCGAAGCCAAACAATACCTCATTCGTCAACGGTCCTCCCGGGATCAGCGCAGAGTTCACTTGCTCCTGACCGAGGCCGGGAGGAGTATAATTTCTTCTTCTCCGGCTCTCCTTCAGGATCAGCTTTCCAATTCCCTCGCCGGATTGCCTGAAGCCGAACTCTTGACCGTTACCCATTCTCTGGAACGGATTGTGGAGCTCATGGGTAGCAAAAATATGGACGCCTCTCCCAATTTATTCCCGGGAATTCGAGTGATTGAAGATGACAGGCCATAAAAACGATACTTTAAAAAATTATGCTGAGTGTAAAACAGAAAAAAATCCAAAAAGAAATTGGAACCCAAAAAGGATTGCGCTGGGGGAACTGGCGCTGGCACTTGAAACATAGTGTCACCGACGTGGACACTTTCGAGCTGCTGCTGGGCATTAAACTCCCATCACATTTGCGAGAGCAGTTTGAAAAAGTTACCGCCAGGTTTCCGATGTCAGTGACCCCGTATTACCTCTCTCTCATTGACACGAATGATCTGGAGCACGACCCGGTGTTCAAGCAGTGCTTCCCCGTACAGGAGGAGCTCGATATTGTTCAATCGGAAATGGCTGACCCGTTACACGAGGATAAGGATAGCGTGGTTGAGGGATTGACTCACCGTTATCCGGATCGGGTTTTGTTTCTGGTGAGCAACTCATGTTCGATGTATTGCCGCCATTGTACGCGCAAACGCAGGGTGGGCGACCCGAACAGTATTCCGAGCCGCTCCGTTATCGAGAAGGCGATAGAGTATATTGCCAAGACGCCCCAGATTCGGGATGTGCTTTTGAGCGGCGGCGATCCTCTGATGCTCTCCACAAAATATCTGGATTGGATTCTCACCGAGATACAAAAGATTCCTCATGTGGAGATTATCAGGATCGGCACCCGAATGCCCGTCGTATTGCCTTATCGGATTGATAAAGAACTGGTGAAGATGCTCAAAAAACATCATCCCCTCTGGATCAATACTCATTTTAATCATCCTCGGGAGCTGACGGCATCTTCCTGTACGGCTTTAAAAATGCTGGCCGATGCGGGAATTCCTCTGGGCAATCAATCGGTGCTTTTGGCCGGAGTCAACGATTGTCCGAGGGTTATGAAGTCGCTGGTGCAGAAACTCGTAGCAAATCGTGTCCGCCCTTATTACATCTATCAGTGCGACCTCTCTGAGGGATTGAACCACTTCAGAACCTCTGTCGGCAAAGGCATTGAAATCATGGAGAGCCTGATCGGCCACACAAGCGGACTCTGCGTGCCGACCTACGTCATTGATGCTCCCGGAGGCGGTGGTAAAATCCCGGTTATGCCTACCTATCAAATATCCCGATCCACAAACAAGGTGATTTTGCGTAACTATGAGGGCGTGATTACCTCCTATCAGGAGCCCGATTCTTACCAGGCCGGTTTTTGCGACCGCAATTGCGCCAAATGCAATCTCCAGCTTCCGACAACCGGTGCCAATGAATGCCGCTCAATCGGTATCGAGAAATTGCTGGCTGATTATGATGAAACCATTGCCCTGGTGCCCAAGAATAACCCCCGGCACGGAAGACGGCAATGAGGCCTCACAGGGGCCTTGGAAAAGAGGAGAAACGTATTCTCGGGCGAGAGGGCTCCTCTTATAACCGAATTGCATAAAAACCTATCACCCCCCGGAAAAATGGAAAAAGAACCTTTTGATGTCATAGAACAGATACTTGACGGCAACATGGTCCAGCATGGGCCGATGAACGACCGAATTTATCTGATGAAAACCGCTCCGGAATCGGAGGAGAATCTGCCTCAAAAATTGATCGAAATGGCGGAAAAACACGGATATTCCAAAATATTCGCTAAAATCCCCAGTTCTCATTGCGACCAATTCCTCCAGCTTGGCTACCGGGTAGAGGCGATCATCCCGGGATTCTACAATGGGAAAGAGGCAGGTTGCTTCCTGGGCTATTATCTGGATAAAAGCCGTGCCGAGGAGACAGATAGGATATTTTGTGAGAAATGCCACATTCTGGCTCTGGAGAAAAAGGAGACATCGCACGAATTGCCGGAGCCCTCGCTGAAACTTCGAAAATGTGAGGAAAAGGATGTGGAGGAAATGGCCGCGATTTACCAACAGGTTTTTAAGACCTATCCGTTCCCCATTTTTGATCCGGCTTACCTGCTACAGGCTATGAGCAAAGACGTGGTCTTTTTCGGGGCTGAGAGCCACGGGGAGATGGTCGCCCTTTCCTCTGCGGAGATTGATTACAAATCCGCCTCTGTGGAAATGACCGATTTTGCAACCCTGCCCTCATGGAGAGGCAAGGGTTTGGCTGCTTATCTGCTCGCGGTGATGGAGCGTTTTTGCCAAGCAGAGGAACTCAAAACCGCCTATACGATCGCTCGTGCGGTTTCACCGGCAATCAATATCACCTTTTCACGCAGTGGCTATCAGTGGTGTGGGCGCCTGAAGAACAACACGCAGATATCCGGCTGCATCGAGAGTATGAATGTCTGGTATAAAAAACTCTCCTGATTATTTGGAAGAGAATGACTGGATGTGCCCCCCCTCCGGGGGCCTGGAAGAATGAGGGGGAATGTCTTACCCGGGGTCTGCGACCCCGGGTTGATTGTTGTATACCCTTCATACCTTGAATTAAAATTGAGATTGCTCCGGGGAAAATCGAGAGGGAATCCCGGAAATTACCTTTTTCAGGCTTGAAAAAAAGCGGTGAAATCTTTGTAAGAATCTGATTTGAATGGTGGGCGATGAGGGACTCGAACCCCCGACCTACTGCGTGTAAAGCAGACGCGCTAACCAACTGTGCCAATCGCCCACAGGAAGATCTCGATTCGGCAATCGAGAGCGCTCATGTTACTGAATCGGACGAAGTGAAGCAAGCTCTCAGCTCGAAGTTTTCCAAGAAAAGATTTGAAAATCCGGCTCTGAAATCCTTTACTCTTGCCTTGGGTAGAGAAGGAGGAACAGAAATCCCTTAAGATTCAAAACTGAAACCTTTTTCTCCCCGCATACTATTCAATATTAAAATGGAATCCAGCGACTTAATCCTTTGGCTGCAAAAAGTTTTGGATGCAGGGTTGGTTTTTTTCTTCCACTGGTTGACCTCGCTTGAGCAGAGCCTCAGGCACTCGCCGCCGCTGGAGCATTTTGGAGCGATCACCGCCGCCATTACCGGTGTACTGGCTGCCAGAAATAAGAAGATCGATATTTTCGGCATTTTGGTGCTCGGCTTCGTCACCGGTGTCGGCGGAGGGACCATTCGGGATATCTGCCTCAATGTTCAGGTCTGGTGGGTGGTGCAGCCCAGCTTCACCATATCGATCGTGATTACCTGTTTCCTCACGTTTTTTATTACCCGCATCACCCGTCTGCCCCGGAAGCTGCTGGATGTCGCGGATGCATTCGCTCTGGCCTTCTTCACGGTGATCGGCACCTGGAAGGCGATTGAATACGATGCCGGCATTGTGAACGCAGTCATGATGGGCGTCATTACCGGGGTCGCAGGCGGAATGCTCAGGGATGTGTTTCTGGGGACAATCCCCAACGTATTCAGGCAGGGTATCTATCTCTATGCGACCGCTTCAACTGCAGGAGCTATTCTTTATGTCTGCTCGGATATCTGGAACCTTCCCTACAAATGGTCTCTCAGTATTGGCGTAATTTTGCTGCTGAGAATCGGTGCCATACGTTGGAAACTTACCCTACCCGAATACCATGCCGATGAGGAGGATGAACAAAATCAGGCACAGGGAGCCGCCGCTCATTCCTCAGCTGGAGGCCGCCGCACTCCCGCAGACTGAGCCGCCGGTGCCGATTGAGACAACTCCCGAAGCGACTTCTCCCCCGGAAAAGTAAAAACGATTGCAACTGAGGCTGATCAATTTGATGGCTGGCTATTTTGCGAGTTTCTGGTAGGATTTCCACCCGGCTAAAGATTTTAATAATGCTGATAATTATCTAAATTACTCGTAAAACTATGCAATCATCCCACCCAGCAGCCACTGCAACGGGCAAAAAACCATCATTTTATTTTGCCGGAATATGCGGCACGGCCATGGCTTCAGCGGCTGTCGCTCTCAAGAATCAGGGCTATCCCGTGACCGGCTCGGACACGAATATCTATCCGCCGATGTCCGATTTTCTCGCCTCTCACGGCATTGAGCCGCTGCCCGGCTATCACGAAAAGAATCTGCAATCTCAAAAGCCGGATTGGGTGGTCATCGGCAACGCGCTGTCTCGAGGCAACCCCGAGGTGGAATATGTTTTACGGGAGCGGCTCCCCTACACTTCTCTGCCGGAGCTGCTTAAAAACCATTTTATCAGGGGCAAGCGCTCCCTGGTCGTCTGCGGAACCCACGGCAAGACTACGACGACTTCTCTCCTGGCCTGGGTTTTCGAGCATAATGGATTTAACCCCAGCTTTTTAATCGGCGGAATCCCTCCCAATCTGGGTCAGGGTGCCCGTTTTACGGATAGCCCCTGGTTTATTATTGAGGGGGATGAGTACGACACGGCCTTTTTCGATAAGCGCAGTAAGTTTATCCACTACTGCCCCGAGGTGGCTCTCCTGAACAATCTGGAGTTCGACCACGCGGATATCTTTGAAAACCTCGCCGCCGTCAAAAAAACCTTCCGCCATCTCATCCAGACGGTCCCCTCCAATGGACTGGTGCTCTGCAACGGAGAGGATCAAAACCTCATGGAAATCACGCGCAATGTCCGGTTCTGTCCGGTCAAGAGATTCGGCTTCGGGTCCGAGAATGATTTCCGGGCCGCTCATATCGCCCATAAAAATGGGGGCTCGAGCTTTGAGCTTCAGGGCATAACCTACTCCACTCCGACGCTGGCCGGAGATTTCAATGTCCGCAACGCTCTGGGGGTGGCTTCCTGCGCCTTGCACTGCGGGCTCACTCCTGCGCAAATTCAATCGGCTTTCCTCTCATTCAAGGGCATCCGCCGCAGAATGGAGGTTTTCGGGGTTAAATCAGGTGTCACCCTCATTGACGATTTCGGCCACCACCCGACCGCCATTTCCCAGACACTTGCCGCCTTGCGCCAGCGTTACCCGTCTCAGCGCATCTGGGCGGCTTTTGAACCACGCTCAAATACCACCCGCCGCAATGTATTCCAGCAGGAACTCGCCGAGGCTCTGGGCACCGCCGACGGAGTGGCTATCAGCGCCATTGCCCGAGAAGAGCAACTGGCTCCCGAGGAAAGACTGGATGTGGGCAAACTCGTCCTTCAAATACAGAAAAGACGGCAAATTCCGGCAGCTCATTTTGCGGAAGTCCCCTCAATTGTCGAATGGCTCTGCAAACAGGTGAAGCCGGGCGACGTGATCAGCGTCTTCAGCAACGGCAAGTTCGGCGGAATTCACCGTCTCCTGATGGAAGCACTTTAAAAAAAGGAGCCATGCCCCTCCGGACGTGGATAAAAAAAGACCGCACTGAATGCGGCCTTTTTTTTGCGTATTAGAGGCAAGCCATCTCGGCCGGCCTCATCCCTGGTTTATCGTCCTTTAACTTCCACTGATTCAATGGCTCCGATAGAAATACTGATCTCACCACCGGACGCAGGCACCAGGAAAATATCCCCGGTGGTCACGCGAGAGAAGCGAATTCCTTCGTGTACTTTTGCGCCTTCCTTAATGACGAACATAACCGATTTCTCTTTCTGTCCCAGAACAGGGCGGAAAAAGGTCGGGAACTTCGTCTCGAAGAAGCGGCGGTTGAAAGTGATCTCGCCCTTTGTATAAATGGCAGGTTCATAACCGGCAGCAGCACTGTCCTTGACCGTCGCGGCGCGGGTCATGGTCTTGGTAACCGCGCTGGCTCCCGTAGAAATATTCGGGTCCTTGAATTCCGCATGTGCGGGCGACTCCTCCTCAAAAACAGGGGCAGCAGGTGCCTGCTCGGGCTGGAGCATGAAAATAGCGGGTCCGACGACCGGCAGTATGGCCGAAACACCGCAGACCAATGCGGGTTGCTTGCGGCGGAACCTCGCAATGCTAAAGCCTGCCACCAGGTTTCCGGCATAAAGCGAACCCAGAAGCAAAAGCCCGGCAGGGGTGAGCCATGAATTCAGAAAACCGGGAGCGGGATCATAATGACTGATTCGGTCCACCTCACCCACCATGATTCTCGGAGGGGGTTTAACCGTTTTTGCTTTCAGCTCTTCCAGCGGAATTTCAATGAAAGGCTCAGCATAATACTGCGCATAAGGGTCTTTAGTTGCAGCCAGAAGCTTCAGAGTATCCTGGGTAAAGCTCGGCCACTGAATAGTATCGGTATAGCCGCCCGAATCTTTTTTGAAAACTACGCCCTCTTCCTTAAAGGAAATGGGATCTCCTTTAATGACTTCGCCATTTGTGCAAAAGTATTCTCCTGCGAACCCCTTGCACGCAAAAGCGAAGGCCGCACAAAGACAAATCTCAATTAACCAGCGTCTCAACATCGCAACACTTTTCTAACAGACCCGGACCAAAATGGGAAGCTCAAACAGAAGTACATAGCAAGAATTTAGCAAACCGCCCGGCCACCCTCTTCTACTTATATATAACGCAATCTAACCCAATTGGAATAAAACTCGGATGCTGTATTGCAAATATCGTTTACTCGCATTAGAATCCCAAGAGTTTTAGAACTGAAGACTGGAAAGCATTGATATGGAAAAGAAATTGGCAGCACCTCGATTCTATTTTTTCTTAAAGATGAGCTGTACGGCTTTGCTGTTGTGTGCCTGTTTAAGTGCATGCAATAAAAAGTCCGGCGACATACAGCCCCAACAGCCGCCCCCCACGGTGGAAGTCATTACTCTCTCTTACACGAACTACCAGGGATATACAAAAATCGCCGGAAATCTGGAGTCCCCGGCCACGGTCAATTTTCAGGCCCAAGTCTCCGGCTACTTGAAGAGCGCTCCGACCCGGGAAGGCTTGATGGTCGATACCAATGACATCCTCTTTGAAATAGACCCCTCCACCTATCTGGCCGCCCGCGAAGCTGCGCAAGCCCAACTCCTGATTGATCAAGCCCGAGCCGCCAAGGCGGAAGCCGACCTCGTCCGCAATAAAGAACTGATGGCTCAGGAGGTGATTTCCAAAGCCCAGTACGATGTCTATGTCGCCTCGGCCAAAGAGAGCGAGGCCGCTGTGGAGCTCTCCAAAGCAAACCTCCAGGCTGCGGAAATTAACCTGGGCTTCACCAAAGTTTTCGCTCCCTACAAGGGGCTCCTGGGAGAAGTCACTGTGCGTCCGGGCAACCTGGTCAGCGCTGGCACAACGCAACTGGGTTCCATGGGGGTGATCGACCCCATCTGGGTAACCTTCCCTTTGAGCGAGCAGGCATATGTGAAAAGCACAAAGGATGGCGGTTTTGAAGCTTCGGCAAAAGTGCTCTCAGAAAAACTGACTCCCGAGGCTGGCAGTTGGCTCCAAGCCGAGCTGATCCTGTCTGATAATTCGCTTTACCCGGAAAAGGGGCGAATTATTTTCGTGGATCGCGAATTCAGTCCTACGACAGGCACCCTGAAGGTGAAGGTCGAGTTTCCCAACCCCAACGGCTACCTCAGACCCAACCAATTCGCGCAAGTCAGGCTTCCCTACACGCTCTTTACCAATGTGTTCGTGATTCCCCAATCCGCCATCATGCAATTACAGAGCAAGGCCATGGCCTACGTAGTGGACCAGGAGAACAAAGTGCAAATGCGCTCCCTCAAAATCGCACTTTTGGATGATAACCAGGCCGTCGTTGAGGACGGCTTGAAACCCGGAGAGAGGCTGGTCGTCAAAGGGCTTTTGAGGCTCCGCAACGGAATCGCGGTCACCCCATTAACCGCAGAGGAAAGCGCAGCTCTCTCTCAAAAAATAAAGGCTAATTTGGCCCAATGAGTGTAATCCGCCTGAGGGACAATCTTGCTCTATGCCGTGACTGCCACCCTTCACTACAAACAATTATTCTGAATTAGACTATGGCAAAATTTTTTATCTTCCGTCCGGTCTTCGCTATATCGCTCTCCATCGTAATCCTGATTGCGGGCCTGGTGAGCTTGAGCAGGTTGCCTGTGGCGCAATTCCCCAATATCGTCCCACCGACCGTTCAGGTCACGGCTACTTACCCGGGCGCCAATGCCCGCGTCATTGAGGATACGGTGGCACGCCCCATCGAAGAACAGATGAACGGAGTCGAGGGGATGATCTACATGTATTCCTCCAACACGGATGACGGAGTCATGACTTTAAACGTGGTTTTTGCCACGGGCAAAGACTTGGATATCGCGGCGGTAGATGTCCAAAACCGAGTCTCTCAGGCGCAGTCCTTTCTCCCCAGCGAAGTAATCCAGCAGGGTATTACCATTACCAAACAATCTCCCAACATCCTTTTGGCTACGGCTCTCTATGCGGAAGACGAGACGGAATACGATTCGGTCTTTCTCAATAACTACGCCTATCTGAACATTCTCACCGAGCTCCAGCGCGTCGATGGCGTCGGAAGCGTTTCACTTTTCACCTCTCAGGATTACGCGATGCGCTACTGGCTGAACCCCAATAAAATGGCGCAACTGGGCGTGGATGCCAGCGAGTTTTACGCGGCCGTCTCCGAGCAAAACCGTGAGGCTGCCAGCGGCCAGGTGGGATACCCGCCCACGACAGTCGGCACGCCGTTTTCCAAAACGGTCAAACTCAAAGGCAGACTGGTTGAGCCCGATGAATTCGCCAACGTCATTATCCGCGCTCAGAGTGACGGCTCCATGCTCCGCGCCAGAGACATTGCGGACGTTGAACTGGGGAGCCGCGTCTATAAATCCTCCGGACGATACAACAGGACACCGGCTGCCTTAATGGCCGTCTATCAGCTGCCCGATGCCAACGGTCTGGATACCGTTGAAAAAGTGAGAAAACGGCTTGCGGAACTGGAGCTCAATTTCCCGCCCGGCATCAAGAGTACAACCGTTTATGACAGCACCAAGTTCATTGATAGCTCTATTGAAGAGACGCTGCATACACTTCTGGAGGCGTTCGTGCTGGTCTTTGTCGTCGTATTCATTTTCCTGGGTAATTTTCGGGCCACGATTATACCGATTATCACCGTACCCATCGCCATTGTGGGAACTCTGGCCGTCTTCGCGCCTATGGGCTTTGGCATCAACACGATGACCATGTTCGCCATGGTGCTGGCTATCGGCATCGTGGTGGATGACGCCATCGTGGTAGTCGAAGCCGTGGAGGCCCATCTGGCCCAGGGCAAAACTTCCCTGCAAGCGACACTGGACGCCATGGACGATGTCTCCAACGCCGTGATCGGTGTCGCTCTGGTGCTGGTCTCAGTCTTCATCCCGGTGGCTTTCCTGGGCGGCATCACCGGTATGCTCTATCAGCAGTTCGCCATCACTCTGGCCGTCTCTGTGCTTATTTCCGCCTTTGTGGCTCTGAGCCTGACGCCTGCTCTGTGCGTCATTTTTCTGCGGCCGCGCAAAGAGGGAAGCAGGAGTCCTCTGGCCATGTTCTCACGCTGGTTTGATCGTATTTTTGAGAAAACCACCCATGGCTACCAACATCTATCCTCCGTCCTGATACGCAGAACGCTCGTATGCCTGATCCTCCTGGGAGGTATCTACTACGGGGCAGGACACCTGGCTCTGGTCATCCCGACCTCTTTCGTTCCCACCGAAGATCAAGGCGTCATCTTTGGCGTGGGGATTCTCCCTCCGGGCTCCAGTCTGGAGCGAACCGAAGAATACATGAAAAAGGTGGAAGATTATCTCGTTTCTCTGCCGGAGGTCGAAGGTGTAGCGACCATCAACGGTCTGAACCTTTTCCAGACATCCTACGGAACCTATTACGGCTCGGTCATCGTGACTCTGAAAGACTGGAAATACCGAACCCGCCCCGAACAGAAAGCCGATTACCTGGTTGCGAAAATAACGAGAGAAATCAGCCAAATCCCCGACGCGATCTTCTCTGCCGGTGGAGCTCCGGCCATTTCAGGTATGGGCACGGTAGATGGAGTTCAGTTTGAACTCCAGGATCGCAAGGGATTAACCACGGAAGATCTGGAAGCGGTCACGCGGGATTACACCGCTAAGCTCAAAGAACGCAGCGACGTGATTGCCTCCGCCTTCAGTTTCTTCAACACGCAGGTGCCGCAAGTCTTCGTCAACCTGGACCGCGATAAGCTCAAAAAACTTCAGGTGCCCGTGGACCGCCTCTACACCGCATTGCAGGTATACCTGGGAAGCTCTTACGTGAATCAATTCACCCGCTTTGCCCGCAACTTCCAAATCTACCTGCAGGCCCAGCCGCAATTCCGAATGAATGAATCGGATATCTACAATATTTACGTGAAAAGCGACTTGGGAGAAATGGTCCCCATGAGCACCCTATCCACCACTGTCGCCACCAACGGGGCCGATAACCTGACGCATTTCAACATGTACCGTACCGCGGAAATACAGGCACAGGGGCTGCCGGGAGTCAGCTCTGGGGTTCTGATTAACACCATGGAAGAAGTGGCCAAAGAGACTTTACCCGATGGCTTCAACTATCAGTGGACCAACATCGCCTACCAGCAGAAACAGACCACTTCCGCTCAACAGATCATGATTTTCCTCCTGGCTCTGATATTCGTTTTCCTGGTATTGGCGGCTCTCTATGAAAGCTGGGCCGTTCCCTTTGCCGTGATTTTCGGGCTGGGAATAGGCGTATTCGGATCCTTCCTCGGAATCCTGCTGCGCGATTTGCCCAACGATGTTTATTTCCAGATCGGACTCATCATGCTTTTGGGTTTGGCCGCTAAAAACGCGATTCTGATTGTGGAATATGCCAAAGTACGGCGGGATAGAAAAATGCCCATCATCAAAGCAGCCATTGAGGCGGCCGGGCTGCGTTTTCGGCCGATCCTTATGACCTCTTTCGCCTTTTTATTCGGCGTTCTGCCGCTGGTTTTTGCCTCGGGTGCAGGCGCTGCCAGCCGTCAATCTCTGGGAACTACGGTCTTCTTCGGCATGGGAATGGCGACATTACTGGGTATTTTCTTCATCCCGGCTCTTTACGCCATCATTCAGAAAATCGCCGAAAAGGTTTCTCCCCCCGCGACAGATAAACCTTCCGTAACCAAAGAGATACCCCCGCAAGAAACGACAGCGGATAAATAACTGCAAACCTGTTCCATTCTATTCTGCCCGTATCCCGTAAGGGATTTCAGGCGGATTTGATGTGCCCCATAAGCCCGATACGGGGCATTGTCGTCAAATTCGATTGAAGCCGGGGCCCAATAAAATTGAAAATAGTTTGCCTTTCCCCTTCCTGTTGGTTGAAAAAATGCTTCATACTTGCTATCGTTTGCTAGTACGGCAAGGTGCTTTGATTGAAAAGTAATCAGATCGAAATGAAAAAAAATTTCTATTTATCGGCGATTTTAACTGTTTTTGGAGCAGCGCTCCTGTTGACTTTCTGTTTCCCGTTAAAACTGGAAGCCGGCTTGAGAATCAATGAATTTGTGGCTTCCAATAGTGAGGGTTTAAAAGACTCGGCAGGGATTGCCGCCGACTGGATTGAAATCTTCAATGACAGCGACAGTTCGATTGATATCGGCGGGTGCTACCTCACCGACAGCGACAGCAATCTCACCCGATGGCAATTTCCCAGCCCCACCAACATCGCCGCTCAAGACTACCTGATCGTCTTCGCAGACGGCACGCTTACGCCGCCGGTTTCCGGTAAAGAGCTTCACGCCAACTTCAGCCTGAGCAAAGACGGCGAATACCTTGCCCTGGTGGATCGGGATGGAACCACGATTATTCACGAATACGCAGGGAACTATCCGATACAATATTCAGATATTTCATACGGTGTTACCCAGGAGGTTCTTGAGTTCGTAAATCCTGAAACGACCCTCCAATGGAAAGTCCCGTCTCAATCGGGTGCTTCTTCCTCGGGCGAGGGCAGCGGCGGAGTCGGCTTCACTCAGACTGAGGGCGGCGGAGGTTTCTCGGTTTCGTATTGGGCATTGAATGTGGCTGGCATCAACAACGTTACAGAAGCCGAAACCTATATCAATAATGAGTCCTATTGGCTAACCGACACCACCTACCCCGTCACAGGCGTTTACGATACCATCAACTTTGCCGATAGCTCCTCTCCGGGCCACTATGCTCCCGATAATCCTTTTCCCACCCATGCTTCGACCGCAGTAGATAAGGACAATTTCGTACTGGTAATCCAAGCCAACATCTTTATTCCCAAAGCGGGGATGTGGACTTTCGGCAGTATGAGCGATGACGGCTTCAATCTCAGGATTACAGGCAACGGCGTCAATTTTGTCTGCGAATTTCCCACTTCTCGCGGCATGGCCGATACCCTGGCCTCATTCAATTTCGCTCAGCCGGGCGTTTATAGCGCCAGGATGATCTACTACGAATCCGGCGGTGGAGCCGGAGTGGAGCTCTATGGCGCAGAAGGCAGTTACGATGCCTGGAACAGCACCGCCTTCCGGCTGGTAGGAGACATGGCCCAGGGAGGCATCTCCACCGCCGGTGCAATTTCACCCTTTATTGAGACCGATGTGCAGAATGCGATGAAAGACGTTAATACGCGCATCGACCTGGATTATCCCTTCGTAATGGAAAAAGCGCCCGCAGCAGACACAACTCTCACCTTTAAAATTCGCTACACCGACGGATTTGTCGCCATGTTAAATGGTGACTTTATCGCATCTGCCAATAATCCCGTTACTCTACCCTGGAATGCGGCTGCAACTCTAAGCAGACCCATTGAAGAGGTTCTCGTGTGGGATGAATTCTCGGTGGATACACAACTTCTTAAGGAGGGCGAAAATATCCTCAAAATTATCGGTTTGAACCACACGGCTCAAGACCCCGAGTTTTTAATCCAGCCCTTATTGACTCTGGTGGATAACTCTGAACTCTATCTGCGCTATTTCAAAACACCCTCTCCCAAGGCCGCGAACGGTAAAGGATTCCTGGGTGCCACAGCGCCAGTGCAGTTCAGCCACCCCAGAGGATACTGTGACGCGCCTTTTGTTCTGGAGATGAGCTGTACCGAGAGCGATGCGCAAATCCGCTATACGCTCGACGGCTCAGAGCCAACCGAGACAACCGGCTATGCTTACACGGCTCCGATCACGATCAATAAAACGACCGTTCTGCGGGCTTTTTCATACAAACCCTCTCACCTCCCTTCAGAGGTCAACTCCTGCTCCTGGATTTTCCTGGATGATGTCCTGACTCAGTCTTCGACTCCGCCGGAAAATTGGCCCAGCTCGGGACAAGTCAACGACCATGTCATGTATTACGGAATGAACGCGGGAGTCACCGCTTCACCGCTCTACGCCGATAGAATCCGACAGGGCTTTAAAGATATCCAGACTATCTCTATCCTGACAGATATGGATAACCTCTTTGACCCGCAAATAGGAATTTATGTGAATCCCTGGAATTCTGGCGCAAGCTGGGAGCGCCCGGCCTCGGTCGAGCTGATTGATCCATCCGGCGGCGAAGAATTCCATATCAATGCGGGGTTGCGTATCCGCGGTGCGGCCAGCCGTACCAGCGGCAACCCAAAACACTCTTTCAGGCTTTTCTTCCGCAGCAAATACGGAGAGAGCAAGCTCCTATTCCCGCTCTTTGGAAAAGAGGGAGCCAGCGAATTCGATAAAGTGGACCTCCGCACCGAGCAGAACCACTCCTGGCACCGCGAAGCACCCTCCACCTACACAGCCGTGCGCGAAGTGTTCTCTCGGGACACGCAGCGCGATGCCGACACCATCTATTCACGCAGCCGCTACTATCACCTTTTCCTCAACGGCCTTTACTGGGGCCTCTACATGACCCAGGAACGGGTGGATTCGGATTTCGCCTCAACCTATATGGGCGGTGAAGTTGAAGACTGGGATACCATCAAGACTGATTCAAGCAGCAACCGCGCGACAGTTGCCGGAGACGGTAACATGGATGCCTGGCAGAGCCTCTACAATATCACGCAGCTGGGCTACGGCGCCGGCAAAGAGGCCAACTATTACCGTGTACGCGGCCTCAATCCCGACGGCAGCCGCAACACCAATTATCCCGTCCTCCTGGACCAGGATAACTTGATCAAATACATGATCAACGCTTACTATGTTGGCGACCCCGATAACCCTCGCTCACTCTTTATCAACGCCCCGAACAATCTCTTTGCTCTCTATAATCGGGTCAATCCCGATGGTTTCAAATGGTTCCGCCATGATGCCGAACACAGTCTGGCAGCCAACCGGGGAGACTGGGGTCTCACGATGGACTACACCGCGGCCGGCACGGGATATGCCGGCAATTACGGTCAGTTTGAACCGATGGTACTCCACCTGGCGCTCTGTGAAAATGAAGAGTATAGAATGCGCTTTGGCGATATCGTGCAGGAGCAATTCTTCAACGGAGGCATTTTGAGCCCGGAAAAATGTATAGAGCGCTATCAATCCCGCATGGATGAAATCGATTTGGCCGTTATCGGTGAAAGCGCCCGCTGGGGCGGCACTATGGGAGGCCTTCGCACACGCGACGTAGATTGGATCAATGAAAACAACTACATGCTCAAGACCTATTTCCCGCAAAGAACGGACATCGTCCTGCAGCAGTTCAAGAACCGGGGCTGGTTCCCCAATATCCCGGCACCCGCTTCCACGTTGGCCTCCGGGATGTGCGATCCGGGCCAGGAAATCACTTTAAATGCCGATAGCCCCTTCTACTACACCCTGGATGGAAGCGATCCCAGACTGGCTGACGGAAGCATCAACCCCAATGCGATTCTCGTTTCCGGTACCGACGAAGATCCTATCACGCCGACGGAACCCGAAACGCTGATCGAGAAAAAATCCAACTGGAAATATTACGACAAAGGGGCTACGCCTCTGAGCCAGGGCATTATCAACTGGAAAAGCATCACCTATAATGACTCGGATTGGGGTGAAGGCCCGGGGCGCCTGGGATTTGGCAGCAATCCCGATGTCGGCACCACTACCACCCGAGTTACAGGTGAAGGGGTTTATGTAAACACCACCTATTTCCGCCGCCAGTTCAACCTGGATTCTTTGGATGGAATTACGGGCCTCAAGCTTTCTCTCAACCGGGATGATGGCGCCGTAGTCTATCTTAACGGAGTCGAAATCCTGCGCAGCAATATGGCTGAAGGCACGGTCAACTTCTCCACCCTGGCTGAATCGGTAGTCGATGCCACAACCGACGCTGTCTATTTCGATTACACACTCTCCACTCAGAGACTGCGCGCAGGCACCAACGTGATTGCCGTGGAGATTCACCAAGGTAGTGCTACCAGCACTGATATGTATTTTGACATGGAGCTTTCCACAACTGTGGAAGAAACACCGGTGGGAGGAGCCTCCTCCACGAAGATTCGAATTGACCGGAGCACACTCCTGAATATGCGCACTTACCAGGAAGGAATCTGGAGCGCACTGAGCCAATTCGATTATCTGGTCCGTCAGGATTATTCCGCGCTTCGTATCAGTGAATTGATGTACTCGCCAATTTTTGAAGATGAAGGCATGGGCAATTATGACGATTACGCCTGGCTGGAAATCTGCAATACCAGCGAGCAGTCCGTCAACATGCGTGAGGTTCAAATCACTGAAGGCATCACCTACACGTTCCCGGATGTGGATATCCCGGCAGGCGGATACCTGGTTCTGGCCAAGAGCGCAGAGCATTTTGCAAGCCGCTATGACACCAATGGGATGCTCCTGGTTTCGGGCTATAGCGGAAACCTGGCTCGAAAAGGTGAGCAGATCACTTTGCAGGCTCCGGACTTGGAAATCATTCAATCCTTCGCCTATGAGCGTAAATGGCACCCGGGTGCAGACCGCACCGGCTATTCCCTGGAAGTGATCAATCTGGCGGCACCTCTGGAAAGCTGGAGCCAACCCTATAACTGGTATGTTTCTCCCGTCTGGAGCGGCACCCCGGGCTATGCGGCCAAGCTCCTGCCGGCCAGTGCAGACCAGGTAGCGCCTCTGGGCGGCTCAGCCCTTATTTCATTGGAAGATGTTTCGGGAGAAATCCAGAACCTCCAGTGGGTTCATTTCAACCTGAAAGGCAAATGGGAAGCCATCCCGGAAGTGACTTCCGCCACTCTGCAGCTTGATTCACTCTCAGAAGACGATGCCGGACTCTATATGGCCCTCTTCGAGTTGAACGGTGAAACCTGGCTCAGCACACCTTCCGAGCTGATGATTCTCCTGGCCCAACCTCAAAATGTAACGACCTTTGAAGGCGGCTCCGGAACTATGAGTCTGGATATTATCTCGGTGGTACCCGGGAAACTTCAGTGGCAGAAATTCACCTCCGCCGACCAATGGGAAGATATCCTCCAGGGCAGCGGTCCATCGCTGGTGCTAAACTATGTCACCGGATACGACGCGGGAGCCTATCGCGTCAGGCTTTCGGATTCCTGGTTCAGCGATGAAGCTCTCCTGACGGTCGAGACCGAAACAGTTCCGCCCGAGATTACCCAGGTGGAAATGAATACGGATCGCTATATCCGGCTTACCTATTCGGAATATGTCTCTACTGAAACGGCCCTGAACAAGGCAAACTATCAGTTGAACGGGGGCGCCCAGATTCTCAATGCGGTCGCCTCCGGCAGCAGCACCATCCCCGGCGCGGTTCTGGTGGTTCTACTGGAAACGACACCGCTGGCTCAAGGCTCGGTTTATGCCCTGAGCGTCAACGGAGTCTGCGATATTTCCTTTAATAAAAACCCGATCGCCCCGAACACGGTCAAATATATCCAGACCGATATCATGGGCCAGGGGCTCCTGCGCCAAGTCTGGTATAACTGTGACTCCAGCCTGAGCACCCTGACCGGTAAAGCGACCTATCCGAATTCACCGGACCTGGTGGATTCCGTGACGAGCTTCGTCTCACCTATTGATTGGGCTGATAACTACGGCCAAAAACTGAGCGGACTCATTATCCCTCCGGTTACCGGCTCATACACCTTCTGGATCTGCAGCGATGATGACTCGGAGCTCTGGCTCAGCACTGATGAAAGCCCGACCCATAAACGCAGGATTGCCTACCTCTACGGATGGGCACCGGTGAATAATTGGGAAGATTACGCTTCGCAGAAATCGTCTCCGGTTTCGCTGACGGCTAATAAGCCTTATTACATCGAAGGAATTCAGACCGACGGCACCGGTGGCGATCATATCATGGTGCGCTGGCAGCTCCCCTCCGGAGCAATAGAGTCGCCGATTCCGCAGACACGCCTCTATCCTCCGGGATCATCGTTTACGGCTCCGGAGATAGTGGTTCAACCGGAATCTATTTCCCGTTATGAGGGAGAAAGCGCCGCCTTCGAGGTCTTCGTCAAGAGCGGCACCCCCATCACTTATCAATGGGAGGTCAATGGGGTTGCGGATAATTCCCTAAATCTGCGCACCCTGACTTTTGATAACGTCACTCTGGCGCAGAATGGCCTACAGGTTCGCTGCCGCGTTACCAACCTCAACGGGGAAGTGACCAGCACTCTCGCCACACTCTCGGTACTCCCTCCGCTCGAAGATGTCAGCATCCTGACGCAGCCGCAAGGCGGCACTATTCGGGAAGGCGAAACGATTACCCTGAGCGTCCTGGCAGCCGGCTCGCCTCCGCTTTCTTATGAGTGGTATCGGGATGGAAACCGTGTAGAAGGCGATGCGGAAACGCTGGTCGTTTCAGAGGCCGGCCTCTATAAGGTCAAAGTCACCAACCCGAAGGGAAGCCTCTTCAGCAGTGAAGCCGAGGTCGTCGTGCAAACTGACCCGCAGGAGCCGCCCCTCCTTACCATCCTGAGAGGCACCTCGGATCAGATTCTCGTTCAGTTTGAAGGGCGCCTGGAAGCAGCATCCTCTTTGAGTGAAGCTGATTGGGTCCAGATCGCAACCGAATCGCCTGCCTGGATTACTCCATCTGAGAAGATAAAGTTCTTCAGAGCAGTCAGATAGAATAAGATAAAACCAATTCACTCCGTGGTTGTTCCACGGCTGGATGCCCCTGCAAAAAGCGGGGGCATTTTTTTATTTCAAAATTCGGGAGATTTTATCCTTTTCCGATTGCATTTCTCCTCTCACAAGTGCTATCATTCTCCTTCGCTTTTGGCGAGTGCGAGGAGCATTTGCTTTCTGCCGGAGGGTCCGTCAGTGACAGAGCGCGAATAAAACAAACAACAAACCATCTGGCTTTGTACTTTAATGTCTTAGCCGGAAAAACTGTAAAAAATTAGCGGAATACCCTTTCAGGGATTCCCACGGGGGGAAAGCTCCCCGTCATTCCTCATTATGTCCTTCAATATGGAAGAGGCTCTGGCGCGTACCTTTATGGATTTCGCTCCAGGCCAAGTCGTCAAAGGTTACGTCATCGAAGTCCGCCCCAAAGAAGTTCTGGTTGATATCGGCTACAAGAGCGAAGGTATCATCCCCATTGCAGAATTCGACGAACCTGAAAATATTAAACCCGGTGATGAAGAGGATGTTCTGATCGAACGCCTCGAAGATAAGGAAGGCTCAGTCCTTCTCTCCAAGAAAAAAGTAGCCTTCAAACAGAACTGGGAAAGAATCCAGGCTGCCTGCAGCGAAGGTGGAGTCATCAGTGGTAAAGTCAAAGCAGTCGTCAAAGGCGGCTTGATCATCAACGTTGGTATTGAGGCATTCCTGCCGACAAGCCAGATAGATATTATCCCTCCCAAGAACTTGAATGATCTGGTGGGACAAACTTTCGATTTCAAAATCGTCAAAATCAACCAGGAACGCCAGAACATTGTTCTGAGCCGCCGTGAACTCCTCGAGCAGGAACGCAGCGAACGCCGCTCCAAGCTCCTCGAAGAAATGGCGCCGGGCGATATCCGCAAGGGTACGGTCAAGAATATCACCGATTTCGGTGCCTTCATCGACCTCAACGGAATTGACGGCCTGCTGCATATCACCGATATGAGCTGGGGCCGCGTCAACCACCCGAGCGAAATCCTCAAGGTGGGTCAGGATATCGACGTCGTCGTCCTGGACATCAACCGCGAGAAAGAGCGCGTCAGCCTCGGTCTCAAGCAGAAACTCGCCAATCCCTGGCAGCAGATTTCCGTCAATTATCCTGTTGGCTCTCATGTCAAAGGTAAAGTGGTCAACCTGGTTCCCTACGGCGCCTTTGTCGAACTGGAGCCGGGAGTCGAGGGCCTGGTCCATGTGACCGAGTTCTCCTGGACCAAACGCATCGCCAAGGCTTCCGACGTCCTCAAAGTGGGTGACGATATCGAAGCCGTTGTCATCGGTGCCAACAGCGAAGAGCAGAAAATTTCTCTCTCCATCCGCCAGATCGAAACCAATCCTTGGGAACTGGCAGCCGAGAAGTATCCTCCGGGTACGAAGATCAAAGGCAAGGTCCGCAACCTCACCAGCTACGGTGCATTTGTTGAGCTCGAAGACGGTCTGGACGGTATGGTCCACGTGTCCGATCTCTCTTGGACCCGCAAGATCAATCATCCTTCCGAAATCGTCAAGAAGGGTAATGAAGTCGAAGCCGTGGTTCTGGAAATCGACAAGGCCAATCAACGGATCGCTTTGGGCGTCAAACAGCTCGAAAAAGATCCTTGGGCCGACATTGATAGCCTCTACCGCGTGGGCGATCTAATCACCGGCCAGGTGACCAAGCTCGCTTCCTTCGGTGCATTCATCGGACTGCAGAACGAAATCGACGGATTGGTCCATATTTCTCAGGTCAGTGAAGAGCATGTGGATCGCATCAAGAACGTTCTGAAGATCGGTCAGGAAGTCACCGCCCGCGTGATCAAGATCGACAAAGCTGAACGCAGAATCGGTCTTTCCATCAAAGCCGCCAACTACACGACTGAGCAGCTCCAGGCTGAGCAGGCCGTGCTGGATGCTTTGAAACCGGGTGAAGACCTCGTCGCTCTCCAACACGCTTTCGAAGCGCTGGAGAATTCTGATTTTGCGGAAAATAAAGAGGACTAATTCTCTAATTTCCTTATAAACGAAACGACCGATTCGGGTTTGAATTCCGGATCGGTCTTTTCTTTTTTGGGGGAAATCGTGAGTCGGTTTATCGAAGGAGGCCCTCGTAAACTTTGATGTATTGCTGAGCAACTTCTTTCCAACTGGGAATCGGGAAAGTTTGCTCGGTCCCTCTCCGGGCCGTGGCGTAAAAACGCGACAACGCCAGCGCTATCACCTCCACGCTTCCAAGGGGTATGGTCTTAACCTGCTTCAAATGGCCATAGACTTTCGAAGCCCAAGGCAAATCGGGCAGTAGAAGCGGCAGGCCGGCCGCAGCCGCCTCGTAAATCGCGATGCAGCCGCTCTCGAACTGGCTCATCAGGGCAAAACCACGGGCCCTCCTCAGATATTGATACTTCTCCTTTTGAGAAACGAAACCCGCATAACGGACTGTCTTACCATCGGCGACCGATAGGAACTGCTTGAAGTAATCATCCTCCACCAGAGGTTTACCCAGAAACACTATCGGCACCCCGGCTTTCTTTGCCGCCAGGGCCAGGAGCAGAGAATTCTTCCGCTCTGAAATTACCGCCAGTGAAATAAGGTAATCCCCTTCTCCCCTTCCCTCCGGGGATGAAAGCTCGGCAATCGCCTCCTCGACCAGGCCAGAAGAAATCACATGTCCTTTGCCGGGAGATGCGTCAAAGAGATATTGAGATGCGGCCAATTCGATCGGCACGATATAGACCATCGCATCCAGAAGCTGATAGACATCCCATGCCATCCGGTTTACCAGACCGGGCATTACTCTGCGGGTCAGGCGGGTGATCTGCCGCTGAACCCAGAGCTGGAGAGGCGTTCGGGAAGCCGTCTGATCGAGCGTCTCGGTCATCACGACCTTAAAGCCTTTTTCGTGAGCCAGCCTGACATTGATGGCAAAGGGAGGCCGCCCCATATAGTGGAGAATATCTCCGCGCTGACTCGAATCCCACCAGCGCTCGGGCTCCACCTCCACCCCCAGCTTGGAGAGTTCGCTCATCAGCGCCTCCGTGAGGGTCTGCATCCCCCCGTGTGCCAGGAAAAAGGGAACCGCGTGGGAAAAAATCACTTTCATTTCGCCTCTTCAGTATGGGGCTTTCTGCTCCAGGGCTGCTCGTCTTTATCAAAACAATCGGTGGCAAAAACCAGTGCCTTCGGGTTCGAAATCGTGATCGGCTCGGCCGCTTCGTAATTCCGCATCCGCGCGCCATAGAGGGAAACCGTCAGCTTCTGGTCTCCGCGCACCAGCATGAAATCTTGAGATTTACCGATTGCCGTTACCGCTCCGTTGCCGCCCGAAAATGCCTCCACGTTCGTAAAAGAAGTGTGCCCCTGTCCCTCCACGATGAAGGGGTGAATATCCTCAAGCTTCTCGCCGACATTGGCTATGATGCTTCCCTGCGCAATCTGCCAGTTGCGATTGAATGTGCTGTCGCCGATCTTATGGATCCCGACGGAGACACAATCCAGATTGAAATTAGTCAGCTGCCCATAAGTTGCCGGGCCCAGGTAAATCCCCCCATATACGCCGAAGGTGAAGACGTCCATAAGCTGCGCATTGTCCGTGTGATTAATGGCGTAGGTAAAAGTCTTCCTGGCAATGACTGAATCAATCACCGAGCGGCTGAAACCGCCGGCAAAAATCCTCTGATTTGACGGGTTCACATGACAGTGAAGGACTCTCGGTATATCATAGCAGCGGTCGATCCTGATAAACTCTCCGCTGAGCGGATAGCCATAGCAATGCTCAAAGAGAATCTGCTCACAAATATAGGGAGCCGGAGAATTGAAATCCATCGCGGTGTATTCTCCGTAGAAAGTAAGACAGCTCAGAGTGACTCCCTGTACCGATTTGGTCTGAGAAACCTGCACGGTGGGCGGATAGGCGATGACTTTATCAGGTTGCCGTAAAGTTTGTTGGGGATACCAAAACTGAATTCCTCGAATTTGAGTCGCGTTCTCCACCGTGATAAAAGGTGCCGCGCTATCTTCTATCTTGAAAACGCTCCCGACCGGGTGCCGTTTCTCCGGGTGACAGGTTCCGCGTCCCGTGGGCCCGTGGGCACCTATCAGCGAAGCATTCTGCTTCAGAATGACGCCGCTTTTGATCGGGTAAGGTTCCTCCACCGGCTCCACGTAAAGAGCAGCGCCGCAGCGGGAAGCCCAATCAATCGCTTTCTGAAGATTCTCCTGATTGACTTCGGGGGCATTCTCCGGCAGGACTCCGAACTTCTGAATGCTCACCGGTCCCGGCCCGGAAGATTCTCCCCAAACAGAACAAACCGCTGCAAACACCGCTAACGCGCACCATTTCCTTAAGGCACCAAAACTCATGCAGACCAGACTAGAGTGATTCATGCTTAAAATCAATCTCTAATCCGGTCTGCCTTTAGAGAGAACAAGGAAACTATTCCAGTGTTACGATGATCTCTTTGCCCGGAGGAATCGGGAGGCTCCATTGATTGCCGGAACCATGTACCAATTCTCCTTCGTTGGCTTTGGGAGTCTTCTCCGTTTCAAAGTAGAGCGTTCCTTCTCCCGCAGCGGCTTTGACCTTGATGCTCTTGGCATCCCGATAGACATGGATATCCCCATTAGGCGTAGGAACGATCCCATCCATCCACTCCAGCCCACCGAGAACCGGTGTCACCGAATAGGCTTTGTAACCGGGTTGAGTCGGCTTAACGCCCAAATAGTATTTGCCCAAAAGATAAATCGGACTGGCTCCCCAGGAGTGGCAAAGGCTCTTGCCATAAGGCCGCCCATACATTTCCAGGTGCTGGACACCGGTATTTTCCGGATTGTATTTTTCCCAGAAGCTCGTGGCACCCTGCTTAATCATTCCGCCCCAGTAGGCCTTCATCTCCTTGAGCACCGACTCCTGTTCACCCATGGCGCAAAAAGCCTCCAGTTCATAAAAACGCATGTACGGCGTGGATATCTTCATCACCTGATCGTTCAAGAGAACGGAGTTTTTGATCAACTGCTGTTTTTCGGGGCTGATATAGTTGAAGAAGATCGCGAACATATTGGCATAACGGGTCACCGCATCGCTCTGCTTACCCTGAACCACGTTGTTGACGAACGCCTTCTTTTCATCATTCCAGAAAGTGGGCTCGAGCTTGGCGCGCAGGTCCGAAGCCAGCTTCCCATATTTATCCTGGTCCGCCTTCTGGTCGACCAGCCCGGCACAAAGCGTCATCGTTTCCAGGCTCTTGCAGAAAAGCATCTGTTCAAAACTGATCTCACCGCTTTTATCCATCGGCCCATCGGTCCAATCGATAAACACCCAGTCTCCCGGCTGACCCTCCACCATCCCGTTGGCGTTGGTACGAGACAGGACAAACTCCATCATGGATTGCATCCTGGGGTAAATCTGCTCCAGGAACACGGAGTCACCCGTATAGAGATAGTAGTCATAGATGCCCATGAACCAGTAAAAGGTATAATCCAGAATGGTGTTGATGTGGCAATAGACCGGGTCCTTGCCGCGAAGAAGCCAGGCGGTGCGCTTAACCGCTTCCTGATCGAAAAAGAGGTAATAATTCATCAGATAGCTCTGAAGGGCATCGCCGCTCCAGGCCCAGCGGTCCCGCTTGATGCCGTCGATAAAGGTTTCGCGGCTGGTCAGGTGCAGCGTGTAAGCGCCGACATCCCAGATGCGGTTCAGCTCTTCATCATTGCAAAGGAAAGACCCCCGGTATTTCGAGGGCAGATACTCGTAGAGCATACTTACTTTGTCATATTTGACTTCACCTTCGCAGGCAATATGAACATAGCGAAAAGCTTTTGACTGAGGGTGAGTATAAATTTCGCCCACGGTAGCCGCGCTATGAGTAATTTCATCGGTCACCTGGTTACCCTTAACCGAAAGAAGATCCAGCGTCTCGGAGCGATCCCAATCCAAAGCCTCCTCCATGCTTTCTCCGTAAGTGATCTTGATCTTACCCTCTCCTTTCAAACCGTGGAAACGCAGATAACCGAAGGTCTCCTTGCCAAAATCAAAGAGCTCTCCACCTTTTTCGCTTTGGCGCAGGGTTCCCTCCATGGGCGTTGTGCTCAGTTTGAACTCTGAAGGTTTCTGTGCAGGCGTATTGAAATTCCAGCAACCGGCGCGGAGATAAGCAAAATCGTGTCCCTTTTCCGGAAGGCGCTTTTTATCCGGGCCGCATACCAACCAGGTGGAATCTGTGCCGATCGTCTGTCCCTGAATCAGGAGCGTAGGCGGCGTTTTCTGGTTAAACACCTGGATAATGAGGGTGTGATCTCCGACAGGAAGATCAAGCGTTTGCGGAGCGCCAAAAAGCCGCTGACCGTCCAAAACCACGTTATAGGTTCCCTCGGTCTGAATACTGATTTTATCAGCCTGGGCCAGGTTGAATCCTTTGCGAAACTCCACAATCGGGAAGTGACTGTCTATCCTCCACATATAAGGAGGGTAGAAGGAACCGCGCTCGGTGCGGCGGTTATTCATTTCATTGCCCAGCCAGATTTCGTAATCACCCGGATACCATATCCAGGTACCCACCTGTGCCCATAGAGACAACGAAGATACGCTCAGCGTCACCAGCATCAAAATCAACTTTTTCATAAACTCAAATCCGCTCTCAAAACTGTAGCACAGACATGGCAGAGAACAAACATAAAACGATATTTAAAGGAAACCTACCGTTCTATAAAGTTTTGAAAAGACACATTACCCCTTGTTCACCTCGAACTTCCCTCTTATCGGCAGGGGTGCCTCCCCTTAATGGCTTTTGGGTAGAAAAGTGAAGGCTGCGGCCACCAAAATGCAGAGGAAAGCCACCAGATGATTCCACTGGATTTTCTCATGCAGATAGGTAATAGCGAATACGGAAAAAATCGACAGAGTCAGAATTTCCTGAATGATTTTGAGCTCGGTGACCGTAAAGGTACCGCTCCCAAACCGGTTGGCAGGCACAGCCAGGCAATACTCGAAAAAGGCGATTCCCCAGCTGATCGCGATAACTCCCCAAAGAGGAGCCGTTTTGAATTTTAAATGACCATACCAGGCAAAGGTCATTAAAATATTTGAGCCGACCAAAAGTAAGATCGGCAATACCCTCCCGGAGGATATAAGATTCATATTTGAATTTAAGAAAACTTAGCAGTTGCGCGTGGGTATCCCTCTGGCCGAGAGATACTCTTTAACCTGCGCCACGGTATAGGTTCCGTAATGGAAAATGCTCGCCGCCAGAACAGCGCTGGCATGGCCATTCTGGACCACGTCCACCATATGATCCAGGTTACCCGCTCCGCCGCTGGCTACAACGGGAACCGAGACAATGTCGGAAATAGTCCGGGTCGCCTCGACATCATAGCCCGCCTTGGTGCCGTCACCATCAATACTGTTCAAGACAATCTCTCCGGCCCCGAGAGAGACCGCTCTTTGAGCCCATTGGACGGCATCCATGCCGGTATTCTTACGGCCACCGTGGGTAAAAACTTCCCACTTACCCGGAGCCACCCGTTGAGCATCAATCGAGACCACAATACACTGGGAACCAAACTTTTCTGCACCCCGTCGGATCAAATCCGGATCCGCCACGGCGGAAGAATTGATGCTGACCTTATCCGCACCTGCGTTGAGAAGTGTGTGCATATCCTCCACGGTGCGGATACCGCCCCCAACGGTCAGCGGCATAAAACAACGTTCTGCTACCCGCTCGATTACGTCCACCATGGTGCTGCGTTCGTGGGCGCTGGCAGTGATATCATAAAAAACCATCTCATCTGCCCCCTGCTCATTGTAGCGCATTGCAAGCTCGACAGGATCTCCAACGCTTTTCAACTCGCCGCTTTCGGCTTTTCCAAACTGAATGCCTCTTGTAACCGATCCGCCGTGGACATCCAGACAGGGTATGATTCGAATTGCTAACATACTGCGTATAAATTAGTTATTGAACGGGTACTTTGATTTCCTGACCGATCTGGAGCTTCCTCGGATCCACTCCCGGGTTCAGGTCTGAGATCACCTTGGTTTTCGTGTTCATTTTCCGGGCGACTCTCTCAAAGTTATCGCCGGCTTGGATCGTGTAAACGCCGACCCTCTGAGGTGCCGTTTCGCGAGTATTAAAGGGTTGAGTCTGATTCGCCTGCAGAAAATTCTGGGTGCCCACCTGGGTCGGAACCCGTTGCAACGTAGCCGATCCGGCAAGGAGAGACTGGGCCCGGGCCAATTCGGCATCCTGCTGGACCAGACGGCTCCTGAGCTCGGCATTTTCCACTTTCAGCGCTTCATGAGACGCATTTAAATTCTTGAGCGATATTTGCAGGTTCTGATTATTCGCCACCACCTGTTCGAGCTGACGCTCCAAACTGGCACTATCGGGAGTAATCCCAGATTGCAGCACAAAGGACCTTTTGCAGGAGGTGATTCTTCCGCGAATTACGGGGTCATCTCCCTTGGGGCCCATCAGTCTCAGGTATTTCTGATAATAGTAGATCGCCCCAACAAAATCCTGGCGTCCTTCTTCATAGATAATACCCAGCTCCAGATGTGCGGAACCATTGCGCGGATTCCTCTCCAATGCCTTCAAAAAGGAATCTTCCGCTCCGCTATAGTCTTTGCGACTCAGCTGGTCCTTACCTTTCAGATAATAAGGATCCTTGCGCTCATCTTCCACCGTTCCGCTGTTGTAGTTACAACCCGCGAGGAAGCAAAGCATTATCGTACAGCACAAAGCGATCAGCCCTACCCTTGCTCTCATGACTTTCTATCCTAGAGAAGGCTTAAGGAAAGCGCAACCTTTTTCAAATACTTTCACGGGCAATCGCGGCAATTTTTGGCAAACGTCTCGTAGCCTACTTCAAGGTCGGTTTCAACGACGATTTTCCGGAGGTTCTGGATTTCTGCGCTTTTTTCGCGACCGGAAGTGTAAATCCGGCTCGAATTGGCCGATGATCTGATGCCACACCCCAATTGGGGACCACTTCCACTCTCGTCTCCTCCGGCTGAAACTGAGTTCTCAGGCCCGGGCTGTAGAGAATGTAATCCAGGCGCGAATAGCTGTCCTCCTTGCTGTAAAAATAGGTCCATGCTATTGAGCGGAATTTGCCCCGAGTCCGCTCTTCGGGCAGGCTATCTCCTATCTGTTCTATCGGCCGGGCATCCAGCAGCCTCCTTTTGCCGACAGGAGTACCCAGAATGGTGCGAATCGGCAAAGAAGAATAGTGATCATTCAAGTCCCCCATGACCACAAAATCGGCTTCAGGGTCCTCTTCCAATATCTTTTCCACCTTGCCTCTGAGAAGCTTGGCCTCTTCCAGGCGAACCTCCCGCTGGTCCAGCTTCGTCGATTCCAACTGAGATTTCAGGTGCGTGAGTAGTACCGTAAAAGAATAACTATCGGTGACCTCTACCGTGGCTTCGAGAATCCCCCTTCTTAATGAATAGGAGCGCTCATCCAGCACATACTTATCCTGGGTATGACGGACAATCTCTTTCAGAGGATAACGGGAAAAAATAACCAGATTCAGTCGCCCATCGTTAGAGCGCATCCATTCGTAGTGAGGGTAATCCATCCCGGAGCGCTTGAGCTCATCAAGAAGATAGGTCGTACTCGCCAGACTCCCCATCTCCACCAAACCCAGAACGTCTGCATTCATCTGGCAGATGGATTGAACCGTCTTCCGGGATTTATTCGCGAACTCCTCATTTTTCTCCAATTCGTACTTCTCCACGTTGTAAACACCCACGATGAAGTTTGTCTGAGACAGGAGAGAGACCCCGCACCAGAGAAAGAGAAACACCCCGAGCCATAGGGCCGGCAGTTTAAATTTCGCTGACCTGTATTTTATGCGAAAGCTCATAAATTTCCTCTTTGCGGGGCAATATCCCCGCCGGTTTGGAGACGGCCAGAGTGCTGGCGGCAATAGAAAGTTTCAAGCTCTCTATCGGCTCCATACCGTTTGGCAGCGTCAAAGCCGCAGCTGCCAGGAGACTATCACCGGCACCGACCGTATTCAAAACGGTGACTTCATAGGGATAGGCTCTGAAAATTCGGGGGGATTTCCCCTCAGTATCACGCCATGCCAGAAGTGCTCCTTCCGCTCCCATGGAAACTAAAACATTCGTCTCGGCCGTAAGGCAAAGCTCGCACGCTGCCTCAAGTATCTGCGATTGCCCCGAGAGCCTGCGTCCGACCCATTGCTCCAGCTCCGTCGTATTGGGTTTGACCAGGAAAGGTTTTCCTAACACCCCCTGTTCGAAGGCTTTTTTATCACAATCCAGAATCGTTTTGACCGGCCCCAATTGCCGGCAGAGCTCCAGAAGCCTCCGATAAGTATCTACGGGAGCATTCCGAGGCAATGCGCCGGAGAAAACCACCGTATCCACCGGCTTTTCTTTGAGAAAATCAAAAAGCTGGTCCCATTCTTGCCGGGTCAGCTCCGGGCCCAACGGGTTCAGGCGGATTTGCCGCCTCTCACGGGTCGTCACGATGATATTGGCGCGAGTGCTCTGAACAATCGGGACGGCATGATAAGCCAGCCCCTCTTCCTTCAAGAAAGACTCCATCTCCCGGCCGTTCATCCCACCCAGGGGAAGCACCAGCAAGCCATCTCCCCCTAGCAGGCGAAACCACCGGGCAACATTGACCCCTTTACCTCCGGCCCAGCGTCGCTCCGAGAGAATATTATTCTTTTCCTCCCAGACAACATTCGGAACTTCCCACTCCACATCCACAGAGGGATTGAGCGCAAAAATCAGCGTACGACCCTGCTTACTCATTTTTCGCTCTCTCTTCCTAACGGGTTCTCTTCAGACGGAAGAATTTGGCTTTTTGTCCGTCGCTGGAAAGGCTGATAGAGTAAGGACCATCCGCATCCACAAGATATTCTCCGGCACTTGATGACCAGATATCCTCCGACAAATCGTCTGTGTATTCCACCGTGAAACGATCGCCTGCCTGAGCCTGGACCGTGATGAGAATATTGCCCGGGGTAGCCGCATCAAGACTGATGGATGAAATAAAGGGTTCATTTACCGGAGGCACATAGCCGCCGCCACCCAAAGCGACAATTCTGAAGAGCAGATAACCGGAAGTCATCGACACCCGATACTCCTCGCGCTCGGAATCGGCCTGCACTGTCGAGAGCATTTCCCAGTCTGTACCACTGAAGTTCTTCGAGCCTTCAATGCGATACTGGTTTCCGATCACCGCATTCCAGGAAAGGACAATTTCATCGCCATCGACCCCAACTGCCATCACGATTTCTTCTTCAAGGGTCTCTGCGTAATCCACGCTGAACCATTGGCATCCGGGCGCCTGTGCGGGATTGAGCCTGTAACCGGCTTCGGTTGTCTCCGGCACGACGTTGGTAATCGAGAGCGAAACGCGATCGCCCAGATTCGTCCAGCCTCTGACAGAGTAAGCCAAACCGGCCTGAGCATCCCAGGAGAGGAGATACTCCCCGCTTCCGGAGTCATAACCCGAGGAGGTATGAATCGTCAAAGGCGTCACTCCACCGCGAGGCGTGACCCGTGCAACCGCATATTGGTCGGGAACGGCCACGGCATGAGTCAGCATGGCGCTGGAAGTATTCGTCAGAGAGGTAAGCCGCGTCCAATTGGTATCGGCGAGGGATTCTTTAACCTCCAGATCATAAACACCGTTGATTCTCGCATTCCAACCCAGCTCCAGCATGGAAGCTCCGCTATCAAAACGGAAATAGGTGGAGATATTCTCCGGTTCATAATCCGGATCGGTCGGCGGTCTGGAAATCAGCGTCACCGAGAAGAAGACATATTGCTCCATCAGCTCACGGGTGAGCGGGTAACGAGTCACGGTTTCGACCGCGGTAACCCTGTCGATTTCTTCCCACAGAACCGGGGTAGCAAAGACGTTCTCCGTTCCCATGACGCCGTAGACGGCCCCGATTTCACTCTCCCAGACCAGCGTAGCCAGGCCGGTCTCGGGGTCATATTCGAAGCCGGTATTGATCGGCTGCTCGGGTTCGGGCAATCCCGTTTCCTCTGCCCAGATATCATAACCGACCGTGCCCAACGAGGTATTCTCGACGACGACATACCAATCGCCTTCCACTAACGGGATAAAGGAGTTCGTCAAATCCAGCGTAATCTGTGCACCGAAGGGTCCTACCCAGTTCTGGGAGTAAAGCGCGAGGCTCGGCCCATTGGTCGGCGATTTATCCAGGAGATAAACCGAAACCATATCGGAAACATTGGTGACCGTGAAGGTCAGCTCCATCGGCCTGGGGCTGGTTCCGTAATGGAAGTAGCTCTCAGAGTAGAGCGGGGCATTATTCACCCTCACCGGATACTCATTAACCAGGTTGACTATGGATTCCTCTCCCGGAGTCGGAATCTCGGAAGCCTGAATCTGATACGTAACATTGGTGGCAGATGCCGGGTCTTCGACGGTTTCAGAATTGACCGCCGTAAAGAACCAGTATCCCGGTGTCAGCGCTCCGCTCCAGGCATTGAGGCGCGTGAACGCATTGGTCACGCCCTCGGAAGCCAGGTACCAGTAAAGATACTGGCGAGGATTGGGCAGCGAGCCCGCCATGCTGTAGAGCGAGACATCCCCGTTCTGACGGTCAAACACCTCAAAGAGAGAGCCGACCGCATTGGTCGTTACGTCAAAGCCGTAGTAAACTTGGTTGGTCCCGTCCGGAATCAATCCCACGATATTCGTCTGAGCCACTCCGTTTTCGAGCCAGATAATGGAGGCAGGATCCGCAGAGAGCTCGGTCACGCGCAACCGGTAATCCATCGTAACACTATTGGTATTCTCGATCGCATAGTACCAAGTACCGGGGATGAGCGGATAGGGTGCCGTATCCAAAGTGAGCCACCAATCCAGACCCAGCTCGGAATCGGCCGTAAACTCGTAGAAGCGGTTACCCGAATCGGGCAAAGGCAGCCCATACTTATTGTAAAGGTTCAGGCTTCCATCTCCCACAATCTGGTCGAGCTCCGTCCAGAGCGAAACGCCATTGGTCGAGACCCGATATTGATAGTAGTGAGTCTCACCGGGAGGAATCTGACCACTCACCGGGCGTCCGCTGAAGAGCGAAGAAGGTGTCGGAATCTCATTCGTGTATTGCGTGGCGACTATCTTGTAAGAGATTGGATCGAAGGGATCGGTCGCACTGTAGGCGCCGTTATAAACACCGATATACCAATCACCGGGAGCCAGCTCCACAGGGATTGAATTAGTGTAGACCATGATCTGCGCGTAACCGTAAGTCCGAGTCTGCTCCGTGTAGTCGAAATTGCGATCAGTCGGCAGCGGCAAACCGCGGCTCAAGACCATCGTCAGGTTTGTCGTGGCATCGTAGACCAGGAACGCCGCAGCCACCGCATTGGTTTCGATTGCAAAATGGTAGTAATCGACGCTGTTGCGTCCGCCTCCATCATCCGGGTCGACTTCATAGGGGATCCGGTTGGTCAAGGTGATGACGCCTTCAGGAATATCTCCGCCCACGTCACCGAAATCCACCTGCAAACGATACTGCGAGTTATTCGCCGTCCACAATTGATTCCTCAAGGCCAGATAGTAGCGGCCTCCGGGGATGAGCGGAGCTACGGAAGTGATATTGGTATTAATGATATAGCGCGATTCATTGGTCGGCGAATTATAGAACCAGAGGTAATCGTCTATACTGCGGTCGAACCTGGGAGTTCCGGTCCAGCGTCCCGCCAGAAGCATATTGGTGGCACCTGAGAGGATATTGGTAGCCGCAACGGCATCCTGAGGAACGTAAACCCGGAAATAGGTGGTTTGATCTTCCCTGAGCACGCCCGAATGGGTGTAATTATTCTCGCGAGTCAGATCAATCACATTGACGTTGGTTCCCGTGTAGCCCAGGTCCAGAGTCCAGCTCAAGAGAGCCGGAGTAGGATTGGTAGCGCCTGCTCGGGTATCCCAGACCAGAAGTCTCCAGTCGCCCCTGGCATCTTCACCGCGCAAATTGGCCAGAGAAACCTCCGGCTCGTAGGCGATGCCGCGCGTCGTCACCGAAATATCGTCGAACGCCACTGCACCCTTGGTCACGTCTATGATGAGTTCATAGACCGGATTCTCGGTCTCGCCCGATTCCAGCGCACGGGTTTGGAAGCGGCCCTTACCGACTTGCCACTTGGATAAAATATCCGGCAGCGGTGCCCGGAAGAGATTCGTCGCCGCACCCACCTCTCTCAAGGTCACCTCCGCAGCGGATTGAACCGAGATCGGCGTATGAGCCATGCCGCCTTTACCGCGGTGACCAGCGTCCACAATATCCTGAATCTGCACCTCGTCCAACGGCTGCGAATACCATGAAAATTCATCCATGAACCCAGTGAAAGTTCCCGAGTAATAATTGGGTATCGAGCTGTTGATGGTATAGGCCAGTTCATGACCGTAGCCCATATTGTAATCAAACAAGGTACTTGGGATAATGAAACCATGCGGCCATACCTGTTCGGTCATCAAATTCCCGTTGGAATAGACCTTCATGGTATCCCCTGCTTCATCCGTCGTGAAAGTAATCGCAAGGTGGAGCCAGTTGGTAAACGTATTGAGGTAATCCTCAGTGCTCGGATTGGCTCCGGGCGTGACCAGATTGACGAAGGATATCACCGGTGAACTGTTGATCGAGTTGGGCCCCAGCTCAACCATCAGCGTTCCATGAGGGAAGAGCCGCTGATAACCGTTGGTCCAGTTTTCGCCCTTCAACCAGACGGACATTCCGCGGTCAAGAGTGTAATATTCGTAAATGTTTTCGACCTGATCCTCTCCGACCTGAACAATATTGGTCCAGTAATTCGTCGTCACCTGGGTGAATTCGAAGATCGGCATATTGGGGCCGCCATATCGGTCTGAATAGGAATAGACCTGGTTCTCATCAACCTTCAACCAGCCTTCCACCGTAAAATTGGTACTTGCGGTCTGCAGTACGTGAGGAGCTTTGCCGATCAGGTTGGCATTGGTCATGGCAAAGGCGCTGCCCTCCATTCCGTTGGTGGTAAACTCAGGCCAGCTGAAACCCTCTGCAACTTCCAGGGGCAGGTTCCACTCCGAATCCAGATAGTCATTATTGGCACGCCACCAGGTGAGAATCCCCTCCAGAGGACGCGATCTCTTGAAAGGAAGACGCAAGACATAATTGGAACTCGGCGCCAGGTTCGTGATCTCGGTCCGGAGAACCGTGCGGTTGGCGATCAGGTAATTGGTCCCGGTTAACGAATCCACTTCATTGGATTTCACCCAGGTTCTGAAATTGGTCACCACCGTCAGGTTCGTCACCAGTGTCCCCGGTTCGATGGGATTTAAATCTTCATCGAAATCCCCTTCCCAGACGACGTTGGTATTTGTCGAGCCGCTCAGCAGCCATCTGAAATCATCCGATACGATCAGGTTGCGGTTCTCGTCATAAATTCCGGGCTCCGCATCTTCAAAAGTAGAAGTCCGAATCATCACTCCCTTGCCGTTATTCGTATAAGGCGGCACCTCGAACTTGATGGGCAGGAGCGTATAGTTCGTATCGCTGCTGAAAAACGCATACGACATCTTGTTGTAGTCATTGGTCGAGCCCGAGCCATACGTGGAGTTGTTATCCTCGTTGGGAATAATATCGACTTCATCCGGAGCGGCGTTGGTCGCACCCCAACCGCGATTCTCAGCCAGGAGAACCGAGGTCCCCACCGGACTCACGAGCGAGAAGGCCAGGTCTGAAATGCGCGGATGGTCAATCCGGACGCCCACATTGACGTTTTTGACCTCACGGTCATCAGCCACATGAATCACCGAATCATAAATCACGGGCACGACATTGGTGGAGCCGTCCTCAGGGTTCACGAACGTGATGAAATCTTCCTTCAAGAACGTATACGCATCATCCTGCAATTCCAGCGGGGTATTAGGCGAAAGCACACCCTGATCGTCACCCACCGAGAAGCCGTAGATAAACTCAATATCCAGTTTGAAATTTACATCTACCGCGTTCGGGTTATAGACACCCAGCCAATAGCGGCCGGTTTCCAAAGGAGGAATATCCTGACGGGTAATGGTCACGGTGCGGCCCGGAGGCGTAATCGACTCCCGATAATCATAAACCGTGCGGCTCGGGTAACAGCTCTGCTGCGTGCATTGATCCTCGGCTCCTCCACAATTGCATCCGCGGACATAGAGCTCAAGAGGATACTCCGGATCAATCTCCGAGATGGTGATATTGACTCCGATAACGTCATCCTCCACATAGAATGAGCGGTACAAAAATGAATAGGGGTTGACCGTGAACCAGGCGTTCGCATAGTAAGGCGTAATGTAGAGGCTCGAAGAAACCCGGTTCGTGTGATTGAGCGCATTATCCGTCAGCGACAAGAGCCACAGCCCGGTCCCGTCCTCGCCCATGAAGTTGCGCAAGCTTCCGGGGCCGTCGGTTTTCTGGCGATAGGTGCTCAGCTGTTCGGAGTCGTCATAGACAACCTGCACCTCGTTGGAGAGAGCCGGATCATTGATATCGGTCAGGAACGAGTGATTATGCAGGGCGACTGTCCCTCCGGAAAGAGAGGAACTGGCATGGGTCAGCGAAATGTAAAGATCTCCCGAATTCTGCACCTGGTAAAGGTTGGTGATGACCAGATTATCAACCGTGATCGGATCGGTCACGACCGCAAAAAGGTAAACGCCTCCGGGTTCATCGGGTGAGCCATCCGGTACCCAGACCGCACCCGGGTTGAACCGAACGATGCGATTACCGTCATCGTTTTCATCGAAGGGCTGATCGCTGGAGATACCTACAAAATTATACTCCGAGGCTTTCTGGTCTTCACTTTTGATACCGATGTAGAAAACCTGGTTTTCAACAGAGTTCGTGATGTAGAAGAGCTCGCTTCCACCCTGTTTACGGCTTGCCCAACCCTGCTGAACCGCTTCATCAATCACCAGCGCATCCAGATTGGTAATAGCCGAATTGGTCGAAACGTACAAATCGATATCCGCGTTATTAAGCCTGGCTTCAGAGGAGAGGTTGGGCGGAAGGAACGTAGCAAACGCCACATAGGGGCCGCCCACTCGGGTGCGGTTATCCTCGGGTTCCTCACCTTCCGGGGGTTCAACCTGGTTGGTACCACCTACCCACCAGACATTCGTGAAAACATAGAAGTGCCATTGAGGTGCAACACCATTGGTCAGGATATCATCCACTCCCAGGAGGGGCGAATGAGCTCCCACTCGCTGTTTGAGAAGCGGCACGCTGTTGGTCACCGTTTCAACTACGGGAATCCAGAGATTGGTGCCCTGGAGGCCGGAACCTTCGTCGGGATCTTCCACTTCAAAGCGATTGGTCGAGCTGAACTCCGTGAGATGATTCTGGAAAGAGACAACCACCGCGAAATCCTGGACGATTCCATCCGGATGCGCACTCACCGCATTAACATTGACACGGCGGGCCTGCACGGAGAGAACATAATTCGTATCCAGCGGTCCCTTAATTATGACGCTTTCCACGTTATTGACAAAATCCCGGGCGGTTTCAATAGCTTTTACGACATCCTCCTGGCTCTCCTCCTCTTCGCCACCTTCTTCATCCAGAACATAGGATTCGTTGAAATCGCCATTGATCGGGAAATCGTTTCCCACATAAATCAGCTTCTTAGTCGCATTGGAAACAACCAGGTCCAGGTCATTGACAAGCTTAATGGCCGCAGAGGGATTGCCGGCCGGATCCGTCCAGACCAGCGTAACCTTCATATTTCCCTCTTCCATACCCGCAGGCACCTGAATCGTCTTCTCCCAGGCATCTCCCGTCGAAAGAGCATTGCTCATACTCTGTTCCTCGAACCAGAGTGGCCAGGTGCCGTCGTCCATGTCATTAGTCAGCGCAGCAGGGATCAAATTGGTCATGTTGGGAATACCCCAACCCTGATAATTGACTCCGTAAGGCTCTCTGCGGCTGTATTGATTGCCCGAAGGATTGGAGCCATTGATGAGTAAAGCTTTCAGAAGCGCCGGAGAAGGCGAAGTCACGCCAGCCGGTGAATAGGTTTCGAAAAACTCCTGAGTCAGAGCCAAAACACCGGTGACCGCAGCAGCAGCCATACTGGTACCGCTGTCATAGCGATAGTATTCACCCAGAAGCTCGTTGGCCGCGGCTAAATCTTCCATGTCTTTAATCTGCTCTTCCGAGTAGAGAAGCTCGAAAGTCAGGAGAATATCGAAACTGGCATTGCCTTCCTCAGGGCCGCCAATGGAGTAATACCAATCGCCATAACCGCTGCTCCAGGAGGGATTACCAGACTGGTCGCCTTCGGGGTCTTCCGGGTCTATCTCCACTTCCGCGTTCATCAGGAAATTCGTCTGGTAGAAATTATCTCCGACGTAATAGTCCGGTCCGGGGCGCGTCCCTTTCCTCAGATAGATGCCCAGGTCCGGGAGCGGGAGAACACTGCTGCGATTGGTCAGTATCTCAATGGTCAGGCCGACCAGATTGGTTTCGCCGAAAAATGCGTAATTGTTTGTATCGCCGCTTATCAGGAACTGCCCGCTCAAAAGCTGACGTCTGAAATAGGTTTCAGGGATTTCCTCAGCTTCACTGGGACCGCGAGTCGATATGACGAATGAGCCCGGAGCCACCACATCAGGCTTTCTGCGCCCGTTGGAACCTTCCTCACCGACACCGACATTGCCTCTGGAGGAGTAGTTGGCGACCTGCTGCTCATTATCCGTCTGGTTGTAAAGAGTCGCGTTCGTCGTGACGACCAGGTTCGTAATGGTCTCCATGACTCCATCGCCCCGATCCACAGTCTCATAAACTTCATTAGTGCGGGTGATGCTCACATAGCGGGGACTCTCCAGAGCGCCCACTGTGATCACGTTTTTACCCGTTGCGGGTGCCAAAATGGAACCGGATACTCCGCCGCTGCCTTCCTGATTGCCGGAACCGGCATTCCCGGCTCCGAAGACGAAAATCATCGGCTGCGATCCGGTCACGTCCGGCAACGCATCACGCACGGCACCGTCAAAAAGCGCTGTGGCCAGGTCATAAGTACGGGAAGAAGAAAAATTCCAGCTGTTGTTGGATATTAAAGCATTCGTCCGTTTGCGCTCCAGATAGTTGGTCTGGGCCGCCCAGCGGATCATATCCATATTGAGGGTGCTCGAAGAAAGCTCCCCGGAATTAATCGGCAGATAAAGCGCTTCAGCATTGGTGGCCGCGCCTTTGAAGGAAAGGTCAAATCCTTCATAGGAACCACTGGCACCTCCGGCTACACTCTCGGATTCGGCGCCATTGCCCAGAATGGTCCCCATCACATGGGTACCGTGGGCCATCTCGTTGGTATTGGAGGGAAGAACCCGATTGCCCTGGTCGTCAGTCGCGAAAAGCACGCGTCCGCTCAAAGCCGGATGGCTGACATCCACCATGCTGTCATTGACGTTCAGCAATACCCCGTTACCGGATAGCTCCAGATAGCTGTCAATATTGGCCTCATTGGTAGCGACACCCAGGCGGATCATCGTCAAATCATTGGCCAGTGAAACGGGCTGCGACATTCCCATGAGGTGTACTGAAGGCAGCTGCGCAAGTGTGGCAATCTGACTCTGAGCCGGTTGCACCATCACCACTTCGCCGAACTGGCTCTCCTGCCGGCTCAGCACCGTGAGATTTTCTTCCCGGGCTTTTTCAAAAAAGGATTCTTCCAACCCGGGGGCCAGCGCAACCTGAACGATCGTTCCGGCACGATAAGGCGCTTCATTCTCACCCAGGGCATATTCCAGGATCTCGGGCTCCAGCTTGTAATAAGGATGATAAGGAAGAACGGACTGGAAAGTATCCGACCCTTGAGCCGCCTGTTCCGGCGTCATAACGGCCAAAACGGCATTATTGGGGATATAGGAAATCACCTCTACGCCCATCTCCTCAAGCTGGCGGTAGAAATCCCCATCAATTTCTCCCCTGCTCTGCACCAGGTAGCAACCCGGATCCGCTCCGGCCATGAGCTGGGAAGGAATCGGCAGCTCTGCTGAACTGCGGGTATCAATCCGGGCGTTTCTCAATAAAATCGCGCTGGAGCTGCGGGCCAGCTCATCAATACTTTGCTGAGTATTGGCAGCCACCCAGCCGTTTTCACGGGAGGGCTCCTGCGGGGAAAACTTTTCCTGAGAGGCGGCTAATACCCACCCCTGCGGAAGCAAATTCTTGTTGCTGACCAGGAGACTCTTTTGGGTCAGTACGGTCTGCTCCGAAGCATGACTCTGATGCCGATCATAATCTGTTAAACCATAACGCTGAGCCAATCTCTCTGCCGGATGAGTAAAAAGACCATGCAGTCCCAGAATTCCCCCCAGAACCAATAAACCACTCCATAACCAAATCTTCTTGCGACGCATATTTTTTAAACCTCTCTACTCCATGGGCAACACATCAAAACTGTCAGTAACCACCTTGGGATTAAGCTCATCACCTTCCACCCTGAATACCGTCTTGGTCGCGTACTCTGAAGTCACCACGTAATTCGTCACCATCCCACGATATTGTCCCGGAGCCAAAACCACCGCGCCGGGCGCAGGCGCAAGAGCCTGCCCATAAGCATACACCAAATAAGCCGGTTTGTCTTCCCTCAGGAGAGACATGATCTGCATCGGAATCCACTCCATGACCGCATCGTTCACACCCGATGAAATCGTTTGCGGCAAATAGGGTGACTTCACGCTCAGAACCGGCGAGGAAAGCACCTCACCCTGATAGGAGAAAGCACGCTTGGGCAAACCCGCCCGATTTGTGTTGATTCCCTGCACGATTTGCCGGAAGGAATCAGTTTGCGGCTCAATTATAATCATCGTATTGGTATCGCTCAGAGCCGAAGCTCCTCCCAGAACGGCCGCCCAGGCGGCTGAATTGGTCTGATTGACCGAAAGCAGTCCGCGGGCCGCGTTCTTATTGATTGCAGCCGTGAAAACATCCATCAGGCGCCAGTCATTGGTCGGATGAGATCCATCGCGTCCGCTCCATCTCTTCCAGATTTCCGAGCTCACCGCGTCGCTCTTCAGATAAACCGTCTGCCAGGGAGTCCCACGATGGATCTTGCCCAGCCAGCCTATCGTCGGATAGGCGAAAGGCCTGCCGTACCAGTTTGTCGGGAAATCCCAATGGTCTGAAGCCGTCACGTTAGGATCCTTAATTCCGACCACGTTCACCGACTCACGATAGCCGGTAATATCTTTTTCGGGATTTCCACCCCAGGGAACGTAAAAATTATTCACCTTGCCGATATTGCTCGGGTCTTCTTCTTCTTTTTTCTGAGCCGCACGCAAAGGAGTAAAGATATTCGTATAGTTGACGTAGTCCCCAATATGATAGTGGACCAGGGGATCATTCACCTGCAGAGACTCTATGACCAGCTTGTGAGCCGTGGGATTGTAGGGCGTCTGGCGATACATCCCCTGCAAATCGCTCATTCCGCTGGTAGTAAGACTGTTGGTCAAACCACAAAATTGGCGGAACCCTTGGATTTGATAATTCTTTTCCTGAATCTCATTGGCAAACTCCATCCAGGTATCTTCATCTCCCTGGTTGCCCAGGCAGATATCCATCTGCCTCTGAATGCCGAAATTCGGATCCCACAAAAGCCGGGAGAGATTTGAGTCCTGTCCGCCGGCTGCAGCCGTGCCGCCGGTCCCCTGGACCAATTCCGTCAGATTAAAGACATTCGTCTTTTCAATACTGACGTAATCCACCACCCAGTCATTCTCGTGATCGATAGCGATATAGGTGATCTGATTGGTAAAGGTGATATAGAGCGGAGCTCCCGAGAGGAAGTTCGCATTCTGATAGAAAAGCGAGGGATTCTTCGGCTTGAGCGTCACTGTTCCCTGCGAATTGGTCTGGTAATAAGCTCCACCGCTCTGGTGCGTCTCCACAATGGAAGACGGAACGAAAGTCAGGTTGCTCGAAGTCATCACGTTGAAAGTCCCCTCTTCCCAGGTTCTCAGGTCATTGGCCATGATATTGGTCGCCAGCACCCGTGAAACATAATTGCTGTAGCGGGTAGGAACACCAAAGTTGTTCGTGGCCGTCGCAACCGGGACCACCCGCCCGTTACGCCAGAGAGCGCTCGTCACACGATTGGTAATCATGACCTGCAAGGGACGCTGGAATCTGTATTGGGTATCAGAGTAAGAATTCCAGGATTCGAAAGAAAGCCGATTGGAAACACTCAGGATATACTGAACCCACATATCCTGAATGGCAAAGATGCTCGCCAAGTTCTGACGCGTGAGCCCGATCTTGCGGGTCAGCTGAATATCCGTCAGGAGTTCCTGCTCATTGAAGTTGGGATATCCCTTCCGGGCACCGATGACCCAGGGCATCCCAATCACGTTCAGGCGAATTTTCCCTTCCGTATCGGCGCTCTGGGCAAAAGTCGAAACCGTCACATCAGGGCGGACGGCGGTCGCGCCCGAAACATTGGGAACTATCCGAACAAACATTCCATTCCGGAACCAATCATCCCGCTCATCTTCGACGAGTTCATAGCTATCCAGAAAAACTCTGCTGCCCTGCGTACGGTAGACCGGCCGGAAAACCGCCGGTAGAGAAGGTCCCTGAAGATTCCGGGGCGCCTGGTTCGTCATCGCGTCGTAAATATTGGCGGCGAGCTGGAAAAGCTGATGGACATCGGCTGTGTACTGATTCGTGGGATAAATCTGAATCTCCTGCAGCTTTTTACCATAATACACGTTCATCAGCCGGTCGACCGTCGCGTTAAAAAAGTTGGAGGCCGTCAGCGACGTAGCCGTCCAGGGAACGAAATTCGTGTACTTCGTGGAGGCCACCGTCATGTAGTTGAGAGGAATCCGGTTATCTGCCGTATAAAGAGAATCGGCGCCCAGCTGGCCGATCAATTTGTAGAACGCGACATCATTGGTCAAATAACGCTCCTCGTCCGTAAAATTCCTTTTCTGATAAGTACCCTGAAGACGGGCGATCATATCCAGGCCTCTGGGGCCGCTGAATTTGGAGTCGTCCACCAGCTCCTGAACGTCGAAAAAGCGTTTGGGATTATCGCTACCCACCCAGGCAAACTCCAGGTGGTCATTATCTTCGTTATCCCAGGCTTCCCAGTCTGAAGCGCTCTGCTCGTTCATGAAAGCCGTCAGCTGTAGAGGGGCATCCGAATAGGTATCACTCAAATCGTATCTGAAGCGGTCGAGCACCTCGTTCCTGCGCAGCTGTAGATTCTCACCCTTGTAGATGAGCTCGCTCAACTGATCATAGGCGGACTGTCCCGGAATCCAGTCGGGCGAATCCAGCGCAGCCAGAGAAGTATAATCGTCCTCATAACGATATTTCAGCACCTCAAGGGCATCCTCGAAGGCCGTTCCCCTGCTGTATTGATTGGTCACAGAAAAATAGGCGTAGGCGTCCTCTCCACCCTGATTGCTCCACTGCAGGGGGTTAAGCTCACGGAAAAAGGCTGCCAGGTTCATTTCCCAGCTGCCCACACCCTGACCGCGCTGATAAGCCAACTGATCCAATTCCTCCGTGTTTCGCTTGGTATTATTATGAATATAATTGATATCAAGCGTCTTGCCGATGGGAACGCCCACATAGGCAAAGCGGCCGATAAAGCGGTTGGTGGCCGAGTGCGGCGCATTGGGATTCTCCAATACTCCGATCCACTGCGGGTCGCCCCACTGAAGAGTCTCAACCATCCCGGTTCCGCCATAATTAGTCGTCCGGGTCGGATCAAATTTCCCATTCCGGTTGAAATCCAGGTAGAAACGAAAATCATTCGAGTAGCTGCGATTCTCCAGCACACTGTAAAAGACCGGCGCCACCGGAGAGAGTTGCAGGTTCCCCAGGGAAACCCTCAAATCATCCACGGTCCACGGAATTGGAGCCCCGTTCGTATCATAGAGGCAGACATTGGTCAGATATCCTACATTCGGATAGCGCAGCGAGGGACTAAACTCGTTCTTGAGCGGATTATTGAAATTGGTCGAGAGCAAGAGATCATAATTTCCCAGATTCGTATAGGTCAGAATGTTTGCGACTACTTTACCTTTGAGGTGATTAAAGCCGGCATCCGCCATGAGGCGCGCGCGGTTCTGCTCCGTGGCCGTATAAATGGAAGATTGCTCCCGGCGGCTCATCGCCAGATAAGCTACCGCTAAAAAAGTCACCACCGCCAGCATGATGAGCGTTACGACTAACGCCACCCCCTGCTCACCTGTCTGTCTAAAAGTCTTCAGTCTCATTGAAATGCCCTTCTGATGGGAATGCGTTTACGGAAAAGGTGTACTCGTCCGGAGTTCTTCATCAAGTATTGCCTGCGGACATCATCATTGTCGATCGCTTTGAGTCTATCCCAGGCTTGCGGCTCCAGAAGTCCCAGCTCGATTTCTACATAGGAAGGAACCGCATTGCTCAGGAAGAGGTTATCAGTCACCACCATCCGACCGATCGTCCCCAGAGCCTGCCCTAAAATGACAACGTTGGTAGCAGCATCCACCTCATTAGTGGGGAATAAAAGTTTATTTTCCACACGCCAGAGCCCGCCTTGGCCCAGATAATCATCCAGAAGATCCGCCGAGGTCTGTCCCAGGTCCGGAGCATAGATATTGAAAGATTTCTGGGGCGGCATATTCGTGCGCCGTATCCCGGACGAATCCAAATAAACCCGATCCCACGAAGTCTCATTCGGACGATGATAGTTTTGATATTCGATGGATTGCCCCTGCGAATCAAAGCAACGAACCGAGAAATGAACGACACCTTCGGCCAGAAGATTGGCATTGGTTCGATAGAATCCTCCGCGCGTCGCTCCGGCATCCCATCCGCGAAACTCGCTCATCCATAAAAAGGCCACATTGGTATCATACTCGGTAGAGGGAGCCTCATTACCAAGCTCATTCAGAAGCGAAAAACCGATTCGATAGAGAGAACCGACGCCGCTCTCATTGACCTGCGTCACCGTGTTGGTCACGTTAGCCTGGTTGGTCAGCGACGTATTGCCGACAAAGTATCCGCAGGGAATCCAGTAGTTGCTCTGCTTCTGGAGGAAAAAGAAGTCCTGCATGAAATTGGTCCGGAACGGCCCGCTGGAGTCACCGGGCAGAGTCGTCTGGATCATCGGGTTACTGCGGTTATATTTCGCAGCCGGGTAGTTATAGGGATAGCTCAGAAGAGTCATCAGGTTTGCGCCGTTAGCCGTATTGCATGCCGCCAGGAGCTCCACGTCGCGGGCGATCGCATCCATCGCCGACCGAGCCGTGTTCATAACGTCCACCTGGGCATTATTCGAGCGAAACGATTTCTGGGTCTGGTTGAACATGCTGTACAAACCATAAAGAATAATGGTCATCATGACCGTGACCACCAGCACCTCCAAAAGCGAAAAGGCAGAAGACCTGATCGCCTTCTTCAAATCCCTGCTCCAGCATTGTCCTTTTAAAATCATACCCTGACTCCTCTATCCACCTCTAAACACCCCTACTTCGCCAGATCATCATAGAACGAGGTGTTATTCGTAACGGAAAACTCGTTCCCGTTGAAATACCAAAAAACCAGATCCCGAGTCCCCAGTCCGGGCAAATCTGCCTGCACGGCTGAGTGTGTAATACTGCCGGAAACGAGAGTTCGGAAAAGCTGAGAGTTACCACCGGCCTTATACCCGCCTTTTTCCGCCTTTTTGAGCGGCCAGGAGAGCGTGACGGAAACCTGATAAACATTCTGAGACAGGGAGCGCTCCTCCTTCATCTTCTCAGTCAAAGAAGGGTCCTTGCCGTTGAGCTGGTTTACATTCAGAGAATTGGTCTGAACCGGAAGCACATCCACCTCAACCAGGTAAGCCATCCCGAAATCCCGGCTTGTATCGCTGTTGCTCTTATCCGAAGCGGTTCCGTTCATGGAACGCATCTTGAGCCGGCAGGTCATATTCGTGTAAAGATTGTTCCTCAAGATCCCTTCATTATTGAGATAGTTGGGAACCCAAACATTGCTGCTCGTCAATAAAAACCTGGGTGCACTCAATAAGCCGACGATTTCACGAGTTCCCCAATAGGTTCCGCCCGAGATATTATTTTGAATAACGGCCTTGGGCGCGCCGTTCGGGTCAGAATCCGAGTAGAGCAGGATTTCATCCACGTAAAGTCCCAGGTCATCATAACCGCGGGCACCCTGCGTGATCGCCTCCAGCAGATAATTACCATCCATCAAACTCAGGGTATTTTCCCTGTTCTTCTTCTGGGCCTGCCCGCCCAAAGGCAGCACACCCATGATCACCACCAGAGCAAAACCGACTATTGCCAAGCAGAGAGCGATCTCCACCATGGTAAAAGCGTTTTGCCGCCGGGTTCTATTTTCCAAAAATCTCATTTCTAGAAATCTTCTCTTAATTCATCCTGCAGGGCGGTCACCTTCCCCGTCTTTCCGTCAATCCGAATCCTCATGAGAGGCGGTTTATCCAGAGCCGCTAACGGGGTAATTTCGACCAGAGTGCCCGGGGTTTCATAAAAACCGCTCGCCTTGACAATCGGCAACACCTCATAGTCGCACCAGGAGGGAAGCGACAAGAGGTCCGGCTTTTCAGCGTTGGGATCCAGCCACGGGAAAACGAGTTCGCCCTTGTGGTTGAAGGCAATGCAGGGCAGGCTCATCTCCGGCCCCTTCGCATTGGGAAAATGACAGTTCATCTGAAGCAGAGGCGCCTCAATCCAATTGGTGAAGCCGGCTGTCCTCTGACGTTTCATTTCCTTTATCCAATCATCCTTGTCCATGATGACATTGTTCGTCAGCTTATAGGGATGGAACATGACACCGTCGGGCAGCGATTTCCACTCCGTCAGATACCGGGGTTTCTGCTGTGAAGGCTGGTCACCCACGGTCCGGCTGGCATAAACCGCATAGGCCGTATATTGCTGCTGAGCCAGGTTTGTCCAGAGCTGGCGGGAGTTCTGGATGAACCGCTGGCGCTCAATGGCCGGCAGCTCCATCGCGGCCCCATTCAGACGGGCCTGGAATTGATTTCTTTCCCAATAGATATTGGTTGAGACGAAGAGAACATAAACAGTACAGCGATCGCTGATGGCACGCGAACGGGCCAGGCTGATATCATCGGTGAGCTGCCGCACCACATTGTTCACCAGGTTGCCCTGGCCAAAGCCTTTCAGCGCCGGCATGCTCAGAGCCGCTATCAAACCGATGATTGTGAAGACCACGAGAAGCTCTATCAGCGTAAAGCCGCCCTCATTGCCTTTCATCCTCACTGTTTGCCTGTTTTTCAGCATTAAAAGCCCTTCGTTTAAAACGTGGATAAAACTTTTAAACTATTTCCAGCTCAGGACGTTATCCTTATTTACGCCAACACTTGCCTTGATATTCGGGTTTGCCTGTCCGTCCGGTCCCATGGACCAAACCATAACGTTGGCCTTCACGCCAAACGCAACGGGACTTGTCGGCAGAGAATACTCAGGCACGTAGATCAGACCCTGCAATCCCCTCCGGGGGTTGGAGCTATCCGCGCTCACCTGCGACATGCCATACATCCAATCCACCGTATAATCATCGTAGTTCAGATCCAGCGAAATGATGTAAGGATTGCCCCAGGGATCACGGTACGTCCCAAGAATATCCACCATAGAAGGTGAAGCCACTTTGGACCCGTCTTTTACCGTCAGGAAAACCTCTTTGCGCGTATTGCGCGCATGTTTGTAATTGGGAGTGCGCCCATCGGGACCATTGCTGAAGGCGTAGTATTCCATATCCCTCAGGATCGCGAGCACCTCCGCGTTATTCGTGTAGTTGTTGCCGTTGCCCAAACGCATAGCCACCGAATAGGGGGTTTTGCCTTCAGGCTGCTGAACGGCTCCTCCGTTGTTAAAAACGCCGTAGGTAAAATCGTAGACACCCGAGTTAGAGGTCGTATACTTGGACGTCGGCAGTTTACCGTAGGAGCTTTCATACTGCGAAATGGCAGCCACCAAACTGGCAATCTCCATTTCCGCCTGCTTGATCTTCACCTTAGCCTTGGCTTTCGTAACTGCCGGGAAAGTCATCCCTGCCAAAATGGCTATGATGGCGATTACAACCAAAAGCTCAATGAGCGTAAAAGCTCTGTTTTTTCCAGTCATCATTCTCATATCAGTTCTATCAGTTCTTCTTTAGTCGTTTAAAAATAGTCTTTGCGCACCTCGGGCTTCATTCCGTTCCAGTTCCCGATCACGTAGTATTCCACATAGCGGCCTTGATTGTCCTGTTTGACCATATTCTGCCGCGATAGCTGAAACTCAGCCCACAAATCATATTTCCCCGGATTATTGGTCGGGTCGCTCATGTTGTAATGCCAGGGATTATTCACACCCATTTTGCGCCATGCTTTGCCCCGATTATCCAGCGCCGCCTGGTGGAGAGGTGCATTCACCGGAACCCGGAGAATATCGAAGGTCACTGACCGGTTCGCATTAGTCAATCTGCCGAACTTGCGCTGACTGTAGCTCCCCAGGAAGTTCCGGACCCTTGCATTTCTCTCGGAGGCATTCAAAATCCCGTCAGCCGCATTGCCGAAAATCGGCTTCATTTCAGCCGAAGTCAATAAATGGAAATCCCCCGAAGGGGTGCGAATGTACGGGGAGGAAAAAGCGTTATTGGTAACCAGACATCCGGTTAACTCCAGAACCAGCTGATTGGTAGCCGAAGAGCCCGGCACAGGGTACCCATTGGCATCTTTCATCTGGTTATCAGGCGGATAAACCTTGTAGCGATCCTTGTAAAGCTCAATGGCTGAAACCAGATGCGAGAGCTCACCCTGAACGCGGGCGATTCTCATTTTGCTGGAAACCAGACTGGACAAACCAATCATCATTCCGGCTATAAGCCCTATCAGAGAAATCACCACCAGGAGTTCTATCATCGTGAACGCCCAACGGCCGCTTCTCTCTAAGAGGTTTTTATCTGTTTTGTAAAAGCGCACTCTAATCTTCTCTGAATCAAGTTTTTAAATCCAAAAACGCATTTTATGCTCTTTCCATTATTTACAACATCGCAGTTTTCATGCCAAGAGCCCTTTTTGCTACGGATTGCATTTAACCCAAACTGCTCTGCTTCTTCCCATTTCTCTTCTACTCGTCGCCGCCTCCACCAGTATCACCCATACCGTCCATAAGAGAAATCAGAGGCATGAACATCGCGATAACGATGCTACCGACGATCACGGCCAGAAAGACGATCATCACCGGCTCCAATAGCGAAGTCATAGCCGCCACGGCGTTATCGACCTCTTCATCGTAATTATCCGCAATCTTCATTAACATTTCCGGCAAGGCACCGGTCTGTTCACCGACGTCCACCATGGAAATCACCATGGGGGGGAAAATCTTGGAGGATTCCAAAGGAGATGTGATGTTTTCACCCTCTTTCACATTTTCATGAACACTGTGCACAGCGTTGGCCACAATCACGTTGCCGGAAGTCTCCTGCACGATGTTGAGCGATTGCAGAATCGGCACGCCAGAGCTCACCAGAGTTCCCAGAGTTCGGGTAAAGCGGGAGATCGCCACCTTCGATATCACCGGGCCAAAAACCGGAACCACCAGCTTGAACTTGTCGAACATAAGCCGCCCGGTCTTAGTCTTAACCAATAAACGAAAAATGACAAAAATAACAAAAAAGGCACCACATGTTTCCAGAAAGTGATGTTGAACGGTTTCAGATATATTCAATACGAACACTGTAAATCCGGGCAACCCCTTTCCGGCAAGGTCGGCAAAGATTTCTTTGAATTTCGGGATCACGACCACCATCAGAATGGACATGATCGCGACGGCAACAACCAATACGGCTGTCGGGTAGAACAGGGCGGCCACGACTTTGCCCTTAATCTTCTGGGCCTTTTCCATGAATTCAGCCAGACGCAAGAGAACCACTTCCAACACACCGCCCATTTCACCGGCTTTCACCATGGAAACGAAGAGCTTATTGAAGATTTTCGGATGCTGCCCAAGAGCCTCAGAAAAGGTACTGCCGCTCTCCACTGAAACACCTATTTTTTGAATGGTTTCTTTCAGGCTCGGGTTCTTTTCCTGCTTCTCCAATACACGCAAACCTCTCAAAAGCGGCAAACCGGCATCAATCAGCGTCGCTAACTGGCGGGTGAAAGTACAAAGCACTTTCGAACTCACACCTCCGAAACCGGGTATCTTGTGCAGCGGGATGTTGAACTCTTTCTTCATTCCCTTGCCACCCTTGGCCGGAGATCCGCCCCCCTTGCCTTTGGCTCCCTTTTTCCCTTTAGCGGCAGGCGAGGCCGCAGCACCCGCTTCCACTACTTTCGTCGGGAAGAGTTGCATCTCCTGTAATCGAGCCAGGGCTTCACTCTGATTTTTCGCGTCAAGACTCCCCTTGGTTTCTTTACCCTGGGCATCCATCGCGATATAATTAAACTTGGGCATACTTTACTAAAATTTTTATCGTAAGTCGTGGTTTATGTATATTTCAAAACCTCTTCTATCGTTATCTGACCGTCAAAGATTCCTCGAACACCATCTTGACGCAGGGTTCTCATCCCGTCTTCCATCGCTCTCTGGCGCAGTACGGCAGTCGGAACACGATCATTGATCATCGTCCGAATATCATCGTTCACCACCAGGAGCTCATAAATACCTTTGCGGCCTTTATAACCGGTGTCGTTACAGTTGGGGCAACCACGTCCGTAACTGAAAGTCCGGTCTCCCAGCTCTGCCGGGGTCAGACCGAGCAAAGAGAGCTGGCTTTCGGTAGGTTCAAAAGAAGTCACGCACTTTTTGCAGATGGTTCTGACCAAGCGTTGGGCCAGAACACCCAGGAGCGTTGAAGAAATCAGGAAGGGTTCTGCACCGATATCCACCATACGGACAACGGCGCTGGGCGCATCATTTGTGTGGAGAGTCGTAAGCACAAGGTGACCCGTCAGAGAGGCCTGAATTGCGATCTGGGTCGTCTCAAGGTCACGCATTTCACCGACCATCACGATATCCGGGTCTTGACGCAGAAAGGAGCGCAGCGCACTACTGAAAGTCATACCCACCGCTTCATGCACAGGCACCTGCATAATTCCTTCAATATCGTACTCCACTGGGTCTTCCACCGTCAGGAGCTTTGAAGAGATGTCGTTAATCTGATTAAGAGCAGAGTAAAGAGTCGTCGTCTTGCCGCAACCGGTCGGCCCCGTCACGATGACGATGCCGTTGGGCTGGGTGATCATTTCGCCGAAGCGATCGAAAACGTGCTCGGGCATTCCCAGCTTATCCAGCTCCAGTTTCACGGCACTGCGGTCCAAAACACGAAGCACCACTGATTCACCAAACTGGGTCGGCAGGCTCGAAATACGCAAATCAATGGGCCGCCCATCGATCATCATACTGATACGTCCGTCCTGAGGCAGTCGACGTTCAGAAATATCCAGGTTGGAAATAATCTTTAAACGGGAAATAACAGGCAAAGCCAAATGTTTGGGCGGAGGCGCCATTTCATAGAGGGCACCGTCCACGCGGTAGCGGATTTTGAATTCGTCTTCAAAGGGCTCGAAGTGAATATCGCTGGCTCGGTCCTGCACCGCCTGCTGAAGCACCAGGTTGACGAACTTCACAATCGGTGCTTCATTGGCCATGTCGCTCAGGTCATCTCCCCCCATGGAGACATCGTGATCGGCGTCATAGCTCTCCGAATCCATCCCCAGCTCTTTGAGGACGTCGCTCACCGCATTGGCCGTTTCCATTCCGCCGACTCCTCCTGCGCCGCCTCCATAGTATTGCTGGATCGCCGCATCGATTTCAGAAGGATCCGCCACGACGACAACAATCTCCTTACCGATCGCAAAACCGATCTCGTCCACCACTGAAGGGTTGAACGGATCCACCAGAGCTAACTGCAGAACAGTGCCAAAAAGGTCCACCGGGACACATTGATAGGCTTTGGCTGTCTCTGCCGGAACCGCGGCGATGGCTTCGGCCGGTATCTCACCCAACGATTTGAAGTTCACCACCTGAGTGGCCAAGCTGTCTGCCATGGTCTGCAAGAGCGTTGCCTGGTCCAGGATACCCATATCGACAATAACGTCAAACACCCGTTTGCCGGTGCGAGTGGATTCCTGGATAATCTCCTCAGCCTGCATATCGTCCAGGAGAACAGAATCCTTGAGAAGTGAAACGAGCGGAAAGTTAGCTATATCTGTCATTAGTAAAAGAGTTACTGTGCATTCTTCATTGCACGGATAGCGTCGATCTCCTGAATCTTTATCATGGATGTTCCCGGATCTTGAGCCTTGGTTATTACCTCTTCCTGAGAAATGAGCCCCTGCTCATACTTCTCGAGCAAACAGGCATCGAGCGCTAACATTCCGTACTTGGCACCGGTTTGAATGTCAGAACCGATACGGAAGGATTTATTATCACGAATCAGTGCCGCAATAGAGGGAGTATTGATCATGATCTCAAAGACAGCCACGCGGCCGGGCTTATCACAGCGGGGCAGGAGCAGCTGCGAAATCACCGCTTGGAGCACCGTCGAGAGCTGAACACGAATCTGCTCCTGCTGAGTCACCGGGAAAGCGTTCACGATACGGTCAATCGTCTTGGCGGCACCGGTCGTGTGCAGAGTACCGAAAACCAAGTGACCGGTTTCGGCCGCGGTAATGGCCGCTTCCATGGTCTCGAGGTCACGAAGCTCACCGACCAGAATGATATCCGGATCCTGACGCAAAGCGCGGCGCAGAGCTTCAGCAAAGCTGGGGACGTCGACGTGAACCTCACGCTGTGTGACGACGGCCTGCTTGTGATGGTGGTAGTACTCGATGGGGTCTTCAACCGTGATAATATGCGCCTCATCACGCTCGATATTGATGATATCAATCATGGAGGCGAGGGTGGTGGATTTACCCGAACCGGTCGGACCTGTCACCAAGACCAGACCTCTGGGCTTGTAGAGCAATTCACGCACCGAGGCCGGCAAACCGATCTGCTCCATCGTCAGAAGCTTGCTGGGAATCTGGCGCAGCACCATCGCAAAGTTACCGCGTTCCTTGAAAACGCTCACACGGAAACGGGCCATTTCACCGAATGCAAAACCGAAGTCCGAACCGCCCTGCTCACGTACCGACTGTATATGATCTTCAGAAGTAATGCTCCTGGACAACTCTTCCGTATCCTCCGGAGCCAACGGAGGACCTTCAACCCGATGCAAACGCCCATGAACACGGATTACGGGAGGAATCCCCACTCGAAGGTGCAAGTCTGACGCTCCTTCGGAGACGGTCAGCTGCAATAAATCTGACATTGAATACATATTCTAATTATCTTCTATCAACAAATTTTAAACCTGTACAACTACTGCTCTAATTCGCTCACCGTTGTCTGGATGACCTCTTCGGCCGATGTCATTCCGGCCAATACCTTCCGGATACCATCCTCACGCAACGTCCTCATACCCAGTTCCCGGGCCTTGTTGCGCAGCACAGAGGCAGAGAGCTTTTCATAAATCAGTTTTCGTGCCACATCGCCCACCTGGAATATCTCGAAAATACCGATACGTCCACGGTAGCCATTCTTACAATTGGGGCATCCTTTGCCCAACTGCACATTGCCGGCAGCCTCAGTCGCTTCATCAATCTGCAGAACATGGCGCTCGTGCTCAGTCAAACGTGCCGGAGCCGTGCACTTCTTGCATATCTTGCGCACCAGACGTTGTGCCATGAAAGCTCGGGCCGAAGTGGCCACAAGGAAGGGTTTCACACCGATATCGATCAAACGGGTTACGGCGCTGGGTGCGTCATTGGTGTGAAGCGTTGAAAAGACCAAGTGACCCGTCAGAGACGCATTGATCGCGATAGAAGCCGTCTCAAGGTCACGAATTTCACCCACCATGATAATGTTAGGCGCCTGGCGGAGAATGGCCCTCAGAGCCATACTGAAGCTCAGTCCCACGCCCTCATTAACGTGAACCTGGTTAATACCGCTCAGCACGTATTCCACAGGGTCCTCCACCGTAATGATCTTTCTATCAGGCCGGTTGATGTAGTTCAAACAGGCATAGAGAGTCGTCGTCTTGCCCGACCCGGTCGGACCCGTAACCAGGACAATTCCATCAGGCAAACTGATCAGGCGCTCAAACACCTGTTGGTCATCCGTGAGGAATCCCAGCTCAGCCAAACCCAGTTTGATACCCTCTTTATCCAAAATACGCATGACGATACTTTCGCCATGCGTCGTCGGAAGACAGGAAACACGGAAGTCGAGCGATTTGCCGGCAATATTCATCTGAATACGTCCGTCCTGAGGGATTCGCCTCTCGGCAATGGACATATTGGATTGAATCTTCAAACGGGTAATCACCGTTGCCTGCAACCGCTTGGGCGGGCCTTTGACTTCGTGCAGGTTACCGTCAATACGGTAGCGGACTCGGAAAGTTTTCGCCATCGGCTCCAGGTGAATATCTGAAGCACGAGATTTGTAAGCGTCTACAATAATGCTGTTGACCAGTTTGATAATAGGAGCATCCGCATCTACCACCGAACCATCATCAGCAGTGGCCAAAATACCCTCGGGCCCACCGATATCGATCTCTCCTTCGGTGATCTCCTGGATCATTTTACCCAGTGAGTTATCCGCTGAGCCATAGTAGCGCTCGATGGCATCTTCAATTTCCGATGCAGCCGCCACCCGCACCTCTACATCCGCATGCAACAAAAGGCGCAAACTGTCAATCGCCTCCAGGTCGGAGGGGTCCGATATGGCAACAATAATCCCCCCGGAGTCATTCTTTCCGATGGGAACTACATTATATTTCTTGGCCAGGTGGCGGGGGAGCAGCGCAATAATGTCGTCGGAGAGACGCATCCCGGTCAACTCCACCATTTCGGCGCCAAAATATGTCGCGCTTGCCCGTGTTACATCAATCGGCTGGAGTACACCTTGTTTGACCAAAGTATCCACCACGCCTTCTCCGCTCAGACCTGCCATCTCACGGGCGCCATCCAGTTGCTCCTGGGTGACTTGCCCCATGTCCACCAGCAAATCAATTAAAAAGTCGTCTTTCGTTGCCACAAAATTCCTCTTATATACACTACAGGGCGAGAACTCTCACCCTTTCATAGGGGACATCCACACTCAAGCTCTTTTCTGCCGAAATGTAACACCCCTGCTGCGAGCAGACTACCCGAAAAAAAGGCTCACTCCAAGGTTTTTTTGGAAAGCCAATTGCTTTTTCTTCCTAAGCACCCCCGCCATTACTGACCGGTCGGTTTCAGTGTAACCTCTTTCTGAATTCTTATTAATAATATCTTTTCGTTCTTCTCAGGTTAATCCTCTTTAATCTCTTCCACAATTGCATCCGTCCCGCTATAGGAGATCACTCGAACGCGCGTTCCTTTGGGGAGCATTCCGTTTTGAGCGATGACGTCGAGCGGGCGGCCTTCAATCTGCGCTTTTCCCCCGGGTCGCAAAACCGAGAGAGCAACGCCCTCTTTCCCCAGAATATTTTCCTGGAAAGAGACGATATTCCGGGAATCCTCTTCTCCGCTCACACTGGATGGGATCATATGCATGTAAAACTTGGAATGCGGGAAATACCGGCCCAGGAGCAGAACCAGCACCGCCAGAACCGCCATCGCCGCCCCGAATTTCAGGAAAGGCAACCTCAATTGATCCCAGTGAGGCATCCAGCCGCCGCCGGGATAGAAATCCACCATTCCCATGATTAAGGAGACAAGCATAAGGAGCAACCCCGAAAATCCGAAAATCATAAAACCGGGCAAGATAAATATCTCCACGGCAATTAACACCGCTCCGATCAGGAATAAGACAAGCCACTCCAGTCCTCCCAGCCCGGCGATATAATTGCCGAGGAAGTAGATCGACAATGCCGTAATCCCGATAATCCCGAAGATGCCAAACCCGGGAGTCTTATATTCTATAAAGAGCCCCAAGCCTCCGATAATTAAGAGGATAGAACTCCAGGCGCTGATCCAGCTGGCAATCGATTCAAACCCGATTTTTTCAACTTTCTTGACCTGAGCCGGATCCACTCCCAGCGTCCGGTAAAGCTCTTCGAGCGAGGGAATCGTCCCCAGAGAAAGTAGCGGCCGGGCCGACTCGCCGTATTTGCGTGCGGCTTCTTCGCTGGTCAGCGTCAGGAGTTCTCCCTTGGGGGAAAGAATCTCTTCGCCGATCACAAGCTCCTGATTGGGATCAATCATCGCCTCGATCACATCCGGGTTATGCCCGTAGCGCTCAGCGCAGGCACGCATTTGAGCCCGGATCATCGAGACCACCTTCTGCTTGAGCGTTTCAGGTATCTCCCCTCCTCCGGTCAAGCCGATGGGCCCGCCCATGATTGGGGCCGAGGCGCCGATCACGGCCCGCTCGCTCATGTAAATCTCTCGAGTCCCGTAAGCGATAAACGCTCCGGCTGAAATGGCTTCATTATCGACATAGGTCACCGTCAGCCCGGGGAATTGCTCCAGCACATCAATAATTTTGAGCGTGCTGTCCAGATCGCCGCCGGGAGTCTTCATATCCAGAATGACGACATCCGCCCTGGCCTCCATCGCCTCCTTGACTCCTCGGCGAATCACATAAAACATCGGCTTATCGATTTGATCCCTCACCGGAATCACATAGGCGCTCCGCGGGGGCAACGCCTGGGCTGGCCCTTCCTGAGCCGGAAGAACCGGCGCACCCGCCAGCAGAGACCAGAAAACAATCAGCCAGAATCTCATAGGATAAGTTTAGCACTCCTTTTACTCATTCTCAAGCAGCAAAAAAGCCGATCTTTCTTAAAAAATCGGCTTTCTCAGTTTGTTTTGAAGGAAAATCAGAATTGCCTCAAAAAGCGCAAATCGTTTTCGTAGAAAAGGCGGATGTCGTTAATCCCGTAGCGGATCATGGCGATACGCTCAATGCCAAAACCGAAGGCCCAACCGGTCCATACCTCCGGGTCATAGCCCACCTGCTCGAATACGCTGGGGTGAACCATACCGCAGCCGGCGATCTCCAGCCATTCTTTGCCCATTTTCTTCACCAGCGGGGTGCTGAAATCAATCTCATAGCTGGGCTCCGTATAGGAGAAGTAATGCGGACGAAAACGTACTTTAACCTCTTCGCCCAAAAGCTCTTTGAAGACGAATTCCACCGTCCCCTTGAGATCTCCCACCGTGACTCCCTTATCTACATAGAGTCCTTCAATCTGATGAAAGGTGGGATTATGGGTCGCATCTGCATTGTCGCGCCGATAGACACGCCCGGGCACGATGATACGCACCGGCGGGGCCTGTTTCTCCATAACGCGAATCTGCACTGAAGAGGTGTGCGTGCGCAAAAGGCGATCCCTACCCTGCGCATCCGGCTCTCCGTTAATGAAAAAGGTGTCCTGGCTGTCACGGGCCGGGTGATCAGCCGGAGTATTGAGCGCGTCAAAGCAATGATATTCATCTTCAGCTTCGGGCCCATCGGCCACCACGAAACCGAGCTTTCTGAAAATCCGGATAATATCCTGGGTTACCTGGGTTAAGGGGTGGAATCCTCCAAAACGGTTCTGCCTGCCCGGCAGAGTAAAATCGGTTGCTTCCGTGGGCATCGCAGCCTTCAATTCCAGTTCGGCTTTGCGGCCATCCATGAGCCCAACCACTTCGGCTTTGGCCTGGTTAACGACCTTACCCGCCGTGGGGCGTTCTTCGGCGGGCAGCTTGCCCAGCTGCCTCAGTAAAGCATTAAACTGGCTATTGCTGCCGAGCCAGGTGACACGAGCCTCTTCCAGGGAGGCAAGATTGGAGGCTGTGTTCAATGCCTCCAGAGCCGATTTTTTGAGTGATTCTACTTGTTCAGAAAATGAGGACATAACTAAAAGTGCCTGCTCTTAAAACATGTAGAGACGCATTGTCTGCGTCTCTACCTTCATTCGTTATTGTTAAACGCAGCTACGTTTTTAAGCTTTTTGAGCTTTCTTAGCTTTGTCTTCCAATCCTTTCTTGGCAGTCGCGACCATCTGCTCGAAAGCAGCCATATCCGTCGCGGCCAATTCGGCCAAAATCTTACGATCTACAACCACACTGGCGGCCTTGAGACCTTCAATGAACCGGCTGTAGGTGAGCCCTGCAGCGCGAGAGGCTGCATTAATACGAACTTGCCACAGATTGCGGAAATCGCGTTTGCGATTCCGGCGGTCACGATAGGCATACTGCCTGCCGTGATCCAGCGCGTCTGACGCATATCTATAGAGTTTTGACCTGCGGAAGCGGAAACCTTTTGCCGCCTCCAATACCCGCTTCCTGCGTTTCCGGGAAGCTACCGCATTTGTTACACGCATCTTCTTTAGACCTTTTTATATCGGTACAGCCCGCTGCTGTTGATCGCCAGCTCGGAGCCGTTTTATTTGTTAAACAATGTTAATGATCAAAGGGCAAGTTTTGAGTTACTCTGTAAACATCGCTGTTGTGAGCAACCTCTGTGCCTTTCATATTCCGTCTCCGCTTCGGGCTTTTGCTCGAAAGCAAGTGACGTTTTCCGGCACGGGTTCTCAGAACCTTACCCGTGGCAGTAAGCTTGAATCTCTTGGCTACTGCCTTCCGCGTTTTTATACCTTTTGGGCGTCGCATACGTCATTCCTTTAATAAAAAAGGAGCAGGATTATATCCTTTCCTGCTCCGGGAATCAAGTCCGCAATAATTGCGGCCGTTTCCAGTTTGACTATTACCCCCAAAATTGCAAGACTATTTCCATGCCAAATTCATTCGGCCAAATTTTTCGTATCACTACCTGGGGTGAATCTCACGGCGGATCGGTCGGTGTGGTTGTCGATGGGTGCCCACCTAATATCCCATTGGATGAGAGTGACATCCAAGGTGAACTCAACCGGCGCAAACCGGGACAGTCTCGCATCACGACGCCACGCAAAGAAGAAGATTTGGCCCATATTTACTCGGGGACATTTCAGGGAAAAACGTTGGGAACTCCCATCTGCGTCATGGTAATGAACAAGGATGCGCGGCCCCATGATTACGATGAAATCTCCACGAAATTTCGCCCCAGCCATTCTGATTTCGGCTACCAGACCAAATACGGAATTCGCAACTGGGAAGGCGGCGGCAGGTCCAGCGCCCGGGAGACCATTGGCAGAGTCGCTGCAGGCGCCATCGCCAAGAAAGTTTTAAAGCTCCTCTACAACGTGGAGATTCTCGCCTGTGTCGCGCAAATCCACCACATCAAGGCCAATTTTGACCTCGAAAAGGTGACAATGGACCAGGTGGAGAGCTCAATCGTCCGCTGCCCAGACCCGGAAGCCGCTGAAAAAATGATTGCCTGTATTAAGGAAGCCCGCAGAGAAGGTGATTCAGTCGGGGGGATTATCCATTGCATCGCCCGCAATGTACCGGCGGCCTTGGGCGAACCGGTCTTCGATAAGCTCGATGCCGACCTGGCCAAAGCCATGCTGAGTCTGCCGGCCGCCAAAGGTTTCGATCTGGGAACTGGCTTTGAGGCAGCACTTTACAAGGGCAGCGAGCACAACGATACCTACATCCCTCTTAACGGGAAAGTGGTCACAGCGACCAACCGCTCCGGGGGCATTCAGGGTGGAATCAGCAACGGAATGCCGATCATCTTCCGCGTCGCTTTTAAACCGACTTCCACCATCATGCAACCCCAGAAAACCGTAACCGTGGAAGGCGAGGAAACCATCCTTCAGCCCAAAGGCCGCCACGACCCCTGTGTGCTGCCCAGAGCTATCCCCATCGTGGAGGCTATGACAGCCATCACCTTGCTGGACCACGCACTCAGGCAAAACAGCCTGGAAATAAGCAGATTGCTTCACTAGAGGGAGATTGCTCGCCTGCTTTTTGGGTGCAGTCTCATCCCGGCAATGAGCGACACGCAATCCACCTCTTTTATAATCCCGTCATTTTCCCTTACTGAGGCCGATAAAAAATTCACACAAAAAAACACACCGGCGGTTCCTAAGGGGTGTAGTTTGCGGTGAGGCAGGCCGCTTCCGAACGCATATTGATTGAAAAGTGAAGAATCTTCCCTCCGACAAATGGAAAGATTGGATCGTGGAGAACCAGGACAAGTGGTTGCTCTACGCGCGTCAACAGTCCCGTTCGGAAGCGGATGCACAGGACCTCCTTCAGGAGTCTGTTCTGGCAATCTGGCAGCAATCCACTGCCAAGGCCGAGCCGCACCTGCCCCATGCCGGTGCCGTGTTCACCGCTATCCGCTTCCGGGCGATCAACTGGGCGCGAGCCAGCGACCGCAGGGAACGCAGAAATGAGGAATACTCCTATCTGGTGTGGAATAACCAATCCGGCGCTAACACCTATGGTGAAGATGAACAACGAATGCTCCTGGAAGCACTTCGAGCTCTGCCCGAAGCCCAGGCGGAGACCGTCACTCTCAAAATCTGGGGCGGACTCACTTTCCAGGAGATTGCTGACATCTGCCAGTGCTCCATCAACACCATCACGGCCCGTTATCGCCAGGCACTACTGAAACTGCAAAGAGAGTTGAAAGGAACTTTTAGCAAATGAAAGAAAGCCAATCCAATTACGATTCCGAGTTTCAGCAACTCGAACAACAACTCCGGAGCTTGAAACCGGCACCCACCCCCCCGGAGCTGACCCGGAAGCTTCTGAAGATAACCTCTTCAGGACAAAGCTCCAACGACCGTTCATCCGGGCTGCTCTTTCTCAATCTAAGAAATATCAATCCGAGGAATATCTTTTGGGCTGCGGCGGCGATGCTGGCCCTGGCCTTTGTCACAACCTCCGCGCTCTGGTTTAAAACGCCTCAATCTCAAGTCGCACAAACGGATTACTCTTCGGCATTTACCCTCCCCTCTCTGGATGATGTCAAGGGCAAGGCGTTGAAGTTCGTCGGGGTTTCAAAAATAATCGCCTCCGGCATTGCGGATCAAGATGCCGCCCTCGCCTTCTTTAAATCCGTCGATAAAGGGCAATTCGGGCAGATGGCCTCTTCTCTGCAGACCGTTAAGGCTCTGCCTCCGCCTCTGCCGCCGGAACGAAAAGAGGAGGTTTTGAAAAAAACAAATGTCATGATGGAAGCTTTGGCCTCAGGGGCTCCCACCTTCCCTGCATTGGCGTTGGCCAGTGCTACCTTTTTCCCGAAAACAAAAAATTAAAGTCAATTTCATATATAAAGCATCATGAAAAAAATCGGTCTATTATCCATGGCGGCCTCGCTTCTTCTGACGGCTGTTCCTGCTCAGGCGGACCTAGTCCCCGAAACCTTCCTTCCTGAGAATACACTGGCACTCTTATCTATCCGGAATGCCGAGCGCGACCTTTTTGCCTTCAAGGGTTCTCCGATGGGACTTCTCCTCAAGGACCCGGCCATGCAACCCTTCACAGATTACGTTGCCAATATGCTGCGCGAGCCTATTGAAAAAATCCAAAGCACTCTGGAAGGCAAGGAAATCAGCCTCAGTAAATACAAGGACCTCCTGGGCGGCGGCTTGGCCGTTGCTCTTCTGGCGACCGTGAGCGACCCTTGCGACACCAATATCAGCCAGATTTTCTCCCATAAAGGCGTTGGGATAGATTGGCAACCTCTGGTTCTTATCGAGATTAACGCCGATCTCCCAACGGCTCAGGCGAACCTTGACGAGCTGAAAGCCAAAATCCTTGAGCTTTCCGGTCAGAAACCCCTCTTCCAAACGCAAAAATTTGGCGAACTCGAGTTCACGTCCATGGATGTCCCGAACCATGGCGAGCCGGCACAGGTATGGTTCGGCTTAGTCCCTCAGTCTTCGGATTCTCTTTGCCTGGCCGTCACACTCTTCCGTTCAGGCCTGCCCGGGGATATCGAGAAGACAAAAGCCGTCCTCACGGCGCTGTCCCTGAATAACCAGAAGGCACCTCTCTCAGAATCGGCTTCGTTTCGTCAACAAGCTGCCATCAAGCCCGAGAGGAATTGTTTCTTTCTCAATAGCGCACTGCTGGTAGATGGAGCCAAAAAAATCGTTTTGAAGTACGATAGCGAATACAGAGCGCCCGAAAACGTAATGGAGGCTATGTTTGCTCCCGGCCGCCCCATGACCATCTTTGACGCACTGGGATTGGAAGCCTTCAAATCCTACGGCCTCAGCTGGTGGATGGAGCCCAACGGCGATGTCTGGACCGAGCAGTCACTGGTTTGCCCCGAGGCTGACCGCAGAGGTCTTTCGGGTATCCTGAATGGGCTCAGAACAGCCGATTGCTCTCCGCTGCCTCAAGCGTCGGCCGACAGTATGAGCTTCGCGCGAATGCAGCTGGATATTCCCGCTCTCTGGAAAAATTTCGATGTCGCCTCGTCCCGAATCGCAGGTGGAATCAAGGGCATGGCAATGGGCACTGTAAACGCCTTTTTAGCGATGGACCCGGAGATCAACGTTCAGAAAAACGTGATGGATAACTTGACTGGTGAGATCGTTGTCATGAAAAACCCGGTGAAACTTGCTGAGAATAACCAACCCTACAGTGAACAGGTCGTCCTGCTCGGAGCCAAAGACCCACAGGCATTCGGCTCCACCATCTATAGTATCTTTCGTCTCATCTACAAGGGCAAGGAGGTTCCGACTCTCGAAGAAAAAGAGGTCTCCGGCCTCAAATATTATTCGTTACCTATGAACAAGTTGATAAGCCAGGCGAACTCAAACGATGTGACAATAAACGGTGTCATGGGCTCCCATTTCCAGGTTCAGATGCCTGATTTGAACTTTGCGCTGCTCGATGGCTATGTCCTGATCGCAACGCATGAGAACGCGGTTAAGCGCTTTGTATCCACCCTGCCCGCTGATAGCCTGGCAACCAAAGAGGGAATCGCCTCCGCCGTCGAAATGGTTGGCGGCGCAAACGCATCGGTCTTCAATTATATAGATGATGAGGCTTCTCTGGAAGCGCTGCAACTGGTCTGGAGGACGGTCATCGCCCCCAATTTGAAGAACAACCCCGATGTGCCTCCTCAACTGCTCGAAGGGCTGGAGCTCTTCCCCGATATCTCCGAAGTCAAAAAATATTGGGGCATCAGCGTTGGCGCATTACATCTCTCCCCTGAGGGGTTGCACATGAAATCTTGCAGACCCTGGCCAAAGGGATTGACACTCACCCCTGAAGAGAGATAATGAAACCATTGTTTGTGGAAAATAGCTCTCTTGTGATGATGATAAAAATCAGATTTATTTCGGGATCGAATACACAGACCTGAACAAATAAGACAACACAGAATCAATCATATGAAAAAAGCAGTCCTAGTGACATCTATCGCCGCGGTATCACTTTCCGTGACGTTGAATATGGGCGCCGCCATAGCGCCAGAAACCATTCTGCCGGAAAGCACTCTTGCGGTCCTCACGGTGCGTGACCTCCAGAAAGAACAAGCAGAATTTCAAGCATCGGCCATGGGGCTTCTCCTCAAGGACCCGGCCATGCAGCCCTTCTGCGAATATGTCAGCGGACATATGACCGAAGCCATCAAAGGCCTTAACGAAGAGCTCGGCAAAAAGAATATTAAGCTCTCGGATTATAAAGATATTCTAAACGGCGGCGCAGCCTTTGCATTAACCTCGGTAAAACTCACTCTGAGTGATTCCGATGTGGAAGATGTGTCCGCGCTACCCTTACTCATGGCCGAAATCAATGGAGGCAGTGAGAAACTCAAAGCGACGCTCGACGACCTTCAGGCCAAGCTGGAAATGACTTTCAGCTCCGAAGAAATCGCCGGAAATGAATTTCGCCGGATTACCGGTACTAACGACGATGACGATGACGTGATCCTCTGGGTTGGCGCCAGCGGCTCAATCCTCTACGTGACCGCGTCTCAAAACAGCGAAGAGGACATGTCTTACACCCGTGAGCATTTGGGCAAGATCCTCAGTAAAACCACCGGAGAGAAACTCCTCGCTGAGTCCGATCTCTTTACAAAGCATACGCGCATCACTCCCGATCGCAATTATGCCTGGGTAAACCTTGACACTATCACTCAAAATGCCAAAGCGTTGGTGGCTCTCAAGGATAAGGCGTATGTTCAGCCCGCAGACCTCATGGAAGCCATGATGTCGCTGCCCCGGCCGATGGTTATCTATAACGCTCTGGGGCTGGGGGCTCTGAAATCCTGGAGCATGACCTGCTGGAGTGAAAACGGCAATGAGTGGTTTGCCTGTAATTTGGTCTGCCCGCAAAATGAACGCAGAGGCCTGACCTCCCTACTGGATGCCTATGTTACGAGCGATTGCGGCCCCACCGAAAGCATTCCCGCCAGTGTCATGAGCTTTTCGAAATCTCAGGTCGATATGAAGAAAATCTGGGAGACGATTGACTCGGTCACAACTGAAGCGACCGGAGGTTTCAAAGCCATGATGTTGAGCGGTATTCAACAGGCTCTGGCCAACGCTCCCAAGAAGATCGACCTCACTGCCGACGTCTTGGATAACCTCACCGGAGAAATAGTAACTGTCTCCTTCACCGCTCCGGCCGGCTCGGTGGACTCCAGCAAAATCTCTGAAAACCTGGATCCCGAGGTTATCAAAAACCTTATGGGCAGCGTCTACATTCTGGGCGTGAAGGATGAAGATCGCTTTATGTCCGCCGTCGAAGGTGTAATCGATGTGATGAATCCCGGCATTATGGAAGCAGCCATGGAATTTATCAAGAAGACCGATGGCTATGTCGCTATAGTCTCAGGCGGCAAGGATATCCCGGCTCTGCAGGCTTTCCTGAAAGCTGAAGGAAAACCGCAGGAGAAGAGCCTGGCCAAATGCAAGGCGCTCCAGGATGCCGCTGCCAAAATCGGTGGTTTCCAGGGTTCTGGTTTCGGTTACTCCAACAATAAGCAGGCATTGGCTTTTCTCTACAACATGTGGCCTCTTATTGCCCCCGCATTAAAATCCTCAGAGGATATTCCTGAGGAGGTTTTCATCGCTTTCGAGAAGCTCCCCGATTTCCAGGTGATCGAAAAGTATCTGGGTATCGGCGCTACTAAAGGCCAGTTGACCCCGGATGGATTGGAATCCGTCGGTTATTATCCCTGGCCCGAAGGACTTGAGAAACCGTTAGCTCCCTAGTATCGTTTTCTCTGCTCAAATACCAAAATAGCACTTCCCCCCTTTCTGTTTCAGGAAGGGGGGCTTTTATTTGCCTTCAATGAGCGCTCCAGCAAATATGTATTCATAGCTACCGAGAAATCCTCCTCTTCTATTGTCATCCGGCTAATATTTCCTCCTAAAGGCTGATAAATAATTCACACAAAAAAACACACCGGCGGTTCTTAAGGGGTGTATTTTGCGGCGATGCAAGCCGCTTCCAGGCGTATACGAACTTTTGCTTTCCCCTGCCAGAGGGATTGACAGTCACTTCTGAAGGGTGATGGTGGGGTTATTGTTCGTGAAAAGTATCTCTCCGGTGATGAGGGTAGAGATCGGATTTATTTCGGGGTCCAATAGAGAGACCTGAACAAAATAGAAAACATAGAATCAAGCATATGAACAAAGCAGTCCTAGTGGCAACTATCGCCGCGGTTTCACTTTCCGTGACGTTGAATATGGGCGCCGCCATAGCACCGGAAACCATTCTGCCGGAAAGCACTCTTGCAGTCCTCACGGTGCGCGACCTCCAGAAAACACATGCAGAATTCCAAGCATCGGCCATGGGTCGACTCTTCAAGGACCCGGCCATGAAGCCCTTCTGCGAATATGTCGGCGAGCAGATCACCAACGCATTCAACAGCCTCAACGATGAACTCGGCAAAAAGAACATTAAGCTCTCGGATTATAAAGATATTCTAAATGGCGGCGCAGCCTTTGCATTAACCTCGGTTAAACTCATTGTGAGTGATTCCACGGTGGAAGATGTATCCGCTCTCCCGCTCTTCATGGCCGAAATCAATGGAGGCAGTGAAAAACTCAAAGTGACGCTCGACGACCTCCAGACCAAGCTGGAGACCACTTTCAGTGCCGAAGACATTGCCGGCAATGAATTTCGCCGGATTTCCGGGACCAACGACGATGACGTTACCCTCTGGATCGGGGCCAGCGGCTCAATCCTCTACGTGGCTGCTTCTCAAAACAGTGATGAAGACCTCACTTACACTCGGGAACAATTGGGCAAAATTCTAAGTAAGTCCACCGGTGAGAAACTCCTTGCCGATTCCGACAATTTCAAAAAACATACCCAAATTACGACCGACCGCAATTATGCATGGTTAAACTTTGAGACTATCTTCAAGAACGTCAAAGAAATCGTAGTCCTCAAAGATAAAGAGTATGTCCAACCCACAGACACCATGGAAGCCATGATGGCCCCGCCGCGGCCGCTGGTTATTTACAATACTTTGGGACTGGACGCCCTGAAATCCTGGAGTTTCACCAGCCGGAACGAGAATGACGGAATCTACAGCTACTCGACGCTCCTTTGCCCGGCCAATGAACGGCGCGGCATCACGGCCTTAATAGACACTCTGGAAACGACCGATTGCAGCCCCGCCGAATTCATTCCCGCAGACCCCATGAGCTATGTCAAATTCAAGGTTAATTTCAGTAAATTCTGGGACATTTTCGATTCCACTACGACGGAGGCCGTGGGCGGTATGAAAATGATGATTTTTTCCAGTATGGAAGAACAACTCAAAGCCAATCCCACCGAAATTAACCTGCGGAAAGATCTCCTGGAGAACCTTACCGGGGAAGTGATCGTTCTCTCCTATCCGGATTACATTGATGTAAAAAATAATTCAACTCCTGATGAACCCAGCTTCGATATTCAGAGCAAAAAAGGCACTATTATTCTCCTGGGCACTAAGGATACTGATAAATTTACCTCCACCGCAGAGGCACTGTTCAACATCCTCAATCCCGAAATGAGCGGAGAATTCATGAAGTTCTTCCACAAAATGGATGGCTATGTCGTCCTTGCACACGACAGTGAGGAACTTCCCCAGGTCAAAGCTTTTCTGGAAGCTAAGGGCAAAGCTCAGGAAAATAGCCTGGCCAAGAGCCCTGCCTTCCGGGATGCCGCAGCCAAAATCGGTGGTTTTGAAGCAGCTGAATTTGGCTACCTCAATACCAAAGCTTTTGTAAGCAACCTCTATACCTTGTGGGACAAGTTTAGACCCATAGTTATAGCCAATCAGAAGAACAGCGGTATTCCCGAAGAACTTACCACCGCTCTGGAGAAACTCCCCGCCTGGTCTGACATCGAGAAATATTTCGGTATCTCCGTAAATAATGTGAAGGTCACTCCCGAAGGAATCGAATCCATGGTCTACGATCCCTGGCCCGAAGGACTTGAGAAACCGGTAGCTCCCTAGTATCGTTTTCTCTGCTCAAAAACAAAATAGCACTCGCCCCCTTTCTGTTTCAGGAAGGGGGCTTTTCTTTTTTGCCTTCAATGAGTGCTTGTTCAGAAAAGCAAGCGCATTTAGAATGGAAGGGCAAAGGATGATTGATCTGCATTCACCCTGAAGCGAAAAAAAATTTAATCTGATCATGAGCGAAAATAAAATAGTCCTGGTAACGGGTGTGGCGGGGTTTATCGCCTCCAAAACAGCAGAGCTGCTTCTTGAGCAGGGATGGACCGTCGTGGGAGTCGATAATATGAATGACTATTACGATGTTCGCCTGAAGGATTATCGCCTCAGCCGGCTTTTGGGCAATGAGCGTTACCTGCAAAATAAGGATGCAGGCCGGAGCCTTTATATCGGAGCCGGAGCCGCCGCTAAAGAAACCGGAGCCGGGGGCAAATTCATTTTCTACCCGCTGGATATTGAGAACCGTTCCGATCTCGAAAAGCTTTTCTCCGAGTACCCGTTCGATACGGTCCTCAACTTGGCAGCACGAGCCGGAGTCCGCTACTCCATGGAAAACCCCTTCGTCTACATGACCACCAATGCCATGGGGACTCTGAACATCATCGATTGCATGCGCAGGCACGGCGTGAAAAAGCATGTCATGGCCTCCACCTCTTCCCTCTATGCCGGCCAGAAGATGCCCTTTGTCGAGACGCTCCCGGTCAATACGCCGCTGAGCCCCTATGCAGCCAGCAAGAAAGCGGCCGAGCTCATGGCCTATTCTTACCATAAACTCTACGGGTTGGATTCCACCATCGTCCGCTATTTCACGGTCTTTGGTCCGGCCGGCAGACCGGATATGTCCATCTTCCGATTCATCAAGTGGATTATGGACGGCAAACCGATTGAGCTCTTCGGCGACGGCTCCCAGTCCCGCGATTTCACCTATGTCGAGGATATCGCCCGGGGCACCATCGCCGCCATGAAGCCCGTCGGCTATGAGATCGTGAATTTGGGCGGCGGCCGCAATCCCATCACCCTCAACGCGGTCATTCAATTTATTGAAAACGCATTGGGCAAAAAGGCTCAGATTCAATACAAACCTTTCCATATTGCCGATATCGCCGAAACCTGGGCCGATATCACCAAGGCCGGTCAGCTCCTGGGCTGGCAGCCGAAAGTCTCCCCGGAAGAAGGTTTTCAAAAATCGGTGGATTGGGCCCTGGAACACGCCGATTGGCTAAAAGACATTAAACTCTGAGTCTGCCATGCGTCTACCCCGCCACGGAGTCCGGCAAATGACAAGGAAGCTTCGCGGGTTTTCGTTAATCGAAACTCTCATCGGAGTCGTCATTGTGGGGATTTGCGTTTTGGCGGTGACCGGCGGCATCAATTTTTGTCTGGCTACTATGCAATCCAGCCGCCAGTGGGCCCGCTCCACGGATATCCTCCTGGATATGGCTGAGCGATTGAGCCTCGTGCGCTGGGAGGTAATTGAGGCCGAGACTTTCCCCAAAGAATTCACCGCTCTGCTTTATCCCGAGCTCTCGGCGGCAAATACGAACCAACCTGCCAACTCCGCAGCTGCGGGAGAAAGCCCGAACAGCAATCAAAAGCCGCAGGGTGCAGTCCCCTTCGCCCCGGGCTCCCAAACCGATGAAGCCGAGAGAATCAACACCGTTTTCAGCGGCTTTATCGAGCTGACACCTTTCCTGGGAACAAACAAAATTGGCTATGATGATCACCTCCGCCACGCCTTGATTACGGTCACCTGGCAAAATAATAGCGGCAGGCCCCTCACCAATTCTCTGGAAGTGAATCTCTCCAAAAATAGCATTACCAGCTTTCAGGAGCATCCAGCCAAAACACCCCCGGCCGATCTGGAGTGGACCTCTGCCCCTGAAGTCATTGAATCTCTCAAGGAGGAAAAGGAATGAACCCGGCTCTCCCATCGCGTTCTTTGCGCCGCAGCTCTTCGGGAAGGAGCGGCTTCACACTCGTGGAGACGATCATGAGTATCGGCATTATCGCGATCTTTCTCTCCGTCGTGTTGACGACTAATGTTATCGCCCAGCGCAGTTATATTCTCATCCGCGATCATGACGATCTGGCCCGCCAGATTCGCTCCGCAAAAATAGAGGTGGAAGAGGCGCTCCGCACTGCCGATATGGTTCTGGAGTCGGGCGAATCCCCGGCCTATCTCACGCTTCTCTGCGGAACCGGCGATTCAGCCACCAACGTGATCTCTTTCATCCACGACCCGGAACAGGAAACTTTCTTCAAAATCACGGAAAAAACCAACGTCACTCCTCTCCTCACTGATTGCGAGGAGATAAGCTTCAACCTCCTGCAACGCCAGTACGAACCGATCACGACCAATACGCCCGTTTTAAACCTGCCCCCTCTTCTACCCCTCACTCTGGGCAGCTGCCAGGCCGTGGAGTTTCACTGGCTCTGCCGCAAATACTGGGATGAAGAAAAGACCCGCCCCAGCGCAGAGCAATCAGGCCAGATTCTGGTTCGCCTGAGAAATTGATTTTCTGCTGCCATTCGCTTCAAAGAGAAAAGGCGCCAGATCCAAAAATCCGACGCCTTTCGTTTTTAAGAGGTTATCTTATTCTTACTTTTTCCGACGGGGATCCACCGGCTGACACGTGGGACTCTTCTCGTCATACATATCGAGCCGCTTGAAGAACTCTATCGCAAAATGGCGGTGCCCCAATCCGTTGGGATGAATCGGATCGTTGAGCCATTCGTTCAATATCTCCGGAGTGGTGCAATTGGCCTTCCACCAGCTCCAGTGGTCCACGACGATGACGCCCTGCTGCTGAGCGATTTCTCTGACGATATCCGAGTAGGCTTCAGTCTCGGCCTGGACCGGTACTTTCTCGAGCTGAATCATGTTGAGAGTATTCAGAACGGGAATGGCCCCGATATCCCGAATTCGTTTAATCAGCGAGGTCAGGTTCTGCCGGAACTCATCCTTTTTATTCGGTCCCCGGCGGGCATCGTTCATACCGATCATCACCGAGACAACCTGCGGTTTGAACTCCGCCACCCGGCGATCAAAATCACGCAAAATTCCGTCCGTCGTATCGCCGCTGATTCCGGTCTTGATCACCACGTCGCGCGGACGCCAGAATTCACCGCGAATACGCTCTTCAAAGTGCTCCGCGTAACTGCGCTCGCCCAAGGTGTGCACGATTGCATGAGTGATACTGTCCCCGGTAAAGAGCCAGTTCATGGGAACTGCGCGGTTCGCCACCATCGCCTTGATTGCTGCCAGGTCCTTTTCCGGATTGCCGGGCATGGATCCCGGGTAAAGCTTATCCACCGTATCCAGATTGAATCGAACCGACATAATATAGGCCGGCTCTTTGTCGGTCCAGTGGCCGTAGGTGATATTGAGCAAATCGCCCGTGGGCAAAACGGTCACGGCCGGATAAGCGCAGTCCCAGGAATTCTTGTTATCTTTGAGGCGGATTCTGTATTGGCCCGGGCGTCCGTTGAGCAGATCATCATAAGTTCCGACCCAGGCGACCCAATCGCCCGATGTGGCAGAGCTCTGACCCGTCGGCTGTATATCCCGGAAAGAGACGTAGAGTCTGCCATCGGGTGCATAGACCGGAGTATGGCGGTCGCCGTTGAGCTCCGGAGGCAGAGGCCGCGGATTGCTCCAGGTACGCCCCTCGTCATTGGAAAACATGATCTGGGAATTCTTCCTGCGGGCGTTTTCGCGCAGCAGCATGGCGATCTGTTTGCCATCGGGAGAACGGATTACTCCCGGTTCGCAGAGGTTCATTTCAGAGGAGGCATAAATCTTTTTGGGTTTATCCCAGGTCAAGCCGCCATCAACGCTCTCCACGGTGTAGAGAGTGAAAACGGCCGGACTGAGCATCTGGTTCTGAGAGGTAATGAAACGGCCATCATCGTGGAAAAAGGCCATGTAATGTCCCGGTTCCTTCATCGGTATCTGGCTGGCCATGGCGACGATTCCGCCCCATTCTCCGGCGGCTTTGAGCTCGCTCCATGTGGCTCCGTCATCCTCCGAGATCGCATACCGTGCCGGATAGAGAGCCGACCAGACGATCAGCCGCTTCTTGCCCGCCGGGTCAATCACCCGGTAAATATGCGGCGTCTCCAGACTGGTGGCCCAGCTTTCGGGCACTTTCAGGCGTTCGCTCCAGTTCCATCCCTGGTCATCGCTCCGCTTGAGGATCAGGCCCCCCTTGCCGTGACCGCGCGGATAAACGCAGTAAATCGTTTTGCCATCCTCCAGCATCACCGTGCTGGGATGACCCAGGTATTGCCCTTTCTCCTGATCCACCACCTTTTGCATATTGACCTGCCCATCCAGGTCAATCGTAGGAATGGAAAAAGCCATTGCCGCTATCCCCATGGAAAGCAGGCAGACACACACAAAGGCCGGTAAACCCAGGCCCCATTCTTCAATTTTCTTTCTCATATCGCTAACCTTCTATACGTGCCTTATCCTGCCATATACCTCAATCCACTTCAACCAAATAAGAAAAAACCAAAAATCTCTATGTAAAAGTCTAGACTTTCCCTGGGCCATTTATTCATAATCCAATCGGTTTATGGGACGTCAATGGTTACATGCTAAACGCCAGGTGGCTTCGCTCAAGAAGACTCAGGCCACCGGCAAAGTCGTTCGAGAAATTATGGTCGCCGCCAAAATGGGCGGAGCTGACCCGGCTCTCAATGCCCGTCTCGGGGCGGCATTGGAGAAGGCTCGCAAGGAAAATGTCAGCCGCGATGTCATCGAGCGCACAATTAAGAAAGCGACAGGTACCGGAGATGAAAAGCTGGTCATGGACCAGATCATCTACGAGGGGTACGCCCCGCACAAGGTGCCCGTCATTGTAGAAGTTTATACGGATAATCCGAACCGGACCGCCCCGGAAATGCGGGTCCTCTTCCGTAGAGGCACTATGGGTTCGGCAGGCAGCAACCGCTTCCTCTTTGACCTGGTCGGCCTGGTCGAGGGATACCTGCAGCCCGAAGGAGAAATCGACCTGGAGGAGATCGCCATTGAATGTGGCGCAGAAGAGGTCTATTTGCTGAGCCATGAGGAGAATAACGACATCCCTGCCGACTCGATGGGAGCCCGTTTTGTCACCGGCCGCACAGACGTTCACGAGGTCTCCGTGGCACTCGGCGCTAAAGGCTGGAAGATCGTTACCAGTGAACTGGGGTACCTGCCCAAAAACTATCCGGAACTGACCGAAGAAGAACGGATTGATGTTGGAGAATTCCTCCAGGCGCTGGAAGATCACGACGATGTTCACCGGGTTTGGGCCGCCGTGAAATAGCACTATCCGGGTTTAGGGGCGTTCAGGGCTTGCAGCGTTGGTGCGTTAGGGTTAGACTTTTAGAGTTCACATAGGGTGAACAAGGGAGCTATTTTAAAATGAAAAGCTATGCCAGAATACTACTATTACTCACTCTGGGAGTGAGCGTCGCTTTGACCCAAAATCTCTTTGCCCAGGGCGATGACGCTGCTGTTTATTATCAGGAGCGCATCCGGGCTCTTTCCACCCGTGTGGAGGAGCTTACTCAAGCCCATGCGGAAATCATCCAGGCCATTAATAAATTGCAGCGTCAATACAATGTAATGGCAGAAGAGGTCTCCCGGCTCCGCGAGGCCGTGAAAACGCCTCCTCCGCCGCCCGATTTAAGTTCTGCCGCCAGCCTGGACAGCGTCAAACAACTCCAGACCGCTTTGGTCGCCTTGGAAAACCGCTTCCTGGCCAGTGAGAAAGACCGCCAGCGCGATAATGAACGCCTGTTGAAACAGCTTGATAAGCTGGCAAAGATCGCCCCTTCGGCCTCCATACCAAGCACACCCAAGTCGGCGAAAACCTCCTCCAAACAACCCGAAATTGTCGGAGACGGGACTGTCTATGAATGGACTGTTAAAGAAGGCGAAACTCTTTCAGGCATCGTCAAGATGGTCAAGAATAGCGGCGGCAATACCTCCGTGGATGCGATCCTCAAAGCTAACCCGGGGCTCAACCCCAACGCGATGCAGGTCGGCCGCAAAATCATCATCCCGGAGATCGGTAAATAACCTGTTTCAAATTTGATTCGATAGCCAAAAATGCCTCTTTACGAATATGAAGTAATTCCTCCCGAGGGAGAGGAGAATGCGCCGTTGGAGTCTCTCTGCAGGATTTGCAAGGGCCGCTTCGCGCTCAACCGCCCGATTGATGCCCCAGAGCTTGAGGATTGCCCCCTCTGCCATAAACCAGTGCGCAAAATTATCTCGCTGTTCAACACACCCCATTACACAAAACCTGTCTCGATCATTGACGCTAAGAAGGCCGGCTTTACCGTTCTTAAACGGACTAGCAAAGGCGAATATGAGCGCCAGTAATCCCGACTCTCTATCCTTTACTCACTTTGATAGCACTTATTGATTACGGTTCGGGCAACCTGAACAGTGTCCAGAAAGCTTTCCAGCACCTGGGAGCGGATATCTGCAGAATCAGCGAGCCCGAGAAAATGGCCCAGGCTCAAGCAGTTGTACTGCCCGGCGTGGGCGCTTTCGATGACTGCATGGCCGCCATCCGCCGCCAGAAGCTTGATGCGCCGCTCCTGCAATTTATCAAATCAGGCAAGCCCTTCCTGGGTATCTGTGTCGGCTACCAGGCACTTTTCGAAGGAAGCCAGGAATTCCATAGTGTCGAACCGGGGCTCGGCGTTTTCAAAGGCAACGTCCGCCGGTTTAACGACCATCCCTCTATTAAAATCCCGCAGATCGGCTGGAATAGTATCTCCATTCTCAATCCCGCCTGCCCTCTCTATAAAGGGGTCACCCCGGGCAGTTACGTCTACTTCGTCCACAGCTTTTACCCGGTCCCTGAGGATGCTGCGATCGCCGCGACCCAAACCGAGTATGGCGACACATTCACCTCCAGCGTCTGGCGCGACAACATTTTCGCCGTCCAGTTCCACCCCGAAAAAAGCCAGCAGGTCGGCCTCCGCATCCTCCGCAACTTCCTTGATTTAGTTTAGCTCAAAGTAGCTGTTAATAATCGTTCTGAAACGGTCATTATCTCTCTTCTCAACGATGCTATTTACGGCATCTAACACTCTATCATTATCGGTGATGCGTCGTCGAAACATAACCGCCGTGACACCAAATAGCATTGCAAGCTCGGCATCATCTTCCAACTCTTCAACGGCTTTGAACAGTGGTTCCTCCGGAACCAATATCGCTCTGGCAAAAACATTTGCCTGATATTTCAAAATCCAATACTCCCAGTCTTCGTCTCTCCGCATAAAACGCAACCACTCCTCTGTCGTTTTATAAGAGTTATTTGAATTAAGAATTCCACGATGCATCACGATGTGTCCCAGCTCATAAGCCATCGCATAGCGCACATGCACGTAGTATCTTTCGGATCGATAACGACTGCGATCAACATAAATTTTATCAAATTTACTGTTCGTAGCGGATTCGACACCAAATTTTCTCTTGAGAAAAGGAACAGGAATAATTTCAATATTCTGAGATTCAATAATCCCTTCAATATCCACCGGCACGTCATAACTCTTAAGGACGGAAACGAATTCCTTTACTCGTATATAAATATCGTCGGATTTTAATTTAGGTAAATTCATCTTGGTTTCAGTTCTCCAAATAACGTATCCTTCAACTCCAACAGATCTTCCACCGGAAGCATTTTTCCCTTTAAAGCCTGCAGAAACACCGGAAGCTCTGAAACCAGCTCTTCCTCCGTAATATCCCTGGGCAGCTCTCTGCGTGAGAGTGCCGCCATTTCCATGAATTGAAACCATTCATCGCTCTGGGGTGTAAGCCCCAGTGCTTTGGCAAAGCGCTTGGTCACATTCTCACCGGAAGCCGGACACAGACGGCGCTCAATTCTGCTGATATTGGCCGGGTCATCGGCCGCTTTCCGAGCCAAATCCCTCAAGCTCAGCTTGGCCTGACAGCGCAAACTCTTCAGCAAATCCCCAAAAGTTTTTAAATCATTACTCATCTATTTCACCTCATTTCCCAACACTCAGCGCTGTTGTAATAAAGATACAACACTCCCCTGTCAATCTTGACGAGAAATAAATTTATAAAATCACCCCTTTTTATCCCATTATCCCCCATCTATTGCGATAATTTGAGCGAACTCCCGGAATTATGCTTTGCCAAAATTTTCTCCTCTTTATAGAATCTATCCGTGATTTCTAAGGTCTATTCAGCAACGGTGCAAGGAATCAGCCCCGTGCTGGTCGAAGTGGAAGTAAGCTCTATTCTGGCGGATACGTTTTCTATTGCCATTGTGGGGCTGCCGGATGCCGCCGTCAGAGAGGCTCGCGAGCGCCTTCGCCCTGCCCTGCGTAACTCGGCTTTGCAGGAGCCCCTGGGGCTCGTCACCGTGAACCTTGCCCCGGCAGATATCAGGAAAGAGGGTCCCAGCTTCGACCTGGCGATTGCGGTCGCTACTCTTGCCGCCACCGATCAAATCAGCTCGCCCTATCTGGAGGACCATCTCTTCGCCGGAGAACTGGCCCTCAACGGAACCGTGCGCCCTATTCACGGAGCCCTCTCCATGGCTCTATGCGCGCGCGAATCGGGCAAAAAAGGAATCTTCCTGCCTGCGGAAAATGCTCTGGAGGGTGCTCTGGTTTCCGGCATTGAGGTCTACCCTGTGGAATCTCTGGCTCAGCTGGTGGCTTTTTTGCGCGGCGAAACACCCCTGGAACCGGTGAAAGAGAGTTTCGAGGAACTCCTCAATGGCCGTCCCGAGACAATCCTCGATTTTGCCGATGTCAAAGGCCAGGAATCGGTCAAGCGCGCACTGGAAATCGCCGCTGCCGGCGCCCATAACCTCATTATGGTGGGGCCTCCGGGAACCGGTAAATCGATGCTGGCCCGCAGACTCCCCTCCATCTTGCCACCCATGACTCTGGAGGAAGCTCTGGAAGTCACCCAGATACACAGCATTATGGGGCTGCTCAAGCCCGGGCAACATATTTTAACCGAGCGGCCTTTCCGCGCACCTCATCACACGGCCAGCAATGTCGGGCTCCTGGGCGGCGGCAGCACCCCAGCTCCCGGAGAAATCACCCTGGCTCACCACGGAGTCCTCTTTCTGGATGAGCTGCCTGAATTTAAGCGAACCGTCCTGGAAACCTTGCGCCAGCCGCTGGAGGATGGTTTCGTGACCATTTCCCGGGCTTCGGGAACTCTTGTCTTCCCAACCGAGCTGATGCTGATTGCCGCCATGAATCCCTCCCCGGACGGAAAAATGCCTCAGGAATCCCGCAGCTCACCGCGACAGATTCAGTGCTATCTGGGCCGCATCTCGGGGCCGCTTCTGGACCGTATCGATCTGCATATCGAGGTTCCGACCGTTCCCTTTCGCTACATCTCCTCCAACCAGGAGCCTGCGGAGAGCTCGGCAGAAATCCGCAAACGGGTCATCGCCGCCCGGCAGAGGCAGATCGAGCGCTTCAAACAATCCCCGAATATCCGCTCCAATGCCCGAATGGGAAGCCGCGAGCTCAAGAATTTCTGCAACCTCAATGCCGATTGCCTGAACCTGCTCAAAATGGCCATGAATGAGCTCCAGCTGAGCGCCCGTGCCTATGGCCGCATCCGCAAAGTCGCCCGCACGATTGCCGACCTGGATAACTCCGATGAAATCCAGACTCAGCACATCATGGAGGCCAGCCAATACAGAAACCTGGACCGGCAAGTCTGGAGCTTTATCTCCTGAGTACCCGGCTACCGGAGCAATAATGAAAACGAAATTGTTCAGTTTATTCCTTCTGGCGGCATCTCTCTGCACTCTGCAGGCCGCCGAACCCTACCGGATTCAGGTAGTGGATAGCGAAAACGGCTGGCCGGTCCCCCTTGTCGAGCTGAAGACCGTCGGCCATATCCGTTTCGTCAGCGATAATGCAGGCGTCATCGCTTTTAATGAACCGGACCTGATGAATCAGGAAGTTTGGTTCGATATTAGCGGTCATGGTTACACGGTGCCCAAGGATGGCTTCGGCTACCGGGGCGTGCGCCTGAAACCGACTCCGGGCGGAGAAACCACGGTCAAGGTCGAGCGAGAGAGTATCGCCCGGCGAATCGGCAGATTGACTGGGAGCGGACTCTTTGCGGAAAGCAAAAAATGCGGATTGATGCCCGATTGGGTCGATACCGGGGTGATCGGCTGCGACAGCGTGCAAACGACGATTTATGGAGGCCGGGTTTTCTGGGCCTGGGGCGATACATCGCTGCCCGGCTACCCTCTGGGAATCTTCCACACCACCGCTGCGACAACGGATCTCTCTCCCAAATTCCCCGCTGAGCCGCCGGTTCAGGTCGTCTTCGATTTATTCCGTGATGAGGGAGGTAAGCTCCGCGGCGTCGCCAAACTGCCGGGCGAGGGTCCCACTTGGATCAGCGGCACTCTCACCCTCAAAGATAAAAACGGACGGGAGCGGCTCTGCACGGTCTATAATAAAATCAAGCCGCCTCTGGATGCCTACGAGAAAGGGCTCTCGGTCTGGAACGATGAAAAAAAGGAATTTGAACGCACCCTCATGATCTGGGAAAAAGCTTCAGGCAAGCCCTCTCCCACACTGCCAGATGGCCACCCCATCTTTTGGAAAGATGAGAAGACGGGGATAGATTGGGTCCTTTTCGGCGATCCGCTGCCCCGGCTCAAATGCAGGGCAACTTATGAGGATTGGCTCAATCCCGATGCGTGGGAAAAGGTGGAATCACCTCGCACACTCGCCTCAGCCGAGGAAGAGGAAACCGTCCGGCTCCACACCGGTTCGGTCCAGTGGAGCCAATACCGCCAGCGCTGGGTCACTGTGTTTGTTCAGTCAGGGGGAAAATCTTCTTATCTGGGAGACCTCTGGTATGCCGAGGCCAAATCACCTCTGGGCCCCTGGGGTAAAGCGGTCCGGGTTCTCTCCCATGACCGCTATACTTTTTACAATCCCAGGTTGCATCCGGAGCTGGTCGCAGCCGACGAGCCGTATCTTCTTTTTGAAGGCACCTACACGACGACCTTCGAGAACCACGCTTTCCCGACAGCCCGATACGACTACAACCAGATCCTCTACCGTTTGGAGCTAAATGACCCCAAACTCAAACCGGCCTTTGTAGATTAAGGCGTGTTCGCCGCCAGTTAATTATTCTCCGTATGGCGCAAACTGATTGCCACCTCAGGACGTAATTCTTCCGGAACCTGAAGCTCCAGTTTTCCGTCCTTTGATTCTGCATCCAGGCGCTTCTCGACTCCCGTTATCGTGTTGAGCATCCACACCTCATAGGAAGCTGAAGGCACCTTGAGCGTCACGTTTTCGGGCATCTGGCGGCTATAGAGCAGGTACTCTTTACCGGTCTGTTCCAGAGCGAAAAGATTCAAGCCGCTATCTGCAAGGCTCGAGCCCTGCACAGGTTTCAAGCGGATAAAATCAGCGCTCTCCAGAAAGCGTTTCATCAGCCCGATCTGGCGGCGAAACTCCGGACTTCCGCAACCCGGGGTTGGCACCTTCACTTCAAAGGTTCCGTCTTCATGCCCCACCGTGAACGAGTAATCCAGGTTGTTATAGAGCGCCCCACCTGACAGCATAAATTCCCAGGCTTCGCGCCGATAGTAATTCCCCTGAACTCCTTTGAAACCGGTTTCGTTCATCCCGATAGGCAGAGGCAAGTGGGCGTTGTTGGCCACGGCACTGGGCGGCGTGCAATAATGGAAGTTCAGAAGCGACCAGGCCTCGTGCGGATTTTCAACCTTCTTCGAGCCATTGGCCACATTCACAGAAATGAGATGCTTGCGGGGAAGCTCTTTTTCGGCCTCCACGATCCAATCGGTAACCAGCCGCTGCCAGGCATCCGTGACTCCGCCAAAATAGGGTTCGTTGCAGATTTCAAAATAGAAATTGTCGTAGCCGTTGATCTCGCTCACCACTTTGCGGACAAATTCTTTCTGGACCTGAAGCAGCCCTTCTTCGGTATCGGCATTCAGGAGCCTCTCGGAAGGAATCTTCCCGATGCCCTGGATATTATTCTGCGCATTCATGGGAGAGAGCTTCCACTGCGACGGATCGTAAATGGGGCAGAAAAGATTTAGCTCCAGAACAATCCCGAACTCGGAGGCTTTTTGCACCAATTGATGCAGCCGCTCAAAATACGCGGTGTTAAACTGCGTAAGATCAAACTTGTTGGCACCATCCAGCGCACCTGCTTCCTGGCTTCGTTTCCAGGGCGACACAAAGTTTTTGCCGGGCGCCAGCGTGTTATTCTGAATATTGAAATTACCCGCTTCCTCGCGATAAGAGCCCATGAAAACACGGGTATGATTGAGACCATCTTTGGAAAGCGTTTCCAGATACTTGTCGAAATTAAAATCCCCATTGAGCAGCGCGCCATAATGCTCGCCGGAGGTCACCAGAACGGTCGGCTTCCCGCGGAAGAGGAAATATTTCGGGTTTTCCGGGTGGAGCGAAAACGTCTCGCCCAAAGCCCTCTTGCCGGTGAGCGGCTCAATCATGGGCCATACTGGCTCTCCACGACGGATGATTCCAAAACCGCCTTTGTAATCCCAGTTGGAATAACCGATGTTGTGCCGTTTGAAGAGCATTGTCACATCCCGATACCAGCGGTATTTATCCGGAGCTGGAGACATCTCGCAGCAACCGAATTCGCCGCAATAGACCGGCAGATTATGTTTTTTGGCCGCATCCAGAACCTGTTTAAAATGCCCTTCGATCACATTGGCATTGAAGACACGCCGGTTCCATTGTATGCCATATTTTTGGCGTTGTGCTTCGGGAAGCGCATCCAATTCCTCATCCAGAATGGCTTTGCCCGGATAATGAACCGGCCCGGTGTAATCCCTCATCTCGTGCCAGGGAGCCCGGTTGTGGGTCAGGAGGAATGGCTCATAATAGTGGAAAGTGATAATGATATTGGGGTCGTTCTCAGGCACCCAGAGATCTTTCACGGTGCTGAAATTTTGCCAGCGGTTCGAACCGATGAGGAGTTTGCGCTCAGGCTCCAGCTTCCGCAGAGTCGCCACGCAGCGCCGGACAATCTTATTCCAGACCTCCGAGTCATCGGCCACCGGCTCATTCATCAGCTCATAGGCGACCCAGCCATTCGAGTACTTGTTCAGCTCACTGCTCAGTTTTTCCCAGCAGGCGTAGAATTTCTCCTGAGCTTCCGGGTCCGTGAAAAGGGGTCTGACCTTGCTGTCGAAGTAGTGTGAGCGCAGAACGTGCAAATCCACGATCGCCCGCAGCTCATGTTTCCGGCACCAGTCAAGCGCCTGATGCAGCAGGAGGAAAGCTTCTGCGTTTTTATTCCCGTCTTCATCGAACATCTGTTCTTCATCCACCGGGATGCGCAGATGGTCATAGCCCAGAGAGGCCAGGAAGGCCACATCTTTTTCGGTAAAGTAAGCCGCACGCCTTTCACCGCGCGCTCCGCTTTGCGAAAGCCAATGGCTGATATTGATTCCCCTCTTTACTTCAAAGGGAACAGTCTCTTTTTCTGCCGCCAGGCCGTTAAAGGCCATACAGGCGAGAAGAAAAAAAAGGCAATAGACTAAGTTTTTATTCATGGATAAGAACAGGTTGATTTTTTCTTTTGATACAAAAAGGGGTGGATGCTCTTCACACCCACCCATCCAAAGAGTGTTATAACTCCCCGTTAAAACTTACTTGAGTTCTTTAACGCGCATGTGGCGGAAGGCAACATTGCCGTGATCGCCCTGGACGAAGAATGCGCCCGGGTCATTCACGTTGCCGTCGAGCTCACTGCCGGTAGGACGATCCACCGTAACATTGTCATGAACCTTCACTCCGTTGACAATGATGGTGAACTGGTTTCCTTTGACTGTCGCTTCCACGGTATTCCATTCGCCGGGCTTCTTGGAAGCCTTGGCCAATGCCGCAGTATGATTATAAATAGCGTTATCTCCCGTCTTCTCAGGTTTAGCCGTTACCGGTTCGCCGAAGATTTGGACTTCATGGCGGCCGCGCAGATAGAATCCGCTGTTGGAACCCTCGGGCACCATGTATTCATAGCGAACGACGAAGTCGCGATATTTCTGGTTGGTGACGAGGTCGGTACCATGCTGTCCTTTGGGAATGCTGTTGACGAGCATACCATTCTGAGAGCTCCAGCTCTTAAGGCCATTGGGGTTGCGATAGTGCCAGCCGGTCAGGTCGCAGCCGTTGTAAAGCGGGACAAATCCATCAACCGCTTCTTCCGTGCTCACTGTGTACCAATTGCTGGTAGCACTCGGGTCGCCGTCGATCACGCCCATGGACCAGAGAATGCCCTGCAATACATGGCTCTCATACCAATCCTTTTCGATCACGTCCGTGCGGTGTCCCAGAGAGGTGTAGAAAACGCGGCCCTGGCCCCAGTTCTTGCAATAAGCGATCGTATAATCTCCGGGCTGATTCGCCGTCGGGCTGCCGTCGTTGGGACGCTTATCCATCGTGAGAAGGCCGTGGACGGTCGCGCGATTAAATTTCTGCATAATGTACATCTCATCATGAACCACCAGGTTATCGGGGATATCCTTGATAATGGGATGAGTCGGATCTTCCTTTATCACGTTCACCGTCGCCTGAGCGCCATGGGTCAGGAACAGGCCGCCCACCATTTCGGTGTAAGGAGGAAAACCGGCGAAAGTATCGGTCGCGGCATGGAGCCCGACAAAGCCCTTACCGGAGGCAACCCAATTGATAAAGCCCTGCTTATCAGGCAGAGGAAGCTCACCGGTCGTGTTATTGAAGACCACGCCGTCATATTTTTTCAGGGCGTCCATGGTCATGAGCTTGGCCATATCTTCGTCGCTCTTTACAAATTCCACATCAAACTGGCCGCTCTCTTTGGCCAACTTTTCAAGCATTTTATCCGCTGAGGGGATAACATCGTGCTTAAAGCCCTTGGTCACAGAAACGACCAGGACTTTTTTATCTGCGGCTTGCGCCGAAATAGCAAAACAGGCGGCCAACGCCAGAGCGCTCGCCTTCAAGCATATACTTCTATAATTTTTCATAAAATAACTCGTCAAAAACACATTAGGTTAGACGCCTTCGACAAAGGCATTATTCAGAAAAGAGACTAAAAAACAAGACCATATTTCACCGCCGATAGCAACCGGAAGCCAGCACGGCCTCCCGGACTGCCGGTGGCATCAGCCCTTCAACACTTTGGCCCGTAGCAATCCGCTCACGTATTCCCCGGGAGGAAGTCTCGCTGAACACGGTGTCAATCAAGTGCATACGAAAAGCCTCAGGCAAAGGCAAAAAGCTCTCTCCAGGACGGCTCACGACGGCAAATTCCACCAGCCGGGCCAATTCCTGGGCATCTTTCCATAGGGGCAAGCTCGGCGCATTATCCATCCCGATGAGGTAATAAAGCTCATCTTCCGGAAAGCGCTTCCTGTACTTCCTCACGGTCTCTATCGTGTAGGAGATGCCCCCGCGCTCGAGCTCTGAAGAATCGATTTTCCACTCGGGGTGACCCTTCAGAGCCAATTGCACCCATTTCAGGCGAAGAGCCGGCGGAGCCGTAAACTGCCCTTCCTTGAAAGGCGAACGGGCCGCCGGGACAAAAAAGAGTTGGTCCAGCTTCAGATGATTGCAGGCAGCCTCGGCCACCTGCAAATGCGCCGAGTGAATAGGGTCAAAAGACCCGCCATAAATTCCGAGCCTCACAATTCCAGCAGCCTTTCCCAATAGAAAGGGAGCTTTTTTCCAAAGCCCCCCTTCCGGTTAAATTCAAGTGAATTAAATAGACGTCACGCGGGCCAGATAATCAATCTCCCGCTTCAACTCGGCAAAACGCTCCTCGGGCGTCTTGAGACGGCCGACGATCTCGTTTTCCAGGCACATATCGGCTTTGTACTTCGCCGCCTTCATGATCTGCGCGAACTTTTCGAAATCGATATCGCCTTCATCAATCGGTGCGGCATATTTTCCATACTCCCAGCCCATCGGACGCTCGCTGTTACGCTTATCTTCCGGGTATTTGATGCTCTTGCAATGGGTATGAAAAGCCTTTCCGGCATAGCGCTCGAAGATCCCGTAAATATCATTCAGAGGATGCCCGTACCAATAGAAATTGGCCGTATCCAGGGTCAAACCAAGCCGATCCGAGCCCACTCCGTCAAAGAGACGATCCAGGAACAACGGGTCATTGGTGACGCCGCCGTGATTCTCGATGGCATAACGAATCTTTGTGCCTTTGACCAGGTCGCAGAGCTTCTTGCAGGCGTTAATGGCGATGGGGAGGAAATCCTCCTTGCTCGACTTGGAGGGATAAACATCAATACGAATCGCCGGAACCTTCAAAATCTCGGCAGCATTCACAACCATTTCCGCATATTTGAGCTCCTCGACCAAATCCTGCTCCAACGTATTACCCATCAGGAACGCGGAAACATGCTTTTTCTCCGCCTTGAGGTCTTTCTTGAGCTCCTTGATGCCGGCATCGTTCGTCAGATCATACTTTTTCTCATCGCTGAAAAAATTGTTGCTCTGGAATCCGCGCGGCGAAGAAGCCTCCACGGCACTGATGCCGAGCCGGTCCATAGCTTCCCAGCAACTTTTGGCTCCAAACGTCGCCAGGAGATTATCGCGGCAGGAGATCTCCCAACGCGGTTTTTTCGCTTTGCGCGCGGCAAAAGCCTCCGCAGAGCCAAAACCCAAAGCCATACAAGAGGCTGACGCCATCACGGCACTCTTGAGAAACGAGCGCCGACTGCTTAAGAAACAATCATTCTTCTTCACCCGCTCATAAAAGACGAAAAGAAGAAGAATTTCAATTCTTTTATCGGAGGGATTTCTAGAGGCTCCCCTGCTAAAAACAAAAAAAACGGGGAGACACCCATCTCCCCGACTATTTTCTTACTTGAAGGCTCCCCTACCGAAGCAGGGGAAAATTCTCTGCAAACTGGCTATTTACTCTTCGCCGAACTTCTCGTTCACCAGTTTCTGTATCTCATCCAAGGCTTCGCGAGCATCCTCTCCGGCAGCCTTGACCAGAATGTGACTACCTTCACCCGCTGCCAGCATCATCAAACCCATAATGCTTTTACCATTGACCTCTTCACCATCTTTTTCAACATAGATGGAACATTTGTAACGTCCTGCCAATTTTACAAACTTTGAAGCCGGTCTGGCATGAAGCCCATAACGGTTCAGAATTACCATCTCCTGAGACAACCCCTCAGAAGTATCCATTTGACTACTTGTGTTACTCACAGCGCTTTCTGGTTGGAGAAAATTTTAAAACTAGCGCGTCGTCATTCCAATACGCCGCACACGGTCGCTCCACCGCCACCGCAAAAAGAACTATACACGCCTCCGGAGTTTAATGCAAAAAAATTTGCTGCTTTTTGGACCATAAAATGAGGTCCGACGCCATGAACCTCGCTCGGCAAAAAAGATGAAGACGTTTCCGCTGGAAATTGGCTGTCCGACCTGGATTTGAACCAAGACAGAGGCTTCCAAAGAGCCTAGTGCTACCATTACACCATCGGACAAGCCGCGGTGAGGAAGATACCAACTCTCGGGCTTATGGGCAAAGTATTTTTTAATTTAGGCTGGATTTTCCCCGGATTTCCCTTAGAATCTGGTCCCGGTAACTGTTACGTAGATAAAATGCTATGGATATTATTTTAAGAAGTCGGCTGTCCCTGATGATGTTGGTTCAATACATCATTTGGGGGTTATGGTATTCAACACTGGGCGCTTTCATGACTCATAAGGGTTTTTCTTCGACACAAATCCCCCTTGCCTATGCCTCAACGGGTATCGCATGTATGATCTCGCCTTTCTTCGTCGGAATGGTCGCGGACCGCTTTTTCGCCACCCAAAAAGTTATGGCGCTCCTGCACTTTCTGGGCGCGATCTTCGCTGTCGCTGCGGTCATGCAAACCCAATTTGCGTACTTTTTTACCTTTTTGCTCCTGCATACCATCTGCTACATGCCGACTCTGCCGCTGGCTAACTCCCTTTCCTTCAAACAGCTAAAAAACCCGGGCGAACAGTTTCCCACAATCCGCGTTTTCGGCAGCATCGGCTGGATCGTAGCCGGCTCCATTATCTCCGTGCTCAAATTCGATAAAACAGAGGGCATGTTCTATACGACCGCCTTTTTCGGAGTCGCCATGGCCGTCTACTGTATGACTCTCCCGAATACACCTCCGGTAAAGAGTGAAAAAGCCATCACAGCCCGCGAAATTCTGGGCCTGGATGCACTTGCCTTGCTGAAAGACCGCAACGTTCTGATCTTCATGCTGGGCTCCTTCCTCACCTGTATCCCCTTGACCTTCTACTTCTCCGCAACCGGCATTTACCTGGGAGATAATAACATCGAAAAAATCGGCGCCATTATGACTATCGGTCAGTGGGTCGAAATGGGCTTCTTCCTCATCATGCCCATTCTCTTCAGAAAATTGGGAATCAAGAAAATGCTCCTTCTGGGTATGCTCTGCTGGGCTCTGAGGCTCTCCTGCTTCGGCTATGCGGATGGCAAAAACCTTCTTTGGATGATCATCCTGGGTATTGCTCTGCACGGCATGGCATATGACTTCTTCTTTGTAACCGGCCAGATTTACATCGATCGACGCGCTCCGGAGAAAATCCGCAGCTCAGCTCAAGGTCTTCTCTACTTCCTGACCCTCGGAGCAGGTATGCTCGCCGGAAACCTCGTTTTGGCTCAGGTCAACGCCCGCTTCAGCCATGTCGTTGAGAAAGTCGGAGCCAATGACGTTATTGAAAAAGTCACGGTCTATGATTGGCCCAGCATCTGGTACATAGCTGCCGGAATGTCAGCGGCTGTCTTCATCATGTTCGCTCTGGCTTTCAAGGATACGGACGCGAAGGAAGAGAAAAAGGCATAAGGAATCAGTAAAGAAACAGTCTTTCTGAAAACACGAACACCCTCTGAGGATTATTCCCGGAGGGTGTTTTGTTTGGATCAATTCGAAGCGAGGCCGGTCTGGCGGCTATCCCTGTTTGCAGAGTTTCTGAATGGAGTGGAAGCCCACGCTCAGGATAAAGAGAGCGATCGCCGTCAAAACGATCAGAGGTCCGCAGGGAAGGTCAAAATAATAAGCCCCCATCACCCCAAAGGCGCCGGAAATGAGGCCCATCAGGACGCTCACGACGATATGGCGCCTCAGGTTCGTGGTCACGTTGCGAGCCGCCGCCGCCGGGATAATCAAAAGCGCCGTAACAAGAATAATCCCCAGAAGCCGAACGCTCAGAGCGACCGTAAAAGTCAGGAGCAGGAGGAAGAGATAGTTCAGGACCTTTACTCTCACGCCCGAGACCTGGGCCAGGCCTGCATTGAGCGTCAGAAGAATCAGCGAGCGCATCTTGAAGAGGATAAAACAGCTGCCCAGCCCGGCAATCAGGGCCGCAAACCAGACCTGCGCCGGTCCCGTGGCCAGAATGTCGCCAAAGAGATAGCGATGCAGCTCCCCGCGGTAGCCTTTCAAAAGACTCAAAATCACGACGCCCACCGCAACCGAGCCCGAAAGCAGAACCGCCATAATCGTATCGGTCAGGAGCTTCGTGTTTTCCTTGAGCCAGATTACCCCGAAAGCGATCACGAGGCTGAAGAGAATTTGTGTCAAAGTCGGGTCGCTCAGTCCCCACCAGAATCCCAGCGCCACACCGGTCAGTGAGCTGTGGGCCAGCGTTTCGCTGAAAAAGGAGAGCTTGCGGGCGGTCACGAAAACCCCCATCAGGGCGCAAAACGGTCCCATCAGGAGAGCCATAACAAGCGCCCTCTGCATAAAAGCCTCTGAAAACATTTCCGATAACATCCTTAATTCTCCTTATTTTGAGCCGCCGGCGTGTGAGTGTGGCTGTGGTGATGCTGATAATAGGATAACTCCCGCCCGAAAACGTGTGCCAGATTCTGAGCTCCCAAAACTTCCTGCGGAGTCCCATGGCAGCAGATCACCCGGTTGAGCGCATAGACCCGGGAGGCATGTTTATAGACCATCGACAGATCGTGCGAAACCAGCATCACGGTTAAATGGCGGTGCGCATGTATCTTGCCGATCATTTCGTAGAAGCTTTCCTCTCCCGGCGCATCCACTCCCGCCGTGGGCTCATCCATGAAAAGCAGTTCCGGTTCTTTCAGAAGCGCGAAAGCGATCATCACCCTCTGGAACTGACCGCCCGAGAGCTCAGCCACCGAACGGCCGAGCAAATCCTGAATTCCGATTTCCTCCACGGTTCCGGAGAGCAACTGATCCACCCGCCTGTTCGAAAACCAGGGCCAGCGAATTCCCTTCAGGTGCAGAGAGAGAAGTTCCCTGACATTCAAAGCGAAACTGGGATCCGCCACCAGGCGCTGAGGGACATACCCCACCCGTTGGGAAACTTCCCTGAAAGAATCGCTCCCCAAAATCCGCACCGTGCCGCTCTTGAGAGGGGTGAGTCCCAGGAGCGCCCTGAGAAGCGTTGTCTTGCCGGCTCCGTTGGGGCCGATCAAGGCGACGGCTTCACCCTGCATAATCTGCAGGCTAATATTTTCCAGCACAGGCCGCCCATCCAGGCTTACCGAGAGGTCGTGCGCCTCTATCACCGGGACTTGGCTGTGCGCATGTTTCTCGCAACAGGATGACATCTCTTATCGCCGTTACTTGAGTGATTCCAGGAGCGCTTTGAGGTTCCCTTTCATCATCCGCTCGTAGGCGTCAGCGTTCAGCGGGCCATCGTCGAGCGTCTCCAGAGTTTCCAGTCTGCCAACCTTGATCTTCCCATCCTGAGCCAGACGCTCAGCTAAACGGTCGGCGCTTTTGCTCGGGAGGAAAATGGCGACCACTCCCTCTTCCTTGATCTTCTTGAGCAAAGCGCTCAGGTGCCGCGGCGAAACATCCGAATCGGGAACTTTCTGCAATACGCCGACGCACTTGAGCCCATAGCGTTTGTTGAAGTAGGAAAAAGCGTCATGCTGAGTATAAAACGGCTTTTGCTGAACCTCTTTCAGACTCTCTTTCAGAACTTGGTCCAGCTGAGAGAGTTTCTGGTTGTATTGCTCAGCGTTTTTTCGGAAAGCCGGCGCTTTTTCGGGGGCCATCTGCTCCAGTCGTACCGAGATCATCTTAACGCACTCCTGCGCCAGAACCGGGTCCAGCCAGATATGCGGGTCATACTGCCCGTGCTCATGAGAGTGCCCGTGCTCAGCATGCTCTGCGTGGTCGTGATCCTCCGCATCAGAATCATGAGAATCCTCGCCTTCATGAGCGGCTTCCGAGGCTTTCTCCCCTTCTCCGTAAGAGATGAGCAGCTTTTTATCCAGAGCTTCGCCCAAGTTCAAAACCTGCACACTCTTTTTCAGGGTGCCTTTCTCGATCATTGCCTCCAGCCAGGGCTCCAGCTCCAAGCCAATGCAGATGATGAGGTCCGCTCCATTGAGTTTGCGCAGGTGGCTCGGGGCCAGCTGAAACTCGTGGGGGCCGACGGTCCCTTCCATCAGGTTTTCCACCTGGGCCTGCCCTGAGGCGACCGCAGCGCTCCAGGAATAGACGGGAAGAAACGTCGTAACGACTTTAAGCTCAGCAGCCTTTGCTGAAAGAGAGAAGGCTGCCATCAACAGGGTTGCGAGAGATATTTTAAAAAAGTTCATGATTCAGCTATACTAATTGCAAACCGTTTGCAATTAAACTCTACAAAAAAATCCTTCCTCTTGCGGGAATGGATTTTTTGGTGAGCAGGTTTTCCTGCCTACTTCATCAGCAACATCTGACGGGCGCGCTTCACCGAGCGGGAAAGCTGGCGCTGAAACGCTGCAGGCAAACCAGTATATTTTCTCAGAAGAATGCGGCCGTGATCGGTCACATATCTGCGCAGCAGGGTTACGTTCCTGTAATCGAGCTGGTCAATGGTAAAATCTACCTTGGGTGCGGGGCGCGGAGTACGGCGTTCCATCGGTCTGCCGTTTGCGTTGCGTCCGCCCTTCTTACTTCTATCGGTATTTGTTTTACGAGGCATATTTCAACTATTTGATCTCTTTGTGCAAAGTGCGACGGCGAAGATACTTATTGTACTTCATCATCTCGACTTTCTCGGTTTGGAGCTTCTTATTCCGGGAGGTCTGATACCGAGTCGGGGCTTTCCCCTCTTTGCGGGCCTCCGTACATTCAATGGTTACAATTTCGCGTGGCATAATAACTACTCAAAGCCAAAAAAATTCTATCTCTATTCTTTATCTTAGGCAAGCTTATCTTCACCCTCATCTTCTTCTTCAGCAGATGAGCGCGATTCCGATTCACCTCCGGAAGAGGAAGTTAGGTTCCCTAAATCACCTAAACGGCGGCGATTTTTACCCCCTTCTTTTTCAATGATGGACTGGGCCTCGACCGTGTAGCGGGTCCATGGAATCGCTTCCAATCTGTTTTTGGGGATTGGCTTGCCGGTCATTTCACAAACCCCATAAGTCCCTTTTTGAATCCGTTTCAGCGCCTGCTCCACTTCATAAATGGCATCCCGATCGGCAGAAAGCTGGCTCAAGGCGAAGTCCCGGTCAAAATGATCGGTCCCCGCATCGGCCATGTGCATTCCAAAATTGGAAATCTCCTGTGCAGAATGTTCGGCAAGGCCCATCATCTGGTCCTTGAGCCGCTTGCGCAGCACATAGAGATTCCTGTAATATTTGATCCACTCGGGCTTGACCCATTCAGGCGGTTCTTCCGAAAAAACAGTCTCTTCACTACTGGCTGGTACTCCGAAAAGTGAAGCCAGAGACGCCCGTTGCACCACCTTTGCGGGGCCGGCGACAGGTTGCACCTCTGCCTTTTTCTTCGGAACACTCTGAGGAACGGCAGCCGGTTTCTCGGCTTGAGCCTTTACAGAAGTTCTTTTAGCCGCAGGTTTTTTCTCCACAGCCTGAGATACTTTTGCCTTGGAGACACTCTTCTCCTTCTGCGGCTTTTCGGCCACAGCCGGTGTAGAAGGCGTCTTGCTCAAAAGTTTAGCTTTCTGCTTTTCCTTTTCAGGTGCTTCGGCTTTCTTTTTGCTCGTCTGGCTCTTTTCTGTTGTCATCTTCTTGGCACTCACTGAATACCCTCCGGACTAAATTTTCTCGTTTCAAACTCCCGACAGGGAACTCCTGCTCCCGCAGGAAGGCTAAGCATACTGATACTTTTTAAAAAATCCACATTAATCTTCAAAAAACTTCAATCGTATTTTTGACACCTCTTTTCCCTCCAACCGCGGAAAAAACTCAGCCCGACCATGCAAAGAGCCAACTCGCTAAAAATAAGCACGTTGCCCGCACTGAAAGTCAAAACCCACAGACTGTAAAAATAGCCTGAAAAAAGGCCCAGGCTGATCCAGGTATCCCGGCAGGTTTTCCATTTTTTGATGTGAATCCAGGCAATATGATGAAAGCGGGCACTCACAATCGCCAGAACCGGCGTCGCGATTCCGAATTCGAGCCAGCCCCAGTATTCCCAGCCTCCGCTCTTCAATACCCACTTGAGGAAAATCAGAATCAGCACTGGTCCCAGCCCCAGCCTTCCGGCCAGGCTCCACGGCATGAAAATGACCGGCTCCTTCTTCTCGTCGGGCGCTTGAGGCGTGGTTTGAGAGTCAGGTGTGGTTTCCATTTTACGGCTGTGCCCGAAGGCCGACATCTGAGCGCCTCAACGTTGCTGTGCCGGGACAACCTGCACCGGGCGTGGTTGCGGCTTTACGTCGGCGGCGATCTGCCGCTGCAGAAACTGGATCACCTGGCGGTTCAGGTCGGGCGTATAGTGGTTATAATCATCCCGCAATTCGAAAAAGAGTTTCGAAGAGCTCTCCAGAAGCGAATAAACTCGGGCGGCCGAATCCAGACAACGGGTCAAATTCTCCTGACTGTTGACGCTATCTTCCTTGAACGTGATAATCCAGGCTGGGCGCGGTGCCACCAGTCCCAGCACTTCATTAAAGTCATAGGGAAGCCGCCTCTCATGTTCTTCGAAGGCAGCTAAACGCGGCGCAAGGAGCGGAGATTTTACCCAGCGCCCGATACCTCCAAGGTGCTGGCTCATTTTATTGATGCGCATCGGGGCAAAGCCGCCCACCGAAACGACTCCCGCGATTCCCGGGTCCATGGCCGCCGCATGCAGCGCCGCCATTCCTCCCGTATCATAGCCCACAAGATAGATTTTCTTCGGGTCCGCAAAAGGGATTCTGCCCAGAGCATCCACAGCCAGCGATACATCCTGAACCATTTTGCCCAGGAGCGACCAGTTCGGGTAGCGCTCATAGAAACTGCGAGCCTCCTCTATTCGGGTTCCGCAGCCGATCGGGTCAAACACCATGACCAGGAAGCCGGAAAGCGCCATTTCAAAATAGGGAGGCTCGCCGCGGAGCTGGGAGCAGGTATAACCTCCGGGCACCGAAAAACCGGGCTGCCAGATGACCACCGGCAGATTCGTCCCGGCGGTATCGGCCCCTTCTTTGAAATAGAAATCGGCATGAGTCCCGTTACTCAGACGCACGCCTCCTTTGAGGAGAGTCGGCGGAGCACCGGAGCGGCGCATCAGGGCGGCCACCTGGAGCGGTTCGGCCTCGAATTCCGGCTCCTTCATGAGCAAGGGTGGAGTATTTCCCAGAGCCCACTCCAGCTTCTCCCGCATTTCCGTGCGCCGGATATTCCAGTTATCCCGCGAGAAGACCGGATTGCCCGAGGGGAAGGAGAGAATATCTTCATAGCTTTTTTCGGGATAAGAAAGCGGATTGGGTTTCTGAAGAGTGCCCGCGCTCTCCAGCCATTTTTCGCAAGTGGGATAAAAAGAGGTTTGCAGATCAAAAAGTCGCCTCATCCCCCATTGGAATTCGAGCCAGTCCAAAGCCTTCTCTCTTGATTCTCTGGTGAAAGCCGCCCCGGAGTATTCCTGCAGGAAGAGCCGTCGCGGAGACGCCCCCAGTTGGAGGTAAGTTTTTTGCAGAACCTGCAATGCCTGTTCGTTACCCCAGAGGCTCTCGGAGGGATCATTGTTCAAAGTCGCCACATAGAGAGCTCGGGGCGCAATACAGGCCGTAAGGTCGGTCTGCTCAAAGGGCAGATAATGCTCCCGTCCGGAGAAAAACCGCAACCGGGGATTGACCCACTCCGGATGTTCACGGGTGAGCCCCTCGATTCCGCCTCCCATCTGCATCTCGGAAAAAGTCCGGAAAGGGGTGAAACCGGCCAGTCCAGGGGAAAAAGCGATCGTCGCCGAAATCCGAGTGTCTGCGGCCGCCGCTGCAATAGCCGCCTTCGCGTAAAATTCTTCGCCCGCCAGCGCTATGCGTCCGCGGTCTATTTGCTGATCTTGAACCAGGTAATCGACGACGCGCCTCATCATCCAGGCCTCGCGGCAAAGATCGCCCCAGTCGGCCATCGCCCATTGAGCCAGGACGCGCACCGAATTAGTCCCCTCTCCCGGTTCCAGGAGAGATTTTTTATCCAGCCCTACGCCCGCCCAATAACGGCAGACAATGAACCCGCGGCTCACGGAGGCCTGCGAAAACTCCTCTGTCGCGCTGCTCATGCTCCCATCGGGCTCCGAAGGCAGCACCACAACCGGCAGAAGCCTCCCGGCTGGCTCTTTGGGGAAGATCATCTCCACGTTGATTTCCGCCTTCACATCCTCCCCCATTCTGAGAATCCCTTTCTGAGAAAAACAGCGGAAGGATTCGGTCCGGCCCGGTAAAACTTCCGGCAAAACCTCTTTGGGTGCCGGCGGAGAAGAGCCCAACACCCACCAGGTGTAAAGCCCCAGAATCTCATTGCGGCGGCCGTTCCAGATTTTTAAGAGAATATCGCCGGGCATGGTAGGCGTTACCAGGAGCCCCCGGAGTGGATCGGGAATTAAAGGGGTGGGCAGCGAAAAATCAGGGTCTTCTGACTTCGGAGGAAATTTTTCAAGGGTCAAGGACAAGCGCTTGAAATCCGGCGGCAACTCTCGGCTCCTGCTCTGCCATTGCTCAAAAGATTCCACCGGCGGAATCCACTTTTTCAGCTCTTCCCAGTATTCTCCGCGGCGAATCTGGGATTCTTTCTCAAGCCGTGCCAGCGTCTGCGGGTCCGGTTCCGTTACGGTCGGAGCGTTTGTCTGCCCGGTCTCTCCGCTTTCCTGAGCGCAAACACCTCCGGCCAGAAGCAGCAGGCAAACCCAAAGGGTACCCACTGCCATCCGCATTGAAGCTTTTTGAGAAATCCTCATCTATTTCATAAACAAGAGAAGCCGTTAAAACAGACCGCGCGCCGGATTGAATTTGCCCATCATCTTCTGGAACTTGCCCATTTTCTTCATCATTTGCTGAAGCTGCCCGAATTTATTGAGCATGTTGTTCAGCTCGGTCACGGTCACACCGGCTCCCTTGGCGATACGCTTGCGGCGACTGGCGTTGAGCACCTGCGGTTTTTCACGCTCCAGCGGAGTCATAGAGCAAATCAGGGCGTCCATGTGGATAAACTCCTTTTCGCTCCGGCTTAAATTAGCTCCCTGGAGCATCCCGGCTCCGCCCGGAAGCATCCCGACGATATTTTCCAGGGGACCCAGTTTGCGCATCTGGCGCAGCTGTTCACGGAAATCGCTCAAGGTAAACTGACCCTTGCGGACTTTCTCCTCCAGCCGCAGGGCCGCCTCCTGGTCTACCGTCTCGGCCGCTTTTTCCACCAGGCTCACCACGTCGCCCATTCCCAAAATGCGGGAAGCCATCCGCTCCGGGTGAAACGGCTCAAAAGCATCCAGTTTTTCTCCCGTACCGGCAAATTTGATCGGCTTACCGGTCACTTTGCATAAACTCAGGGCCGCACCACCTCGGGCATCGCCATCAAGTTTCGTCAAAATAGCGCCTGTGATATTAAGTGCCTGGTCAAAATGCGAGGCCACATTCACCGCTTCCTGGCCCGTAGCCGCGTCCAGTGCCAGAAGAATTTCACGCGGCTTGACCAGATCGCGAAGCCGAACGAGCTCCTGCACGAGCGGTTCATCAATCTGAAGACGGCCGGCGGTATCAAAAATCACCACATTGGCGCCCAGGGTCTTTGCATGTTCCAGAGCGTGAGCCGCTATTTTGAGCACATCGGTCTCACCTTTCTCCACCCAGACCGGAACGCCGACCTGTTTGCCCACCGTATCAAGCTGGTCCATTGCCGCCGGACGGTAAACATCAGCCGCCACCAGGAGCGGTTTTTTCCCCATCCGTGTCAGATAGCGTCCCAATTTTCCCGCGGAAGTCGTTTTGCCCGAGCCATGAAGACCGCAGAGAAGAATACAGCTGGGCGACGCATCCAGTAAAAGCCCGGAATGAGCTGAGCCCAGGAGATTCACCAGCTCATCATGAATAATTTTGATGATCTGCTGCCCCGGCTGAATGCTTTGAATAACCTCTTGTCCAATCGCTTTTTGACGGACCTCTTCAATAAATTCACGCGCCACCTTGAAGTTCACATCTGCCTCCAGGAGCGCCATACGTACCTCCCGCAGCGAATCCGCCACATTGGAATCGCTGATTTTCCCCATTCCGCGCAGATTTTTGAACACCTGCTGCAATTTTCCGCTTAAAGCATCAAACATGATTTAGAGTCTAAACGATTTTATTGCTTTGACAAGCTTGACAAGCGTCAAAATCCAGGTATGATCGGCCCTCGTTACGGGTGGTAGGATACCCAAGTGGCCAACGGGGGCAGACTGTAAATCTGCTGGCTAACGCCTTCACTGGTTCGAATCCAGTTCCTACCACCATTTTTCTTTTCTACTTTCCTCTCCAATTACTCCAAGACGCTCCGAAGTTTTTAATTATTTAACTTGGCGGTTTGCCTGTCTTACCTTTATATTCATAGCGTATTTTATCAGAAGCACTTCCACTTGGGAGAAAACCGCAAACACTGTTATGAATAAAACGCCATCAAAACTTCTCTGGAGAATAGGCAAAAACGGTCTTTGGACCGGGAGTGTTCTGTTATTATTGCTCATTGTATCGCTCGTAATTAGTTCGCAAATACCAAAACATAAACCTTTCTACGACGGTGACTTCAGGTATTGGCCTCCACGCAAGGATAAGGCTACCGGAGAAGGAATTGCTTCTCTTCTTCGGGTTGAAGGAAAAACAAGTGGAATGGAAGAATTTGCTATCCCCTCAACTGCAAACAACAAGGGAAAGACGTATCGTATTACTCGTTTTTTCCCCACGGCATTTAGGAGCTGCTCCAATCTGGCAAGGATCACGATTCCGGAGGGTATCACCCGTATCGGAGAGGGAGCATTCCAAAATTGTAAAAGTTTAAAAAATGTTTATTTCAAGAGACCTCCTGCAGATAATTTTATTCGAGCATTTGATAGAAAGACGATACTTCATTACATTGAAGGAACTCCGGGCTGGACGACTCCTGAATGGAATGGATTCACTACCCGGATTTGGGTTCCTGAATCGTGAAATCGGCAAGGAGAAGGGAAGATCGGAATATCTTTGCTGCACCCCATCGGGGTGCAGCAGTGAAATAAAAAGAGGACGCTCTCCTCTACAGAAAGTCGTCCTCTGATTCAAAGAGAGTCTCAACTCTCTTTTCGTTGATTCAGGAGCAATTAGTCTTGAGCTCCGAGACCATCTTCAAAGCAGCCTTCAGCCATCGGGAAGCACAGGTCTTTGGAAACGTATTGGATTCCGTTGGCGCTGGTGGCGTCACCATCGCGGTAGGCGCTTTCAGCTTCCACAACGAGCGGAGCCGTTGCCGTACCCATCACCTGGCAGTAACGCTTGGCATAACCGATTTTCTCCATCAGCTCGGCATAGCGGACCATATTGAGATCGCCCGTGGGCAGATCAGTGAACTGCATGGCGCGCTTCTTCCAATCGGCTTCCATGCTGCGCAGGGGCAATCCCTTGTGAACGACATGGTTCTTCACATGGCATCCGATCACGCGGCTACCCACTTTGGTGAAACGGGTTTCCCAATCCTCACCTTCCCAGCAATGAGAAGGATCCGCATTCACGGTCAGACATTTGTCTCCGTCGCAGATATCCACCAGCATATTGAAATCATCGGCGCAGCAGGCCGCGGTTCCCGGGTGAATTTCGTGAGCCAGGTAAATACCGCGCTCATTGGCATATTTGCGGACGGCAGCGCTCTGCTTGATGAAACGCTCCTGACCTTCCTTCACTAAATCATAACCGGCCTTGAAGAAGCCCCAGGGATACCCTGTCGCCAATTCCCAACCAAAAGAGACACCCCAGAACATCGGCATGACGAACACTTTCAGCTCGGCGGCCAGGTCCATCAGTTTCATGAGGTATTCTTCGGCCCAGCGCTCGATTTCGGGAGCGGATTTCTTACCCACTTCGCTGGAGAGGAAGGGCAGCATCGTCTTGGAACCGGTCCAGGCGGTGCCCAATACCCACGTTACGCAATGGCAGCTGATACCGTCAAACTTCAGACCGTACTTCGCAAAAGCGGCTTTGACTTCGGCAGCGCTCTTGAAACCGCCTTTGCCGTCTTCAAGCATGTAGCAGGTCGGCTGTGCGCCGGCTGCTCCGGATTGCTTCGCAAAAGCCAGAAAACCATCTAATCCCTTGGGTCCATGTTGACCCCCTTCGATACTTGAGTGAAAAATAGCTTTACCCATAATCTTTTATTTATTCAATACTCTTTCTGACACTCTCCGCTCGGGATGACCACACCCGTGAGAAAATCTTTCTCCTCCGGGCGCCCCACTGCGAGCCGGGTTTGTTCCCCTTTTTCTACCTTTTTTTAAGGGCAAAAGCAAACTAAAACTCCAAACTTTTTCATGCCGGATTTTCCCCTTGCCGCCAACAGAAAAACGGCCGTCTCAAGTGAAACGACCGTTTTCGAATTTTTAGCCTTTAGCCGGTAAATCCGGCTGCGATGCTGATATTAGGACAGCTCGTAGGTATTGGGTACCGGGGCTTTCCAGGGCTTGATCGGAGTATTCAGGTCAACCAGATTCTCGGGCATCAGGTTCTGCTCGCCTTCGATCACATCTTCCCAGGAGGTCTTGCGGCCCGAGTAAGCGGATTCACGGCCCATGATGGCGGTGATGCAGGACTCGGCGACCTGTTTGGCTTCATTGACCTTCTTATTCTCGGCAATGGCAGTCATGAGGTCCATGTGCTCCTGGACATAGGGATTACGGCCCTGGGTGGCGCGCCATACCTTACCGGTCTTGAAGGTAATCGTGCCGGCCGGGTTGGAGGTACCGTTGGTGCCTACGATAACTTCGCTCACGTTGGAGTCGGTGTTGTCAATCTGACGGCACTGGCTGTACATGCGGCTTCCATCGGCATACTCGTATTCCACTGCGAAGTGATCCCAGATTTCGCCGGGGCCCTTCAGAGCTTCGCGACCGCCCATAGCATAGGCGCGGACCGGGTGCGTTCCTTTGACCCAGTTGCAGACGTCGACGTTATGAACATGCTGCTCGACGATATGATCGCCGCAGAGCCACAGATAGTGGTACCAGTTGCGGAGCTGATTTTCCAGATCGGACTTATTGATGTCCCAGGGATTGTTCCAAATGTTGCCCTGATTCCAATAGCAGGCCATGGAGAGAACGTCTCCGATGACGCCATTCTTCAGCTGTTCAACAGTCTCGACATAACCCTGCTGGTGACGGCGCTGGGTACCAGCAACAATCTTCAAACCCTTCTTCTCGGATTCTTCAGCGGCCTTGAGGAAAAGACGAGCCGTGGCAGAATCAACGCAGACCGGTTTCTCGGTAAACGTATTCTTGCCCTTTTCAACGGAATAAGCGAAATGCTGAGCGCGGAAACCGGGAGGAGTTGCCAAAATGACGTAGTTTACTTCAGGATTATCAATAACCTTCTTGAAGTTATCGAATCCGAAACAAGCCTCGATCTTATCGTTCTTGTCAGCGTTGAGGCCTTCTCTTCCTGCAAAACTTTTGGCTCTCTCTTCAAAAACGTCACCTACGGCAACGACTTTGATATCCTTGATACCATGTTCCTTGGCTCCATTAATCGCATCCCAGGTAGCACCCTGTCCACGGCCACCGCATCCGACCAAACCGATACGGACCTTCAGATCCGCCACGGGAGCGGCATGACTGGTGATTACATACGGAGCAACCATCGCACCGGCGGCCAGTACGGACGAGCTCTTGATAAACTGACGGCGAGATACTTCCATCTTCTTCATAATTTCTTTCTTTCTTTCTCTTTTCCGCGCACAAGCTCCCTCTCTTCTGATCCAAGAAGTCACCATGCGCCTTCAATTTTCAAACGAGGCGATTCTACCAGAAGTCGACCCGGAATCCAGCCTTTTTTTTGCGAAATAACGAATTTTAAATCCTCCGCGTTCAAAGCTTGCGAACAACCCTGAAAAATGAGATTCTCCCGGGGCGGACATGGCATATCCTCCTGCGTATTACTCGAGCTTGGGGCCGTTCAAGAAATTGTTTCGGCTGGGTCTGCCTATCCTCACCTATCATAAGCTGGGACCGCGCCCCGATAAAGTTCGCATCAAGGGTCTCTATATGGGCGAATCCTATTTCAGGAAACAGCTCAAGGTCTTGCGCGAAAACCGGTTCCCTTCTTTAACTCTGGATGACGTGGCTCGGGATACTCTCCCTACGGGCAGCGGCATCGTTATCACTTTCGACGACGCCTATGAAAACGTCTTCCGCTACGGTCTGCCCCATCTGGTGAATGAAAATTTCTGCGCCATTCAGTTTGTCGTAGCCGACAGGATCGGCAAATTCAATGAGTGGGATATCGCTGAAGGAGAGGCAGAAGAGCGCCTCATGGATGAAGGGCAAATCCGGGAGTGGCTCCAGGAAGGACAGATGATCGGCTCACACACCCTTACCCATCCGTTTCTGGGCAAAATCGATGCGGCTCGCGCTCGCGAGGAAATTTACGCCAGCAAAGCGAAACTGGAGGATAAATTCGGAGTCGCCGTGGATCACTTCTGCTACCCCTATGGGGATTGGTCTCCGGCCGTGGTCGATCACGTCCGCTCAGCCGGTTATAAAACCGCCTGCACCGTCATGAACGGCATCAATCTGCCCGAGACACCCAAGTTCACCCTGCGCCGATTCACCGCACGCTACCCCAGCCGGAATTTAAAGGCCTGGTGGTATCGCCTGCGCGGTTTGTAATCCTCTTCGGATTTATCGACTGGCGGCACTTATTGATTCAACGCCCGCTCCAGGAATCCAACCCTTACCCCTTTGCGGCATCCGGGGTTTCCTGAGCTTCTCCTTTTTCCTCTTCCGAACTTGTCTTCGAAACAGCCATATTCCTTTCGGCCATCACTGCGGCCAGGAGCTTGTTCCTCAATTCCTCGTTTGTCGAAACCTCTTTGACACAGGCATCGCGTCCCTGCCCCAGCAGGTTGCCTTCAAACTGCAACCAGGCTCCTCTCTTGGTCACGACCCCGACCTGAAGCGCCGCATCCAATATGTTGCCCTCCTGGTTGATACCGTGGTTGAAGAGAATATCAAACTCCGCTTCGGCAAAGGGAGGCGCCACCTTGTTTTTGACCACTTTGACTTTGGTCCGGTTGCCCAACATTCCTCCGGTGGAATCTTTTATGATATCCCGACGTCTGATATCCAGCCGCACGCTGGCGTAAAACTTGAGCGCCTTGCCGCCGGGTGTCGTTTCCGGGTTTCCGAACATGACTCCGAGTTTTTCGCGAATCTGGTTCGTGAAGATACAGAGCGTCTTGGATTTATTCAGAATCGCCGTGAGTTTGCGCAAAGCCTGGCTCATCAGCCTCGCCTGCATTCCCATCGTCGCCATGCCCATTTCGCCTTCCAACTCCGATTTGGGTACCAGGGCCGCCACCGAGTCGATGACCACCACGTCCAAGGCATTGGAGCGGACCAGCGTTTCGCAGATGGTCAAGGCCTCTTCTCCGCTATCGGGCTGTGAAACCAGAAGTTCATCGAGATTCACTCCCAGTTTTGCCGCGTAGGCTGGGTCCAGAGCATGTTCCGCATCAATAAAAGCCGCGGTTCCTCCCATTTTCTGGGCATTGGCGATCACATGCAGCATCAGGGTCGTTTTGCCGGAAGATTCCGGTCCGAAAATTTCCACCACGCGTCCCCGGGGCAAGCCGCCCACTCCCAGAGCTAAATCCAGCGTCAGAGCTCCGGTCGGGATCACGTCGATATTCGCATGGGCTGACTTGTCACCCAGACGCATGATACTCCCCTCACCGTAATGCTTGGTGATCGTGCTGATCGCTGCCTCCAAATCCTTCTTGCGTGCTGCCTGGATGGATGCCTCGTTTTTAGAATCAATGCTTTTATCTGCTTTTGCTGCCATAGTAATTCAAGTCTTCTGACCTGCAGCCATTGTGGGAGCTCAACTTCAAACAGTCAAAAACAAAGTTTCGCCTTCTCCCCTTAATTTTTAAAAATCAGGGAGTTCCCTCCTGCATCCTGCCCGGGCTTGACCCCGAGCCGTCAAACAGGCTACCATTTGCCCATGGGCGATAGCCAAAATAAAGGCCAGCGCGCCTCGCGGAAGATGCTCCTGGGAATCGGCCTTGACTCTGATGGTCATAAGCGGATTACCACCGGTGAGAATTTCAAGCTCATCGGAGGCACCCAGGAAACCCACGAGGAGATGACCGAAAAGACTATTAAGATCAACGAAAAGCTCTCCCGCAAAGGCAAAAGCCTTGATGAAGTCAGCCGGGAAGAGTTCGAGGATATTGCTCATTCCGTGGGGCTTATCTCTTTCAAGAAGAAAAAGGAGACCGAGTAGGGCCCAGCCATTCAGTCGACGTCTCTCACCTTCCGGGAGAACCTTTCCGTAATAATTCTTGAGCATTCTGCTGGAGAAGCGTTGCGATTCGAGATATTCTCCTCTGCAGTAAGGGACTCCGTTGCCGGCCTTGGCGGCGGAAGAAAAAGGAAAAAATACGATGAATGTTCCCCACCCGTTTTCAGCTTTACTGATCTTAGCGGCACCGGAAGCCATTTTGATTTTTGCTTCCGTGATTATTTTGTCGATTCATTCCTCCCGGCGGCTGGATAAGCTTTCTCCTCTGGGCAGCTTTTCCCATCTGCTGGCGCTTTCGGGATGTTTCCTCTCCCTGATTCCGGCCGGATTCTACTATTTTATTCTCACCCAGATACCGGGCGGCAAATGGATTGAGCACTCGGGCTATCGGGTTGATGGGACCCTTCTGCTGATAAAAATCGCTCTGGTTTTGCTGGCGGTTTTCGCTCTGATCCTTTCGCGGGAGGAACAGGCTGATTCCGCTCCGGCCACTGCACCCGAGCAAAATTTCGGCTATGCCGGCTCTCCCGGTTTCATCCTCCTGAGCACGGCGGCCTTAATGATTTTTTGCAGTTCCGCCAGTCTGGGGACCGCTTTTCTGGGCCTGGAATTTGCCGGGCTATTCTGGGGACTCTCACGTGTCTGCCGCAGAGGCTCTCAGCCGGAGCCGCCGCCCGCGTCCTCCTTTTTCATTCCCTGGGTATTTTCCTCTTCGCTTATCCTGCTGGGTTATAGCTTCCTCTACAGCGCGAGCGGCTCCACGGTATTGCGCGAAATTACGCCGCTGATGTTTAGGAACGAACACAAACCGCTCTGGATTCTGGCGCTGGCCATGATCTTTACGGGACTGGTTTTCAGATTTGGCTTTCTGCCGCTTCGCCTTTCAAAGCCGCGCCTGGGCAACCGTTTTTCTCCCTCCGTTCTGGCCTTTTACACCGGCGCCATCCTCTGGGGCTCCTTCTGGATTCTGGGCATTCTCCTGAGCACAGGTTCTTCAACCGTTGCCGGAGCTGATTCACCGCTCGGCACTCCCTTCGTCTGGAGAATATTTATCGCTCTGGCCGGAGCCTTCCTGATGACTTGGGGAAGCCTGGCGGCACTTTTCCAGAAAAGCCTCTGCAGACTGACGCTCTACCTGGCTCTGGTTCAGATAGGTTTCTTCACGATCGGACTCTCTTTCACCGATTTGCAGACACTGCCCACACTCGCCTTATACGGTCTCTTTCATGCCGTTTCACTCATGGGAATCTGCGCTTTTTCCTCAATTCTGATCCGTGCCGCAGGCAGCGACCGGATAGAATCGCTTCAATCTCTGGGACGGAATCGACCACTGCTGGGGTTCTGCCTGGTCATTTTCCTCTTATCCTGGCTGGGACTCCCTCCGCTTGCGGGTTTCTGGATTAAACTCAAAATCTTCACGCTTCTTTTCAAGCTTTCCGCTCCGGGGCTGCTCCTTCCGCTCTTCCTTACCGCAGCCGCGCTCTGGGCCACGCTTCTGACCCTCTGGCCGATCTATAAAGTTCTGAAGAGACTCTACCGTGCCCCAGACTCCACCCCGGAGGAAGCTTTCCGGCCGCTCTCTTTTCAACCGCAGACCGCCACGCAGGCAGTCATTATCCTTTTGGCGCTCATCACGCTTGCGGGCAGCCTCTGGGGAGCTTACACCCTGAATCAGAATCTCTTTCCCTTAACTTATTTGAAGCCTTAACGACCCCTGCAACAGGATATGTTGAGCAATAAGACGATATCAAAGACATGGTTAGACGAGCGAAAACTTGAATCTGAGTCCATTCTCCTGCTCGAAACGCCCGAAGGCCAATCCATCCCCATCCAGGTCAATCGAAGCCGAAGAGCCCGCCGCCTTTCTCTGCGAATTGTGAAGGGCAGCCCAGTGGCGACCCTGCCCTTGAGGCTTTCGCGCAGTATTTCCTTGCTCAAAGAATTCATCCTCTCTCATACCCGGTGGATAGTGAAAGCTCTCTCAGTCCAAAAAACGCTGCCGCCGGAGCCGATTCCCACCCCTTGTCTGCCCGGTTCCTCCATTCTGTTTCATGGAAAGTGGCAGCCTTTCAGCTTCCGCTCCCTGAGCAAGACACGCTTGGGCCATGGAGATTATACTCTGGGAGAATCCCTTACCCTCACCCTACCGATTGACCTCAAGGATTACAGGTCCGCCGTCGAGGAGGCACTCAAGAACGAGGCTCGCCGTCAGATTCCGCCACTCCTGGAGAATCTGGCCCGCCGAATGAATATTGAGTACAACCGCCTCACCCTGCGCTCTCAGAAGTCCAAATGGGGTTCCTGCTCCCAAAAGAGGAACATTTCGATCAATTGGAAAATTATCCACGCTCCGCTCTGGGTCCAGGAGTACCTCCTGATCCATGAGCTGTCCCATTTAAAGCAGATGAATCACTCAGCCAAATTCTGGGCCGTCGTCTCGTCCTGGTGCCCCCGATATAAAGAGGCCCGCAAATGGTTCAACGAACATCCGCTCTAAAACTCTTTTGCTTCTGCCCCTCCTAACATGCCTTTGCAGTAGAACTTTTCAAAGAAAAGTGTCGCCCACGGCCCTCTGAAAGGGCTATCCTCCCGATAGCGCTTGCGCCGAGGGCTCATCCTGAAACCGGCCCAAGCCGAGTAAGCCATTTAATAATCAGAAACACATGCAATTTATTGATCTTCAATCCCAGTATCACCGCATCAGCGCTTCCATCAAAAGCCGCATCGAAAAAGTGCTGGATCACGGCCAATATATTATGGGGCCGGAGGTGAAAGAACTGGAAGCGACCCTGGCAACCTATGTCGGCAGCAAGTATTGTGTCTCCACTGGTTCAGGCACGGTCTCGCTGGATATGGCGCTCCGGGCTCTGGGTATCGGCCCCGGCGATGAAGTTATTACGGTCCCCTACTCCTTTTTTGCAACGGCAGAAGTCATCGCCATCGTGGGGGCCAAACCCGTTTTTGTCGATATTCGCCCCGACACCTTTTGCATGGATGAGGACCGGATTGAGGCGGCCATTACCTCACGCACCCGGGCGATCATGCCCGTGAGCCTCTACGGGCAAATGCCCGATATGAAGAAGATCAACCAGATTGCAGCCCGCCATCAACTGCCGGTCATTGAAGATGCGGCCCAAAGCTTTGGCGCACGCCAGAACGGCGTCCACAGCTGCGGGGCTACCACCATCGCCAGCACCAGTTTCTATCCGGCAAAGCCCCTGGGCGGTTATGGCGAGGGCGGCGCCCTCTTCACCAATGATGAGGAGCTTTATCAGAAATTCATCATGCTGCGTAATCACGGCAGCCCGAAGCGCGATGAACATCTTCTGCTCGGGATGAATGCACGGCTTGATTCCCTTCAGGCAGCGATCCTTCTCGCGAAAATGGAAATCTTTGAAGACGAAATCCTCCTCCGTAACCGAATCGCTGATTTTTATACCCGCCACCTGAGCACTGTCTGCACGACACCGGCGACCACTCCGGGCAATACCCACGTCTATGCGCAGTACTCTATCCGGCATCCCAAGCGCGATCAGCTCCAGTCGCTCCTGGCCAAGGAAGGAATCCCGACCGTGACGCACTACTCCCGCTGTATGCATGAGCAGCCGGCACTGGCGATGCTGGGCCATAAGACGGATGATTTCCCGGTGGCGCTGGCCTCTTCGCGTCAGGTACTCTGTCTGCCGATGTCTCCGTACTTATCAGAAGCCGATCAGGAGAAGATTGTTTATTCGATTCAGCGACTGGCAAAAAGTCTATGAGTGTGGAAGCGATTTTCCAGCACCCTCTGGCCCGCAAGCTCGGCATAGTCACGGAAGGCTTTTTCCTGTTCCTGGCTCTCTTCGGCCCCTGGGCTTTCGGAACCACTCAGGATTGGGCCATCCGGCTGCTTTGCTATGGCTCCATCATTTTCTTTTTCATGGCGCTGGCGCTTTACTACCTGGACCATCATTTTTCCAAACGCTTTTTTGCCGAAGATCGACCGCACCGCAAAGATCGGCTCTGGGGATGGGCCGACTGGGTTTTTATCGCTTTGGGAATTCTCTGCCTTCTCTACGTTGCTCTGCAGTGGTTCAACGCTCAATCCGATTACTTTGCCACCACCTACGAATTCATTCCCTATCCCTATCTGGAGTGGCTTCCGAGCAGTTTTGATAAACGCTTTACGCTCTTTTATCTCTTCAAATATACGGCCCTCTTTTTCACCTATCTGGGGGCCAGAATCCTTTTCCAGAATGGCCGCACCAAGGGCAGGATTTTCTCTCTCAGAATGGAGCGCTTTCTGTGGGTTGTCCTGGTCAGCACTTTCGTCATGGTCATGGTCGGTTCGTTCATGCGCCTGGATCAAACCACTACCCTTCTCTGGTTGGTGGAACGCACCCGCTGGGCAGGCATCAATAATTCCTTCGGCCCTTACGGCTACCGCTCCTCGGCGGCCCAATATATGAATCTGCTCTGGCCTGTCGGCATCGCCTTCTGGTGGAGCCTCTCTTCGGCAATGGAGGGCAAAGTCTATCCCCGGTTCAAAGCGTATCTGAATCGCTATCTGGTGATTGTAGTGTTGAGCCTTTTTGCACTGGCCGGCGTCTGGATCGCCATCAGCCGCGGCGGCGTCTGGATCGCCAGCATTGTGATGGTGCTGCTCCTTGCCCTCATGTGCCTGAATGCTCTTCATGGAAGGAAAAAAAGAATCATCGCCGCCTTGGTCAGCCTTCTGCTCGTAATCGGAGCTGCCGGGCTGGGTCTGCAGGTCGCCGGCAAAGACGCCAAGCGCCTCATGGAAACTGATAGCTCGGGCCGTTTGGAGCAATACGAAGCCAGCTGGCCTATCTATCACGATTACCCCACCTACGGTGTCGGTGCCGGTGCTTACTACTGCATGTATGATCTTTATCAGCCCGAGAAGAGCAGAAACACCGATGTAACCTTCCCCTTTGCCCACAGCGATTGGCTACAGCTCTTTATCGAGTTTGGCAATGTCGGCTCGGCTCTGGTCGTCGCCCTGATTCTCTGGGGGCTGCTTCTGCCCTGGGTCACGAAACGAGGTACCTATTTCATGCGGCTGGCGATGATCCTGGCTTTTTCAACGGCGCTGGCCCATGCCATTGTGGACCTTCCCTTCTATATTCTTTCGGTCTCATGGCTCTTCGTCGTATTGATGGCCTTCTATCACGCACTGGGCCGACCGATCAGGAAATCAAGAAGAGATTCCGGCGAGGCTGACTCTCAAAATATCCGCCGCCGCAGAGTTATTCAGCCTGCAAACTCCTGATTTTCTCCAGGTCCGCTTTGGATGAAGCCCGACGGGCCGCGTTTTCCCATTGAGCGAGGAAATCCTTGCCTCTGCGCAAAGGGGCATATTCCTCAGAAAGCGCCTTATAAGTCTGGTTCGCCTCCTTGTATTTCTTGAGTTTGCTCTCGGCTTGCGCTTTTTGCAGAGTCGTCCAGCAGCGCTGAACACGGGTCATCTCCTGGGATTGGTCGATCAAGTTTTGAGAAACCCCAAGCGCTTTTTTCCACTCCTCTTCCTTCGCGTAAAACCGGATGAGCCACTGCCCCAAGGCCCAATCCATCAGGTTATCCTTGTATATCCCTTCGATATACTTGAGCACCTTCTCCTCATCCATCCCCTTGAGAAGATTCAGATTGGCACTCTGCACCACGCCCCATCCTGCCAGGTACGGATACTCGTTGAAGGTTTTGACAAAGCGATCAATGGGCGGCACCCGAAAAGGACGATAGAGCGGATCTCCCACCACGGTCGCCTGCCAGGATAATCCGGGCAGAGCATGATAAGCCGCCTCACCGAAGGAGGCACCCTTGAGGAACCACTCCGTGAAAATACCCACGTTCAGAGTCTGACCCAGGAACGGCTCATCCACATAGCCCACCGTGCAGGTTGCTCCCATATTCAGGAGCGGTCCCACCCAGTGATTCGTAGTCGAGTAGATATCCTGAGCACTGAAAGAATGCAGGTGATAGGCGAAAGCCCCCGGCACAAACTCCGTCAAGGCTTGAGCGAAGGGCCCACTGGCATTCCAGTCGTACCAGCCCGCATAATAAGCCAGTGAGGCAAGCGGCTGCTCAGCGGCGATCGTTTGGGGCAGCTCATCAATAATGAAATCCATTCCGGCGGCACGCCAGCAGAAAACGGCACGCCTCAGCCAGAGATCTCCCACCAGGTAACCGCGATCTGCCACGGGGTCCTTGAGTCCCCGTATATCAAAAAAGCCTTGTCCCCAGAGCCCCTCTTCTTCGGCTCGCATCGCCTTATCCACGAGCCCCATGGCAATCTCGTCGCTCGGTCCATCCAGCCGCGCCACCATGAGGAGACGGCTCTTCGGTCCCATTTGCGAGGGAGTCACCTGAGACGCAGCAGCTTCATTGGGCAGAAAACCCTCCAGCCCATCCAGAGGAGGCAGTTTATCTTTGGGGTGCTTGCGCAGAAATACGGAGGCAAGTTCGCTATCCACGGCGGCACCGCATTGTTTTTTTGAGTCCGGCTCTCTGCGTTTATCGTAAATCACGAAGGGAATTCCGCGGCAGAGCACGAGATAACGAATTTCGGGGGAAGCCTCATCCACACGGTTCGTGGAGCGCTCCGGAGATAAAAGCCCTTTCTTCAAAAGCTGCTCCAGAATCGGTTTTTCAATCAGCGTTTCGTAATCGTTGCGTTGAATTCCGCCGCTCCAGACCGGGCTGATTGCTATCAGGTTGCTTTCGGGAATTTTCCTCTTTTCCAGATAGTGTCGGGCAATTTGAAGCGAGCCCGGATACTCCGTACTGTAAACCACCGCCGTGGCCAAAGCCTCCTCTTCGGCACCAGGCCAAAGATCAGTAGCGGTGGGGGCTCCTTTGCTCACCTCATTCGTCTGTCCCAAAGCCAAAAAGAGACTGCACGCCAGGAACGCTATCCCCAACAGCACGCTCTTCGTCATCCTTAATTTGCCCGGAATACTCATACTTATCCCGCAGGCCAGTCTAATGGGAGGCTCCCGAGGGAGCAAGAAGTTACGGTCTCGGGATCAATTCGGACGGAGGCCGAACGTCTCAGAGTTTCCAGATTTTCCACCAGGGAGTCCGGGACTCTTCCGCCGGAGGCTTGGAGTCTTTCTGCGAATCGCTCTCTTCACTTGAAGAGGGGGGCGGATTCCGGCTCAGGTCAAAGCGGCGAATATCGATCCGCGCTTCAGAGGCATTACCCAACTCCAGCAGTACTGCATTTTCCAGAAGAGACTTGCCGGCCCAGGCAATATCGGTCGGGGAACCCGCCGCCATCGCCCTGTCACGGCGGATATCCATCATCTTCCCGAAAGCCAGGGCATCCAGCGCAGCCGGATCTTTGGAAAACCAGAGCTCATTCACCTCCGAAGAATAGTGGAGAAAGCTCGAACTCTGCCCGCGATACTGGCAGAAAAGCGCATCCGTAATACAGAGCGCCACCCGGTCGCCCACCGCCTCCATGGCATATATTTCGGCAGTGGCCTCAGCCAGGCGGTACGCATCCGCTTCAAAACGCAAAAAATTATCCGTGCAACCGCTGGCCAGACTATAAATATGACCGGCCGCTCCCAGAGAATTATGATGAGTCAGGGGCGTCACCAGAATCAACCGGGTCATTTTTTGGGTTAGCAGTTTGGAAACGAAAGACCTGCGGCCCGGCTGCTCCTCTTCCGACCGTTTCAGCTCAACACCCAGAGGCGGGATTTCGGGCTTCTTCTGCGGTTTCGGCTCAAGCACCTTCCCGAAGTCTTTCGAAAACTCCACGTCCCCATAAATCAGACTGGAAGGAAAAAATGAACTGTAAAAAACACTCTCGTCAAAACCGGCCTCAGCCGTCGCCTGAATCTGCACCCCGGTCTCCCGGGCCAGCTTCACAAAACCAGCCCCGTTAAGGGCCTCCCAAGAGCGGTCCCAAATCACGATATGTTCCGCAGCCACCCCGGCTTCGCCAAGCAGCTCAATCAATGCCCGGACCACCTCCGGACGGGTCCCTCCCGGCCCATCTTTCAAGGCATAGACTTTGATTCCTACCACGTCCTCCGGTTTCACCAGTTTGAGGATACCCGCTGCGGCATCAGGGCTTTGCATGAGCTCAGCAATCCCCTTGCGCATCATCCGCCCCATCTCCTCCTTCTGGGCCCGGAAGGTCTCCGTTGCCTCCCGGTCACGCACGACGACCACCGAAGAGCGATCCGGAAGCGCCGCATGAATGGCAAAAGCACCAAAGAATATGAAAACAAGCACCGCTCTCACAAAAGAACCGTAACAGATTCTCATCAAATATCCTCCTGCCATTTCCGTTTTAATAAAATAGCTCTTTTTTCCCACAGTTAAAACCGCTATACTCGACTCAGTCGGCTCTTTCCGTAAAGGCTATTTTCGGGCAAGCATCCGGAATTGCAAGCCTTTCTGGTCAAAACAAAGAGTTGAGGATGGATGTTTTGAATAGAAGAGTTAAAATGGAGCTATGAACGTTGGGATAAAAAATACACTGTTCACGATTCTGGCCGTTATCGGAATGACTTTCCTGGCCGGCTGTACCCCTTCCGGTCCCAAAGCGCTTCTGCAAGGTGAAGAGCTCCTGAAAAAAGGCCAGACACGCGAAGCGATCAAAAAAATGGAGCGCGCGGTCAAGTATATGCCCAACAACCCGCTTGCCTGGAATTACCTGGGCGTCGCGCTGCACAGCTCCGGCCGCACCGAAGATGCCCTGGGCGCTTACCAGAAAGCCTCCGCTCTCAATCCTCACATGGATGTCCTCTATTACAACTTGGGCTGCCTCTATCTGGACCGCAGGAATTATCAGATCGCCATCCACTCCTTCTCGAACTACCTGAATCTGGAGAAGAACATGAATTTCGAACCGGCCTGGGAAAAAATCGGCTACGCTTTCCTGGCCATCCAGTGCAACGACCTGGCTGCACGCTCCTTCAGCAACGTCGTCGTCCTGAATCCCCAAAACGCCAAAGCTTATAACACTCTGGGCCTGATCGCTTCCGCCGAGAAAAATACGGCTCTGGCGATGAAGCATTTCACCAACAGTATCCTGGCTGATGCCACCTATGCGCCGCCCCATTTAAACACCGCCGTCCTGCTCCAAAGAACCGGAGGCAACACGAATCTGGATTTGGCCCTTAACCGCTACGAGCGCTATCTGGCCCTGGCTCCCAAGGCCGAAGATGCCCAGAAAGTCCGCGCCCAGGTTTCGTCTTTGCAACAGCTCCTGAGCGCTCAGGCTTCCGCCAAGACGGCCCCCGTGACCAATGCCGTTGCCGCAAATCCTCTCCCTGAAACCCAGAAAACTGCCGCCGCCGCGACTCCGCCCACAAACCAAGTGGCTCAGGCCGTTCCTACCCCCGAACCCAAACCTGAGATAGTCCCCGAAAAAGAGGCGCCCGCTCAAACGCCCGCCGTCGTCGTCACCCAATTACAGCAAACCAATTTACCCCCGCAGCAACCCGCCGTAGCTCTGACACCCAAAGAAGCGCCGGTTGAAGTCGCCGCAGTCGTTCCCAGCGTTCCCAAAACCAATGAGCCTCCCGAAGAGGTCGATCTGGCGGCACTCCGGAAAACGACCGAGCCGGTCATTAAAGAAATTCCCCAGCCGGAGAATACTCTCCCGAGAAATGACCCGCCCCAATTGAGCCTGATGCCGACACCTACTCCGGAACCCGAGCCGGCCCCGACACCGACTCCCCAGCCGGCACCCGAAAAAGTCAGAGTCGTCAAGGTGACTTCTGCTTCAACGTCTTCCGAAACCAAGCCAGCGGCACAGGAGGCCCCGGAAGAGGCCCAGACGGATAAAGGGAACTTCTTCTCCAGAGTCTTCGGCAAAAAACGCTCGAGCGAATCCTCCGAGAAAGCTCCGTCCTCTTCAGCAACCAGCTCTGAACCGCCATCCATCTCAGTCGTCCCGGTCGATATCCCCGCTGAGCCGGTATCCGTCAAAGAGACTCCCAAGGAAAAACCCGCCCCGGCACCTATCCGCGTCTACGAGCCTTACACCTACCAGAACCCGCCGGCCGCTGCTCCGGGCAACCGCGAAGAGGCCTACCTGCTTTTCCAGAGAGCCTTCCGCGCTCATCAGGAGAAAGATTTCCCCACGGCGATTGAGTATTACAGCAAGGCGATTCAGAAGGATCCCGCCTGGTTCGAAGCCTATTTCAACATGGGCCTGGCCTGCTACGGCTCCGGCGAATACTCCACCTCGCTCCTGGCCTTTGAGAACGCCCTGGCTCTCAAGCCCGATTCCTGGGAAACACGCTACAATTTCGCCTTGGCTCTCAATAAAGCCGATCACCCCAACGAGGCCATTGTCGAGCTCAAGAAGGTCACTCGCCTCAAGGATTCCTACGCCAATGCCTGGCTCGAAATGGGGGTCATCTACCAGAACCGCTTTGCTGACATCGACAACGCCTACAATGCCTACCAGAAATTCATCGCTCTGGCGCCCGATCATCCCAGCGCTTACACCACCAAAATCTGGCTCACACAGAACGCCTCCAAAGTAAAAGCCCAGCCATAAACTCGGGGGGGCCAACCCGGAGGCATAGCCGGCCTCAGTTGTCAGTTCCGGCTTCAATTTTCACTTTTCGCAAGGACTCCACCCGGATTCCTTGCGAAATTCATTTTCACCTTTATCCCTACCGCTTTTCCGTATCCCTCTCCCCTTTTTCACGCCTGAATTCCACAAGTTAAATTTAATTTAGAAATTTTTCCACTTTTCTGAGGGGTACCCCCGTAATTGTCCTATCCCCTTTGCTAAAATAGACTCCGTTAATTGGGAAATTTACCCCCAATAAAAAAAATAATTGGACAAGATTGTCTTTTTAATGAAGAATGAACGAGATTTATCATGAGAAATCAAGAGCCACTAGCACACTTGGAAAAAGCGTGTAAGAAAGAGCAAACCATGGAGGATCACCTTCAGGGTGTCGCTAAACTTGCCGGTAAGTTCGCTTCCGAGTTTAAGAACGGAGACTGGGCCGAACAGGCAGGCCTCTGGCACGACTTGGGAAAATATAACCCGGAATGGCAAGACTATCTGTGGAATCAAACAGAGAATTACTACAACCAGCCCGAAAGCGAGGAGGAATAGAATATGGGCAAAATCGATCATTCTACCGCCGGCGCTATCCATGCAGTCAATGAATTGAATAATCGGGGACGCATTCTGGCCTACGTCATTGCAGGACATCATTCGGGACTTCCCGATTGGTCTTCCGATGTGGCAAAAGGAGGCCCACTGCACGAACGGCTTGATAAGAAGGAGAATTTTAAAGCCGCTATGGATGGGGCTCCTCCTGAAACAATTCTAACACCTCTGCCTTCCGGTTTTACAACACCCTGTATTGCGGGGGAGAACTCTCAGGAGTTTATCCATCTATGGATAAGAATGCTCTTTTCCTGCCTGGTGGATGCGGATGGACTGGATACAGAAGCCTTCACGAATCCCGAAAAATCAGAAGCGCGCGGAGGATATCCTGAAATGAGTGTGCTAAAAGAGCGCTTTGATTCCTTTATGGAAGAGAAACAGAAGAACGCCCCAAAAACTCCTATAAATCAAAAGCGTAAGGAGATATTGGAGCAGTGCCGCAACAAGGCCAGTGAATCTCCGGGCGTCTTCTCATTGACCGTTCCCACCGGCGGCGGAAAAACTCTGGCATCAATGGGCTTTGCCTTGGAACATGCTCTGAAACACGGCAAAAAGCGAATCATTGTCGTAATCCCCTACACCAGCATTATCGAGCAGACGGCCAAAGACCTTCGCAAGGTTTTCGGAGAGGAAGCCATCGTGGAACATCATTGCAACTTGGACCCACAAAAAGAGACGATTAATTCCAAGCTGGCCACAGAAAATTGGGATGCACCCATTATCGTCACGACCAATGTTCAATTCTTCGAATCGCTCTTTGCTTCAAGAGGCTCTGCCTGCCGTAAAATTCACAACATCGTCAATTCCATTGTCATTCTCGATGAAGCTCAGACATTGCCCACAGATTTCCTCCAACCTATCGTCTCCATGATGAAAGGACTCTGTAATCACTTCAAAACCACGTTTGTTCTCTGTACGGCAACACAACCTATTTTAAACAAAAATATTAAATCAGGAATAGCTATCCTCAACGGGTTTGAAAAGGTGACGGAAATCATGGACGACCCGAGCTCCTTATATAGCCAATTCCAACGAGTCAGCATTTCGCGAGAAACCGGAAGTGATATCCCCATCTCCAGTCTGGACTCCATCGCCGAGCAGATCGTTCAATTTCCTCAGGTGCTCTGCATCGTCAGCACCCGAAATCTATGCAAAAAATTATTCGATTTAGTCCGTCAGAAATCTCAGGATACAGCGCAAATCCTCCATCTTTCAGCCTTAATGTGTCCAATGCACCGCAGCGATGTCATAGCGCAAATCAAGGATAAGCTGAAAAATAAAGAGTCCATCCGGGTCATCAGCACTCAAGTAGTAGAGGCGGGCGTGGATATCGATTTCCCTGTCGTCTTCCGCGAATTGGCTGGCCTGGACTCCATCGCCCAAGCAGCCGGCAGATGCAACAGAGAAGGAAAACTTCCTGAAAAAGGGAAGGTCGTTATTTTTAACGTCGGCTCTATTCCCAGGGGCATTTTCACCAAAGCCAGTAATGCCTGTCTGGAAACGCTTCGATGTATTGCACCGGATCAGGAGCTCTCACCAGAAAGCTTTAAAAAATACTTCCGGTTCTTTTTCGACAGACTCAACAGTTTCGATTCAAAAGAAATACAGAGTCACCTCACGCAGAATGCGGACAAATGCCAAATTCAATTCCGTACAGCCGCTTTGAAATTCAAAATGATCGACGACTCAGGCCAACATGCCCTCATTGTACGCTACAAATCACAGGGAGAAAACAAAGTGGATAGTAGACGGCTTATTGAGGAGCTTAGGAAATACGGACCTAACCGCTCTCTGATGAGAAAACTGCAACGCTTTTCAGTCACTCTTTACGATAGGGAGTTTGAATCCCTGAAACAACAGGGAGCCCTGGAAGAACTTTTCGGAATCTGGGTTCAGGCCCGTGACGAAATTTATGATCCCGACTGTGGATTGATACCGAAGATCACTTTGGAACAAATTTTTTAACACGAAAGGATAGGAATGGATAATAATTATACCAACAAAATATTCTGTCTGGAGGTCACGGGCGATTTCGCCTGTTTCACCCGGCCGGAAATGAAGGTGGAGCGGGTCAGTTACGATGTGATCACACCATCGTCTCTGCGCTCCATCTTCGAAGCCATTCTTTGGAAACCGGCCATCCGGTACATCCCAAAGAAAATTGAAGTGCTGAATCCCATTAAATGGGTTTCGGTGAGAAGAAACGAATTGTCATGCATCGCCAGCACAAGAATCGGTTCACGCGAAAAAGGTGTTTTTATTGAAGAGGACCGCCAACAAAGAGCCGGGCTTTTTCTAAGAGATGTCGCCTATCGCCTCTATGCGGAGCTCGTGTTCGTCCCTCCTCCCGATAGGCCTCCGGTGAAAAAACCGATTCCCGATTGTCTGGCGGATGAATTTGAAAGAAGGGAATTTTGGCCAAAGGATGAAAACCCGGGGAAATACAACGCCATGTTTGAGCGCCGTGCCCGCAAGGGCCAATGCTTTAACCAGCCTTACCTGGGATGCCGCGAATTCAGTTGCAGCTTCCGCTTCATTGAGGATCCGTCGAAAGAAACCAAAAAAACAATCGAGGAAACGCGAGACCTCAGCATCATACTTTACGATATGGATTTCAAATCCAATAACCCGATGTTCTTCCGCGCCAAAATGGAGAGCGGCGTCATCACGATCCCCCAACCTGAAAGCGAGGAGATTTTAAGATGATACTTCAATCACTCTGTGACTACTACCGGCGCAAAGCCGATTCGGGAAATATTGCACCGACCGGGCTCCAATACAAAGAGATTCCCTTCATTGTCGTCATTGACTCCGACGGGAATTTCCTGCGCATTGAAGATACCCGCGAGGGAGAAGGAAAAACCAAAAGAGCAAAAGCCTTTCTTGTTCCGGCTGAAATAAAAAGAACAAGTGGGGTCAAAGCAAATCTGTTGTGGGATACGGCAGAATACTCACTCGGAATTTCGGAAAATGCGAATAAGAAAACCGAGGAGAAACGACTGGCCTTTTTGAAGAAATTGGAGGAAACCTTCATAGACGCTCCTGCGCTCGATATCGTGAAGCCCCTAATTCACTTCCTCAAAAGCAATCCGGCCCAGAACATCTCCGACACTTTAAACAAAGGGTGCAATGAATCGTCCTTGAAAATTTGGAGCGATGAAATCTCCAAAGGCAAAGTCAACCTCACCTTTAAACTGGACGGGGACTCAAATACTTTTGCCGATAATGAGGCATTACGAGATTCCTACCTGAATTCGGAAAAATCAGAAACGTCTGGTTCTGTGCGTTGTCTGATAACGGGCGATAAGTGCATTCCGGAAGCCACACACCCAAGCATTAAAAATGTATTGGGAGCTCAGTCCTCCGGAGCGGCATTGATTTCTTTTAATCTGAGCGCATTCAAGTCATTCGGGAAAGATCAAAACCATAATGCCCCCGTATCAGAGGAAGCGGCATTTAAATATACAACGGCTCTCAATCAATTACTGGAAAAGGGCTCAAATAATAAAGTCACTATAGGCGACAGTACCACCGTGTTTTGGGCCGAGAAAAAGAATCCTTTGGAGGATGATTTTCCCGCATTTTTTGGATATGCCGCCAAAGATAACCCGGACGCAGAAATTAATGCCGTTAGGAATCTTTATCACGGCGTTTATACAGGCAGAGGAACAGAGGACTCCTCCACCCGCTTCTATGTTTTGGGGCTATCCCCAAACGCATCGAGAATCTCGGTGAGGTTTTGGCTACGTGGCTCTGTTTCTGAATTTGCAAAGAATATCAAACAACATTTCGACGATTTAGAAATTGTCAGGCCCCCCAAAGATCAGGGGCACTATTCACTATTCTGGATATTGTCTGCAATATCCCAGGAAAACAAAACCAGCAACGTTCCATCTGTGATTGCAGGCAACATTGTTAAATCAATCCTTACAGGTGAATGCTACCCACAAACCATGCTGCAGCAAACTCTGCGGAGAATCCGCGCTACTCAGGATGTCTCCCGCATTCGTGCTGCCGTTTTGAAAGCTCATTTGAACCGTTTTAACCGTATTTATCAAAAACCAGAAAAGGAAATAACTATGTCACTGGATACTGAAAACAAGAACATCGGATATCTTCTGGGGAGGCTCTTTTCCGCCCTGGAGAAAATTCAAGAGGATGCAAATCCCGGATTAAACGCGACGATCAAAGATCGTTTTTATGGTGCTGCTTCTGCAACACCGGTCACCGTATTCCCTCAACTTCTTAAATTGGCACAGCATCATCTGTCAAAAATGGATAACGCGGGATATAGAATCAATCGAGAGCGCCTGCTGGGAGAAATTTTTCAAGGGATTTCCGATATGCCAGCCCATCTCTCCATGGAAGATCAAGCTCGATTTGCCATCGGCTATTACCATCAACGACAATTTTTCTTCACTAAAAAAGTGAAAAATGAATCCGAAAAAACAAACGAACAGGAAATATAAGAACAACTTATCTAAACAATAATATTATGGAAACTATCAAGAATCGCTATGAATTTGTTCTGCTCTTCGATGTGCAGGATGGAAACCCAAACGGAGACCCTGATGCCGGCAATCTGCCCCGTGTGGATGCCGAAACAGGCATGGGACTCGTCACTGACGTTTGCCTGAAGCGCAAAGTCAGAAACTATGTACAGATAGTGCACGGATGCCAAAAGCCGAATGACATCTTCATTAAAGAGAAAGCTATTCTGAACAATCTCATCGAAGAAGCTCATCAGCAAGAGATCGTCAAAAACGAAAAAGACCCAACCGCGAAAACTGAAAGCGCTCGTCAATGGATGTGCGCAAACTACTATGACATTCGAACTTTTGGAGCGGTTATGTCTACTGGCGAAAACGCCGGTCAGGTGAGAGGTCCTGTCCAGATAACTTTTGCGCGGTCGATTCTCCCGGTGGTCGCTTTGGAGCACAGTATTACCCGCATGGCCGTCGCAACTGAAAAGGAAGCCGAGGCTCAAAAAGGAGACAATCGAACAATGGGCCGCAAATATACCATTTCTTACGGACTCTACCGGGCTCACGGTTTCATTTCGGCCCACCTCGCAAACCAAACGGGGTTTTCCTCAGCAGACTTGGAGTTATTCTGGGATGCCCTGCTCAATATGTTTGATCACGACCACTCTGCTGCCCGTGGGCTCATGGGAACTCGTGCTCTCTACGTATTCGATCACGGGACACCTCTTGGAAAACTTCCGGCTCAAACCCTTTTTGACTCCATTACGGTGAAAAAAATATCTCCGGAGGACCAACCGGCCAGAGCATTCTCTGATTTCGCCGTATCAGTGGATGAAAGCGTTTTGCAAAACTCCGGAGTGAAACTCATCCGCAAACGTGGATAACTAATGAATGGCTGAGCCCAAATATGCGGAATCGGACTATATCATGATTTCCGCTTTGCAGCACGTTGCTGTCTGTCCGAGGCAATGTGCGCTCATTCACAGCGAACGATTCTGGGAAGATAACCGCTGGAGTGCCGAGGGCGAACTTCTCCACGAACGCGTGGATAAAGGCGGAGAGGAAAAACGTGGCGACCTCATAACGGCCCGCTCCGTCCGCCTGAATCATCCTGAGCTGGGAATTACAGGCATTGCAGACATGGTGGAGTTCCGGAAATGGTCTCCTCAGAGTGCGGACTCCCCACAGGAAGAGGAAGTCATGCGAACCACGACCGAGCTCCCTCATCGAAGAGGCCGCTGGATACCCTGCCCTGTCGAATATAAACGGGGAAAAAGCAAACTCGAGGATTGGGACCGAGTACAACTATGTGCGCAGGCATTCTGCCTGGAGTCAATGTTCGAGATACGAATTGACCGGGCAGCGCTTTGGTATGATACCACCAAGAGCAGAGAGTGGGTCACATTGGATGAAGCCCTGAGAGAGAAAACAATCTCCCTGATTCATCAGGCGCATGAGCTGCTCGATTCAGACGTGACGCCGCCTCCCGTTTATGACCGGCGCCGCTGCTCCGCCTGCTCCCTTTACGAAACATGCCGTCCGCGGGATTACGACTCCAGCCGTCTGGAAAAATACCACCGGAGCTTGTTCGAAATCCGGGAAAACGAAGATAGTAACACCGATACGAAAAAATGAAAAAACTTCTGAATACTCTCTACATAACAAGCCCGGAAGCCTGGGTGCATCGGGATGGCGAGACCGTAGAAATTCAGCTTCAGGGCAACAAAGTGGGCAAGCTCCCCGTCCATGGTCTGGAAAGCATCGTCTGCATGGGTTACAACGTCTTGATGTCGCCCGCAGTGATGGAGCTCTGCGCCAGCCAGGGAGTCAGCATGGTTTATCTGAATCAGAACGGAAGATTCCAGGCGCGTGTGGAGGGCCCGCTCAGTGGCAATGTGCTGCTGCGAAAAGAGCAGTATAGAATCTCTGACGATGAATCCAGAGCGCTGCCAGTCGCCAAAGCCTGTGTCGCCGCAAAAATACAGAATAGCCGCTCTAACCTGATGAGGCATCTGAGGAATCATCAGAATACTGACGGTAAAGAAGATATTGGGAAGGCAATAAACCGCCTGGCAATCCTCCTCAAAGAGGCTCAGGACAGCGCCACACTGGATGAGCTCAGAGGATACGAGGGTATCTGCGCGGATGAATATTTTTCGGTGTTCGACCACATGATAGTCGCACAGAAAAACGATTTCCGCTTTCTGAAGCGCTCACGCCGTCCACCCCTGGACCGCGTCAATGCGCTCCTCTCATTCATCTACGTTTTGCTGGCACACTCCTGCCGCTCTGCCCTGGAATCTGTAGGTCTGGACCCCGCCGTTGGTTTCCTCCATAGAGACCGACCCGGCAGGCCCAGTCTTGCGCTGGATTTGCTGGAGGAATTCCGACATCCAATTGCAGACCGTCTGGTACTCTCATTGATTAACTTGCAGACAGTGCAGGCCAAAGATTTCATTATCGGCCCCACTGGCGCCGTGGAAATGAGCGACGATGCACGAAAGACGATCCTTCAGACCTGGCAAAAAAGGAAGCTCGACGAGGTCATACATCCCTACCTGGAAGAGACGATCTCATTGGGGCTCTTCTTCCACGTGCAGGCGCAGCTCTTGGCGAGGACGATCCGGGGCGATATGAAATACTACCCTGCTTACATGAATCGTTAATATGCTTGTCCTGGTTACTTATGACGTGAACACGGCTTGCCCGGAAGGGCAAAGAAGGCTCCGACAAATCGCGAAAGTCTGCGAAAACAAAGGCCAGCGCGTTCAGTATTCCGTCTTTGAATGCGACCTGGAGCCGGCTCAATGGGTCAAAATGAAGGAAAAACTTCTAACACTTTTTGATCCGCAGAAGGATAGCCTGAGATTCTACTTTCTGGGAAGTAATTGGGAGCGCAAAATTGAGCATCATGGAGCTAAAGAATCTTATCACCCGACCCAGGATACTTTGATGTTTTGAGGTTGCGCTAAGCGGCCGTTCTCATGAAAAACCCATCAGTTTAGCAGTCACTCTCTTTGAAGACGTTAATGTATATCTCTAGTCTAAAAATAAGGTGGATTTTGAAAATTCTAACGAGCTCAGCGGAAATGCCCTTAGATTTTACTGCAAATCAATTACTTTCACCGCACATTGTCGCACCCTTCACGGGTGCGTGGATTGAAACCCGTTAAAGTA
>JALNXY010000009.1 GCA_023230105.1 Verrucomicrobiota bacterium
ACCGACTGTATCAGCTGTATCTGCGGCTTGGTCAGACGCCTCTTTTCGCGCTCGAAACATAACCCGAACACCCCCCAGAGCTTACCCTGATAAAAAACCGGAACCGCATAGAGAGACTTTACCCCCTGCTCGTAAATCATCTCTCCCCAACTGCTCTCCTTCACCAGATCACACTCCGCCTGAACGTCATCGCAGAAAACCATCTCTCCGCTGCAAAGCATATCAAGCCAGGGACTCTTTTTCAAAATAGCCCGGGTTAATCCTCCAGCCATCTTCCTCTCAACTCCCTCAGCGCAACACTCACTGATCGGATACGCCTCCCCTGCCTCCAGGTCATAGCGCAGAAGCCCGCAACGGTCTGCATGGAAATGATGACAGAAACTCGTCGAAATCGTCTGGAATGAGGTCGCTGCATCCTCTGCCGGATTCAGTGCACGCAGGCATTTGTTCAGAGTCCTCTCGTTCTTCATCAGGAGGTTGAGCTCCTCCACATCAACCGATGCCCACAAAACCGTCTTGCAATTGAATGCCGAATCCGGCAGCCGCACGAAGTCCACTCTCCGATGCAGCCCCCTGATCGTATAATCCACGCTCTTCTTCTCTCCGGTCTCCATCACCTGCATGACCGTCTCGGAAAAAAGACTCACCAATTCCGAAGGCAAATCCGTCAGGCGAAAATTCTTTTTGTACCCCAAAGGCAGACTGTCATCCCCTCCGTAAAATAACAGGATATTCCCGCGCTCATCCACTACCCCCACATACATCGGCAAATGATAAAACACCTCGTTCATCTGCCACAGATACTGCCTGCGCTTCATCAGCAGAAACAGGAGCGACGCAGAAGAAGCCAGAAGAATTACCAGCAATATCCCTCCCGCCAGAAACCACTTCCAGTAAGTCTCTGTATAGCTCTGCGGCTTGCCCAGGACAATCGCATCTTCCGGAATGTTTCTCTCAGAAACCTGGTGGTTTTTCAGTATATTCCAGTTCAGGAAAACTCGCGGCTTCAACACATGAACCGGAATACTATGGGCCGGCTCTCCGCACAGTATCCGGACACTTATCATACCCGCGGTGGCTCCGATGCGTCCCGACTCCATGAGGCTCCCGCCCATTGTCTTGAATTGAAGCATCGCATCGTTCATCACGAATAGAGGCACATCTTCCCGGACTCCCAGCTCGTTCATCAGAAGATGCAGCGACACGAAATTAACCGCCTCTCGATTATACCAACCATAAAAAAGAATCGCCGTATCCGAATCTAATTTCGATATCTCCTTTAACATATCCGGAGTACTCACACTGTCATTATCAATGTAAATCAACTCCAGCTCCGGATTCTGTTTGAAATAGGCAAAAACCCGGTCTCTCACTTCCAACCCACTCTCTCCCCAGTGGGTGAGCAGCAGCAACTTCTTTTTTTCAGGCAACAGTTTCCGGATGAGCTCAATATTCTCCTCCGGGTTTACCTCATCCACCACGCCCGTCAGATTCTCATGCTCTCCCAGCATCCGCTGCCACCCCGTGGGACTCCCCAGAAACACGATCGCGACATCCTTGGGTATCTTCTCATGATACCGGTTCAGTGTCTCAAACGCTAAATCCCCGAAAGTCGTAATTAAATCATATTTCCCCGATTGAATCTCATTCCACAAAGCCTCCAGCCGTATCTCCAGCCCCACCCTGTGCATGTTGGTGAGCGTATCCATCTCAAAAAAATCAATCGTGTACGGCACCCCCGAACTACTCAACTCATTGAGATAACGATCTACCACCTGGTAATGCTGCACAAATGACAAATTTGCCGAGGAGAGCATCAATACCCTATGAGTCTTCTCCTCCTTTGGCGCCTCTGATTCACCCGGCTCGGTTACATCCTGCCCCAGCAGTCCCCAGATAGGCAAAAACAAAACCGCAAGAACGAGTATACTCAGCAACCCCCGCTTTATGTACTCCATTCCGGGAATGGTCCATTCCTTTTTTATTCCATCCATTTCTTCTCTACTTATCATCATACCTTCAATCGGTCTTCCCGGTGAATTTCACACACCGAAGAACCATCCCGCCTGTATTTCAAGGGGGACCCCAGGCCGGCGAATATCCTCACACTTTCTCCGCCGGCTTTTTGCCTCTCAGCCTACTCCTCCTCCGCTGCTGCCGCTGCCGCTGCCCGTGCCTCATGCACTTCCTGTACCAGCTTCAGATGATTCAGCTCCAATGAAATCGGGGCGTAAGTCCTTCCACGGAAGCTCAGAGTATCACTCCCCGCCGAATACTGAAAGTCTTCTGTTTTGGGATTGATCTGCCACTCCACAGTTCCCTTGCCCGAATCCATTATACAGAGGCCAACCTCAACGTAATTGATATCCTGGCTCTTCACGCGGCCCTTCGGACTGACTTCTTTTACCTGATAATGCCGCAGCACTCCCCTGAATTTTCCGTCGTCCGCTTTCTCTTTCGAGGGCACCACTTCCAGAATCTCCAGGCCGCCCGTATTTTCCAGGGCATAATAGCCGCCAAAACCTTTGCTCTGCACTTCACTCTGGTCCGCAGTCTGCGCCTGCAGCTCTTTCTGACCATCCCTGTAATTCGGATAGAAAATACAACCGCAGACCACCACGATGGTCGCGACTCCCACGACTCCCATCAGAGCACCCGGTATTTTCGGCATTCCGGTCTGGTTACTCTCATTGCTTGTCCCTTTCTCGGTCATCAATCCGTAGTAACCGACAACCACGAAGCACAACGCCGGTACGATATACGAAAAACTGATCCCGGCTCCATCCGAAACCCGGCCCTGAAAAGACGTCAGAACGGCTCCTCCCAGAATCGCCATGATGAGACCGCAGCCGCCCAGCTTCATCTTCTCTCCCAGCCCTTCACTGGCAATGCCGTAAATCGTCGGGAACATCAAAGACATACATCCCGATATGCTGATGAGCGAAATCACTCCCACAATCCCTCCGATAAACATCACCGGCAGGGTGAAAAGTACCGCAAACACCGAAAGCGTCGCCAGTAGCATATTTGGCGATATGTACTTCATGAGGAACGTACACACGAAACGCATCCCCACGAATACCACCAGCGTAATCGTGTAGTAATCTGAAGCTGAGGCCTCCAACAAACTCAGCTCCTGCATCACGTAACGGATCGTATACGACCACACCCCGATCTGGGCCCCGACATAGAAGAACTGCGCCACTACGCCCCAGAGATATTTCCGATGCCGCAAGAGATCCTTCATCTCCATGAAAAATCCGCCCCGTTCAAAATGAAACGCGTCAAAAGGGATCGAGATAAACGCCCAGATATTCCTCAACACTCCCTTCTGCACCGGTGCCGCACTGCAAGCCGGCATCCGGCAGAAGAGAATCGCAAACCAGAGCACCACCAGGAGCAGCGCGAAACCGACATAGGTATTCACTGCACCATTCAGCTCTCCAATCTGAAGCTTCTCCAGTCCTTCGGCATTGATCAGACCCATGATCGCACGGTCATCTGCGTCCAGCGGCTGCAATTGGCTCAGGATAAACCACCCGCTCAGCACCACACCCAGTATCGAACCGATCGGGTTGAACGACTGCGCGAAGTTGAGACGCCGTGTCGCCGTCTCCGGTGCACCCATCGCCAGAATATACGGGTTGGCCGCCGTCTCCAGAATCGAGCAGCCTCCCGCCAGCACATAAAGCGAAATCAGGAAATACATGAACCGCATGAGATTCGTCGCTTCGCCAAAGAGCAAGCCGGCAGGATAAAACATCAGCCCGCCCAGCGTGAACATGCCCAGGCCGAAAAGCACACCCACCTTGTAGCTGAATCGCTGCACGATGAGTGCCGCCGGAATCGCCAGGCAAAAATACGCTCCGTAAAACGCCAGCTGTATCCAGGATGTCTGGAAGTCGCTCATGCTCATCAGCCGTTTGAAAAAGGCCAATAGCGTGTCGGTCATGTTATTTGCGAGTCCCCAACTGGGAAAGCAAAGCGTGATCAAAATGAACGGGATAAGTATACTCCTCGGAATCAGGGGAATCTTAGACTTGGATGAACTGCTCATATTTCTTCTTCTTTATTCTTCTTTAAATTCGTTTATTCCTGTTATTTTCCCAGCCACAAATCAATCGGTTTCTTCACTTTCGGATGGAAAGGCAGCATCACCTTCGCTCCCGTCCGGGCCGATTCATAAGCCGCCAACATCATCTCCAACACCGCTCGTCCATCCTCGCCGGTCACGATCGGCTCCTTGTTATTCCTCACGCAATCAATGAAATGCGCCAGCTCGTGCGGATATCCCTGATTGAATACCTCTTCAAAAATCGTGAAGCTCCAGCCTTTCGTACTGCCGGCCTTCTCCATCGCGTACCCGTACCCTTTCTCGCTGTAAGTCAGGGCCGAGTTCCCGACGAAGAGATCCGCATAAACGACTCCCTCCGTACCGTAAATCTCGATCCGGTCATCCATTCCTCCCTGTTTGGCCCAGGAGTTCTCCGCCACACCGAGGGTCCCATCTTCGAACTCCGCAATCGCCAGCGAGTTATCCTCCGCTTTTGTCCTGCCCGTGTGGTAGAGCGTCCGCATCGTCGCATACACGCTCTTTACCGCTTTACGCTTCAATATCCAGCGAAACCACCCGAACGCATGGCAACCCATATCCATCAGCGCTCCGCCGCCGCTCTGCTCAATGTTGTAAAACCAGTCGCTGTGCGGGCCGCTATGCTTCTCGCATTGACGCAGTTGGAAGATTTTCCCCACGGCTCCCTCTTCCACCGTCTTGCGCACCCGTTCATACTTGGGCGCAAAACAAAGCTCCTCGGCATACATCAGCTTGCGGCCGTGCTTCTTGCAGGTCTCGATCATCAGGTCCGCCTCATCCAGGCTCAGGCAAAGCGGCTTCTCCAGAATCACATGCAGCCCGTTCTCCGCGGCAAAACAAACCGTCGCGCAATGCAGGAAATTCGGCAGACAGATATCGACCACGTCCGCTCCCGATTTCAGGATCGCCTCTTTCCAATCCGTATAGTAATTCGCGATGCCCCAGTGCTTCGCAACCTCTCTGGCCCGTTCTTCTCTCCGGGAGTAGATGCCCACCACCTCTGCATCCGCCACAAACCGCTTGTATGACTCTAAGTGTATATCCGCGATAAAACCCGCGCCCAGCAGTAAGACTTTTGTTTTGCTCATAATAAAAGCTAATTTCGGTCGCAATCCTACCAGATGCCTTCCGGATTGCAATACAGAGTTGATGTTTTTCTTACTTTTTGATACAAGGGATTGTCGCGTCGATGAACGTACCAAATCAACTAACGCTTTCACGGCTCCTCCTCACCGGGGCGTTCATGTTAGTAATGAATTTCCAATTTCCTCTCTCAAGGACTTTGGCCCTACTGCTTTTCATTACGGCCGGTCTGACCGATTTCTTCGATGGCCACATTGCCCGGCGTGATAAAATCATTACCAATTTCGGCATCCTCATGGACCCCCTCGCCGATAAGATCCTCACCTGCCTAGCCTTTATCGTCTTTGTCGAGTTGAGAATCATGCCCGCCTGGATGGGCGGCATCATCGTCGCTCGTGAGCTCGCCATTACCGGTCTGCGTCTCCTGGCTGCATCCCGCAACACCATTCTCGCCGCCGAGCGCTACGGTAAGCACAAAACCATCTCCCAGATCGTCTGCATTATTGCCATCCTGGTCGAGCTCTCTTACAGGGAATGGGGCTCCTATGCCGTCACTTTCTTCTCCTTCTATAACTGGGCTCATCACTTCGTCAACATTTCCATCTGGCTCGCTGTCCTCCTGACCGTTGTCTCCGGGACCATTTACCTCTGGAAAAATCGCGAACTCTACATCCGGGATATCTAGGCTTAACTCCCTCCTTTTCAAGTTTTTAGGCTTTTTTAGAAAATAATTGTTTTTTTATCCGGTCTCTTTGGCTATTCTTTCCCACAGGTTTTATGCAACTGTTAAATCACTATGGAAAAAATAGGCGCTTATTGAGCACCCTTTGCTTCTGCGCCGCTTTTGTTGTAACCGCTTTTGCTGAGGACTCCCAACCCTCTCAGGAGTACCTGATTGGCGCGCGTTTACCTGCTCTGAGCCCCGACGGCAAAACTCTGGCCTTTGTCTACCGCGGCGATATCTGGTCGGTCCCCTCCGAAGGCGGACGCGCCACGCCGCTTACCCTGCACGTTGACATGGATTCGGACCCCGTCTGGTCTCCGGATGGCAAATGGATCGCTTTCTCCAGCACACGCAACGGCAATAGTGATATTTTCGTCATGCCTTCTCAGGGCGGCTCACCTCGCCAGCTCACCTTCAGCAGCGAGGCCGAAGCCCCCTCGGGATGGTCTCCGGACAGCTCCGAAATCCTTTTCTCTGCCAAACGTGACGGCAAAGGCCCCGGCATCTTCTCCGTCAATCTAGACCTGGTCACCAAGAAATATGCCGAGGATTACCCCAAGCTTTATTTCCCCGCGTTCTCTCCCGATGGAAAAACCATCGTCTACGGACGCTTTGGCTTCCCCTGGATTCGCCCCCGTTACTACGGCTCCGGCGCCATGCAGATCAATCTCATGGATGTCGCCACTTCCGAGTGCAAAGCACTGGTTGATGACCAGAAACAGCACCTCTGGTCTCAATTCATGCCATCCGGTCAGGAAATCCTCACCGTCACCATCGGCGAGAGGACTCCCGGGGTCCCTACTCTGAGCGAAATCGGCTCGACAAACAAGTTTACCGATACCCCGGCCATGACCCCTAACCTCTGGAAGTTCAATCTCCAGGGAGAAGGCTGCCAGCTCACCCAGTTTACCGGTGATGCCGTCCGCGCTCCTTCTGTTGCAGCCGCTACGGGCGATATCGCCTTTGAATACGACATCGACCTCTACATCCTGCGCTCCGGCTGCCAGAAAGCCGAAAAAGTCCTCATTCAGGCCGCCGTCGATGCCAAAACCAATAAACGCAGAAACGAGCGCTTCGACAGTAAAAACGCCGAGGAACTGGCCGTTTCCGAGGATGGTGCCACCGTTTTCTTTGGCCTCCGCAGCGAAATCTGGTCCATCCCCAGCAAGAAACCTCCCGGCGTCGCCAATCGCTCTGCCAACATTGCCAAACGCCTGACCGATTGGGTTGGCGAGGATTCCAATTTCGTCGTCGCTCCCGGTAAAAACCCGACCAAACTCTACTTCCTCTCTGACCGCCAGAAGAATCTGCGCCTCTATGAGCTGGACCTGGAGAGCGACACCGTCGCATGCCTCTGGGATCGCGAAGAGGATATCCTCAATCCGGTCTTCTCTCCGGATGGTTCGGCCATCGCTTTCTGGGTTTCCGGACCTGATGGCGGACTCTACCGCCTCAACCTCGAGAGCCGCAACCTCTCCAAACTTGTGAGTCTGCCCGCTTCCTACCTCTATGGCAATGGCGGCACGACGTTCAGCTGGTCGCCCGATGGCCGCTGGATCGCCTACACTCAGAATGTCCCCCGAGGCGCTCGCAATATCTTCGTTGTCGGCTCCGAAGGCGGTTCTCCCGTCAACGTGACTTCTCTCAATGCCATGCACGAGATGCCGACCTGGTCCGTCGATGGTAAGTTCCTCTACTTCTTCAGCGACCGCGATGGCTCGGGTATCTATCGTCTGCCCCTGCGCGAAAATGAGGCTCAGCTCAATGATTTCGACCTCAAGTTCGAGCCCTCCACCAATAAGGTCAATGTCTCCATCGACTTCAGCAGAATCGACCGGCGTATCATTAAACACTACTCCGGAACTCCCTCCCAAATGATCGCTTCTCCCACGGGAGACCTGGTCGCAATCCTCAACGGCGAAGTCGCTCTGATCAGCTATGACGGCAAAAGCATCCACACCGTCACCAGCGGCGGCGGCAAAGGAAATCTCCAGATCGCGCCCGCTGTTAAAAAGGTCTATTTCACCGGACCCAATGGCGAAATCTTCGGGCGCCTCATTCAGGATAACGCCCCTCTGGAAAAAGTCACCTTCATCGCCGATTTCGAACGCAACGTTCAGGATGAACGCCAGGCCGCCTTTGCACAATTCTGGCGCAACTTCAAGCGCGGTTTCTATGACGGCAATATGCATGGCCGCGATTGGGATGCCATTCGCGCACGCTATGAACGACTCCTGCCTACCATCGATACCAGCGAAGAGTTCGGCGTCCTGCTTAACCGCATGACCGGCGAGCTCGAGTCCAGCCACTCGGAAATCGGCACCCGCAGAGAGGTTTCTTCTCCTTCACCTTCCACGCCCAAGCTCGGTTTCATCATCGACTACACCTGGCGCGGCCCCGGACTCCGGATTGCAGAAGTTCCTCCCAATATGCCCGGCGACTATGAAGCCACGCGCATCAAAGCCGGAGAATATGTCATGCAGATTAATGGCAAGGATGTCCGCGCGGATGAAAACCTCTACCAGACCATTAACAACAAACCCAATGACTTCGTCTTCATGGTCAATAGCAGGCCTTCGACCAACGATGCCCGCCTGGTCAAGTACAGTGTGCCCACCTCCTACTGGGGCAGCACTCTCTACGAAAACAGAATCGAGAAAAACATCAACACGGTCAGCAAAGCCAGCGATGACCGCCTGGCCTATGTTCATATCTCTGCCATGGGTTCTCCCAACCAGATCCGCTTCGAGCGCGAAGTCTATGACCGCATCCAGGACAAACAGGGCCTCATCATCGACGTCCGCGGCAATCGCGGCGGCAACATCGCCGACACCCTGATCGGCTGGCTCATGCGCAAACCTCACGGTTTTGTGAAGCCTCGTGATGAAGCCATCCGGACCGTCCCCGATCGCTCCTGGGATAAACCCATCATCGTTTTGTCTGATCAGGAGGCCTTCTCCAATGGTGAGCTCTTCACCACCGCCGTCAGGATTAATAAACTCGGTCTCGTCGTCGGTATGCCCACTCCCGGTTACGTCATCTGGACTTATGGCATGGGCCTGGTCGATGGCACCTCTGCACGTATGCCCCTCTCCGGTGCATGGCGTCTGGATGGAACCCCCACCGAAGGAATGGGTGAAGAACCTGATATCCGTGTCGAGCTCACGTCCGAAGATTACCGCCTGGGCCGCGATCCTCAGCTGGAGCGCGCCATCCATGAAATCCTGAAACAGCTCGATTCAGCTCCCTCGAAGTAAGGCTCTGTCCTTATAGAGTGGAATTAAGATTCGCGAAAAGCCGCGGGGATTTTCCCCGCGGCTTTTTTGCCATGACTGCCGGAGTTGCCATATTTATTTCAGCATCCCGCCACCCCTTTACTTACGATCTTCAGCCTATGACCTCCGCCTCACTCCCCACTCTGCCCATCATTGAAACCCGACTCTATGCCGGTCTGGTCAAATTCATGGATAAGGCCATCGAAGAAGGCGACCTCAAAGCTTTCTCCCAACTCCTCAAGCTCCACTTGAAAATCCGCGCTCTGGAGCTCGCTCGCGAACGCTTTGAATTCTCCGCCGCGCAGGCGACCCTCAAACACGCCGCGCAAATTAATGAAATCAATGCCATGGAAGAACTCTCTTTTGATGAAAAAGCCGACCTCCTCCGCACCAAACTCTGGGACCACCCGGAACCACCCCAGAAACCCGAAGAGCCGCAGATGCCTGAAGAACCACGAGAATCACCGCCCGTAGAATCCGCCGCCGCACCCAAACCTCAACCCGTCGTTCCCGAAAAAAACCCGTGCCTGAAGGGGACACGCCTCGAAGAGGCAAATATGCATGCCCGTGGGTACGTCTCCCGCAAAAGATTCGTGCCCGAAGGGCACACGCCTCTTTCCTCTGCACCCCCCGGGGTGCAGCAAATATCAGGTATGCGGAGCATACCCATACTATAGCCCGGGGTCGCAGACCCCGGGTACCATTTGCCCTCCACCACCCACGACCCCGTAGGGGTCGCATCCGACCATCCCATAAACCAATCTGCGCGAATCTGCGGTTCCCAATCCATACCCATCCCATAGCCCGGAACTTTTTCCTATCGGGATTTCTGCCCGTGGGTGCTGGCCCCGAAAAGGCCCCGTGCCCGGAGGGTACACGCCTCGGAGAGGCGAATGTGCATAACCGTAGGTGCGGTTCCCGGAGGGAGACGTACCTACGGATAGAAGCCTCCCCCAGCACCCCGCCCGGAGGGCGGTACTTCAGGACTTAAAATAAGAGGAAGACGTGCTTACGGAAGGAAGATGAGTCTGCACTGAGATATGCTCCGCATACCCTGCATTCATCTGCATTCATCTGCGCAAATCTGCGTAATCTGCGGTTCCCTATTCGTGTCTCTTCGTGTTCATTCGTGGTTCTTCCCTTTACGGTGTGCATTTTTGAGACAATGCGGTGAAAATTCTCCTTCACAGAGAACCCCTTTTCTGCTCCAATCAGAATCCGAAAAGACGAAACGAAAAGTTTCAGCCCCATTACGGTGAAATACCTGGCCATCATAGGACGTGAGCTCACCATTAGCGGCAAATCCTGGAAGACTTACCTTCTCAGGATGTTGCCTACTCTCATGATTCTCGCTTTATTGGGGGCCGTCGCTCTGGCGGGCGGTTTCTATGACGTGATGAAGGACGGCAAGTTCCTTTTCTTTGCGACTCTCGGCATATCAGCCATTTACGCCGGAGCCTCAGGCTATTTCGCCTCTTCCTCCCTGAGCCGTGAGCGCGAGGAAGATACTCTGGGTCTCCTTTTCCTCACGCCCCTTAAAAGCCCGGATATCATCCTCGGGAAGTTTTTTTCTGCGATCCAGCTCCATCTCCAGACGATTCTCACTCTGCTGCCGCTTCAGGCAACCGCTTTCCTCATGGGCGGCGTCTCGCTGGATGCTTTCCTCGCCATGAATACCTTTATCTTCTGCTGGCTCTGTTTCTCAACCGGCGGCGGCATTTTTATTTCCAGCTTCTGCTCCACTCAGAGAACTTCCAGCGCACTCTCCATCGTCTTTATCGCTTTTGTCACCTTTGGCATCTCCGTCCTGATTCCTCTCACCGGTTTTACTCTTCAAAACCAGGGTTTTCTGAGCCAGGGAGAGTCCGAAAACCTCATCAAAACCCTCTTCCCATTCACTCCCGGGGGCATCTTTTTCATCATGCTCGCCTTTTTCTCCGCCCCGCGCACTCCTGAAGACCTGCTCTGGATGTTCCATCTCTGCAAATGGGGTATGCTTTTTCTTTTCGTGCTCTCCACCCTCTTTCTCTGCGGTGCGGGCTGGGTCACCTCCCGAGTCTGGAGGAAGCAGCCTCCGCCGCGCAAACGTATCCTTCGAAATCGAATCGGACTTTTTTTTCAGAATATCAACCTGGGCTCTCTCGCCCGCAGAACGCTTCTCCGGCTTCGCTTTACCAATCCCTATGACTGGGTCAATTACCGGGACCGCATCCCTTCCCTCTCTCTCTGGATACTCTGGCTGAGCGCCCTCCTGCCCGTCGCGTACCTCCTCCACCTCTCTCTGAAACCGCTGTCCGTTTTTTTGGAGCTCCTGACCAACCTCATCCCTTCAGCCGCCATCCTGGCTCCTTCTCTCATGGCTGCCCCTCTCTGCATCATCTCCTGCATCGTCCTCAAAATCTGGACCGCCTATCTGGTCACCGTGCGTATCCGCCGCGATGTCTCAACTCAGATGCTCCCGCTCATTCTCATGAGCCGCTTTTCTCCCCGGCAAATCATCCTATCCCATGTCAAAAACATCTTTAAACGCGCCTGGCCCCTCCTCTTATTAACATTCGCGATCGTCGCCTACTACGCAATCACCCAAGCCGCCAAAGCCACGCCCCCTCCCGTCTACTCCGATTTTCCCATCCCCGAGCTCACGCCCTTCACCGTTGCCTATATCCCGGTCGCTTACGGGGTCATTCTCCTCCTGGCCGATATCCTCACTCTTTCTCTGGTCGCCATCCGCTTTTCACTGCGCGCCAAGAATATCCAGTACGCCTTTCTGAGAACCATTACCCTGGTCCTGAGCACGCCCTGGATTATCGCCTATCTGGCCTTCATCTTCTGGTACAAAACCACTGATAACATTACCCAGGCCTTCGACCTGGGCCAGATGCCCTGGCTCCTTGTCCTCATCACTCTGGCGGCTCTCCTCTACGATCTGATCCTCTGCGTATACGCCTGGCGCAGCTCCATCAAGAAGATGCGCTTCCAGGATTTCCTCGCCTGAGCCGCCATACCTCTAAACTCTAAAAGAGGAGATACTTTTTCCGGGATTTGCTTTCCGCCTTGCGAACTCCAATCTCGAAAGCCTCTCGCGGATTCTTCTCCGTAATCCGGCTCACCTCCGAACGGCTGAACCCGGCTTCACTCAATTGCGAAAGAAACTCTTTCAGAATCCAGAGATATTCTCCTTTTGCACCAACCCGCCGGAGCTCTTCCGCTCCGCTCTCAGCCACGCGGTAGTGACTCATGCCGTGGGCCAGAAGCGCGCGGTCCAGCAGATCCTCTTTTTTCAACTGCTCCAGAAGCTGTGCATATTCCTTTGAGCGTTCCCGAGTGATCGCGCCCAGGCTCAGCGCGATTCCCATCCTGGCCAGCTCCAGCCGCTCCCGGTTATCAGCCTCAGAGCCTCCGGCCCAGATGAGCGCCGCAGCCTCCAGGCCCTCTTTGCGCATCAGGCTCAAAGCCTCTGCCACGCCCAGCCCATCCGCCGATTGAACCAGAATGGGGAGCCCCGTCTCCAGATGTGCCCGACAGGCCGCCTGGAAGAGTTTGCCCGCCGTCGCCGTGAGGCCTCCGTTATCGATTCCGATTCGGATGACTCCGGGCCGTATCCCGCTTTCTCCAATTCCGTACCAAGCCTCCCGTATCCAACCAAAAGCAATATCCTCCATCTGCTCGGTCTCTACCGAGGCCGGAAGATATCGGCCGCCCTCCTGTGCCGAGTAGCCCGTATTGGTCAGGATATTCAAACCCGACGCCTTGGAGAGCCGCTGCAGGAATTTCACGTTCCGGCCCATGTAGGCCGGAGTGCTCTCCACCAGCGTTTCGCAGCCCGCCGTTTTGAGCGACACGAGCTCGGGCAGAATCTGCTCGAAAGCCTTCTCCATGTCATAGCGGATGGCGCCCGGAGCGTTTGCCCCGCTGAAATCACAAACCAGAAATTCATCGCTCAGCGTCACGCCCAGCCGGGAAGGATTCACCGGTCCGCATACGCTCATGACCTTGCCCGTGCATAAATCGGGCAGTGCCGCCCCTTTGCTTCCGCCTCCGAAAATCGAATTGAGAGAAACCGCCGGCAGTGCCGCGCATTTAGCGGCTGCACCCAGAGTTGCCGCACTCGCCGCCCATAAGAAAGCTCGCCTGTTCACGTCCCAGAGAATACCAGACTCTCCCCCGCCCAGGCAATCTCTCTCTGGACCTAAAGAGAAAATGCCGCCGGTTATCCCGACGGCATTCTTCGTCTATGTTTTTGGGAAGCTTCTACTCTGCCGCGTCTGCCGGAGCGTTTTCCACCGTCTGAGCCGTCTCTTCGACTTCAGCCGGGGAATCCTCCCAGCCGCCGCCCAGAACCGTGTAGAGGTCGATCTGACTGGCGAACTTCTCACGCTCCAGCGCAACCAGAGCCTGTTCGGAGCTTTGCAGAGCGCGCTGGGCATCGAGCAAGCTCAGATAGTTATCGATCTGGCCCTCGTAGCGATAGTTTGCCAACTCATAAGTCCGCTTCACCGACGCCACGTAATCCTGTTGAGCCTTCAATTGCTGATCCACCGTGCCCAGCGTCGCCAGGACATCGGCCACTTCGCGAAAAGCCGATTGAATCGACTTTTCATACTCGCTAATCATCATCTCTTTCCTCACCTTGGAAGCACTGTGAGAAGACCAGGTCCGCATATCGAAAATCGGCATCACCAGCTGCGGAGCATAGCTCCAATAGCCGCTGCCCGATTTGAAAAGACCCGAAAGTTCACTGCTGGCGCTGCCGATGGCCGCCGTCAGGGAAATTCTGGGGAAATAAGCCGCACGAGCCGCGCCGATATTGGCATTGGCCGCCAAGAGCTTATTCTCAGCCGCCAGCACATCAGGCCGCTTGAGCAATATCTCCGAAGAAATCCCGGCGCTCACTTCGCGAGACGGGTTCAAACCTCTCAGGCCCTCAGGAAGCAACTCTTCCGGAACCGGTCCGCCCAGCAGGAACTCCAGCGAATTCTTGCTCTGGGCCAGGAGTTGCAAGTAAACCGCCGCGCTTCTTTCGGCAACGGCTACCTGTGAAGCCGAGCGGCTCACATCAATCTCCGAAACCAGACCCAAATCGTAGTTGCGTTTGACTCTCTCATAAGTATCCCGGTAAGAGGCGATCAATTTCTCATCCAGTGCCACGCATTCCTGCGCAGAAGCGATATTGAGGTAGCTCTTGGCCACTGCGGAGATAACCGCTATCTGAGCGCTCCTCTGAGCCTGCTCAGTCGCCAGGTATTCCTGCATGGCCGCATCCTTCAGGCTGCGAATGCGCCCGAAGAAATCGATTTCCCAGGAAGCGGCCCCCAGGCTCGCGTCGTACCTGTCTGTCGTTATCCGCTGGCCCGTTCCGGAGAGATCCGCTGGCACCCGCTGGCTGCTCGCACCCAAACCTCCGGCAATAGTCGGGAAAAGATCCGAGCGCTGAATGTTATAAAGCTGCCGGTAATACTCCACAGAGAGACGCGCTCCCCTGAGTTGCCGGTTGTTCTCAAGCGCGATGCCGATCAATTCGCGCAGCTTGGTATCCGTGAAAAATTCACGCCACCGAAGGTTAAGCACATCTTCCCCTTCCGGGGTGCCCTGCTCGGATACCTTGGTCGGATCATAGGCCTTGCCCGTGGGCCACTCAGGGGCAACCGGAGATACCGGCCGCTCATACTTGGGCGCCATCGTGCAGCCACCCACCACCAGAGCGCAAACGAGCATGGACAACAATACAATTCGATTTTTCTTCATCTATCGAGCCTCCACCGACGGGGTTGTTTCTGCAGGAATAGCGGTCTTTTCCGCATGTTTCCTGCCGAATGTTTTTTGAATAATCACGTAAAATAAGGGTGAGAAAACCGTCACCAGAAACGTCGAAGTAACGACACCGCCCACCACCGGAATACCGATTGCATTTTGAGCACCAGCACCGGCACCATTTGCAAAGGCCAACGGCAGCACACCGAAACCGAAAGCGAGTGAAGTCATCACGATCGGGCGGAAACGAAGCTTGGCTCCTTCGAGCGTCGCGGCTAAGAGCTCAGCGCCCTCCTCCACACGAGTCTTGGCGAACTGCACAATCAGAATCGCGTTCTTCGTCGTCAAACCCAACGTCGTCAGAAGTCCGATCTGGAAGTAAACGTCATTAGGCATCCCGAGAAGACTCGAGGCAATCACTCCGCCAATGGCACCCAGAGGCATTGTGAGGATGATCGAAATGGGGATGGGCCAACTCTCATAGAGTGCCGCCAGACAGAGAAAGATCACCAGCACCGAGAACGCATAGAGCGGTCCAGCCTGAGAACTGGATTGACGCTCCTGATAAGAGAGCCCTTGCCAATCGTAACCAATGCCCGTGGGGAGAACTTTCACAAAATCCTCCATCTTCTTCATCGCATCACCCGTGCTGCGTCCCGGAGCAGACTCACCCAGAATATTCAGACTGGGGAAGCCATTGAAACGCTCAAGCTGGGGCGAACCAAAAACCCAGCGGCCCGTAGCCAACGCCGAAAGGGGAACCATCTTGCCCTGATTGTTGCGAACGTAGAGATTCTCAATATCGCCCGGCAACATACGATTTTTGGCGTCCGCCTGGATAAACACGCGCTTGACGCGGCCGGCCTGAACGAAGTTATTGATATAGGCCGAACCAAAGGCCGCCGAAATGGTATTGTGAATCTCGGTAATCGGTACTCCGAGGCTACCGGCTTTTTCCCAATCCACATCCAGGCGGTACTCAGGCACATCTTCCATACCACTGGGACGAACCTGGGCCAAAGTCGGATCCTCGGAAGCCATATCCTGCATCACCATGCCGAAAAGCATATTCCGAGCCTCCATCAGCTTGGCATGACCCACGCCGCCCTGATCCACCAGCTGGAAATCAAAACCTTTGGCCTGACCCAGCTCCATGATGGAGGGAGGCGAGAAAGCGAAAATCTGAGCCTCGCGAACCTTGGAAAATACCTTCATCGCCCGACCCGTAATCGCATTGATCTTCAATTCCGGTTTACTACGCAATTTCCAATCCTTGAGCCGAATAAAGGCCATACATTGATTCTGACCGATTCCGCCAAAACCGTAGCCGACAATGGTCATGATGGATTCAATCGCGTCCTTCTCGTTTTCAAGGAAGTAACCGGAGACGCCTTCCACCACCTTCTGCGTCTGCTCCAGCGTAGAGCCCGCAGGCGTGGAGGCCATCATCATCATGATACCCTGATCCTCATCCGGAAGATAGGAGGTAGGCATCTTCTGCAAGAAGTAGACAAGCGCCACCGTGATCAGAACAAACATGGCAAAGTAGCGCTTCTTCCGACGCAAAGAACGGCCCAGGAGCGCGACATAACGATTCCTGATCCACTCAAAAAGCCGATCAAAACGACTGAAAAACGGTCTGAGAAACCAAATACCTGCATCCGAAGCCATGTGGCCTTTGGGAACCTGCTTGAGGAATGAAGCGCAGAGTACGGGCGTCAGGACCAACGCCACCAGAACCGAAAGCAACATGGAGGAGACAATGGTCACCGAGAACTGGCGATAGATCACACCCGTGGAACCCGGGAAGAAAGCCATCGGACCAAACACAGCCGAGAGTACCAAGCCGATACCGATCAAGGCACTCGTGATCTGCCCCATCGATTTATAGGCCGCCTCCCGAGGAGTGCAGCCCTCTTCGCTCATAATACGTTCCACGTTCTCCACCACCACGATGGCATCATCAACCAGAAGACCAATCGCCAGTACCATAGCGAACATCGTCAACATGTTGATCGAAAAACCGAAGATCGCGAGAATGGCGAAAGTACCCAGAATGACGACCGGCACGGCGATGGTCGGAATAATCGTCGCGCGCAGGTTGCCCATGAAGAGATACATGACCAAAAAGACCAGAACCACGGCTTCAATCAGCGTCTCCACCACTCCGTTAATAGCCACTTCGATGAAGGGCGTCGTATCATAGGGGTAAATCACTTTGACTCCCGGCGGGAGGTAAGGCTCCATTTCAGCCAATCGAGTGCGGATATTATCCGCCGTTTCCAGCGCGTTTGCGCCGGCCGCCTGACGAATCGCAAGACCGGCCACGTGACTGCCGTTATACCGAACATCTACGGCATAGTTTTCGGAACCGAGCTCCGAGCGGCCAATATCCTTAACCCGGACGATTGAGCCATCGTCATTGGTCCTCAGGGGAATGCTGTCAAACTCTTCAGGCGTCTTTAAAAAGCTCTGAACCATGATGGAGGCATTGAGCCGCTGGCCCTCCACGGCAGGAGTTCCGCCGAATTGCCCGGCCGAAATCTCCACGTTGTAACTCCTGAGCGCCAAAGCCAGATCGCTGAAGGTCAGGTTGTAGCTGATGAGCTTATCCGTATCAACCCAGATACGCATGGCGTACTGTCCGCCGAAGACCTCTACTTCACCCACACCGGGCACACGAGAGAGAATACTCTCCAGAGTGGACTTGGCGTAGTCGCGCAAATCCTCTCCCACCATCGTTCCATCCTCGGAAATGATACCGACAACCATCAGGTAACTGCGGGTACTTTTCCTCACTTCCACACCTTCGGCCTGCACCGAGGAAGGCAAACTGGTCATCGCCAATTGGAGCTTGTTCTGCACCTGGCTCCAGGCCATATCCGGATCGACTCCCGGAGCAAAAGTCAGCTCCAGACGGGACATACCCATAGAGTCACTGGTCGCCGATTGATAAAGCAGGTTGTCGAAACCGGTCATTTTCTGCTCGATAATCTGCGTCACTGAGTTTTCCACCGTTTCCGCAGAGCCGCCGGTATAGTGCGCCTGCACCGAAATAGAAGGAGGCGCCACCGGGGGATACTGAGAAATCGGCAGCGTATAAATGGCCATCACCCCGGCTACCATCAGAATAATGGCGATCACCCATGCAAAGACGGGGCGAGCTAGAAAGAATCTTGATAACATATTGCTATTTTACCCTCTTAACGAATTACTTCTGAGGCGCTGCCGCAGGGGCACCTGCACCTTCCGCTTGGGCCGGTTGGGGTTGGGCCGGTTGGGGTTGGGCCGGTTGAGCTTGTGCCTGAGGTTCCTTTACCTCTTTACCCCAGACGCCTGAATAGACCTCACTCACCTGGGTCTGATGATTTATATTCTGAAGTCCTTCCAAAACGATGTGCTCTTTTTCTGTCAACCCGGAAGCCACCAGCCATTTATTCCCGATGGCCCTATCGATCTGAATGATCTGTTGCAGGGCAACTCCATTTTCCACGATCATCACGTAGGCATCACCCTTACGGTCCCGAGAAACGGTTTCCTGAGGAACCATGAGAGCCTGACGGTCTTCACCTTCTCTCACAATAGCGCGCACGAACATGCCCGGCAGGAGATCTCCCTCAGGATTGGGGAAAATGATCCGGAGGATTGTCGTGGAAGTGGTCGGATCGACCGAAATATCACGGAATTGGAGCTCTCCCTTGTGCTTATAAGTGGAGCCGTCATCCAGAATGAGCTCCACCTGGCTGATGACCTCCTGATCGCGAGTGAGCAGTCCCTCCTGGAAACGCTTGCGCAGGCGCATCATTTCACTGGTCGATTGCGGAACGTCCACATAGATCGGGTCCATCTGCTGAACCGTCGCCAGCGGTACCGGCTGATAAGCGGTGACCGTGGCACCGTCAGTCACCGAAGAGGTGCCGATGCGGCCGGTCAGAGGAGAAATCACCTTGGAGTAATTCAAATTGATTTGTGCGGTATCCAGCATCGCCTGATAGTACTGGATGTCGGCCTGGGCCTGTTTCAGAGACGCGGAAGCATCATCGTAATCCTGCTGGCTGACGGCTTTATTTTCCAGTGCCTGTTTGTAACGCTCCTGGCGCAACTGCACGGCCGGCAAATTCGCCTGAGCACGCTCCAAAGCAGCCCGGGCGCTGTTGATCGCCGCTTCAAAAGGAGCCGGATCAATCTGGTAGAGAGATTGCCCCTCCTGCACGTCGGTGCCTTCTTCAAAAAGGCGTTTCAAAATCACCCCGTTAACCTGGGGGCGAATCTCAGCAATCCGGTAAGCCGATGTGCGGCCGGGAAGTTCACTGGTCAAGAGCACGCTCTCTTTTGCAACGGAGACCGTCATTACTTCGGGGGGGGCTTTTTGTGCCTGGGGCTTTTTGTTGTTACATCCGCCTAAAAGCGCGATACAAAGCAAGGCCGCAGAAACTGAACCCGCTTTTCGAACCCACTGGAACTTATGCTTCATCATACTCATTCTGTTTTAAAATTCATTATATTCTCTATCTGCAAAAGGATATCTTCCTTGCTGGACATTCCCACAATTCTGGCATGTACCTGACCCTCCACAAAGTAAAGAAGAGTCGGCAAATTCATCACTTCAAACCAGAGACTCAAGCCCAGATTCGCATCCGCATCCGCCCAGACCACCCTGGCCCGGCCCATGCACAAATGCGCCAGATCCGACAAAAGCGAATCCATCGCCCGACAAGGAAAACTCCAAAGAGCCCCAAAAGCAACCCAAACCGGAAGTGATGAAGACAAAACCTCGACCTCAAAGTTTGCTTCATTGACTTCCTGTATCTTATCCCAAAAGGGAGGGAAGGCTTTTTGGCTACCGGCAGAATCCATACCTACTGCTTGGACAGCAGTTGGAGCTGCAGCAGCAATTTAAGTGCCAATTTTTATTTTTTCGTCATAATATCCTTTATAATAACAGAATATAATAGAGAGAGAACCCTGATAAAAATGGGTCGATATTTTGAACGAACGAAATATCGTCCTAAAAAGGTTGAATTCTTCGTCCTTTTATAGGAGACTCACTCCGGTTTATGGAAGAGACCCATTACCCTCAACAGGATCCCAACCTCGCTTTGCAACTCCTTCTGGATCTGGCACACGAGCAATCGCTCGACACCCTCCTTAATAAGCTCATGGAGGCTGCCATCAGCGGCCCCGGTTCCAATATCGTTTGCGCTCAGGTCTGGCTGCTGGAAAAGGGTGATCGCTGCAGTGTTTGCCCCCACTCCGCAGTCTGTGCCGATCAGAGCCGCTGCCTGCATTTGCACATTGGCCGGCTCGTCAAAGAAAACAGCAACACGACGGAGGAGCAAAACGACATCAACAATCCGGACCGGAGAATTCCTCTCTCGATGGGGCTCCTGGGGAGTGTCGCTCTATCGGGCCAGCAGCATTACATTCAGGATTGCCGTCCGGCTGCTGACCAGATCCAGGGGCTGGAGTGGCTCGATAAAAAGCAAATCCGCGGCTTTGCGGTGACCCCCATCGTATTCAGGGGAGAAGTTCTGGGGGTAACAGCAGCCTTCACGCGGACGGCCCTCATGGAAATCGGAAAGCCCTGGGTGCGTGTATTCGCCGATTTCATTGGTGGCGCCATTGTCAATGCCCGTTCTTTTGAGGAGATTCAGCGGCTCAAAGCGCAGCTGGAACTGCAGAATGCTTATCTGAAAGAGCTGATTCTGGAAACAAAGGCTTTCGGAAACCTGATCGGCCAAAGCGCCGCCCTGAAGCGCATTGTGAGCCAGATCGATTTGGTGGCCCCCACTGAAGCCTCGGTCCTGATCCTGGGAGAAACCGGTACCGGCAAGGAGCTGGTCGCCTACGAAATTCACAATCGGAGCAACCGCAAGAACGGGCCGATGGTAAGAGTGAACTGCGCATCCATCCCAAAGGATCTTTTTGAGAGCGAATTTTTCGGCCACGTCAAAGGGGCCTTTACCGGAGCATTGAAAGATCGTCCCGGCCGGTTCGAAACGGCTGAAGGAGGCACCCTGTTTCTGGATGAGATCGGGGAAATCCCCCTGGAAATGCAAGGCAAGCTGCTGCGGGTTCTGCAGGAAAAACGCTATGAAGCCGTCGGAGAAGACCACACCCGGGTGGCAAATGTCCGTATCGTGGCCGCGACGAACCGCGATCTCAAAGAGGCGGTCGATTCGGGGCTCTTCCGGGAAGACCTCTACTACCGCATCAACGTTTTCCCGGTTCTGGTGGCGCCGCTGCGCGAGCGAAAAGATGATATTCCCCCATTGGTGAAGCATTTCATCGATATATCGGTCAAGGAGCTGCGTTGCCCTTACCCGAGGTTGACCCGGGCCGGACTCACCACACTGCTCAATTACGATTGGCCGGGCAATGTCCGCGAGCTTCGCAACGTCGTGGAGCGTGCGGTGATTCTCTCGGGAGGCGGCATACTGCAGTTCAACCTACCCTCCTTGAAAGGGAACAATCTGCACTCAAAATACATCATCCCCGCGTTGAAAAGCTCCGAATCCGATGGCTACCTGACGGAATCGGAAATACGCCGGATGGAAAGGGAAAATCTCCTCAGAATTCTGGAGAAAACCGGCTGGAAAATCAAAGGCGCACATGGAGCGGCGGAGCTCCTGGGGATCAAGCCCACGACGCTGCTTTCACGCATGAAAAAGATGGGTATTGAGCGCCCTGAAGCTTGAAAAAAGAAAAAGGAAGAAATTAAATTCAATTTCTATTCCCCTCTATTGCAGAATTTTAATTGATGCAGTCATGCACGGAATTGAAAAATCTCTTGCCAAATACGCAGCTTTGAATTAGCTTTTCCCCGTTGTGAGAACAACTGCGTATTTTGTGGGTTTCAATCAGTGGTCCTGGCGATAGCCGCCGAGGCCTTGGTTGTATTTTCCCTTACGTAGATTGGCGTCGGCGGTTTAAACTCGAAGAAAAAGTTTAATCCGTCTTTTTTGTTTTTAAGTAAGAAATGCAAACCGCACCTCGGCTAAAAGCCAGAAGGTGCGGTTTTTTTATTTACAGAATATGAGTGAAAAAAAATTAACGTTGAAACCCAGCCTGGATGAGTTCAAGAAGCTCTGCCAGGAAGGAGACATCATCCCCGTCTATGCAGAGCGGCTGGCCGACATTGAGACGCCGGTCTCCGTTCTGGGACGCTTTGCCGAAGAAGAGAACTTGTTCCTTCTGGAGAGCGTGGAAAAGGGCGAGCGCTTCGGGCGCTATTCCTTTTTGGGGATTCATCCGCGGGGAGTGTTCACGGTCGAAGGCTCCCGCGCTTTTTACAGCGAGAAGGGCACGCGCCGGGAGCTCAAAACTTCCGGGTGCCCTCTCAATGCGCTGAGAGAAATCATCCAAAATAAAAAAGTGCTCACGCATGGCGACCTGCCGCCTCTATTGGGAGGAGCCATCGGGTTCATCGGCTACGAGTGCGTCAACCAGTTTGAGGAACTGCCCGAACCCAAGGCAAAAGTAGAGACACCCGAAGCGGCGTTTCTGATCACAGACGAGATGCTCATTTTTGACAATCAGCGCCACACGGTGAAAACGGTGGTCTGCGTACACCCGGCTGAATTCGAGAATCTTCAGGCCGCCTATGAATATGCCCGGGAGAGAATCAGCCAGATCGCCGTGACGCTCGACACACCTTTCCGGCCTACCGAGAAAAACTCCGATAAAGCGGTGCCGCGGCTCAAAAGCAATCTTTCCCGACAAGAGTTTCAAACCATGGTGGAGAAGGCCAAGGAATACATTCAGCAGGGAGAAGTGATCCAGCTGGTACTCTCACAATGTTTTTCAGCGCCGATGCCTTTCAGCGCCTTGTGTGCCTATCGGGCCTTGCGTTACGTGAACCCCTCGCCCTATACGTTTTTCCTCAAGATCGGCGACCTCACTCTTGCGGGCTCCTCGCCCGAAACGATGGTGAAGCTCGAAAACGGGCACTCTTCGCTGAGGCCGATCGCCGGGACCCGTAAGCGCGGCAATACTTCGGCGGAGGATATGAAGCTCTCAGACGAACTTCTGCGCGACGAAAAAGAGAGGGCCGAGCATCTCATGCTGGTGGACCTGGGACGCAATGACCTGGGCAGGACAGCGGTGCCGGGCAGCGTACAGGTAAAATCCTTCATGAACGTGGAGCGCTACTCGCACGTCATGCACATCGTGAGCGAAGTCGACGCGATGCTCGCTGAAGAGTATGACGCGTTTGATCTGGTCCGCACCACTTTCCCTGCGGGGACTCTGACGGGAGCGCCCAAGATTCGCGCCATGGAGCTAATCCACGAGCTCGAGCCGACACCGCGCGGAATTTATGGAGGAGCGGTCGGATACTTCAGCTACACGGGGAATATGGATTTGGCTATCACGATCCGGACGGTGGAAATCCGGGACAAGAAAATACATGTGCAAGCGGGAGCCGGAATTGTCTACGACTCCGTTGCTGAAAACGAATACGAAGAGACGCTGAACAAGGCCAAGGCGCTTTTCAACGCAGTCAATCTGGCTGCCAACGATTTCCAATTGGATTAACCTGCAAAACTGAACACTGTATGATACTGATACTTGATAATTACGACTCTTTCACCTACAACCTGGCGCACATGCTCTATACGCTGAATCTGACGGTTCTGGTCAAACGTAACCGGGAGATAAGCGTGCAGGAGGTGGTCAAAATGCGCCCGGATGCCATCGTGCTTTCACCGGGTCCGGGGCGTCCGGAAAAAGCGGGCATCATGCTCGATTTGATCCACGCCGTGCGCGATCACATTCCCCTCTTGGGAATCTGCCTGGGACATCAGGCCATCGCTCAATCTTATGGGGCCGAGATCACAAGCGCCTCGCGCATCATGCACGGGAAGACCTCTCAAATTACTCATGACGGGCGGGGACTCTTCAAAGGAATCAAGCGCGATTTTAAAGCCGTCCGTTATCACTCGCTCGCGGTTAAAGAAGGAACTCTCCCCGAAGAGCTGGAAGTGAGCGCCCGCTCTGAAGATGGAGAAATCATGGGGCTGCGGCATAAAAAGCTGCTCATAGAAGGGCTGCAATATCACCCGGAATCCATTCTTACGGCGACGGGAAAAATGCAGATGGAAAACTTCATCAGCGAAGTGGAAGCCCGCCAGAGACAAGGAGGCAACCATGCTTAGAAAATATCTCGCTCAGGTCGTTGAACGCCGGAATCTGAGTGTGCAGCAGATGGAGGAGGTCTTTGAGATATTGACCCAGAGCGACGTCTCCTGCACACAGGCCGGAGCAATCCTCACGGCTATGAGAATGAAGGGCGAGAGCGTTGAAGAACTGGTCGGTGCGGCCGGAATGCTCAGGAGGCACGCAACCTTCATTGATTGCGGGGGCCGCAGCGCGGTAGATATCGTCGGGACCGGCGGCGACGGAGGAATCTCTTTCAATATTTCCACAACGGCATCATTTGTCGCAGCCGGCGCAGGCGTCACTATCGCAAAGCACGGCAACCGCGCCGTATCGGGTAAATGCGGAGCTGCGGACGTGCTGGCGGAACTCGGTTTCAACCTGAATACGTCCGCCGCCGCGATGGAGAACTGCATCCGCAATCACGGAATCGGTTTCCTCTTTGCGGCGCGGATGCACCCGATCATGGGCAACGTGGCGGCTCTGCGAAAAGAGCTCGGCATTCGCACCCTTTTCAATATGCTCGGCCCCCTCTGCAATCCGGCCGGAGCCGAAGGAATCGTTCTGGGGGTTTACGATGCCGGGTTGACGGAGCTTTTCGCCGAAGTGCTCTTGAAACTGGGTGTGAAGCGGGCATTGGTGGTTCACGGTGAAGATGGCCTGGACGAAATCAGCTGCAGTGCCGAGACACGCGTCACCGAGCTCAAAGACGGCATGACTCAGAGCTATGCGCTCTTCCCGGAAATGCTCCTGGGCCGAAGCTACGATGAGGAAGAAATTTCTGGCGGAGACGCACCCTATAACGCCCGGATTTTGCGCTCCATTCTGGAAGGCAGGGAACAGGGAGCCCCCCGGGCCGTCGTCGTTTTGAATGCGGCCGCAGCCATCTATGTCGCGGGGCTGACCCCTACTCTCAAAGAGGGACTGAAGCTGGCGCAGGATTCAATCGACCAGGGCAGAGCTTTGGAGAAACTCGAGATACTTCTTCAGGAGAGCCATTATGAATAGTATCCTGAAAAAAATAGTGGATGGGATCGAGCCTCAGCTTCGGGCCAGAGAAACCGAAATTCCCCTGGCAGAGCTTAAGGAACAGGTGAAGAAATTAAGGCCGTGCCGTGATTTCGCGGGCGCATTTCTGAATCAAAACTCACCTCGGATTATTGCCGAGCTGAAAAAGACATCCCCATCCAAGGGACTCATCCGGCCGGAATTTGACTACCAGAAACTGGCTCTGGAATTGGAAGCGGCAGGCGCGGCGGCGCTCTCTGTGCTGACAGAGGAGAATTACTTTCAGGGGAGCCCGCGCTACTTGAAAGAGATTTCGGAAATCGTGAAGATACCGGTCTTGAGGAAAGATTTCATCTTCACTATTTATCAGGTTTATGAGGCAAAAGCCAACGGTGCCGATGCGATTCTTCTGATTGCGGCGCTTCTGCCTCTGCAGTTGCTCTCAGATCTGACCTTGGTCGCCGAGTCACTCGGCATGACGGTCCTGGGCGAAGCGCATAATGAAGAGGAACTGGAGAACCTCGTCAAAAGCAAAGTCAAGCTCATCGGGATCAACGCACGAAACCTGAACACTTTTACAACCGATCTGGATGCGGCGGCAAAACTGATCGCTCAGGTGCCTTATGACCGGATCGCCATTGCCGAAAGCGCCATCACTTCACACAACGATGTGCAGGTTCTGAGTGAGGCCGGAGCCCGGGGATTTCTGGTTGGGGAAACTCTCATGCGCGCTGAAAATCCCGGGGAGAAATTAAAGGAACTTTTGGGATGAACCTGGTGGTCAAAATTTGCGGATTGACCCGGCCTGAGGATGTGGAAGCTGCAATCGCGGCCGGAGCCACCCATATCGGTTTTGTCCTGGCTCCGAGCTCAAAGCGTTATGTTACTCTGGCGCAACTTCGCCGACTGAGCGCAGGGCTGCAAAACACGTCCGTGCGAAAAGTCGGCGTCTTTCTCAATGCGACACGCGATTTTATCCTGGAGCATCGGGAAGCGGGAGCTCTGGATATTCTGCAATTGCACGGAGATGAATCGGCTGATTTTGCGCGGCAATTTGAAGGGATTGAGCTCTGGAAAGCGTTTCACCTGCGGGGGCAAAAAGATATCGAGTCCGCACTGGAGTATCCAGCCCGTTACATTCTGGCCGATGGGGCCAGCGGCGGCTCGGGAACGCTCTGCAATTGGGATTATGTCGCAAAGCTGGCCGCCGTGCGGTCGGTTATTCTGGCCGGAGGAATTACGCCGGATAACGCAGTGGAAGCGCTCAGGAAAACGGGGGCTTGCGGGATTGATCTTTCCACCGGAGTGGAGACGAGCCCGGGAATAAAATCCAAAGAAAAAATCGAACAACTTTTTAAAAATCTGAAAACATTATGAACTCTCATTATGGAATCTATGGCGGCCAATACGTAGCGGAAACGCTCCTGCCGACCTTGTATGAACTGGAATATGAATATGAAAAAGCGAAAAGCGACCCTGATTTTCAGGCCGAGCTTCAAAGTCTCTTAAAATATTATGTCGGCAGGGAGAGTCCGCTCTATCACGCCCAGAGGCTGAGCCGGCACTGCGGCGGCGCGCAAATCTACCTCAAGCGGGAAGACCTCAACCATACCGGTGCACATAAGGTCAATAATACCATTGGACAGGCACTCCTGGCGCGGAAGATGAACAAGAAGCGGTTGATTGCCGAAACGGGCGCCGGGATGCACGGCGTGGCGACCGCAACAGTAGCGGCCCTCTTCGGGTTCGAATGCGAAGTCTTCATGGGCGCCGTGGATATTGCTCGGCAGGCACCGAACGTGGAGCGAATGGAAGTTCTGGGCGCAAAAGTGCACTCAGTCACCTCGGGTTCCCAAACGCTCAAGGATGCCATGAACGAGGCGATTCGTGATTGGACCGCGCGCGCTGAAGATACTTTTTACGTGATCGGCACGGTGGCCGGGCCTCACCCCTACCCTGCCATGGTGCGTGATTTCCAATCGGTCATCGGTCTGGAATCCCGCAGGCAGTGTCTGGAGCAATGCGGCAAGCTTCCGCGCGAGGTCATCGCCTGTGTGGGCGGCGGCAGTAATGCTTTGGGGATCTTCGTCGGATTTCTCAAGGATGCGGATGTGAAGCGGGTCGGAGTCGAGGCCGGCGGCAACGGTCTGGAGACCGGGGCCCACGCGGCAAGCATCTGCGGTGGACGCGTCGGTGTTTTACACGGATGCAAAACATATCTCCTGCAGAATAATGACGGGCAAATTCTGGAGACTCATTCGGTCTCCGCCGGATTGGATTATCCCGGTGTGGGTCCGGAGCACAGCTATCTCGCCGATGAAAAGCTGGCAAGCTACGTGGCGGTGAATGACCCCGAGGCGGTTGAGGCTTTTGACCTTCTGGCTCGGCTGGAGGGAATCATCCCGGCTCTGGAATCTGCCCACGCACTGGCTCATGCCATCGCAATCGCTCCCCAATACTCCCCTGAAGATATCCTCCTGGTCAACCTCTCAGGCCGAGGCGATAAAGATATGGATAACATCAGGCACTACCGCCAAAGAATTCAACAATCAAAAGCTCAAGACAAATAAGGAACCACTCAGATGAAAAACAGAATCGAGAAAATATTTGAACGGTGCAGCGATGAAAAACGCGCCGCACTCATCCTCTTTACCAGTTGCGGTTACCCCGATATGGAGAATAGCGAACGCATTATCCAGGGGGCAATCGACTCCGGAGCGGATATTATTGAGCTGGGAGTTCCTTTTTCGGACCCGATGGCCGACGGAATGATTATTCAAAAAGCCTCACAGATTGCGCTGCAGAATGCGACCAGTCTGAAGAAAGTTCTGGCCATGGCCGAGCGTCTGCGCAAACGCAATCCCGATACGGGTTTCATCCTCTTCAGCTATTTCAACGTGCTGCTCAGCTACGGGCTTGAAGCGCTCACCGACGAGCTGACGAAAATCGGTGTCGATGGGATTCTATCGGTTGATTTACCCTATGAAGAAAAAGCGGAGCTTGAGCCCTTATGCAAACAAAAGGGATTGCACCTCATTCCGCTTGTCTCACCAGCCACGTCGCCCGAGAGAGCGCGGCTCATTACGGGCCAGGCAAGCGGGTTCGTCTACTATATCGCGGTGCGCGGCATTACCGGAGTCCGGACAGAGCTGCCGCAGGAACTAATCGCCAGACTGGAAGAAATGGGGCGTATATCGCCGATTCCCGTAGTGGCCGGCTTCGGAATCGGAGACCCGGAGACGGCGCGGAAGATTGCCAAACATGCCCGCGGGATCGTGGTCGGTTCAGCCGGGATGAGCCTGCTCGTTCAAGAGAAACCGCTGGAGGAGAGAATTTCCGATTTCAAGCACTTCGTAAAATCGCTCTCAGGAAGCTTATCCCCGGATGCATAATCAGAAAAACATCTCCAGTAACAGAATGCTGCCCTCGCCCGGGATGGTCGCCGCCGAGTATCCCCTCTCCCGGGCCTGCGCAACCGGCATCCAGGAACACCGGCGCAAGCTCTGCTCCATCCTGGACGGAAGCGAAGATTTACTGGTCGCCATTCTGGGCCCCTGCTCCATTCATGACGTGGAGGGGGCGCTCCAATACGCAGAGAAACTCAAGGCGCTGAGCCAGCGGGTCAGCTCGAAAATCTTCATCATTATGCGGGTTTACTTTGAGAAACCTCGAACCACCCTGGGGTGGAAAGGACTCATTTATGACCCGGATATCAATGGGGAATACCAGATCGAAAAGGGAATACTGGTCGCGCGCAAACTGATGCTTCAGATCGCACAGATGGGGCTCCCGATCGCGACCGAACTTCTGGACCCGGTGAGCTCCTCCTTCTTCGTGGAGGCCGTGACCTGGGCCGGAATCGGAGCGCGTACGAGCGAATCGCCCACGCACCGGCAGCTGGCCAGCGGACTTCCCTGCCCGGTCGGTTTCAAGAATTCGACTGATGGGAACCTGCAACCGGCCCTGGATGCGCTCTTGAGCTCGCGCGCCTGCCACAGCTTTATCGGGGTAATGAAGAATGGGCATATCGGCCTCTTCCGCACAAAAGGCAATCCCTATGCGCATATCGTCCTGCGCGGCGGAGGGGGTAAGACAAACTATGGCCCAGAGGATATCGCGCTCACCCGGGAGCGGCTTTTGAAAGCAGGACTCAACGATTCACCGATCATCGTTGATTGCAGCCACGGCAATTCCAAACGCGATTATCGCAATCAGCGTTTGGCCTTTGAATCAATCCTGGCGCAACGTCTGGCCGGAGAGCGTGCCGTAAAGGGACTCATGCTGGAAAGTTACCTCAAAGAGGGCAAACAACCCTTGCTGGAAAACCGGAAGCCCGAGCCCGATATCTCCATTACCGATGCCTGCATCAGCTGGGAGGAGACCGAGTCGCTCATTCTCGATGCCTATGAGCGGCTTTAACAGAATAACCCGGGGGACTTGATGCCGCCCCGGGTTATTGAATTTCTTTAAGAAGAGCCCGCTTCTTTGGATTAAGCCAGAGCCGGGAGAATCCGTTTGAGCTCTCTAACGAGTCTCTGGTTTTGCTCGGGCGTTCCAACGGTGATTCTCACCCATTCGGGCAAGTTGTAGTTAGCGACCGGGCGAACAATGATGCCAGCACGCTGGAGCTCTTCGAAGACACGCTTCCCATTGCCCGTTTTGACCAGGACGAAATTGGCAACAGAGGGAACATACTCCAGCTTCATGCGGTCGAACTCTCCTTGCAGATAATCCAGACCCTCTTTATTGATGCGGCGTGCTTTCTCCAGGAACTCCGTATCATCCAGAGCGGCCAGAGCAGCCTCTTGAGCCAATGAGCTGGTGTTGAAAGCTTCGCGCACTTTATCCAAAGCAGAGGTGAATTCAGGGCAAGCCACGCTGAAACCGATACGCAACCCCGCAAGACCGTATATCTTGGAAAAGGTGCGGCAGATAACCAAATTGGATTTTTTACCTTCCCGAATCAACGGCAGGAAATCGGCCGGACTCTGCTGATACTCGGTGTAGGCCTCGTCCAAAACGATGAGTGTCTCTTCGGGGACTCTGGCGATGAAGTCGCTCAATTCCCCTTGAGAGAGAACGGTACCCGTCGGATTATTCGGATTGGCCAGGAAAACAATTCGCGTATTGGGGGTAATCGCTTTGAGCATCGCCTCCAAGTCATGGCCGTAATTTTTGGCCGGCACCATGACAATCTCGGCGTTGAAAAGGCGAGTGACAATCGGGTAGACCGCAAAACAATACTGGCTCATCACGCATTCATCGCCGGGCTGGAGGACCGCATGGCCGATCAACTCCAGGAGCTCATTGGAGCCATTGCCGAAAGAAATGCAGTTGGTGGGCAGATTCAGTTTTTCAGAGACTCTTTTTTTCAGCCGGTAGGAGCTTCCATCCGGATAGATATTCATCTCTGAGACCGCTTTTTGAACGGCATCCATCGCTTTGGGAGAAGGTCCCAGCGGGTTTTCGTTGGAGGCAAGCTTGATGATGCCTTCAGGATCCAGGCCCAGTTCGCGGGCGACTTCTTCAATGGGTCTGCCCGGCAGATAAACCGGCAACTTCTCCAGCGCCCGATTCAGTCTAAAAGATAATGACATAATTCTTAACAGATAGTTCAGAGCGTATAACAGAGAGGAGCTCCCCCCTTTTACCCAATTATGCTTAATAAGTGGTACGCACTCTAAACAAGGGGAAACTCTACCCTCGAAAAGCTCAGAGGTCAACCCGCTTTGAGGGGAAGCACTTGAAAGGAGGGCTCGGCAATGGAGAAAAAAGTGGACCGGTCCCCGAAATCGAAACCGGCCCTGAAAATATAAAAAGGAAGAGGATTCTTCAGTTTTACCCGGAGCTTCTCATTACTCGCCCGGGATTCTGATCCCGGCACCGGGGAACATCTTCCTGTATTGGTTGCATTGCTCGCCCAGAATCGCAGCTACGCCCAGAATATCGTGAGACGTGGCTCCGCGGGAGAGCTCGGCCGCCGGGCGATCAATACCCAGGAGGATATCGCCATAAACACTGGTGCGGGCCAGATGCTGAATGAGGCGGCTGCTGATACTGGCCGACTCCAGATTGGGGAAAACCAGGACGTTCGCTCTGCCGGCTACTTCTCCGATATCTTCACCGAGTTTTCTCTGTGCAATATCCATCATGATAGCGGCATCGGCCTGCATTTCTCCGTCAAAATAGGCTTGGATACCCTCGTTGCGCGCTCTTTGAGAAGCCAGCTCCGCAGCCGCATGCTCACGCGAACTATGGTTGGAGGTATTCTTGCTGCGGGTCGACATGGAAAGCAGCGCCACGCGCGGGGATACATTCAAAAGCTGAATGGCAAGGCGCGCAGTCATCAGAGCGATATCGGCCAGCTGTTCGACGGTCGGATCGCGATGGACATCGCAATCGGCCAGGAGCAGGACTCCGTTAGCTCCGATTTTTTGGTTATCCGTATCGCCCAGCGAAACGATCTGGCAGCCGCAGACGGTCTGGGTACCGGGTGCCGAATGGATAATCTGCATGAGCGGCCGCAAGACGGCTCCATTGGAGTCATCGGCTCCGGAGACCAGGGCATCGGCCTGATGCATTGCCAGCATCATGGTGGCGAAAAAGTTCGGTTGCAGCATCGCTTCGCGGGCCTCCAGAGAACCCAGCCCCCGACTCCGGCGCACAAGCTCAAACCTCCTCGCGAAGGTATCCATATCATCGCTGTGGATGGGGTCAATAACCCGAACGCCCTCCAGGCCGATTCCCAGTTGGGCGGCGATCTCTTTAACTCTGGGCCGACTCCCCAACAGAATCGGTATGCCCAGTTTAAGAGAAAAAAACTGCCGGGCGGCCTGTATCACCCGCGGGTTGTAACCCTCGGGGAAGACCACACGTTTGGGGTGCGACTGTAATTTTTCAAATATGCCAGTGATAAAGTGCATAAAAGCGTATCACGAATACCAGTTCTTCACTTGTTAGGTGAGTCATGATAGTCGTTCTGCTGCCACAAGACAAGGAAAAATTTTAAATTATTTTCAAATTTTTCCCCCGGTCTCAAAAACCGGTTTTTTTGAGATTGAATCCTGCTTGTGTATCAGGGACAATTGCCGGGTGAATAAATACAGTATTATCCTGTTTACACTGTTCCTCGGAGCTTTCACACTGAGCTCTCATGCTACCCCGGGAGCCGATAAAGAAGAGAACCCGTGGTATCTCTTTACCTCCTTCCGGGATAATGGCCAGGATGGACTGCATCTGTCTTTGAGCAATGACGGCTACGGCTGGACACCGCTCAACGGGGACAAATCCTACCTTAAACCGACCGTAGGTGGCAAGCTCATGCGTGACCCGGCGATAGCCCGGGGACCGGATGGCGTCTTTCACATGGTCTGGACCAGCGGCTGGACAGCCAAGGAGGCCAAAATGTTCGGTTATGCCTCCAGCACGAACCTGATCGACTGGAGTCCTCAGAAAGGGATACCTGTCATGCAGAATGAACCTAAGGCCAGAAACATCTGGGCTCCAGAGCTTTTCTGCGACAGCAAAGAAAAATTGTGGTATATTTTCTGGTCCACCACCGTCACGGGGAAATTCCCGGATGAGACCGGAGTGAGCGAAGATCAATACAACCACCGCGCCTATTATGTAACGACCCGTGATTTCGAAACATTTTCCGAATCCAAACTCTATTTTGACCCCGGCTTCAACATCATCGACGCCACGATGGCACAGGATGGCGAGCGGTATCTTCTGGTTTTCAAGGACGAGCGGCTCAACCCGGTGAAAAAGAACTTGCGCATGGCCACGGCCCAGAGTCCGGCCGGACCTTTCACGGATGTGAGCGAGCCATTTACCCTGAGCTGGGTGGAGGGACCTTCGCTGCTTAAAGTCGGCGATACCTGGTTCTGCTATTTTGATCACTACGCCAGCCCTCACTATTATGGGGCGGTGAGGTCCAAGGATTTGAAGAACTGGGAAGATTGCTCCAAAGAGATGAAATTCCCGGCCGGGCACCGCCATGGGACTGTGATTCAGATAGATAGCACTATCGCCAAAGGACTTTTAGAACAACAAAAAGAGAACGATACTCAATAGATTATGGAAGCAAGAGCTGATATCGCGTTAATCGGATTGGCCGTGATGGGGCAGAACCTCGTCCTCAATATGAATGACCACGGCTTTACCGTGGCGGTCTATAACCGGACTGTTTCCAAAGTGGATGAGTTTCTGGCCAAGGAGGCTCACGGGACCCGCGTCATCGGGGCTCACTCGCTGGAAGAGCTCGTCGGTTTGCTCAAGCGGCCCCGCCGGGTGATGATGCTGGTCAAGGCCGGCAGCGCAGTGGATGATTTTATCGAGAAACTGATCCCGCTTCTGGAGCCGGGCGATATCATTATCGACGGAGGCAATTCTCTTTTCACCGACACGATCCGCCGCGCCAAATACGTGGAGAGCAAGGGCTTGCTCTATATCGGCACCGGTGTTTCCGGAGGTGAAGAAGGGGCTCGCCGCGGTCCATCGATCATGCCCGGAGGTTCGATGGCGGCCTGGCCGAGCGTCAAGCCGATCTTCCAGGCAGTCTCAGCCAAGGTGGAGGATGGAGCCCCCTGCTGCGACTGGGTGGGAGCTGACGGGGCAGGACATTTCGTCAAAATGGTCCACAACGGAATCGAATACGGCGATATGCAGCTCATTTGCGAGGCCTACCACCTGATGTCGGCGGGTCTGGGGATGAACCCGGACGAGATTCACGAAGTCTTTGCAGAGTGGAACAAGGGAGAACTGGATTCCTATCTCGTTGAAATCACGCGCGATATCCTCGCCTACAAAGAGGAGGACGGAACGCCCCTGGTTGACAAGATTCTGGACGTGGCCGGACAGAAAGGTACCGGCAAATGGACGGTGAATACCTCTCTGGACGTGGGGATGCCGGTCTCTTTGATTGCGGAGGCGGTTTTTGCCCGGTGCGTCTCGGCTTTGAAAGAGGAGCGAGTCAGCGCGGCACGCAAACTCAAGGGGCCCAGTCCCAAAATCGTCAATGAGAGGAAGAAATTCGTCTCGGAAATTCACTCGGCTCTCTACGCTTCGAAGATTATCTCCTATGCGCAGGGCTACATGCTGATGCGCGAAGCGGCGGCCGAACACAAATGGAAACTCAACTACGGGGATATCGCCCTCATGTGGAGAGGCGGCTGCATTATCCGCAGCGCTTTTCTGGGCAAAATCAAGGAAGCCTTTGACCAGAAACCGAAATTGAAATGCCTGCTCCTGGACGACTTTTTCCGCAAAGCCATCAAAGAACACCAGAAAGCCTGGCGCAACGTGATCGCGATGGCCGTCAAGAAAGGCATCCCGGTCCCGGCTTTCTCCACGGCACTGGCTTTTTACGATTCCTATCGGGCGACGCGGCTGCCGATCAACCTCTTACAGGCGCAGCGTGATTATTTCGGCGCCCATACCTATGAGCGGACTGACCGGGAGCGCGGGATGTTTTTCCACACCAACTGGACCGGCCGCGGTGGCGACACCGCTTCCTCGACCTACAACGCATAGAACAGACTCTCCGAAATGGATTTGGAAGGAAGTATTGGTTTTGGCGGCCCCATTTGGGTGACGGGAGCCGGCGGGCTTATTGGCAGCTATCTGGTACGGGAGCTTTCCCAACGGGGGTGCCCGGTCCGCGGCCTCAGCCACAAGGATTTGGAGCTGACCGACTGCAAAGCGGTGCTCGAAACTTTTTTGAAAGAAAAGCCTTCAGCGGTTATCCACTGTGCAGCCCTGAGCAGCAGCGTCGTCTGCGAAGAGAAGCCGGGCCTTGCCCGAAAAGTGAACGTTTTCACCACGAGGTTTCTCTCCGATCTCTGCCACAATATCCCCTTCTTTTTCTTCTCAACGGACCTGGTTTTCAACGGGCAAAAGGGGAATTACCAGCCGGAGGACCCGGTCAACCCGCTGAGCATGTATGCGCAAACCAAGGCCGAGGCCGAGGAACTCGTCCTGACCCAGCCGGGGCACACGGTGATCCGGACCTCTCTCAACGGAGGCATTTCGCCCAAAGGCAACCGGGGATTTAACGAGGAGATTCGCAACGCCTGGCAAGCGGGCAAGGAGCTCTGCTTTTTCACCGATGAATTCCGCTGCCCGATCGCCGCACGTCTGACGGCTCGAATCGTGGTGGAATTGCTGGAAAAACGGATCGCGGGAATCGTTCACGTGGCCGGAGGCGGACGGTTTTCCCGCTATGAAATCGCTCAACTATTGGCGAAACGCTATCCGGAGCAGGAGGCCCTGATGCGGCCGGGCTCGCTCAAGGAATATTCTGGGGCTCCCCGTTCGCCCGATACTTCGCTGGATATCAGCGCCACGGAAGAGTTTCTGGGGTGGAAAATTCCGGGTCTGGATGCCTGGCTCCAGGAGAACCCCGAAGAACCCTTCTGATCAAGGGGCGGGCTCTTTTTCCGGGGAGATACCCCCAGCCCTCTCTTCGCGGGAAAAGAGAGCGTCAGGAGAAGGGAGAGTTTAATTCCCCAGTGAACGGAAACGGGCTACTCGTCTGAACCGATTGCCTCGACCGGGCAAGAGCTCTGCGCATTCTCGCAAAGTCTTTCTTCTTCTTCATTTTCGGGCTGCTTACAAACATAAGCATGGCCCTTTTCGCTGCGGGCGAAATTTTCCGGTGCGGTCTCCGAGCACATATCGCAATCGATACACTGGCTGTCCACAAAGAACTTGCCGGGGACGTTCTGATGAAAACTATTTTCTCTATCGGCCATATAAACCTCTCTACAAGATGAAGGCCACTTAATATAACCTGAAGAACAGAAAAAAACAACCCCTTCGGCGCCTTCAGTATCCGCAGATGACGCAGACCGCCCCATATTTCCGCAAGAGAGGCGCTTCGCCATGGGAAAGAGTTCCGAGGGCCCCATCCGTGTTTATCGGTGTTCATCCGTGGTTCACAAGCATGATCATGCGCCTAGCCGGCCCAATAAGAATTGATATGACGCCAGAGCAAGACCGCGTGAAGCCCCAGAAGGACCATGTAAATCACCAGCACCGCAGTGCGTGAGCGAACCCAATCCAGAATCAGCGCCCAGCCCAGAATGACCGGGAAAGCGACCGTCAGGTAGCGAATGTAGGAAATATAGGTCGCAATCATCGCAGGGAAAATGCAGAGCACCACTCCCAGCCAGAACCAATCCCTCTTATACCACCACAAGAGCACCAGAGAAGGCAGCGAGTAGACGAAGAATATGCGGTCCAGGAGCGAGCCGCTGTAGTCATGCCAGGAGCGCAGGTCAAAAAATGCCAGCAGGAATTTGGGCAGGTCAAAGAGATTATTGGCATTATTCGTCCCCCAGTGATACTGAACCTGGAAGGCCTCCATTGGGTCGCCGGCGGCCATATTCATCGAGAAGAGGTAGAGGAGGAAACCCTGGATCGGGACGCTGACTAGGAAGCACTTCATCCCCAGTCCCAGATCCTTCTCATTCTTGAGGCAGACCCAGAAATACCAGACCAGGGGAATCAACAGGAATAGCCCGACCGAGCGGGTCACCGGCAAGAGCAGCCCCAGGAGGTAGACCATGAACCAATTGCGGTTTTCCAGTGAGAGCAGGAAGCCCGTCATCAGGAAGAGAAAAAGCGATTCGGTATAAGGAAATTGAAAAAAGAGAGCGCCGGGGTAAAAGATCATGAGCAGCAAAGTCCGGTTCGCCAGGCGGCGGCCGAAATGAATTTCCACCAGCCGGTGAGTCCACAAAAGGCCAAAAAAGGAAAACAGATTGCTCAGAATCATTCCGCTGATGAGGCAGCTGCCGCCGGTCAGCCAGGAGCCGATCCTCATCATAAAGGGCCAGAGCGGCCAGAAGGCGCAAGAGGGGCTCCCGGGGATATATCCCTGCTCGGCAATGCTCATATAATGGGCGCCATCCCAGGTGGTCAGGTAGCTTCCGAAGACAATTTCACCCACCCGGGGCCAACGGGCCATGTTGCCGAAGAAGGCATCGCGGTTCATTTCCGGCCACTGCCAGATGATCACCATGAGAAGCCCTAAGTACCAGAGCTTATAAATTAGAAGATAGGGCCAGATCGGTCCGCCATAAACATCCGAGACATCCCCTTCCGGCGGAACAGGCCGGGAACTGTTCTTTATGTTCTTAATTGCTTCAAACAGCCTTTTCATTTACAATCACTCTCTCATTTAAAAAATTTTCTAATAACAAGGGTTAAAGGGACGACGAAAAGAACAAATAGTATTCCATAAATCCACCGGGGATCTCTCTTGGGCGCGTTTGCTTCCACCTTAGCATTTGCAGCCAAATCATTAAATCTTGGATCCGCCAATATGGTTTCTATAGACCTTATCTCTCCCGTCTTAGAGAAATAATCGTAGAGAACAGGGGTATTATAGTCTTCCAACAGGATTCGTAAATCGTACACTTGAGTCTTCGACGGAACCTCAAATTGGAAAATATTTTTGGGAACCCCAGGTTCAACACTCTCAATTTGAAGATCATAACGGTCACACCTCAAATCATTCTTCGGACCATAATATTTACTAGCTTTTGCAATCTGGGGAAAACTTTGCCCCAAGGCATTCGTCCAGCTTAGGACTTCGTAGCAGGCATTGGTTTGATTCTTCGTCTCTTTGGATTCTACCGGGTAATCCACATAGGAAGCCACCATCGGGTATGTGGCATCCAGGGAGTGAAACTTCCACTCTGCAGGCAGCGTTGATCGTTGAACAAAAAATTCTCCTCTCTGTGAGAAAGGGGTATCAATATCGCCCTTTCCCGAATGGCCCAAATATGATCCTCCTATAAAGGCGAACCAAATCGGAACCACATGCCCATTGGGAATCTCTTGATAATAGAGATAAAGAGAACAATCATTTTCATACTCTTTTTCGGATGGCTCATAAATACTCAACTCATAAGAATTGGTCGGAGAAATTAAACCATACTCACTCAGCGGAATCCCGCTAGTATACGGACTTTGTTCTGTTCCTGATTGCACAAAGCCTTCTTCTTCTTTCATCCGTATTTTCCAATTATCTATTGTCCGGTAAAGAGTAAAGCTATAGAGAACGGTGAGAGTTTTCTCTGCAAACGGCGAACCAACGACACGCATCGAACCGGTAACCGTATAAGCCTGGGGCTGTGAATAGGTATTTTGCGAATCCTCACTTTGCGCTGAAACGCAGAGAGCACTTCCTGCAAATAGCATCACTAATAGAAGCGAAGAAAGCCCTAATAATATTCTCTTCATTTAAAGAATTTTCTAACAACGAGGGTTAAAGGGACGGCGAAAAGAACAAATAGTATTCCATAAATCCACCGGGGATCTCTCTTGGGCGCGTTTGCTTCCGCTTTGGCATTTGCGGCCAGATCATTAAATCTTGAATCAGATATTACGGCATCAATAGACTGTATCCCTCCCGTTTTAGAGAAATAATCGTAAAGGACGGGAATATTATTTTCCAGTGTAATTCGGTTGTCGTATACCTGTGTCTTTGCCGGAGGTGCAAACTGGAAAATATTTTCTGGAACACCCGGTTCGATGCTTTCTACTGTAAGTTCAAATTGGGTAAAACTCGAATCCTCCAACGAACCGAAATATTGACTGGCTTTTCCAATCTTGGGAAAACTTTGCCCCAGGGCATTCGTCCAGCTTTGGACTTCATAGCAGGCATTGGTTTGATTCTTCGTCTCTTTGGATTCTGCCGGATAATCTACGTAGGAAGCAACCATCGGGTATGGGGCATCCGGGGAGTGAAATTTCCACTCTGCCGGCAGTGTTAAGTGCTGTTCGTACAATTTTGTTTCTGGAGGGAATGGTGTCTTAATATCACCCTTTCCCGAACGATCCAAATATGATCCTCCTATAAAGGCGAGCCAAATCGGAACTACATGTCCGTTGGGATTTTTTTGCGAATAAAGATAAAGGGAATAATCATTTACGGATTCTTTATCAGATGGTTCATAAGCATTCAATTGATAAGAGTTGGTCGGAGAAATTAAACCATATTCACTCAGTGTAAGCCCACCGGTATATGAACTTTCTTCTGTTTTCATCCGTATTTTCCAATTATCTCTTGTCCGGTATAGGGTAAACCCATAGACATTGGTGAGAGTCAGTTCAGGGCCAAGTGAGCCGATGGTCACTAGCGAGCCGGTTGCCGTATAAGTTTGCAGTGGAGAATTTGCGCTTTGCAAACTCGCATTTTGCGCTGAAACGCAGAAAGCCCCTCCTGCCAGTAAAGACACGATTAAAAGGTGCAGAGAGAAATAATATGGATAATTCATTTTGTTTGGATTTTTTCAACATTAGATTTTCGTGAAAGATAATTCAGAATCAATACTAAAAAGCTTCCTGCAATCATAAACATTAAAATACTAAAAGTAATTCGATCCACTGTTTGCTCTGAAAGGCTTATCCCCTTCCAAAAAAAGCCCACACAACAGCAACCTATCCGCGTGGGATAGTAGTACCAAATCCCTACTCGATAGGCTACAGAGAGAGAAGATAACCACAAAGTCAGTAAGGCTCGACCGCTTATCGAACGTACCAGAAATAAACTGGTGGCCACGGCCACTTCCAGTGCCACTACTGCCAAGATTACAAAGAGTTCTGAAAACTCCCTAAACAAAGGGTCCGGAGAATGAAGATACCTTGTGTAATCCCCAGATAAGAACATCACTTTTATTGCGCCAGCAAAAAACAACAACACACCCACTGTTTTAAAATACCAGTTTCCCCAACAGGCAATCTTACTTTCAGATATAAATTTCATGACAGGGTAAATAACCAAGGCCAGATTTCATATTGTCGGCTAGTAGATTGCCAATCTAACTACATTCGCAATTTCATTCGTGGTATACTCATTGGCAGTCACGAAAGTGGTCGGAATCCAACATTGATTCTCCGTATTCCAGATATACTCCAACCGGTAAGGACGGATCGTGCCGTCGGGATTTCCTTCTCCGACGACATTTACAAAGCCCCAGAGGATTTTACCCTGTTGTTCCAACTCTTTTTTCTCGAAATCAGAATACTCATAATCTGTTACTTCCGCGGTAAGAACAGGGGCAAAAACGCCGGGAGGCGGCATCTCATTCCAGTTAGATTTTTGTTGCAATTGTGTTGCTGAACTGAAGCTAAACGTGTTGCTGCTCAATAACAATCCTGAGTTCAGGAAAGGTTTGGTCTTAAACTGCTCAACAAATTTTTGATGCAGTTCAGTCAACGTATATCGGTTCGTTTCACTTTCGGGTATCTTTAACACCCTGCACAACACTTCGTGCTTGTACTCCGGACCTCGTACTTGCATAGGAAAAGGAAAGCGGCTCTTCTGATAGACTTCCCAATCCCCCGTTCCCAGCCCATAGAGAATTCCGGAACTCGATTCTACCAGTTTCTCCCGTTGCAGACTGCTTAATGAGGCTCCCTGAACAGAAATCAAATCATTCATTCTGCTCCGTAATGCGTCCCTATCCTTCAACGGGGTAAAGACGTGGTTTGTCATTTCCGCCCATGCATCTGATGCTTTGTTTATAGCGGGTATCGGAGGCGGCGCAGACCCGATACCGAGCCTCTCGGGGTACATTTTCAGGAAAACAAAGCAAGCCGCCACTAATACAAGGGGCGAGACTATTAATAATACTTTCTTCATGGCATCAGAAATACACCATCACATTTCATTCGATCTATATTGAGATCATCCCTTATTCATTTTGAATTCGGTAGGTGCAGTGCTCCTGGATCCACTGGATATCTTTATCATCGGAGCAAGTCCAGCTGCCGGGTCGAGCCTGGCCTTTGGGAACGAGCGTGGTCGGCTGGACCCATTTGTGGAACTCCACATGTCCATCGGCAAAGGAGACATTTGCGGACTGGGAGTGAAACGTAGCCGGGTAATCGACAATCCAGTACGGTTTGACGGAGCCCTCCCCGTTCAGCTCACCGGTGTTGCTCATATCGACGCCGAAGAAGCCGTCATTAATGCTGTCGCTGCGTTCATCGAGGATGACGAAAATGCGGGTCGGATAGCGGATATCGTCAATCTTAAAAAAAGTCTTATATACCTTGTTTCCCCCCTGGGTGAAGGCCGGTTCGCCTCCGCCTATGCGTGTGGGGTTCATCCGGCAATTCATGGCGACGGAGCGGACGTTGATGGATTTATCCGCCGGGCATTTATAGATTTTGGCGCTCGGATTGTAGTAGGCCATAGAGGACTGTCTCGGATCGGTCAACAGGGTGGCATTGGTTTGATCCATGGGTTTGCTCATGGTGCCCGCCACCCAATTGGTAAAAATCCCCATTCCATCCTGTCCGTCGGCGTTACTGGGGAGGTTACCCTGGTAATCATCGGCATAATTCATCCAGGCCATGACGAGCTGGCGCATATTGTTTTGGCAGGCGGTGCCCCATGCCTTTTGTTTGACCCGTCCCAGGGCGGGCAGAAGCATGGCGGTGAGGATCGAGATGATCGCCATCACGACCAGGAGCTCAATGAGCGTGAAGCCGGCAGGTGCGGCTCTGTGCGCTTTTCGGGAAAGCACAGAACATAAATGGTTGAATTGTTGTTTCATCATTTTATTTCACTTTCTAAAATCTATTCCTTTCAGGAAACCATGCGTATCGTAAGAGACAGTATACGGCTTTGAACCCATCGGTCAACCTTATTTTTTTACCTTCTGCCTGGGTGCGAAATTGGTAGCGGATAGGCACTTCGATAATACGAATGCCCAGGCGGGAGACCTTCATCGTGACCTCCGGGCAAAAACCGAACCGCTCCTCTTGCAGATCAATTTGACCGAGCACCTCCCAGCGGAACATTTTATAGCAGGTGGCGCTATCGCTCAGATGCTGACCACTGACCGCATTGACCAGAGACGTTAGAAGCCTGTTGCCGGAGCGATGCCAAAAAGTGCTGGAATACCCACCTTCGGAGTCAGGTTTCAGGAAACGGGAGCCATAAACCACCTGAGCACCCTGGCGCATTTTCTCCAGAAGCAGCTCATAATCGGCCGGATCGTATTCCAAATCCCCATCCTGAATGATCACTACCGAGGATGGCGGAGGGTGCTGAGAAGACAAATATTTTACCCCGGTTCGGATGGCTGCTCCTTTGCCCGCGTTCTGCTCGTGCCTCAGCACGGTGAGGGCGGGATTTCCGGCACGGACCGCCTCCATACAGGATCGGGTACCGTCACCGGAGCCGTCATCCACGGCGATAACTTTCCCCACGGAGGGCTGGGCAAGGACTTTTTCCAGAATCTTCCCGATCGTCCGCTCTTCATTATAGACCGGCACCACAACATAAAGGCTGCGGACGGAGAATTCCTGAGCATCGCGGATATCGGACTCAGACTTTTGTTTCTGCTGAGGGTTGGGGGTCATGAGGAGGACTGGTTTCTTTGGTTTCTTTGGTTTCTCTTGGGGTTATGGTTTTGGGTGGATCGGTCATGTTCCAACGGACGGATTTGAGGAGCCAGGGGGTGTATCTACAGCCCAGGTCTTCTTTAGCGATCATGGCAAGGAATGCCACCTGGTAGCCGCTCTGGTACACTTTGCGCTGAGGGCCCTTGAAGCGGATTTTACAGCCGTATTCAGTCCTGGTAATGCTTTCACGCTCCAGGTATTCCAGGCCGATCTTGGCGCGGATCACTTCCGGGTCCGGCTTGGGGTAGTGGGTTTCTCCCTTTTTCGCCATTTCATCAATGAGACTCTGGTTCGGCTCCAGCTCCAATTCCAGATACTCGGCATCATGGACAAATACGGTGACAATCGCTTGCGTGGTTCCGTTCTCTTTATTCCAGCAAAGCCCATTGAACTGGATTTCGTTGCCAATCTCGCGTTGGAATATGTGCTCGAAGTTCACGGCTATATCACGGGATACCGAAGTGTGAAATCCTACAGATTTGGGAGAAGGCAGCGATAATATAAATTCTATTAAGAGCCAGCCCAGGAAAACAAATCCCCAGAGAATGGCCCATCTGGGTTTCTTTATTTTCCGATATCCCCACTCATAGAGAGCGAAAATGGCCACGGCAAATGCAGGTCCAAAATCGAGCATATAGCGCGAAGTGATGACGGGGGTCCAGAGATAGAACCCGACTAACGGTGCTGTTGCCAGAAAGCTCCAGAGAGCCAAATAGCCCATTTCGTCGGCAGGGGAGCCGGGAGCCGGTTCATCAATAGATTCCTCCGGTGGGTTCGGTTTTTGTCGTCTCCATGCTGCAGCCCCGGCTGTAAAACTGCACAAGACTAAACCCAGAACCGAGAGATCATAAGTTCTCAGGTATATATCCCGCCAGCGGAAGGTCGAAGATTGCCCGGGGAATAAATTCTGTTCATACCAATTGCCATTATTAAATTTCGTGGGTAGAAACAGCATTCCAAAGAGTTCTTTGCCCGCAGAAACCAGCGGCTCATCCTGCCAGGGGCAGTCGAAGCGGGTGGAATACATCGAGCCAAACATCTGGTCGCCAAGCTGCACATTCAGCCTGTGGCCAAATTCAAAACCATCATCAAAACGTTTCAGATTGGTCAGGAAGAGCAGGCCGCCGCCTAATAAAAAGAGAAACGGCCCCCAGAACCAGGAATAGCCCGGCAGCCCCCATCGAATCAGGAAACTCTTCTGAGCTGCATCCCGTCCTGGATGCGGACGATTGAGAAAGAGCCGCAAAGCCCCTACCAGCACCGAGGCGGCTCCATAGAATAGCAGAATGGGGCGGATAAATGCCCCCAGTCCCGCCATGGTAGAGAGGATAAGCCATCCCTTCAATCGCGGTTTGCGGATAAACCAGAGCAAGGTTAATGCCTCTGCAATCCCGTAAAGGTAGGTATAAACAAGCGCCTCTTCATAAACCTCCATTCGTGAACTCAAGAGTGTGATCAAGATCGGAAAAAAGAGGAGAAGGAATAGAGCTACGGTACGTGAAAAAACTGAATTCCCTGTTTTGGACAGGCCTCCTCCTCTCAGCACTACCCGGTAGCCCCAGAAGGTAACGCAGAAGAGCCAAAAAGCCAAAATCAGCTGATCCGGGAATGGATCAAACCCAAAGACCTTGGCCAGCAGCTCAAAGGGCAACCGCAGAAAAGGTACCCCCAATCCCCAAACCTGATGCACTCCGCCGCCTGACCAAGTATTATCATGCTGAATCCCGCTGAGAGCATTCCCCAAGGAAAGATGACCTTCCGTAAAAGCCTCCGTTTGCATCCGATAACGATCCTCAAGCGAATACCAGTGCCCCCACACCGGCACCAGACCAGTCAAAACAAGCAATACGAAGGGAAGCACCAAACAAACATATAACCCAATTATATCAAACTTCTTAAACACGTTCACAAAGATATCTCTGAAGTCTAGTCTTACATTTTCAGAATAACACTTCCATTCCTCCTTCCTATCTCAGAATACTCTATTGTATCAACCACACCCCCCAAAAAACATGTTTACTCCCCGCTATTTCTTAAACCTAATGAGGGGAGTATGCCTTAATTCTTAAAACTCCCCTCTGTTGATATAGATAAATTTCTGTCTAATGATCTTCTGGTCCTACCTGTTTTCTAAAAATCGTAACACTTTGCATTAACTTGGGTTACCTCGCTTAAAGAAACACCGTAGACACAACTCCAACCAGGAACTCCAGCCAACTTTTTACATTGACCTTCAACCGTATAGGCAAAGACCTTATTAGTAAGTGGCTCCTTATAAGACTCGCACGATGACGACGTCCAAGCGGCTCCACAATACTGCTTCTGGGTTACTCGTTTATTACAATCACTGCCTGGTAGCGTTGTAGCACAGCCACTCTCAGATTCGCTATCTTTGCATAAATGCCAATATCCCATGCAAGCACTGCTCGTTAGAAGCAAACAGCACAGCGCCGAAATAACATTAATACATTTACTATTTTTCATAACTTTTATTTTTATTTGCTCCCCTTCTCATAAAATAAAAAAGAGGAGAAAGTATTAAAATTAAAATCAGCACTATACTCACATAGTAGATCGAATTACTTGCTGATCTTAAATGGGAGGACTCGCGAAACACAGGGCTCCGTTTATTCGCCAATTCCTGCAATCGTGCGCTATTCGTATCCAATTCCCAGCTGTTGGTAACGAGATAATCAAGTGCATCCCTGTAAAAAAATTTATCTTTCACTCTAAAGCGGTCATCCCTTATATTGGCTACTCCATCAATGAGCGGAAGCAGACTTCTCCTCGGAGCATCCAGAATAATGTTGGTTACCATCCCTGAAACCCGAAAACGGCAATTCAGTATTTCCTCCTGCGAGAGGGGGGTTGAGTAAGCCTCCGACTGGAATGCGACAGGAATATGATACTCCCTTGCTACCACACTGTTCTTTAAGGCATAGGCAGAGAGAACGCAATCCTCTGGGACCGCTTGCTTCAGCTCTTTGAGCATCCCTAACCACTGTTCCCGGGTGCTTTCACTGATCGGTTCCATAAGAAAAGGATAGTCATACAGATTTTCTGAAACCAGCGACTTATTTAGGACAAACTCACCCTTCGTCAGTAGCGTGTTATGTGCATAACTTTCCAATGTATATTTCAAATCGACACAACTCGCGGTCGGATCCATTGCAGTCATGCCGGAAATCACATTCGGAACCCTTCCACCAAAATGTGGATCTTCCAAGAATTCACCGGAAACATACGCCATCCATAATAATCCAATTGCCTGACTATTGCTCACCGGATAGAGACCCTCTATGATACTAAAAACCGTCCCATGGTCTTCATTCACACTTTCTGCAAGAAAGGTGTAAATATTGGTCCCGTCGGAAGCGATACACTCCGAAAAACCATTGTCTTGAGCAAGAGTTATTTTGAAATGGCGGTTATTATCCAATGAAACAGCAAACCCGTTTGTCCATGTTTTTATGACATTCCCGGAGGAAACAGAAACCATTTCTTGTAGCATGGTCCCCTCCGCCCTATAGAGCGGAGTAAACCAACCGCCTTGGGGCTCCGGACCTTCGGGGATGGAGGTGCCGGGGCCCTGGGTGATGGTGACGCCGTTATTGGTGGCAATGATGGTCCCGGCAGAACTAAGAAGCTGGCTATTGGTAAGACTCGTAACGCTCTTACTCTGAGTCTCGTCAATTCCTGTCCCTGCCTTCTGCGTAGCTGTCTGGTTTGTTTGGGCAACGCCCCAAATGCTTAACACTGAAAGCACCATGGCTATGCCCAAAAACTTCTTTGCGTTATCCTTGATATTCATCGTATATAAATCCGTTATATTTTTTTCATCTCCCGGCGTCTTACAAACCGATCCCATAAAACCAAAATAATACCGCCCAGTAACATAATTCCCAGAAGGATCAGACTGTAAATATCGGACTTTTCTTCCATGAAACCGAAGAAAGAACCGACACCAAAACATTTACAAGTACCCAACCGTACCGGAGAAAATAAAAAGGCAATTCGGTAAAGAACAAAAAGTGTACACAGCCAGAGAACAAATATGACCCCCTTCATAGGGCGGCCACTCAGAATGCTTTTAATCAAATAGAAGGCGACTCCCAACTCGACGATAGAAATCATCACTAAAAGATATTTCGCCTTTATGAAGAAGAAGACCGGATCAACCGCGTTCATAAGAGGAAGTGAAAAATCAGAAGAGAGTTTCGCGGTTGCCGTCACAACGAAAGCCAATATGCAAAAGCAGAGATAGGCATGAACCATAAAATTTCTCAACTTCCCCATCTTTGGTGCTGAAAAAGCTGAAACTTCTAACCCTTTTTCCCCTACGGAATCACTCATAATAAAATTTCAAAACCGATCGGATTCTAACACCTCAAATTCAGGGTGTCAACGGGAAATATAAAAAAATTCAAATTTTTCTTGAGATTTTTTTTGAACCCTTATAATGAGGAGGTTATGGCGTGTGTTTTGAATGCTTTTGGGAGGCGTGAAAGCAATATTTTAATCCTCTGGGTTGGAATTTTATTTTCTCTGCCGCTTTTTTTCTGTGGATATCCCTGGGGAACCCATGATGGGTGGATTCAGCAAATCTGGCAGGAATGTTTTGCCCGGCAATTCTGGGATGGGGAGCTATACCCACGATGGTTGCCGGAGCCAAACCAGGGTTTCGGAGGCGCCACCTATTTCTTTTATCCGCCATTGCCTTACTGGGCCGGCTCCATCTTCTGGGGAATCGCCTCAGTGTGTGGCCTGCCTGTCAGTCTGGCCCTGGGCTGGGGCGCCGCACTGGCCTTCATTTTATCGGGTTTTTCCATGCGGTATTGTTTGCGCCAGTTTACCGATACGGAGTGGTTTGCCGCAGTGGGTGCCGTTGTTTATATGGTCGCACCCTATCACCTGGCCATTGACCTGCTGGATCGCGGAGCACATGCCGAATTCTGGGCTTTTCTGTGGCTCCCACTTATCATTGGGAATATGCAACGATTTGGCAGAAGCGATTCGGCTAAAGAGAAACGCCAAGTCATCCTTTATCTGGCCTTTTCGCTGACCGCTCTTATCATGACACATTTACCCACGACTGTTACTTTTGCACCCTTCATTCTGGGTTTTGCCCTTTTCCTGGGAAAGAAAGGATACAATGCGACGATGCTTTCCGGACTTCTCTCCCTTGGACTCAGCGCGGCTTACTGGGTGCCGGCCTTCTTTCTCCGTGTCCATACCAAAGGAGCCAGTGACCCATCGTTTAATGGAGCCGGGATGAAGGGAACGTTCTTTTTCCCTAACCTGGATTGGCGAATCCCCCTCTTTACAAATGATGTTTTCAACCGCAGGCTGCTTTACATTTTTCTGGGGATGGTAATTATCTGGGGTGCCCTCTACTTGTGTATCCTGCTCTTCCCCAGAACAGACGTGCAGAGAAATAAGAGGTCAGATTTACTTTTCTGGGCCCTCATGATGGGAATCTGTTTGCTCTTTATGACTCCCTGCACAAACCTGATTTATGAATGGGTGCCCGGTTTCAAAAATATTCAGTTTTCATGGAGGTTCCTGGGCTGTGCAACCTTTATGAGCTGCCTTCTTTTATGCTTCGTATTGGAGGTGTTTTGGAGGAAGCCATCACAGCAAGACGGGACGAATTCCTTGATACCGTTCTCCGATGCAAAGCTCTGGGCAGGGAAATCTCTCGGAAGTGTTATCCTGCTTGTTATGCTGGGAACGGCAGGGGTTCTAGGCTGGGTTAAATATCAAGATGCATTCTGGGATATGGAAGCAGGAATGCTGCGTACGCCGCCGACCTCTATTGATGTTTATGACCGCAATGCATGGGCTGAATATGACCCCGTTGCCGCGAATCTGAAAGAGGCACAGGGCTTCTTCCCTGAAGATATCCGAACCGGAAACAAATGGGAACCTCGCTTCAAAGAGACAGGAGGAACCTTAAAAGCTTTTACCCGAGGTGCCCGGCATTGGGAACTCGAATGCCAAACAGATACGGAGCAATCTCTCCTTCTACCCCAATACTGGTTCCCAGGTTGGGAAGCGAAAAGCGGAACACAAATTTTATCCGTCGGTCCTGAAGTCAGGTCGGGATTGATTCAAATTAATATTCCACCCGGGCGCCACCAGATCACTCTCAGGCTCCGCCCTCTCTGGCCTGAATGGACAGGCCTATACCTCAGCCTGCTTACTCTGGCAATGACAGGATTATATGCCTTGCTTTTAATCAAAAAGACTTATGGCTCCCAGCGGCATCATACCTGAAAAGATTTGACTGGGAAAATGGGGAGGCAAAAAAGGCAGACCGTTTTAAAGTCTGCCTCTTGTTAAAAATGAATTAAGATTCGATTACTCCTGACCGGCCAAGATGGCGGCGCGTCGCTCCTGATATTGGCGCGGGGTGATCTTATCCTGTCTGTAGAGCTCCAGAATTTCCTGAAGCTTGGCTTCTTTGCTCTTGGGATCCAGCGTGGAATCAGTGGGAGCCTTGGGAGTCTGGACAGCCGGGGCCTGTTTCAGGTTTTTCTCGCGATTTTGAGCCTCTTTTTCGGCTATCTTGCGAGCTTCCTTGAGCTGTTTTTCTTTCTCAGCTTCAGCTTTCCTGGCGGCGGCTTTGGCTTCATCTTCAGCCTTTTTGGCAGCAGCTTTAGCCTCTTTTTCGGCTTTTTGAGCCTGGGCTTTAGCTTCCTTTTCAGCTTCGGCTTTCGCCTTGGCATCTGCTTTGGCTACCTTCTCCGCTTCAGCTTTAGCCTTGGCCTGAGCCTCTTTATCGGCTTCAGCCTGAGCTTTGGCTACCTTCTCGGCCTCAACTTTAGCCTTGGCAGCAGCCTCCTGTTCGGCTTTTGCTTTAGCCTGGGCTGCCTTTTCGGCCTCGGCCTGGGCTAAGGCTACTTTTTCCGCTTCCGCTTTGGCTTTGGCCTGAGCAGCCTTCTCAGCTTCAGCTTGTGCTAAGGCTTGAGCTTGGGCGGCCTTTTCGGCTTCAGTCTGGGCTACGGCCGCCGGAGCCGGGGCCGCTTTTTCGGCTTCGACAACGGCTTCCTTGAGAGCACTCTTGGCCTGAGCCTCAGATTCGAGGATCAGAGCGGACTGCTGCTGGGCCTGTTCGGCCTTGATTTTAGCAATCTCGGCTTCAGCGTCATCGGTCTTGAGAACATTCAAGCGGGTTTCGAGCTCACGGATGCGGGCTTTCCTCAGGGAAATCAACTTCTCGTTGATGGCAATGACGGTGTGGCTGTCATTGGCGACGAGTTTATCCATCTCCCATTTTTCCATAGAAGCGGTGTACTCATCTTCCAGCGCTTTGATTTCAGCAGCCAGAGCGGCCTGGCCCTCAGCAGCTCTGAGGTTGCCGGCAGCAATTCTTCCTTCAGCCAATTGATAAACGGTTTTCTTGGCGGAAAGTTTGCTTTCCATGGCGTCGCATTCCTCTCTGAGTTTTGCCTCAGACTTGCGGGATTTATCCAGCGACTTGGTCGCCTTGGAAACATTGGATTCCAGAGTCCGAATATCTTTCTTGAGAGCCTTGATTTCGGCCTTGGTATCGTTGAGAGCGCTTTTAAGCTCTGTAGTCGCAGCCTGGAGCGTGGGCACCAGCGGAGCAGTCCCGCCGATCCCGACCAAAGCGGCGGCCAGTAGCAATAAGGTTAGCTTTTTCTTCATAAGTATCCGTATCCTTAAAGTTCAATTTCAATAGCTCAAAGGCGCTCTCTTCAAGGGAGTCCGCTCGAAGTATCGAGGCAGGCTTAAAGGGCCTGCACACTCCTTCGACTAGGCATTGGCCTGAGCGGGAACTTCCTTCACCACAGAGTGGAGCTTGAGCAGCTCAACCACCTTGCCCCGAACGATTTCGGAGGCGACCTGGTTGAAACCGCGGTTCTCCTGGAGACGCTTGACGAACTTCTGGAGAGGGACTTTGTTCATCTGAGCCAGGATCGTGATCCGGGTTCTCATTTCCTCTTCAGAGGCTTTCAACTTCTCGGCCTCGGCTATTTTTCCAAAAATAAAATTCAGTTTCAGGTTCGATGCAGCCTGCTTTTCGGCATTGGCCTTAATCTCGGGCATACCCCGCTGAATGACCTCTTCGCGGACTTTACGCTCGCGGTTCTGCTGCAATACCCGCTCGACGAGCTCAGCCGTTTCCAACTCCAGGAGACTATCAGGGAGTTCAAAATTGACCTTTTCGAGCAACGCCTTGGCGATCTGGGCTTCTATGGATTGCTTTTCCTTGTAACGGGCATCCTGCTCCAGGTCGGAGTGGACGCGCGTTTTGAGCTCTTCGAGGGTCTTCACCCCGTAGAGTCCGGCGAATTTATCATCAAGCGCGGGCAGTTCCACCTCTTTGACCAGGACGACGGTGATTTCAAAACTCCCCTTCTTGCCGGCCAATTCGGGCTCGACAAAATCGGCAGGGAAATCAATCGTGACGGTTTTTTTATCTCCAGCCTTGAGACCAACCAACTGCTCCGTGAAACCGGGCAGGAAAGAATCCTTGGCGATGCGTACCCAGAAATTATCGGCTTTGGCGATGCGTTGAGCGGTCGGCACGATTTCATTAATCGGCTTGCCCTCGCAGCTGCCTGTGTAGTTGACGACGACGACGTCTTTTTCCTGAGCGCTTCTATCGGTATCTTTATAAGAGCACATCCGCTCCTGGAGAACCAGGATGGCTTTATTGACCTGCTCATCGCCGATGACATGTTTTTCGAGCGTTACAGGCAAGCCCTTGTACTCGGGCAATTCAAAATTGGGAGCAAGTTCAATAGTGATATTGAAGCTGAAAGGTTTCCCATTTTCCAAGGGGGCATCCTCTTCCAGGCGGGGATTACCGACCGGCTTGAGGTTTTCTTTTTTAATGGCTTCCTGGAATCCTTTTTCCACCAGATTCTGGCTGGCGCGTTGATGGATTGCTTTCCCGTGAAGATTCAAAACCTGTTCACGGGGAGCTTTACCGGCTCTGAACCCGGGAACGGTTACATTTTTTTGATAAAGGCTGGCCGCCTCTTCAATGGCCGCGCTGACCTCTTCGGTGCCATACTCTACCTTCAACAGTTTTTTGCAAGGTGCTAAATCTACCAAACTTACATTCACAAATAGTTTACCTTTCCAATTGACTCTTCGATCCCTCTGCGGTAACAGACAAGAACCACCACAGTGGCCCCTCACTCTAAAAGAACCAGCTGCCAGCGTCAAGCAAGTGTTTAGAGGCAAACCGCACTTCAAAACCGGAGCGAATTAGTTCATTCCGGGAAATAGCGGGCATAACCCCTAGATTGATAATATGTTTTGAATCTGCTCGATTTTTTCGTTTCGGCATTCTCTTTTTTATTCGCCGCCAATTTTCAGGTGCTTGCGGATAAACTCCCGCATCAGGCGATAGTGATGGGCTCCGGCAAAGGCATGAGCGGTGCGCGGGTAGACCATCTGGTCATACTGAATCTGCGCCTTCTGCAGTGCCGCCGCAAAGCGCCAGGTGTTGGCAGGGTGGACGTTATCATCCAACTGCCCATGCACGAGGAGGAGTCTGCCATGGAGATCGGCCGCTTTGGCAACGACATGTGAGTGCTCATATCCCTCCGGGTTATTCTGCGGTGTATCCATGTAGCGCTCGGTATAGATGGAGTCGTAATCGCGTTCGTTGGTGACCGAACCGCCGGCGATACCGGCACAGAAAAGCGGATAGCGCGTCATCATCCAGAGGGTCATGCTGCCGCCGTAGCTATAGCCGCTCAGGCCGATGCGATCTTTATCGACGAAGGGAAGAGTGCCCAGCCAGCGGATCGCCTCGGCCAGGTCGCGGCCCTCGCAGACATACATCTGGTGGTAACAGGGCCAGGCGGATTGAGCACCCTTGCCGCTGGCCACTCTGGGATCGGCGTAAAAGGAGATGACGCCCTCGGTCGCAAGGGATTGATCTGAGAGCCGTCCGCCATCCCAGTTATCCCGAATGCTGGGCATCTCGGGTCCGCCGTAGATCGCCATCCAGACCGGGTATTTTTTGCCGGGGTCAAAACCGGGCGGAAGAATCCAGGCGACTTCCATTTCGCCGCCATCTTCGAGCGGGATGGAAAACTGTTCGCTTTTGCCCCAGGTATATTCTTCCAGAGCATAGACGGGGTTGGAGTGAAGAGTCCGCACAATGCCGGCTCCGTCGGTGAATCTCATGAGAGAGCTACCCGGGCTGAGGCGGCCGGACCAGGAGTCGGCAAAGAGGTTATGGGATGGGCTGAGCGAGACCGAGTGGGTTCCAGGTTCCCAGCTGAGGCGCTCCAGGGAGCCGCTCTGCCAATTGACGCGGTAGAAATTCTCGGCGATCAGGTTATCCCGGGTGGCCGTGAAGTAAAGCCACTTGCCCGCTTCATCGGCTGCGACGAGGCTGCGCACTTCCCAATTGCCCTGAGTGAGCACTTTGACGCCTTCGGAGCCCTGCGGGTCGAGCGCTTTACCGGAAAGCGCCTTGGGATCATAGAGGTAAAAATGGTTGAAGCCCCCGCGTGTGCTGGAAGCGATCCAGGTGCCATCGGAGAGGAAGACCGGTCCCAGAGGCGGCTCAATCCAGGCCGGAGTGGAATCGCGGAATTGCTTTTTGCCATCCGCCCAGAAATCGAGCCACTTCTGAGCACGGTCCTGCACCGCATACCAGGGCTTATTATCCTGAGTGAAGCCGGCCCGAACGACCAGGTAGCTCTCCGGATCATACGCTTTCAAATCCATCCAGCGAGGATTGCCGCCGGTGACACCGACCACGCCCAGGGTGACGCGCGGATTGGGTTCGCCGGCTCTGGGGTAGCGCGTGGAGATGACCCGCTGAGGCTCGGAAATTTCATCGATCAAAGTGAAGATGGGGACGGTGGATTCATCGCTGCGATAGAAGATAATCTGCCTGGAATCGGGGCTCCACCAAAAGGCTTTCCAATTGCGGCTGTAGACCTCTTCGTAATAGACCCAACTGCATTTGCCATTCAAAATCGTCTCGGAGCCGTCGCGTGTCAGTGCCCGCGGGGTGCCCTCATTTACATCGACCACCCAGAGATTATTTTCCGACACATAGGCGATAAAGCGGCCGTCCGGGCTGAACTCGATCAGCTCTTTGGGCTGGGGGCTATGGGTAAGGCGGACGGCCATTGAGCCATCCAGCTTGGCGTAATAGATATCCCCACCTTCGAGAAGCCACGTTGCCGTGAAATCGGCATTCATCCGAGAGGTATCCAGATACGGCTGATCTATGGATTCGAAAGCCGGGAATTTTTTGAGGGCACTCCATTTGCGCTCCTTCGTGAGGGGGCCGAGCACTTTGCCGGTGCGGGCCTGGATGACGCAAAGCGTATCGGACTGAAACTCCGGCCAGTAGCGGGACTGAAGGTACTCCTCATCATTTCCGTAACGCGGTGTGGAGAGCCAGGCAGAAGGCATGGAGCGGGAGCCGCCGAAATTGGGCAATTCGCGGTCCTGCACCGCATTAAAGGTAATCGGTTTGGCGAAGGTCCGCTCAGAAGCCAGAGGCCGGGCCGGGACCGTTTTCAGGGTGCGGGTTTCGACGGTGAAGGTTTCGGATTCCAGTGCGGCTTTGACCTCGGCGGAAGGCTCCTTATCTTTTTTGAGTAAAATCCAACTGCCGGCGCTCAACATCCGCTCATTGCCCGGGGCGAGCTCCACGAGAATATCCTCCACGAGCACTTCAGCGGAGAGACCGGCCTTCTGGTAATACTCCAGGCGGCTTTGATCCCGGGTTTTCAGGAAATAACCTTCCTGGGCAAGGCAGGGAAGAGCCAGCATCCAGGAGAAAACAAGACTCAGAATGAGGAGGACCCCGGAGCGGGCACCCTGGCACAGATTGAACGACAGAAAACTCTTCACACGGGAATTCTAGCGGAGAGGCCTGAGAGGGAAAAGGATAAAAATGAGAGGAGAATAATCCGCCTGTTTTTAACCGCAGATTGCGCAGATTCGCACAGATTATTTAGGAAGGGATAACCGGATGCGGAGAAAAATAAGGTAATCCGTTGCCCGGGATATTCGCCTTTGGGATGCGTATTGCCTCAAAAACAGGCGCACCAAAAAGGGAAAGAGGAGGAGGATAAAATGGCGGTTGCCTCAAAAAGAACGAACGAACACAAGTAAGATAGATAGAAATGATCACAATCAGATGGTGGCGTACTGTTTCGCGATCTGAAATCAAAAAAAATTCTCAAAATTTGTTTGCAATAATTTCCAGATTTGATAGAAAACCTGATAGGGTTATCAGGGATTTTTTTCTATAAAAACGTCTATGTCGGGGAACTGCGTAGGTGCGTTTTTTTGCAGCCAGGAGTTTTGAAAAATTTGAAAGTGTTAGAGTGACTGGGATAAAGAAATTATTATGAACGATAAAGCCGAAAAAATGGGGCAAAGTAAGAGTATTAATTCTCTGCAAAGACGTGGATGTTTTTTGGGAATTGCGGGTATTCTGCTTCTATTTTGCGTGCAACTGTTGCTCTCGGCCAAGACGCCATCGGAGCCACCGCCCAAGACATTGTTGGAACAGTACCTCCACTGCGATGGTATTGAGGAGTTTGCTTATTACCAAGAGTACCCCGGAAGAACCAATCAGTTTCCCAACACATATTGGTGTGGTTCATACCAAGGAAATAATTTTCTGTTTCTAATGAGTTATGATCCAATAGAAGGAATCCCGGAAACACTACCCTCAAGTATTCAATTGATGACTTCTGCATGCTTCGAAACAAATTGGTGGGCTATTTCTTCCGGTCCACTTTCTTATACCAGAGAAATATGGGTAGACAAAAATATTCCAGAGGAAGAAGACAATGGAGTTCGAGGTCAATGCAATAGTGAAATCTATTATTTTAGGGAAGCCATACTTAACTTGGGTTTAGCCCATTCCTCAGAGGCAATGATGACTCTCGATAAAGGAAAATATGCAGATAGGCATACTCAGGTTATTACTTATTCAGTTACCGAAAAAACTGACTTTGGAATGCCCAGGGTCATAAGAGCTGATGTTTTGAATTTAGAAGGGAAAAATCCTCCTATTGTGTGGAGAAAAGTGATTGATTACACCACAAATCCGGACGGGCAACATGTTCCCTGTCTAATTACTCACTACGGTCTGAGAAAAGGAGAAAAGGAAGAAATATTAATGAGGCGGATTGTCATCACAAAACTAATTCCAGCGAAAGGAAAATTACCCCGTTCACATTTTTTGCGTTCAGGATTTGAAGATTCTAGTTCATTCAACAAAGTTGGTCCTTCCGTATATTATGTCGAAGGAAAAAAAATGGTTGGATATGATGGCAAATCCAATAAAGTTTACAGAATGCAACCCGATGATCCTCGTTTATTAAATGAGCCAAATCAGAAGAAAATAATCTGGGGATATTGGATTTCAGCAGTATTGATCGGTTCTTTGGCTTTTGTTAGCTTTTTGTTTATTAAGAAAAGACAATTATAAAATTATGTTTACTCAAACTAAGGTAACCATGCTCGGTGTATTTGCAGGATTTGCAATTGTAGCTCTTGCTTCATCCGGAGCATGTAATCATGCAGTATCTCATAAATGTCTTACTGGTGCATGTGCAGCATTAAGTCCTAATTGTACTGGCAATGGTACATATAGAGGATATACTACAAATGCTACTGACAAAATTAGTATAGCTGGTGGTGGCCCCGGGTATACAGTATGGATTAACGGGCCAAGTACTTGTACTTATGAATGTCAAATTACTGAACCAGATTGTTGTGGTGAAACACCTCGCGTTAAAAAAGGGGGAGGGTACAATATGATTCCGGCAGGTGGATTTATAGAGTGCCAATAATCTAGTTGCAGTTTTTAACTGATTATTGTATGTTTGACCTCCTTTTGCAAGTACTAACGAATTAGTAAAGAGATGTATGTGATTTTTCGATGGATAATAAAAATACGTGGACATCGTTGCTGGCTCGTTTCTTTCTAAGCACGGCGGCGGCGATTCTGATTATCACCGGACTCATTAAGGTTCTATCCCTCTTCGGTTCCGCAGGGATGCTCGCAGTTAGAGACCCCGTGTTTGGGATCAGTTTTGGTATCCTCATGCCCCTGGTAGGGTTGACGGAGATAGCTGTTGGCACCCTGGTTTTGTTTTGCCGCAATGGATTAGTTGCCTCGGGGCTCATTCTCTGGATTAGTATTGAGTTCGTGGCATATCGGTTCTTCTCTGCCGAACTGCGGCCGGGCAGTTATTGTCCCTGTTTGGGATCATTGGGTGAATTCCTGGGTTTAAGCCAGGCGCAGGCAACCCACGCAGCACTGCTTATCTGTATCATTCTCCTCACCCTGGGGTTTTTGGCTCTGGGAGCAAGTCTTTATACAAGGAGAAAGAGATAAAATAGCAAGTTAAATGTAGATTTTGAAAATAATGAATATAAAAAAACATTTATTATTTATAAAGAGACAGCTTAAAAGTAAATACAATACCTTGAGATATGACGGAGCATGGCGGAATAACTTGACAGGAATTGCCTTGGGAATTCTGTTTTTATTTTGTACACAAATGTTCGTATCAGCCAAGACGCTCTTGGAACAGTATCTCAACTGTGATGGATTCGAGGAGTTTGCGTTTTACGTTGAGTATCCAGAATATCCTGATATTCCAATCTTCTACCGGAGTGGAAGTTTTCAGGGTGAAAATTTTTTATTGCTAACCTCTAATGTCAAAATGTTTTCAATTCCGAATTGTTTGAGCACTAATTTGCCAATTCAGGCTTGTGCTCGTTTTGAAAACACATGGTGGGCTTTCAATACAGATGATTTTTATGAACGGAAGGTTTGGGAGGATAAGGGAATTCCGGAAGAAATGAACAACGACATTAAGGTTTATGGAGAAGACTGTATTCGAATTATTCGTGATTATTTATTAAACCTTGGCCTTGAACACTCCAACTTTAAGATGGAAAAAGATGGCGGTATATATACTAATCTTCAAACGCAAATTAAAGTGGATTATACTATAACTAAATGGACTGAATTTGGAATGCCTAAAGAAATTGTTGCTGACACGGTAGACATGGAAGGAGGAAATTTACCGGTAACTTGGAGAAATGTTATTAACTACACTGAGAATAATGAGAACGCTTGGGTGCCGAATTCTATTACTCGATATGCTAAGGGAAAATCTCTTAGCGAAGATGGTAAAGAAATACTATTAAACAGGATAGTCATAATGAAATTAATTCCGGCAAAAAAGAAACTCTCTGATGGTTCGTTTCTTAAGCTTCAGTTTACTGTAATGCAAGGTTTTTCTCCAGCCATGACCTATTACTTACATACGAATAAATACATTGGATTCGATTCGAAATCCAATGAAGTAGTTCGCTTAAAACCAGATGATCCACGCATATTAAAAAGACCAAGTAGAAAAAAACTCATTTGGGGGTATTGGATTTCAGCAGTGCTTATTACTGCCGGCGCTGTTGTGAGTTTCATATCTGTCAAAAGAAACAAAAGTGATAATGAAGTCAGTATTTCGAATAAATAGAAAACAATATATATGAAAATACAAACGAAAATAACCATATTGGGTATGTTTTCCGGAATGGTGATTGTTGCAATGTCTTCATCGGGAATACCTTGTTATAAATTGCACACGACGGAATGCATTGAAATTAATGCTCCTTGTACAGTCAAACCTCCCTATTGCCCTACTGGTGGTTATAAAGAAGGAACAGCTTCACATCCTGGGACTTGGAAATATAATACATCCACTATGGAAAATGGATACAGGGATTTTATCGACGATTCCTACTGTACGTATACATGTACTGCTACAGAGAAAGATTGTGCAAATCAATTCTATGTCGGGATGGTAATTAACGTAGATCGAAAAAATATGAAACGTCTTTCAAATTCTCCTTCTTGTCCATGAAACGGATTATTAAGGGCATAATTTCTTGTCAGGAGTTCAAGCAAGACTAAGCATTTTGGGGTGGCGAGTATTTCGGGCATCGATTTGCCTTCTGGTCGCATGGGGTTTATTGTATGCAATGGACTTGGTGCGGTTGCCGGATATTGGTAGTAGCATTAGTCTACCGCATCGTTTGCAGACCAATGCGCTGATGGCGGGGCAATTGTCGCTCAGTACAAACCTCTCCTTTATCGAATTTGATCTAACCTACTCCAATGGAGGGGTGCAGCAAGTTTGGGGATTAGGCGTACCATTCTGGCGACTATTATACGAACTTCCGGCACAACTCCTTTTCCATCAAACCGCACCTGACCGATTGGCTCTCTGGATTGCGCTGGCCCTGTTGCTTTACCTGACTTACGGAACGCTAAAGTCTGAATTATATCCCTCGACTTACAGTTGCAAAATTCCGTGGAACCAAAAAATTCCGGATTATTGTATGCTTCTCGTCGCTGTCGGGATGTTGGTTTGCGGCCCTTTTTTACTCAATATTCTTCGCACACGGATGTTGGTATATGAGGAAACGCTCGTTTATCTCTACCTCTTTGCAATATGCCAGTTTGTACTGTTTCTACGTTTGAGGCAAACAGGGAATCCCACCGAAGCCGGGGTTCTTTTTATCATTCTGTGTTTCCTGGCAGGATTTGGAGCATTGATCAGACCTACACTCCTTTTCTATGGAGTTGCCACGATTGTCGTTGGATTCTTCTGCGGGGTAAGACGAGGGAATCCCTCCTGGAAATGGATAGGTTTGTGGTGTGGAGCATTCGCATTGCCACTGATTGTGTTAGCGTGGACAAACTGGATACGATTCGGCGCCCCATGGGAGTTTGGACACGCTCTCAATATCCAGAATTTGCAGGAGTCTCTCTACATGACTCATTTTGATGCCACGATTACTCAGGCTCCGTGGTGGGATCGTCTTCGTGAAGTATGGGGTGCCCTCTTTTTCGTGGATGAATTCAATTCATGCTCTTACCTGATGCAACTTTTTTTTCTGGGACAATCTGAAGTGCTGCGTTGGAGAGAATTTAATTACACAACATTTGATCCTGTGAGCGGAGCATTGGTCGGTATTTTTCTAGTTTCAGTTTCAGGCTCAGTACTGCTACATAAACGAAATCCAAAATCATTGATCGTGCGATGTTTTGAACAGGCTGTTTACCCTGTGGCTGCCTGGATTGGAATATCTGCTTTTGGGCTTGTTGTTTTCTATTGTTATTCCCCGGTTTTAACGGCACGTTATATGTATGACTTTGCTCCGGCTTTCACCGTTGCGATCACGTTTGCGTTGTGGGGAATCGCTCGGAGAACTCCTTTTTTCATTTTTTTGTCACTACTTCTATGCGGATACTCGATCAGTCGTTTTAATTCCAGTATGTTTGCCCCGGGGATCGCCAGCACCGAACAAGTGGAAGAATATGTTCAGGATTGGAAAAACAGGGATCATCCAGTGGAGTTGCCAGAAACTTATTCCATTGGAATGGAGAAAATTCCTGATATTCCCATGGCTTGTATGGGATGGGATCATCAAACGGGAAAATGCAAACTGATTTCCACATTTTACCTGATGTGGCCGCAAGAGCTTACCCTCTGTTTTGAGGGGGAGAAGGATGTACTTGAAGCCTACCCCTCTGAATCCATTCGCGTTACCACGGGGTGCGGAGTGATGTGGAAACTATCCAAGGTCAGCAAGACTGAATCCACCGTGAGCCTTACCTTTGAGGCTCCCGTCTGGCTCTATAAACAAGGTCACAACAATCCAGCCGTCATTTTCATCGCTGTCGGTTCCTTAGAACAATGGGTAAACAAAGACACACGGCCTAAACTTGTTTTAGTCAAAGGCGATTAAATCTTTCCCAATAGAGTGAAGATGCCCGAGATGCTTGCAGAGAGGCTCTGGCGTTCTCGGACCTTTTTCTCCCCTTCCCTCATTTCCTTTTCGGCGCGCTCTGTTTTTCGAGTCAATACGATTTCGGCGGCGGCAAGATACAAGGTTAAGAAATATTTTCCTGTACTTACTGATCAGTGAATAAATTTTATACTGAGGCGTCTAATAGAGTGTGTGGGGGAAGCCGAGCCCGGACAAAAGGAAAAGGGCCGGAACAAATTCTCCCAGAAGAAATTAACCGATAAAGAGAAAGGCTATAAAATGAAGAAGATGTTTGGAAAGAAAATGATACTGGCAGCACTGATTGCCGGTTTGTTCGCCGGGGCTCCTTTGATGGCTCAGGCTCAAGGGCACGGACCTGCCCGGATGTACCAGAAGGGACCGGCCATGCACAAAGCGCCGATGAAAGAGTTTAACCGGCCGATGAAGCACTTCAACCCGCCGCCTCGGGCAATGCACAAAGGGCCGGGTCCGGTTTATATGATGGCACCCCAAGTGGTCTATGCGCAGCCGGTGGTGATGGTTCCGGCACCCCCGCCGCCGCCGCCTCCCCCGCCCTACGGTCATGAGTGGAGAATGGTCAATGGCAACCGGGTTTTGGTCGATCTGGGAGGCGTAATGATCCGGCTGGCCTGGTAAATGAAGTCGGGCACTCGAGACGAAACCGACACCATCTCAACAACAAAAATTCCCTGAAGAACATAACGAACTTCAGGGAATTTTTGTTATTTCAGGACAATGCGGCAAGCATCATCCTCTTTTCATCAATTCGACGCTTACGGGAGAACGGGCACCGAGGTCCAGGCGCCTTTAGCTTCGGAGCTATCGGCACAGGCATTGATGAAGGCCATTCCGACGTAACCATCGCGCACGTTGGCATACTTGGCGCCGTCGCACTTGAAGGGCTTGCCGGCCTGATAGGCGCGGACATCGGCTTCGAAGCAGCGATGCAGACGGGCAAAGGCATCATGGAACGCTTCGCCGTGACCGCTGGGGATGGTCGGCTCGGCCATGAGGTCTGCGGGCAGATCCTTGAGGAAGCCGTCATTGGGGGTGATGCCGTTATTGCGCCAGTAGATGCGGTCGGGCTGTCCATCCAGGTAAATACGAACGCACTCGGGTTCTTCCTGCTTCCAGATCAGAGTTCCCTTTTCGCCACAGACTTCGATACCGAGATCGTTCTTGTGACCGATGGAAATCTGGGAAGCGCGGACCAGTGCGCGGCCGTTGCCGTTGCTCAGTTTGCAATAGGCAGTGAAATGGTCGTCGAGCGGACGGCCTTCGACCATGATTTCCAGTTGAGCGGAGACTTCCGTCACGTCCAGACCGGTCACATAGCGCAACTGCATGAGGGCATGGGTTCCGATATCGCCGCCACAGCAGCTGCGGCCGGCCGTTTTCGGATTAATACGCCACACATCCAGAGGCTTGGCCAACCAACCTTGCAGGTAGGAGGAATCGACCCAGCGGATATTGCCCAGGAGACCGCTGGTGACGATGTGCCGTGAGAAACGGGTCGTCCAATGGCCCAGATAGGTATGAGCCAGGCAGAAGGGAACCTTCTTTTCTTCTACGATCTTAACCAGCTTGGCAGCTTCATCCATATTGAGGGTGATCGGTTTTTCGCAAAGAACCGGGATGCCTGCGTTGATGGCTTTGTAAGCGGGATCGAAATGGACGTGATTAGGAGTCACGATCAGCACATAGTCCAGCTTTTCGCTTGCGGGCGCGGTTTTCTGCGCCTCGATCATGGCGTCATAGGATTCGTAGCCCTTGATGGGATAAGGCCAGTTTGCGGCCTCTTCCAGGGCGATTTTGGCATCCGGGAAGAGTGCGCCGGCCGTGACACGGCGTGTGCCGTCGAAGTGAATCGCTTTTTGATGGGGCTGCACGATGAAAGCGCCTTTTCCGCCGCCAATCAAACCAACATTTAGGGGTCTATTAGACATAATTCAATACTTGTTAAAAATAAAATATACTAACCTCTCCCGGACCGTCGAAGACTGCCGGGGTCTAACAATTCATCAGAGCTCATTCTATCCAAATGAATCTTGGGGCTGCAAGGCTTTTCTCGATTTTCGCGACTTTCCGGCAGGGCGATTAAGAGGGAGCCGTATGCAGTTTCGCCAAACCTAAATGTCGCCCGTTTCCTTATCCCTCAGCTCGTTCAGTACGTCTTTTATATAAGATACGTTGCGAATATGAGGGATCGTGATCTCCGGCCCGGAAGTCGCAGAGGTGCCGACTACCAACGTCCCGGTCCCCAGGAGCACATCCAACGGGTTGCGTTTAACAAAAATGGCTCTGATATCGCGCACCCTCACCTGTGTTTCGCTTTTGGCAATGAACCCGACAAAGAGACTCAGGTTCTTTGTGGTCAGGTGGTAATAGATTGAAAACTTGCTATAAAAGGCATACAGGAGAAAAGCAATGCCAACAATAATCGGGAGAAATAATTCCGGTACATCCTGGTTCAATGCAGGGAGGGTAAATGCTATAATCAAAACGCCAATAATAATTGCGGGGGAATAGAAAAGGAGACTTGGCCTGCCTTCTGAAACGAATGTTTCCGGGGTATCGTCAGGCGTTGCCGGAGATTGATGTGGAGACGCTTCCTTAACCACCACTACCTGTGGAGTTGCCTTAATCTCTGTTTGGCACTCCGGACAGGTGATCAATTGCCCGGACAACGAGCTATCACACTCGAGCGTCGCCTTGCAGTTTGAACATGTTACTTTCATAAACTCTACCTCGCGATCTTACTCCGAACACGGCTTGTTTCAACAACCTCGCATGCCCTTCGCGTTCTGAGAGAGGCAACCTGATATTGCCGCACTTCGGGCCCCTTCTGCACCGCCAGACACCTTGGCCATTGCAAAGCCATTCAATCATGCACCCCGGGCAACACGCATGCCGACCTATCGCTGGGCCCAATAATTTCCAAAGAATCTCAACCAGAGTCTAAGCTACCCAAAAGCCCCCTGCACTGCAAGGCGTTTCTCTCACATTCTGTGCGCGTTATTGAGGGGTAGCCACCTTTTTCTACTCCCCCCTCTTTCCCTTTTCGGTGTGCATATTTTTGAGGCAATGCGGTTGGTAGAATAGCGTAATAAAGTGAAGATTTTTGGTTTACATTAAGTGCAAGTCGTGCTACGTTACCCAAGTCCTTTGCACGAAAGGCAATGAAGGTTCTCTTCAAGAATAAAAAATTGGAAAAATATGCGAACGATGAGAGAAAATGCGTTAAGGCATTGGGGCGTAGGTGCGCTGATATATTCTTTGAGCGGTTAGACGACCTCTACATTGCAAGTACGTTGGAAGACGTCAGGGGAATTGATGGGCACTATCACGAACTCGTAGGGAATAGAAAAGGCCAATGGGCTTGTGATTTAGAACATCCGAAGAGACTCGTTTTTGTCCCACATATAAAACCAATCCCGGAAGATAAGAATGGGAGATATGTTTGGATTGAAATAGATGAAATAGATATTTTTGAAATCGTTGATTATCATGGATAATAAGGGTATGAACACAAAAGAAAAATATTTTAGACCGATTATTTCATTTCATCCAGGTAAAACACTGAATAATAAACTCAATGAAATGGGAATGGGTGTTAAAGAGTTTTCTGAGAGAACGGGGAAACCGGAAAAAACCATATTTGCTGTGCTTAATGGTGACAGTTCCGTAACGTCTGATATGGCTATCATTTTTGAAAAAGTTACAGGAATTCCAGCACATTTTTTGTTGGCTAAACAAAAGAATTATGATGAGTTTTTAGCCCGAAAAAAACAGGAAGAGTTAATGGCTTCAGCATCTGCTTGGGCCAAGAAATTTCCTGTATCCGAAATGGCAAACAAAGGATGGTTTGCGCCGGGGAAAACGTGTGCAGAAAAAACCAAATACAATGCGTTCAATGACCTAGAATATACGCTTTCGTTGAATGAAACCATAAGTGATGAGAATCAAAAAAATCGTCATCAGAAAACACCTAAATTCATTGTCCCCGTAAAAGACATAAACAAAAGCGATGAGTTTAATGATGAATTTTATGAAGAATATTCAAATGAAGAATATTCAAATGAAGAATATTCAAATGAAGAATATTTAATCGCGGGTTAGTCAATCATGAAAACGACAATTGATTTAAAAGATTTTTTCCTCACAAAAATGAGCATTGAGGAAATAAAAGGTAAAGATTTACCACAAGTCAAAATGTCCCTCGGTTTGTCTTTTGGTGTTGGTGTCAGTAAAAACTCTCCTAATCTCTTTAAGGTTACGCTGGGAGTCCTTACCCATCCCGAAGATTCTTGTTCCGGTTTGAAAATAGAAGCCAGCATTGATGGGTATTTTGAGCTTAATCCTGAAATATTAAACCCTGATGAAAAAAATTTTTATATTCTTGTAAATGGGTCTTTAATTCTTTATGGGATTCTGAGGGGTATCGTCGCAAACGCCACTGGAGTGTTTCGTATTAATAAATTTATATTTCCAACCGTAATGATGCAGGAAGAGGTTAAAAGATTTTTTGAAAATAAAGATAAGTTAAATAAGACAAAGAAACCTAAAACAAAAGAAAAAAAATAATTTAGAAATTGCTGTGTCTAAGATTATCCCGGTCACAAACCGGGGTTTTGTATTTAGGGGGAACAGAGGCTCTTTGTGGTTCGGAGCTCAATTTCATGAGCACTACTTCACTTTCTTCCCTGCGGCCAAATAGCGAATCGGGGCGCATTCTATGTGAATAACTTCCGTACCTGCAAGAGCTTTCTCTCACTTTCGGTGCGCCCTACTTTTGAGGCAATACGTTGAGGAAACACGTCAATTCTTGAAACGCACGATGCGCACTTCTCCGGTATAGGAGCTTCGTTCAGTCTCCTCTTTCATTATTGCTATGGCCCGATCGGTCGGAAAACCACCAGCTCCCGTACCGAGAACCGGGAATGCGATTGAGCAATAACTTTTCTCACATGCGATGCACAAGGCGTTCCGCACGCTTTCGCGTATAGCACGTTCCGAAGAACGCCAAAACATGTTGATTCCTGCAACATGTATAATTGCCTTGAAAGGTAGCTTTCCCGCCGTTGTCGCAACAGCGCCACCGAGAGGGATCAGCCCTTTGCGACTGAGTTCACGAAACGGGGCTAGGCCAGCACGACGTTTTATTGCACCGGAAACACCTTGAGGCACGAGCAACCACCACGGAAGAACATTGCGATTCCAAGCGTTGACGATAACTTCAACATCCTGGTCAAGCAAGTCTCCTACACATAGTTGAACCGTCATATCACTTTGGGTTGCTTTGGTTGGACGGAGGTTTTCTTTTCATTTTATCCCAAATCAGATAACAGCAAGCACCTACCAACGGGACTGCTGCTACCGCTGCTGTTACGACAAAACACGCGATTGCGAAACGGAATAATTTCGCTGACTGAAGATTGTGGCCGAGAATGCCCATCCCAATGGAAAGCAATACTCCCGCGCCGTACACAATCATCATTATTCTGCATGGACGCATTTTCTTTTCACTTCTCTGGTTCGACAGGCTTTACTCTGCAAAGTTGGATATTTGGAAAAACATCTTTCCTCTCTTTCCATTCCGACTCCCCTAAATCAATGCGTACCCCATCTAAAGAAGGAAATTCCTCATACACTGCGGCAATTCTCCCCGCGTAAGGCCCGGAAATGACTTGCACCAATTCACCTCTATGAAAAGGCCCACCGTTTATCCTAGCCCGAATATGCCACAAGATTTTGAAAAAATACCGCGACAGAACGAGCACGATTAACACACACACAGCAAGCGCGCCATACCATTTTTCACCCAAATTCCATCCCAGGATTGCCCCAACGAGCGTATAAACAGCGGCCGCTCCGTAGATTCCCGTCCTCCAGACGCCATCCCTCGCAAAAAAGTTTTGTAAAAGTGTCGGCACCACCGGCTGGCCGAACACCGGCGCATGACTCGGTACTGGCGGCAACGGATCGGGCTGGCAAAATATCAAATGCGTCCCTTTGGCCTTACATTCCCACCAGGCGATGATTTCGGGAAATAATTCCATTGACCGTTGAACGATGCCGTCGGCGTCGACTCGTTTTTTTGAGAATAAACGCTGCCACGGAGACGCAGGACAAAACATCCATTTGCCACGTTCAGGAATGAGCAAGCCGCGAAGCAGCGTAGAATAGCCGGGGTATACACCGGGAAATATATCTTCGGGAGGAATGTGCATCCATTGGTAATCAATACCACTCAACGGCGCTTCTGTGAACTCAATAGAAAAACCGGGACTCTCACGTGGTGTTTGTTGTTCTACGGCCACAATTTGCATGGCGATCTCTGTCCTACGGCGAAAACAAACGATTCTTGGCTCATGCCGCTTGTCACGAACGAATCCAAGCGATTCAATGTACGGAAAAAGTCGCGTTTCCAAGGCTCGAAGTAGCGTTTCTCCCTGTGTTAAACGATTGCCGGGTTGTCTCCGCTTCCGCAGTAAAGACGAGACGCAAAAGTGGATGAGCCAAGGAACGCATCCAAAATCGGCAAACAAAGGAACCCACCAAAAGGAACGCCACTCGGAAAGGTCACTTCCAGGAGGGGCAATAAGTAAGGACAGAGTTCCTATAATTCCCGGGACCAGCGGTATGATAGTCCCTACTAACCGTCGGCCGAAAATTACACATATCAACGCCCACAACCAACCGAATACTACGGAAGCAAAAACCAAGAACATCAGTCCCGAAACAAAAGTTAAGATTTCATTGATTATATTCATTTCTGTGACAAAGTTGAACCGTTATATTGCAGATAAGTGATTGCAGCGGCCTCAATAAACCATAGCACCCCCATTCCATCCGGCGCGTAGATCATTAAAATTCTGCATGGACGCATTTTCTTTTCACTTCTCTGGTTCGACAGGCTTTACTCTGCAAAGTTGGACATGTGAAAAAACATCTTTCCTCTCTTTCCATTCCGACTCCCCTAAATCAATGCGTACCTCATCTACAGAAGGAAATTCCTCATACACTGCGGCAATTCTTCCCGCGTAAGGTCCGGCGATGACTTGCACCAATTCACCCTTACGAAAAGGCCCACCGTTTATCCAAACTCGAATGTGCTGAAAGATTTTGAAAAAATACCGCGACAGACCGAGCGCGATTATCGCACACACAGCAAGCGCGCCATACCATTTTTCACCCAAATTCCATCCCAGGATTGCCCCAACGAGCGTATAAACAGCGGCCGCTCCGTAGATTCCCGTCCTCCAGACGCCATTCCTCGCAAAAATATTTTGTAAAAGTGTGGGCACCACCGGCTGACCGAACACCGGCGCATGACTCGGTACCGGAGGCAATGGAAAGGGCTGAAAAAATACCAAATGCGTCCCTTTGGCCTTACATTCCCACCAGGCGATGATTTCGGGAAATAATTCCAATGACCGCTGAACGATGCCGTCGGCGTCGACTCGTTTTTTTGAGATTAAACGTTGCCACGGAGACGCAGGACGAAACATCCATTTGCCACGTTCAGGGATGAGCAAGCCGAAAAACAGCGCACAATTGCTGGGGTATGTATCGGGAGATATATCTTCGGGAGGAATGTGCATCCATTGGTAATCAATGCCGCTCAACGGCGCTTCTGTGAACTCAATAGAAAAACCGGGGCTCTCGTGTGGTGTTTGTTGTTCTATGGCCACAATTTGCATGGCGGTCTCTGTCCTACGGCGAAAACAAACGATTCTTGGCTCATGCCGCTTGTCCCGAACGAATCCAAGCGATTCAATATACGGAAAAAGTCGCGTTTCCAAGGCTCGAAGTAGTTTCGGTACCGCCGGCAATGGAAAGGGCTGGCGAAATATCAAATGCGTCCCTTTGGCCTTACATTCCCACCAGGCGATGATTTCGGGAAATAATTCCAATGACCGTTGAACGATGCCGTCGGCGTCGACTCGTTTTTTTGAGAATAAACGCTGCCACGGAGACGCAGGACGAAACAACCTTTTGCCACGTTCAGGAACGAGCAAGCCGAAAAGCAGCGCAGAATAGCCGGGCGATATACCGGGAAATATATCTTCGGGAAGAAGGTGCATCCATTCGTAATCAATACCACTCAACGGCGCTTCTGTGAACTCAATAGAAAAACCGGGACGCCCGCGTGTTGTTTGTATTACGGCCACAATTTGCATGGCGATCTCCGTCCTACGCCGAAAACATACGATTCTTGGCTCATGACGCTTGTCACGAACGAATCCAAGCGATTCAACGTACGGAAAAAATCGCGTTTCCAAGACTTGAAGAAGCGTTTCTCTCTGTGTTAAACGGTTGCCCGGAATCGTTCTGTAACAAGCCGCCAGACATGAACGCACTCCAAAATGATAGTAGAGAACACAACACAACAGAAACGCTGAACCTGGATCGAGTAATAATGGAATCCAACAAAGCCGCACTGACCCCGGGACATCGGATAATAAAAAGGCCAGGAGTCCAAGAAAACCTCCGAGGAACGGATGGAGAGATTTCGTTCTCATTCCCAAAAAGCCGCGAATCACCCAATACCAGTTAACGGCTGAAAAGAAAACAAAACCGATGGATAACAAGCCGCCAGCCATGAACGCGCTCCAAGATGTTTGGACAATACTCATATGGGGTTTGCCAAGTACTCAATCTCAATTTTGGGGTCTTTCGCTCCACGCAAGTCTCGTGGTGTATGACTGAACTCGATACAGAATAAATGGCCTCGAACTGCTGACACAATAGCATTGGTTTGATGCCCAGTGGCCACATCCGTAATCTTGAGTTTCGCTAACTCGAACTCTTCAGATTGATTGGGAAATAATACGTTGTCGGGAAACATCGGCTTTCCCTTTTCAATGTGATAAAAATTAACCTCACGATCTTGGGCCAGCCGTTGCACTTTGTTGATAAGCGCCACTTGAGATCGGAGGCGGTCGCCCTCCTTTCCATTCAAAGCAGAAGCTAATGCCTCAATAATCCGCGCTTCAATTGGATTTAGCCGCGATGATCTATTCCCTAGTATCCATGAAAACATTCTCATTTTATATCAGGCATGTCATTGCCGGGTTGTCTCCTCTTCCGCAGTAAAGACCAGAACATCAGTCCCGAAACAAAAGTTAAGATATCATTGGTCATCTTCATTTGTGTGGCGAAGTTGAACCGCTATATCACTTTAGGCTTATTTGGTATGCCTTTGTTTGCACTTTGCGCGTTCATCCATCACACGCAACAGCCACTTATATATCTTAAGTGAAAGGTAGCCGGAGATCAGTCCTGCAATCGAGATTAGCAACCACTGCAATTGGGTAACACGGTTACCTAAGGCGAAATCACACAGATACGCGCCGAGAATCGTGCCGAGGACGGCCACAAGAATAGTGACGGCTCCAAATAGATTAATGATAAGCCTCTATTTCTGTTATTCTTTCAGTCATTTCAATCCTTATCAGCACCAAGGCTGTGGGCCCTCTTTCCCCTGCTCCAATTGGGGGGTATCAGCTGTCCGCGGTGGAACCGGATAGACATATCCTTTACCGCCGAAGACTGCCGGGCTCAAACAACTCATCAGCACCCACACTACCCGAATTCCTCCTGCGCTGCAAGGATTTTTACGGCACTCGGATGCTCATCTTCCCGAGGCATTGCGTCTCGGCCATGAAGGAGAGTTAGTAAAAAGAGGTGGTTGACAAAATTGAGGAGTGTGCTATTTTTTGTCAACCGCTGGGTGCGGATTGCCAACTACGGCATCCTTCTCCGGCGGGTGAGTTGAACCCCTTTAAAAAAATGAGTACCTTTTTTGCAGAAAGATTGAGAAGTGCCAGGAAGATGAAGTGTCTATCTTTGGACGCCCTTTGTCTTGCCTGCGACGGGATTGTCTCTAAACAGGCCTTGTCAAAATATGAGCGAGGGGCGATGAAACCCTCAAGCAAAGTTCTCATTGCATTATCCAACGCTTTTGAGGTCAGTCCCGATTATTTCATAAAGCCCCCTACTATTTCCTTTGATTCAATCGAGTTTCGTAAAAGGAAAAGTTTCTCCCCAAAAAAACTCGATTCCATTCGAGAGATTGTTCGATACGATATCGAGAAATATGTTGAAATTGAAGATATTCTGGGGATTAATCCCGAAATTCCAAAGATGAAAAAAATCCCTGTCCAAAAAAAGGAGGACGTGGAGAACGCTGCAAAGGAAATTCGGAAAAGATGGAAACTGGGAGAAGCCGGAATCGTAAATGTTATCAGTATTCTTGAAGAAAACGGCATTAAGGTCATTCTGCTGAATGATGAAAAGAAAATGGACGGGATGTCTTGTTTTGCTAATGGTGTGCCCGTGATTATTCTTAACAGGTCTGGGAACGTTGAGAGGGACCGTTTTACTGCACTGCACGAACTGGGTCATCTTATTTTGGACTTTGCCGATTCCTTTTCAGAAGAAGAACAGGAGCATTTATGCCATTTATTTGCGAATGAAATGCTTATTCCTAAGTCACTCTTCCTTGAAATCATAGGAAGAAAGCGTAAAAATATAGACATGTCTGAACTTAAAGACATTCAGAATAATTTTGGGATATCAGTTGATGCCCTCATGTTCAAAGCAAAAGAAAATGAGGTCATCAGTGAGCAATCTTACAGACGATACTTTATCCTGCGGAGGCAAAAGAAACTCGAAATTGCGGATCAAAGCAACGCCTTAGAGGAGACCCCAACCCGTTTTGAGCGCCTCGTACACAGGGGGATAGCGAGTGATGTCCTCAGTCTTTCAAAGGCATCCGAGTTACTCGAAAAACCGCTTGGTATCGTTAGAGACCAGGTATCGCTTTTGTGATGCAACCCCTTGTTGTCAGTGATACAAATATCTTTATTGATCTCTGGAAGATAGATCTTCTGGATGCCTTCTTTCAACTTCCGGTCGAAATACATACAACGGATTTTGTCATCAATGAGCTGACAAAGGGCGATATACAGACAAAAATCCTTTATTATTCTGATTCCGAAAAACTTATAATAAAGGAATCGGATGGCGATGAAATCGAAATTATAAGGGACCTCAACACAAGACAAAAAGGCCTTTCCTTCACAGACTGCTCCGTGCTCTTCTTTGCGCAAAAGAATGAATGTAAACTTCTGACTGGCGATAACAAATTAAAGAGTGTCGCTACAAAAGAAGGAATTGATGTTCATGGCTTGCTTCATGTGTTTGATCTTCTCGTGGAAGAACACAAAATATTGTCCCCACAAAAAGCTATTCACTGCCTAAAAAATCTCACTTCTTCGAATGCAAGACTCCCCATTGAAGAAGTAGAGTCCAGAATCAAGAAGTGGCAGAACAGGAAATAATTTTCTTACTGTCGGTGTGTTAATTCACTGCACTTTTGCAGGGAGGAAAATGGCAGAGGGATGAGATAAAGTTTGTCCAGGAAAGGGTGTTAATTAGAGCGAATGCGGAGTTAAGGAGGGCTTCCGAAAATAAGGTTGCGCCTTCAGGCGGAGAAGTGAGAGAATGTTCAAGCTATTTGATGAAGATAGCCGCACGAGTTGAATATGAAAAAAGAGCCTATGAATCTGTCGGAAATAAAAGGGATGGTCGAAGGGTTGAACAAGATGGCCAGGAACCTCTGGTGGACTTGGAATTATGAAGCCCAGGAGATCTTCGAAAGCCTCTCTCCCCGGACCTGGCAGAACCAGTTCCACAATGCGGTGGCGGTTTTGCGTGAATTATCGGATAAGAACGGATATGAGCTGTATGTGCGGTTGCTGGATGTCGACTTTGCGCAGAAGGTCAAAAGAGTCCTGAAAAACTTCAATGATTACATGTCGAGGGCCGATACCTGGGCAGCGGCCAATGCTCCCCATCTGATTGAGAATCCGGTGGCCTATTTTTCAGCCGAGTTCGGTTTTCATGAATCGCTGCCGATAGCGGCCGGAGGTCTGGGTATGTTGGCGGGCGACCACACCAAATCTGCCAGCGATCTGGGGCTGGGCTTTATCGGAATCACCCTTTTCTATCGGGACGGATATTTCCAGCAGGCCATCAATCGGGATAACTGGCAGGTCGAGACGTATCCGGTACTCAACCCGCGCAACCTGGCGATGGAGCCTGTTTTGAAGCCGGATGGAGACCCGCTCGTGGGGCAGGTCAACATCATGGGCGCGCCGGTTTTCTTCCGTGTATGGATGACGCGTGTGGGACGCAGTACGCTTTACCTGATGGATTGCGACGTGGAGCAGAACCCGGGCAACTTGCGCCAGGTAACGGCACGCGTTTACGGAGGCGACACGACGACACGAATCATGCAGGAAATGGTGCTGGGTATCGGCGGCGTGAGGCTCTTGCGGATGTTGGGAATCGAGCCCTCGATTTTCCACATGAACGAAGGTCACTCGGCTTTTCTGGTCCTGGAGCTGATCCGGGAGCAGATCGCGATGGGCAAGAAATACGAGGAAGGTTTGAATTATGCCATCGCGCACTCGACCTTTACGACGCATACGCCGGTTGAGGCCGGTCACGACCGCTTTAACGAATCGCTGATGAAATATGCCCTGGGCGATTATGTCACGAGCCTGAAAGTACCATTCGCAAAAATCATGGAGCTGGGCAAAGTGCATCCCGAGGATAAGGATGAACTCTTCTGCATGACGGTGCTGGCCCTGAAAGGAAGCCGCAATGCCAACGGTGTGAGCGAGCTTCACGGGCAAGTCAGCCGGAAGATGTGGCAGAAACTCTATCCGGGCAAGAAGGAAGAGGAGGTACCCATTGGCCATATCACTAACGGAGTACACCTGATGGGCTGGATGAAAGATGTTGTATGCCGCTTTTATCACAATAAACTGGGGGATAACTGGCAGGAGCTGATCAATGAGCCCGAAACCTGGAAGCAATTTCTGGATGAGGATTTCGTTTCCGACGCGGAGATATGGACCCTGCGCTACAAGCTTCGCCGCGAGCTGATCGAGTTCGCGCGCCGCCGTCTCCTGGCTCAGAACGGAGTAAACCGGAGTACGTTTATCGAACTGGACAGTCTGCTCGACCCGAATGCGCTGACGATTGGTTTCGCGCGTCGGTTCGCAACTTATAAGCGCGCAGTGCTGATCCTCGATCGCTTTGACGAGATCGTGAAGCTGGTGCGGAATTCCTCGCGTCCGGTTCAGTTTATCTTTGCCGGCAAGGCCCATCCGCGCGATGACGAAGGCAAGAAGTACATTCAGAACATTATCCATCAGAGCAAACACTCCGATCTGGCAGGCCGTCTGGTCTTCCTGGAGAATTACGATGTCCATATTGCTCGACAGATGGTTTCCGGATGCGATATCTGGCTCAATAACCCGAGGCGGCCTCTGGAAGCCTCCGGTACCAGCGGTCAGAAGACCAGTGTCAACGGCTGCCTCAACATGAGCATCATGGATGGATGGTGGAGAGAGGGCTATGACGGCACCAACGGTTTCGCGATCGGGCCCGACAGCAACCCCGATAACGTGGAAGAGCAGGACCGCGTGGATAGCGCCAATCTCTTCCGGGTGCTGACCGAAGAGGTCGTGCCGGAATTCTTTGACCGCGGTCCCAACGGTCTTCCCAAGCTTTGGATTAACCGGATTCGCCACAATTTCGCCACACTGCCGGGACGGTTCAACACGACCCGGATGGTGAGGGAATATGTGGAAAAATATTATCGTTAATCGCTGATAATTCTTTGGCCCCTCAGCCGGTTTGCCGACTGGGGGGTTCTTCTCTTTTTGGAAAGAATTGCGGCGGGGTTCGGGGTTCTTAGGCGCAGGCAGAAGACAAGAAAAGAAGCGACGTTTCTCAAAAATGAAAAACCATATACTCTCTCAAACATTGGAAAGTCTCCAGGACGAGTTCCTGAAGTGGGGTGAAGCGCGCTGGAGGGCCGGTCAGCTGCTGGATTGGATTTACCGGAAACATGCGGGAAACTTCGATGAGTGCACGAATTTATCCAAGGCCCTTCGCCAAAAGCTCAAAGACAACTTCTCTTTTTATATTCCACCGCTTCTGCAACAGTGCGACCCGGGCGACGAAACCCGGAAGTTCCTCTGGAAGCTTGAAGATGAGCACCTGGTGGAAAGCGTATTGATCGAAGCACCCTCCGAATCAGCCGAGGATGGACCCGGGCGCAAAACGCTCTGCCTCTCGACCCAGGTCGGCTGTGCCTATGGCTGCAAATTCTGCGCCAGCGGCCGCTCCGGGTTTGTGCGCAATTTGACTGCGGCCGAGATGGTGGAGCAATTCCTCGGGATTGAGCGCTGGAACCGGTCGCTCTCCCCTACCCGCACGGCCCCTGAGCGGCTCATCAGCAATATCGTCGTGATGGGAATGGGGGAACCCCTATCCAATTATGAAGAGCTTCTCCGGGCGCTGGCTCTCCTCAATGCACCCTGGGGAGGCGGCGTGGGTGCACGCAAAATCACCATCAGCACCAGCGGACTGGTACCCGAAATTCTCCGCCTGGCAGCTGAGCCCGAGCAATACCGCCTGGCGATTTCTCTTCACGGAGCGAGCGACTCGGTCCGCAGCCGCATCATGCCCATCAACCGCAAGTATCCGCTGGATGCGCTGCTGGCGGCCTGCGCGGAATACCAGCGAGCCAAGGGACGGATGATCTCTTTTGAATATATCCTGATTGACCGCCTGAACGATACGCCTGAGCAATGCCATGCACTGGCAGCCATCGCCAACCGCTTCCGGGCGCATGTGAACCTGATCCCGTACAACCGGGTGGAGGGATGCGACTTCAAGCGGCCCGGGCAGGATGTGATCCAAGGATTCTACCGTGAACTCCTGAACCTGGGGATTTCGGCGACACTCAGGCAGGAAAAAGGCGGCGATATGAACGCCGCCTGTGGTCAATTACGACTCAGAAAAATGCAGGACCTCAAGAGGGGTCCGGGCTCTTCCTAGAACTTCAAACCGATTGAGGAAACCAGCTGCAAGTCATTCTTGTCAATATCCTTGGCCGGATGTGAATCGTACTTATCGATCAGGGTGAAGTTAAAGGTCATGTTCTTGTAGAAAGCCCAGGAGACTCCGGCTTCGAAGACCATACGGAAGACGCTCCAATCCTCAGCTTGGGGGCTGAAGGTAAGCTTCTGGACAAAGTTCAAGTCCTTGACGATTTCCCAGGTGTAGTTTTCGCCAAAGTCGATATACATATCGTTCCGTGCATCCTCCATGGCGTAATGATAGCTCTGGAAGGAGGCACCCGCAGAGGCATCCAATGCCATATTGTCTTTCTTGAGGATGTGGTAACCCAAACCGCCGCCGATGGTGTAGTAGTAATCGATTTCGCGGATATTATCGTAGCCGCCAGTCGGCTCCCCATAAACGAAGAGCTTCTTGGGAATGGCGTCATACTCGAGGCGATAGGAGGTATCGAGCTTATCGGCTGAGAGCTCACCCTTGTTTTTGCCGTAGGTAAGCTTGCCGTCCCACATGCTCTTCCAGCGCTCAAAACCGTGAGAGGCTTTGACGCGGCCATAATAATTCATGTAATCGCTCGCTCCATAGCCGGCATCCATACCGACCTGGACTTCTCCGGCGAAATTCGAGAAGAATTTTCCGACAAACGTGACGGGCTCGGTTTTCTCCTCAACCGCTTTTGCCGCATCAGCGGCTGCTTCCGGAGCGGCTTCAGGTGCTGGCGCCGGGGCCGGAGCAGGTGTTTCTACCGCAGGGGCCGCTTCCGTCTGAAGAGGAAGAGGCGTGCGGCTGACGATCTGATCCAGCGGCAGGGTAATCGTGCTCCCGAACGCGGTCAGAGCCACCACATTGGTTTCAGTTTGAGTCTGGGGGACGGCGGTAATCCGGTCACCGTTCTTCAACTGAAAAATCATGGGAGGCGCATCGTTGGCATAAAGCGAGGCAGAACAGACTGCCACGCCTGCCAGGACAAGATGTTTAAAGTACGATTTCATAATAAGCCGTGCTGCTCAAAGGAACACACACATTATGCAGAGTCTGGGATATAAACTGATTTCTGGCAAGCTGTTTTTTATTTTCGATAAGAAAGGGAAATACCGGAATTGGAAATAAAATGTGTGGGATAAGACGAAAGGGCTGAATATCGGCATCACCTGGGGAATTTCGAAGGGGAGGATTTTGGGTTGACAATTCGAGGGCGTTTTCGGAGACTCATTTTTGTACGGGAGTCTCTTTACATCGCCTGTTACGGAAAAAATAATTAGAGCAGGCAGAGGCAAACGGGATGGGAACAGGATGGATTTTCCAAAGCCGACAGAACAGCAAGCCCGATGGTTATGGCATAGTTTGACCGCCTTGGCGATTGGTGTATTGGTTGCAATGACCCTCTTCATGATTTGGGGAGGAGCCTGGCTGGCGAGCAAGCTCTCAGCCGTCCTGATTCCGCTGGCCGCCGGAGGCATCATCGCCTGCCTTCTGGACCCGCTGGTGGTCATTCTGGAGGAGAGGAAAATTCCGAGACGCTGGGGAGTTCTTCTGGTTCTTCTGGTTATCGGCTCCATACTGGCCCTGGTTCTTGCGTGGATCGTCCCCTTTCTGGTGGTGGAAATCAATGACTTCATCAAGAATCTGCCGCTCCATCTATCCAAGCTTCAACAATACTGGGAGACGCAAATCCAGCATCTTAATAGAAACCTGGCCGCCTCGGGCTGGGGAGACCGGGTCAAGATCGCTTGGGATCAGGGAGTCAGTGATTCGCTCCAGCAATGGAGCAATAATGTTTTCGCCTTTGCAAGCGGCTGGGTACTGGATCACCTGAGCCGGATTCTCTCTCTGGGAAGCTTCGTCGTCGGCATTCTGCTCGTCCCCGTCTATACGTATTACTTCCTGGTGGAACGCGAGGCGATCACTCTGCGCTGGAAAAATTACATTCCGCTCTGGGAATCCAAAGCCAAGGAAGAGGCGATCTGGTTCCTGAATACGGTGAGCGAATCGATGGTGGTTTTCTTCCGCGGGCAAGTATTGGTTGCGCTTTGTGAGGGAACTCTCCTGACGATCGGGTTCCTCTTTATCGGGATGAAATATGCCTTCCTGATCGGCGCTGTGGCAGGTATTTTCAGCATCATCCCTTACCTGGGGATCGCTCTGAGTATTATTCCGGCGGTCCTTCTGGCTCTGGCTCAATTCGGGACCTGGACCGAGCCGCTCCTGGTGGTCACCGTTTATGTGGCCGTGCATCTATTTGATGGGTATATCGTTTTCCCCAAGATTATCGGGGACCGAGTGGGGATGCACCCGGCAATTATTATCGTGGCCGTTCTGACCGGTGCCACACTCATGGGAGGGATTCTGGGGGCCATTCTGGCCATCCCGGTCACTGCCGTTCTTCGTGCTTTGATGTTCCGCTATGTCTGGATGCGCGGGAAAGATATCAGCCTCTTCAGCAACTCGAATTCCGGGGGTGCTGCACCCTCTAAAGAGGCGGCTTCAGACTCAGAGTGAAAATAAGATTTTTCATGACTAAGACGATTGTTCCTTACTTATACGTCTCCCTGGGGGGAGCCACGGGCAGCGCATTGCGTTATGGCGTGGATGCGTGGTTTGGGAAGCATTTCACCACCTCCTTTCCGCTGGGGACACTGGCAGTCAATATCACCAGCTGCTTTCTGATGGGTTTTTTCGCGGCACTGGCCTTTACCCGCGACGGCTGGATGAGCGATGAAGGCCGATTCCTTCTGATGGCCGGTTTCTGCGGCGGATACTCCACCCTGTCGGCGCTCGGTCTCCAAACGGTTTCGCTGGTCAAAGTGCACCAATATGGCTATGCGTTGATCAATATCGTGGGCACGCCGATCCTTTGCACCCTGGTTCTCTGGGGCGGATATTGCCTGGGCAGCTGGCTCTTTGCTCTCAAGGCCAACGGGTAAACAATAGAAAATATCGAGGAGTAAAATGAGAAAAATTGAAGATTGCCGGCTTTACACTTTTATTGACGGGGCGTATCTGAACGGACGAGAGCCCGGAGACGTTGCCCGGGCATTGATTGAGGGCGGCTCGGACATCATTCAGCTGCGGATGAAAAACGCGTCCCCGGAGGAGGTCCTCAAGGCGGCTCAATCCGTGGTGAAGATTACTCAGGCTGCCTCCATCCCGCTGGTGATTAATGACCACCCGCAAGTGGCTGCGGCTGTGGGGGCTCAATATGTCCATCTGGGACAGGAAGATTTTTTCGAGGGCGGTTATCGGGATGTAAGAGAAGTTTCAGAGGCATTGAAACCCACTTTTAAAGATGTGTCTTTCCGGGTAGGGCTCAGCAGCCATGCGCCCGTGCAGGCCCTCAATGCCGAGGCGGCCGGAGCGGCCTATCTGGGGGTGGGTCCGGTTTATGCGACCGGGACCAAGCTTCAAGCGCGCCCGGTGACCCTGGAATATGTGCGCTGGGCAGCCGCTCATTTGCATCTGCCCTGGTTTGCCATCGGAGGAGTAAAACTCTGGAACCTGCCCGAGCTCATGGAAGCCGGGGCCAGGAGAATCTGTGTGGTATCGGATATTCTCCAGGCAGACGACATCGCGGCCCAGTGCCGAAAATATCGGGCTCAGCTGGACCAATCCCGCTAAGAGGGTTGGTCGGGCACGGGAGGGAAAGGTTTAGGTTGTGTTTCCCCCGTAGGAGCAGGAGGTTTCCCGTAATCCGGGAAGCCATAGGTGCGGAGGAAGCGCGCGGTCGGAGCTTGAATTTTGATTCTCTTTTTCTGGAAAGGATCTTCGTAGCTCAGAAAGGTGGCTCTGAGCGCAAGGGTGGCACCCTTTTTCCCATAGAGGCTATCGCCCACGATCGGGAAGGCCGACGCCTGGAGGTGGACACGAATCTGATGAGTTCTGCCTGTATGAGGGATTGCTTCAACCAGAGCCCGTTTGCCGTTATCGGCCAGGAGGCGGAAAAAAGTGACTGCATCTTTGCCCTCGCGTTCATCGACAAATGAGCGCACTTTGCCTTCTTCAAAAGCTTTAAGACCTCCCCTACCCGGTGCACTTTTTTTGGCCGGAATTTTCTCAGCCAGCGGCAGGGAGCACTCCCATTCTTTTTGCGAGGGGACCCCTTCTATGACGGCGTAATAATGCTTTTCAACCACGCGCTCCTCGAAAAGATTGCTCAGGACAGAGAGGACCGCCGGATTGCGGGCCATGAGGAGAATCCCGGAGGCATCCGCGTCCAGGCGGTGAATATAGCGGATAAACTTGAGATTGCGCGATTTTGCCCAGAAATCTCCGCCTATCATGGAGGATTCCAAGGCGAGCTGGAGATTGCGGGAGGTATGAATCCAGGTATTGGGAGCGAGCATCCAGCCGCTGGGCTTATCCAGCGCCAGCACGTTGCGATCCTCGTAGAGGATGGGAATCACGGTCCCATCGCTGAGTTCAATCTGTTTGGGTTTTGCCATTCTATTTTAGAGGGCGGATTTGCTCTTGCTCAGGGTTTCGGTGACTAAGCCGGCGCTCTTGCGGGCCCAGAGGTCAGCCTCCAGAAGAGCCTCCAGTGTGGGACGATCAATCCGGGTATGGGCCAGCATCACTTTTTCGACGAGGGTCGCGATCTGGTCAAAGCGTATCTTGCCATCAATAAATGCCTGTACGGCGACTTCGTTGGCAGCGTTGAGGACGGCCGGCAGTGTACCGCCTTCCAGACCGGCCAGGCGTGCCAGGCGCAAGGCAGGGAAGCGCTCTTCATCGGCTTCCTCAAAGGTCAGAGTACCGATTGAGGAGAAATGAGTTTTGACCCGTTGGCTGGGCACCCGTTCCGGCCAGGTCAGAGCGTATTGAATCGGCAGGCACATATCGGGCGTGCTCATCTGAGCCAGAACCGAGCCATCCACGAACTCCACCATGGAATGAACAATGCTCTGCGGATGAACCACGACGGAGACCTTCTCCATGCCCATATTGAAAAGCCAGCGGGCTTCGATCATCTCCAGACCTTTATTGAAGAGGGTGGCAGAATCCAGGGTAATCTTGCGGCCCATGACCCAGCTGGGGTGTTTGAGCGCTTTATCCAGAGTAATGGAGGGAAATTGCTCCCGGGGCGTATTGCGGAAAGGACCACCTGAGGCGGTCAGAATAAGGCGGCGGACCGATTCGGGTTTGCTCCCTTCCAGACACTGGAAAATGGCGGAATGCTCGCTATCGACCGTGAGGACATTTACGCCGCACTCACGGGCCAGGTTCATGACGATTTCGCCTGCGACTACAAGGACTTCCTTGCTGGCCAGAGCGATATCCTTGCCCGCACGGATCGCGGCCAGGGCAGGCTTGAGACCGGCCGTTCCCACTATGGAGATCAGGACAATATCGGCTTCGGGCATCGTTGCCAGCTTGATCAGGCCCTCTTCACCCGAATAAATTTGGGTGCTTTTGCCGAACTCGCCGCGGAGACGGGCGGCATTTTTTTCGGATCCGATACTGGCAGCCAGCGGTTTAAGGGTGCGAATCTGCTCAGAGAGGAGCTCCACATTGCCGCCGGCGCCCAGACCCACCAGCTCAAGGCGATCGGATAAATCCTGGACGACTTTGACCGTACTCGTGCCGATGGAACCGGTACTCCCTAATAAAACAACCTTCTTCATTTATATTCTCAAAAAACTTTTCGGGTCTGGCTCCTTCACATGATCACGTGCCTCAGGTAGAGATACATGATCGGAGCATTAAATAAAATACTATCCAGGAGATCGAGCATTCCGCCGATACCCGGTAAGAAAGCGCCTGAATCCTTGAACCCGGCCTCCCGTTTAAAAAGCGACTCAATGAGGTCCCCGACGACGGCCGTGCCGCTCAGGATGACACCCAAGATAAGAGCATGCTGCAGCGTCATGCCGTGCATGTGCCCTGCGGAAAAATAGAAGAAACAGACGCTCCCTGCCAGCGAAAAAAGAACGGCACCGCCCAGGCCCTCCCAGGTTTTACCGGGACTGATGCGCGGGATGACCTTGTGTTTGCCGATGAGGGAGCCGACCAGATAGGCCCCCATATCGCTGAACTTGGTCACGAGGATGAAGTAAAAGACATAGAGGATCCCAGAGACGCCGGTGAAAAAATAGATTTTCTGGACAAAATTGAGGAGCCAGGGGACGTACATCAGGCCCAGAAAGGTGAGCGCCACCGAGAAGATCCCCTGTGGGTTATTCTTTGCAAAGAGCTGGCGCACACAGAGTCCCAGAAGGAAGAGAACCAGGAAAGCTGTCTCAAAATCATTGGCTCGCGAATGGGCTGCGTTTTTTCCCCAATAAGCGGTCAGATAGTAGTAAGTGCTCCCCAGAAGGACGAGGCCATAAAAAACACCCATCCAGCGGAAGCAGAGATGCCCCTTGGAGGAGGCCAGCTTATAAAACTCCAGAAGCCCCAACACCGAAAGGAGCATCAGGATTATGACGAAAAAATAATCCCCCAGCTGCTTGCCGTAGAGCAGAGCCGGAGAAAGCACCACCGCCCAAAGAAGAAGCGTACTGACGGTACGATAAAGAAAGACCTTCCCTTTGGAAGGTTTTGCAGCAGCCGGCGGGGCGGCATTCTCTTTGGGTTCACTCATTTTTCGGGCCTCGGTATGGGGGACTCAACTCTGCAGCCCACGAAGGAAATTATCCAACGGGCTCATTTTCACGGGAAAGAGGATACTCGCTCCGCAAACCGTTGTCCAGCCAACAACTTCTATTCTCGCGGGCGCATATTTTGAGGCAATGCGCAAATGCTTTTTTTCCATGCCTGATTCGTGTTTTGCTTGTCAGTTAGTAATTATTATTGAACAGTAAAAATTTTTCCTGTCGTGTATATATCAAAAGTGGACAGGTGTATACATCAAAAGTGGAATTTAGATTTGCTTCATTTGATAAGCTAGAAGTTATTGGTATAGAGAAGAGTAGATAAGGGTGGTTGCCCCCTAGGG
>JALNXY010000043.1 GCA_023230105.1 Verrucomicrobiota bacterium
GAATCTCAAGCCGCAGGTGCCTGCATCCAGCGTTTATGCGCTTTCGCTCTTCGGCCATTGCGTCATGGATGGACTTCAATGCTGGGAAATCGGCACCCGGTATTCGGAAGAGCTCGAAGACTACTCTGATTGGACCGCAGGTGAAGCGATGAAGAAGCGCCAGATTCATGGGGAAGATGTCAGCGTCAATTATTACCTGAAATATTTCGGCTTTTACAATTACCACGTGCTGGGAATGTGGCAGGCCTCTCAGAATAAGGATATCATCGAGGCGGCGACACCCTGGGAAATGCCCGAGATTAAGAGCGCTAATCACGACGTCTGGCGCGTGGGCGACGAGCGTTACCCGAGCTACGTCAATTTTTACAAGGAGCCGCTGGCCCGCGTCAAACTCTCCACCGACGGAAAAACGCTGCTCGTAATCGCCAGCAATCCCTATAACGTCAAGGGAGTCGAGAAGGTGAAACTGCGCCGCCCCGGTACGAAAGAAGAGTATACGTTCGAGCTGGTGGGAGATTTCCCGATCATCAAGCGCTTTGCGGTGCCGCAGAAAAGCGAAGAGGCGGCCGGCAAGTGATTACTCCGGCGGCCGGGAAATGAATTCCGGCGCCTGAGCGCGGTCCAGAGCTTCGAGCCCCTTCAAGGCCGGCTCGAAACCCGGGCTGACCCGCAACGCATTCCGGAAGCTTTCCTGCGCTTTAGTGAGGCGCTCGGAGTCTTCCGGATTCTGCGTGGTCAGGTAGAGGTAACCCAGGTTTACGTGCGCTTCGGTGTAATCGGGGTCGATCTCCACGGCACTGAGAAATTCGGTTTCCGCACGGGCCGATTGCTTCAGCCTCACCAAAACAATCCCCAGATTGTTATGGGCCGGAGCGTTGCGGGGAGCGGCCTCAATGGCTTTAGTGAAATGGGCCTCGGCATTTTCGAGTTCGTTTCTATTGAGGAAAATCCGACCCAGATTGTTGTGGGCTTCGGCATAACGGGGGCGAATCTCCAGCGCCCGCAGATAGGCTTCTTCGGCCTCGGGGATACTGCCCAGCTGAGCCAGCGTGGCGCCCAGGTTAAAATAAACGGCCTCATCTTGAGGATCCTTTTTCTGAGCGATCATGAGGTTTTCCAGCGCCCGGGCGAAGTCTTTCCGGTGAAAGAAAAGGATCGCTTCATTGAGATAATAGCCGGCTGAACCCGGCTCAAAAACGTTGGATTCCAGCGGTGAATCTTCCGGGGAAACTGCCGATGCAGGGGCCGGAGTTTCGGGACTGCCGGCAGAGTTCTGAGCCGCCTGAGCCGGTAGGGACGGGCCGCTTGAGAATTTCTTCTGGAGCGATCTCATCTTCTGTTGGCTCGCAAGCCAGGTGCCCGCCAGCGCCAGGAGAATAATCAGGATAAAGAGGTAGGGTCTGTATTTCCGGGGCAGTTCGAGCCCGAAGAGGCTGTTCTCTGATCGGTGCGGCTTGTTTTTTGCGGAGGGTTTTGGCTTATTGCTCATCTCGTTTTCTCGTGTTCCGATGCCTGCCCCAGAGCCTAGCCCGCAGAACCTTGCCTGTCCAGTCGATTTTACCGGACACGACCCCGGGAAAGGGGCCGCGTCCGGTTTGATTCAAAGCTCTATTGAGCCACGCGATAGTATTTACTACCTGCCGCGGGGAGCTCCAGTTCGTATTCCCCTTCCTGAGTCACGTCAACGACGCTCCACTGGATGAGGTCGGAGCTTTCCTGGAGGATGCCCCCGCTGTAGGTCAGGAGGAGCATGCCGTCTTTGTGCTCATAGGTCAGGAGCGGCGGCCAGGTCGCCGTGCGGTATCCATTCCAAGTGGGAGTCGTCCAGCCCTCTTTACCCTGGATGTAGTAGAGGAGCGGGTTGCTGCTGAAAACTGAGTATCCCACTTCCGGAGCATCACCCTCGAAGTACACTTCGCTCAGGGGAGAGCCACTGAAAGCGGAGTTTTCGATAGAGGTTACGCTGGCCGGGATCGTGACGCTTTTGAGTTGGGTGCAGGTATAGAAGGCCTTCCCGCCGATGCTCGTGACGCCGTTGCCGATTACCACATTTGTCAGGCTCGTGCAGCTCTGGAATGCATAGCTTCCAATATCGGCTACCCCCCCCGGAATGACGATATCAGTAAGGCTTGAACAATCCGAAAACGCGGCTCCGCCAATAGTGGTCAGTCCCGCAGGAAGCGTGATGCCTGTCAGCTGGGGGCATCCTTGGAATGCATAATCGCCAATAGCCGTCACGCTCTCGGGAATCGTGACGTTTGTCATGCTCGTGCATCCCTGGAATGTGGAGTTGCCGATGTCGGCTACACCTTCGGGAATCGTGACGCTTGTCAGGCTCGTGCAGGAATTAAAAGCCCTGGCACCGATAGTGGTCACGTTCTCGGGAATCGTGATGTTTGCCAGGTTATTACAATTGCCAAACGCAAAGTTGCCGATAACGGTCACACCTTCGGGGATTACAATACCGGTCAGACTCTTGCAACTCGCAAATGCGTATGCGCCGATAGAGGTTATCCCGCTGCCTAACTGCACATCCGCCAGACGGGTGCAGCCCGAAAACAGTTCGTCCTCAATACGGGTGACACTGTCCGGGATTGTGACGGCGCCCAGGTTATTGCAGGAGATGAAGGCGCTTGAACCGATGCGGATGAGGCCGCTGCCCAGGACCAGATTTGTCAAACCGGTGCAGCTCTGGAATGCATTGTTGCCGATACTTGTGACACTATCCGGGATCGTGACACTTGTCAGTCTTGCACAATCGCGGAAGGCCTGCGCGCCGATATCGGTTACACTGTTACCGAGCTCCAGATTCGTCAAATTGGTACAGTAATAGAACGCTGTTCCGGCGATATTGGTTACACTTCCGGGAATCACGATATCGGTCAATCCCGCGCAAGAGGTAAAGGCACCCGAGCCAATACGGCCGACGTTTTTTCCGAAGACCAGATTTGTCAAACTGGTGCAGCTCTGGAATGCGTAGTCGTCGATTTGGGCGACGCTATCGCCAATCAACAGACTCGTCAAAGCGGAGCATCCCCGAAATGAACTCTTGTCGATATTGGTAATGCCATCACCGATTTCCAGAGTCGTCAAAGCGGTGCAATTAATGAATGCGGAGTCTCCCAGACTGACAACGCTATCGGGAAGAGTTACGCTCGTGAGGCTTTGACAGGCATTGAATGCATTATGACCGATGTGGGTCACATTCGTGCCGAAGGAGAGAGTTGCCAGGTTGGTGCAGCTCCGAAATGCGTAGTCGCCAATATTGGTGACGCCGTTGCCGATCTTTAGGCTCGCTACATCATAACAGTTATCGAATGCGGAATTACCAATACTGACAACGCTATCCGGAAGGGTGACGTCATTTAGCTTTGGACAAAGATAGAAGGCCAACGCGCCGATATTGGTTACGCTGTTGCCGATTTCCAGGTTTGTCAAATTGGCGCAGAAAGAAAACGCCGAATTATCAATGTTGGTAACACTGTCGGGGATCGTGACGTCTGTCATGCTCGTACAACCGCTAAACGCACTCGGTCCAATACCTGTCACGCCATCGCCGAGATCCAGATCGACCAGGCTTGTACAATTTTTGAATGCTTCCAGCCCGATGCCGGTGACGCTATTCTGAATCGTGACGCTTGTCAGGTTGGTGCAGTTGAGAAAGGCCCATTCCCCAATAAAGGTCACACTCTCGGGAATCGTAACGCTTGTCAAACTGCCGCAGTTTAAAAGGGCCCGATTTCCAATGCGGTTGACGTTCTTTCCGATCTCCAGATTCGTCAGGGCCGGGCAACTACTAAATACAGAATCGCCGAGATTGACGACACTATCCGGGATCGTGACACCCGTCAGGTTGGTGCAGTTCGAAAATGCCGATTGCCCGATACTGGTGAGGCTGTTACCCAGGACCAGATTCGTAATACCGGAGCATTCTGCGAATGCGCCATAGCCAATATCGGTGACGCTGTCCGGAATCGTGACGCTTGGGAGACTCTTACAACCGCGAAACGCCTCGTCGCTAATATGGGTCACACCTTCACTGATATCTAAATATTCCAGACTTGAGCAGTCGCCAAATGCCAGGGAGCCGATATCGATCACGCTGCCCGGAATCGTGACGCTTTCCAGAGCCGTGCAATTCCGGAAGGCCCATACCCCAATGTTGTTTACACTCTGAGGAATGATGACTTTTGTCAGATTTGTGCAATTGATAAAGGCCCACATATTAATTTCAGTAACGGAGTAAGTCACTTCACCAGAGCTCACGATCGAGGGGATGGTGATTTCTCCCACAAGAGGCTCTGCCGAATTCCAACTGACGATAACCGTTCCCGTCTTGGAAACGGGGTTCTCGGTACGAACGTAGTATTTTAAAACGCCCTTGGTGAAGGTATCTCCACTGGCTGCGTGTGATTGAGACGCGCTCAGCAATAATGCCAAGGCTATGCCGGCGAAGAAACCGGGTTTGATAACGTTCAGTGAACGTCGGAAAAAAGTCTTTTGCATAGTAGTATGCTCTTTTTCGAGATCGTTTATTCTTCAGCCATCCTCTACGTACTCCGCATACCCCTGCGGGCAGAGAACGACCGGTTTTTCGCCTTTTCAACGGGGAGAAATACTTTTGTTAAAACTGCAATGGGAACATATTGCATGTTAATAAAATAATCAAGCCGAATTCGCTATAAAATCCGAAGAACCGTGGCAATCAAAAAAACCACGGACGGACACGGATGTTTTGGATTGGGTGGTTCCGGTGTTCCTTCTTCATTCGTGGGGCAAAAAAGAACCGAAAACATGGTTACGCCTTCGGCTCTTCGGGAACTCTGTGATCTCAGAAGATTACTCTACCCATTCTTTTGTCGGTCTGCCATCCCAGGGATTTGTCCACCCCGTGGTGCCGGGCTTGTAGTAAATAACAGATGGATCAGAAAAAGCACTTCCTCCCGGTAATTTCGGTGCGTTTCCTTTGAAATAGACAGCCGTCAGCTTGCTGCATAAATCGAATGCCACATAACCAATGGAAGTAACACTATCGGGAATTGTGATGCTGGTCAGACTGCTGCATTTTAGGAATGCCCCCTCCCCAATAGAAGTGACATTGTTTGGGATTATTATGTTTGTCAGACTGCTGCATTCGGAGAATACCCCAAGAGCAATGGAAGTGACACTCTTACCTATGGTCGCGTTTTCCAGACTACTGCATCCGGCGAATGCCAATACTTCAATTTCATTAACACTGTCCGGAATGATAATGCTTACCAGCTTAACGCACTCGGCAAATGCTCTACTTCCAATCGCAGTGACATTCTTGCCCATGGTCACGCTCTCCAGACTGCTGCATCCGGCGAATGCCCCGGAGCCGATAGAAGTGGCGCTGTCCGGGATAACGATGCCTGTCAGCTTAACACATCCGTAGAATGCTCCATCTCCAATCACAGTGACACCTTTGCCTATAGTCACGTTTTCCAGAGCGCTGCATTCGGAGAATGCCTCTTCCCCAATAGAAGTAACACTATCGGGAATTGTGATGTTGGTCAGACTGCTGCAGTCATAGAATGCGCCAGGACCGATAGAAGTGACACTGTTTGGGATTATTATGTTTGTCAGACTGCTGCAGTCGAAGAATGCGTAATCACCAATAGAAGTGACACTGTCAGGGATAACGATGTTTGTCAGAGTGCTACATTTTTCAAATGCACCGTTGGTAATAAAAGTAACTGTATTCGGAATGGTATAGGAAGTTTCCCTATTCGAGGGAGAATAGTGAGCCAACACCTTTTTCCCCTTGCTGAAGAGAATGGGTGGCAATTTATTACATTCCTCGAACGCCTGAAATCCAATTTTTGTAACACTGTCTGGGATTTCTATATTTTCCAGATTGCTGCAATCATAGAATGCATATTCTCCAATCGAAGTGACACTGTCTGGGATGATGATGTTTGTTAGACCGTTGCATCCCATGAATGCAAATTCTTTTGCAGAAGTGACACTGTCGGGGATTACAATGCCTGTCAGGCGGTCACATGCAGCGAATGCTCCATTTCGAATAAAGTTCACCGAATAGATGATTCCCCTGTCAGTGACCGAGGCCGGAATTTCGATATCACCGGATATTTTAAATATGGAAGCCGCTCCAACGGAAACTGTCCCTGTTTTGGAAGCACGGTCTTGTGTTATAACCTCGTATTTCAATTTGCCTATCTGGAATGTATCACCAATGCCTTTCCAATTGCAGCCTGAGTTCGGCAAAACCAGAAGCGATGCCAGAAGGGTGAACAACATAATGAAGCGCGACATGATGCTTGAATAGGATCTATTTTCCGGCTTCATCATTTTTCTTATTGTGTTTCTATCATTTAGAGAACGCGTTACCGTGTTTCAGAATAGAATCATTCTCCCGTTTGTAAAGGGAAATTTTAACTGCTAAAAAAAGAATCATCTATGTCCGACAAAGAACTGACCGAGCAGTCAACTACCGAGGAATTTTCGGTAGTTCAACAAGAATCAGGAAAGCGCCTCACGAAAAAGCAACTCTTTCCAAAATGGAAACGGTTCAACCGAAAGGATCAAGGAAGATAAGACGCAGCCTGATACCTTCTCCGCCTGTGGTTTCGTAAATAGCCGGTGAAGAGCTGGGTGTCGAAACACGGTTTTTCCAGTTCAGTCGGCGGCCGGAAATATGCTACACTGATTGGCGTGAGAGGGGAGCTTAAAAGCGTATTGAAAGTGAAGAGGTTAATTGGAGGGTGTCTGCCGGGAAGAACGGCGGCATGGATCATTTGTTGTGTATTTATTCTCTGCGGGGGATTTATCGGGATATCGCGAGCCGAGTTCAAACCCGAGAATTTGCCTGCCGATACCTATGCCTATCTGTCGATTGAAGGCGTGGATAAAGCGCTTGAGGCTTTCCGCGGCTCGCCCTGGGGACGCCTGATCGAGTCGCCCGATTTCGAACCCTTCTGGAAAGACAGTCTGGGGAAATTCCAACGAAAAATTCTGACGCCCATGGAGAAGGAGTTGCGGGCCGACCTGGGGGAATACGCGCGGCTCCTGGATGGTCCCCTCATGCTGGCCTTGATCGCCTCGGAGCGGAGCGATGTTCTCCTCAATGATTCTTGTGTCCTCATCGCCGAGACGCGCGGGGATGCTTCGCTGCTTCGCGCACTCCTGGAAAAACAGAAGGAGAATTGGAAGCGGGATGGATTGGAAGTTCCGGTTCAAAAAGTGGAAGAGGTTGAGTTCGCCTGTTTCACACTTTCGCGGGAGGTTCTGACGCGCTTTATTGAGCAGCTCGGTGCGCCCGAGGGAAGCTTCTTTTCGGGTTCGCAATCTTTTCCCGCCGGCGGAGTGAATCTCTGGATGGGTCTGAAAAATCGGAGCCTCATTCTGGCGCTGGGGGATTTATCCGTGGTCGGAAAAGTGCTCCGTGCGGAGGCGGATCAGGCACCGCGGCTCAAATCGCTTCAGGCCTATGTGGTCCAGGAGCGAGCCCTCTTCAGAAACACCCTGGGGCATCTCTGGATTCAGCCGCCTCCCATTGTGAAAGCGCTTCACGAGGTCTTCAAGCGCTCCATGGAAACGCTGGAAACCGAGACGGCTGCTGCAGGCAAAAAGCTCAATCCCTTTTTCCCGAATCTGGCTCTTCTGCTCAATTCGCTCCACCTGGAGACGGTCAGTTCCATCGGTGCGGCGAGCGTTCTGGCGGATGGCGGCCTGCGTACCCGCTTTCACCTGGAGGCACCGGCCTCGACGCGCGAGGGGCTGACGCGGTTGCTCAACACGGCGCAGATGAGCGAATGCCG
>JALNXY010000029.1 GCA_023230105.1 Verrucomicrobiota bacterium
ATTTCTTTGATGACGAAAATGTCTTCCGGTGTCAGTTTGCGAGGCCGTCCGGGCCTTGTCTTGGGCTTATGTTTGCAAGATGCATAGGAGCCTAAAAGACGAATGGCATGTTTGCGATCATAGCCCGTTGTCTCAACAACTTCGTTAAGTATTTGGCCCTTAGCCTTTTTACCCCTGAGAAGACGGTAGCGCTTTGCTTTTAATTCAACGTACTCTTTTGTAGCTTCCATGCTCATATTCAGAGACATACATATGTTTTAGTGCGTTCTTTTTGAGGCAACCACCTTTTTCTCCTACTCCCTCTTCCCCTTTTCGGTGCGCATATTTTTGAGGCAATGCGGTCCCGTTTTCTCCAAGGTCCCCGTCAATCAAATGGTTGTCAGTGATCAGGTTTTTTGAGATACTCTTTTAGCAGTCGAGTCATCTGCCTGTATGGCTTTTCGATCATTGAATGTAACACAACATAGACAAAAAAAGAGTCATCTATGACTGAACTCATCGGAGTGATAATTCTGGTTGCTTTGTTCGGGGTGAGCTTTTCCTGCTCTCTTACGGAGACGGCTCTTTTTGCTCTGAATGGACCCCTTGTTGCGAGATTCAGGGAGATTCGTTCAACTCGTGTTTCTACCGTTTTGCGTTTTCTTAAATTTTCGCAGGAAACCCTGACGGCTCTCACATTTCTGAATACCCTGGCTAATTTTGCAATCGCCTTTCTATCTCTCTGGATGATCCTGCGGAATGAGCTTGATCCCTTTTATTGGATTCTTCTGGTTCTCCTGGGAATGATTGTAGGATGTGAGATTTTCCCGAAAACACTTGCTATTCGACATCCGGAGGTCTGGTCGTTGAGGATGGCTCCCTTGTTGTGGCCCCTTATGCCCCTGGTAAAGTTGTTTTGTTTCTTTTCATCTAAGGGGCCCAGCTTTCAGTCTGTGCAAACCGATGAACTTTCACAGGAACGTCCCTCTCCGACGAAGCTCTCCATCGAAGAGTACACGGAAGTATTGGAGCTCGCTTGTCAACAAGGCGCCATGAGTTCTAGCGAAAAGAATTTTATTATCCAAATTATTTCTTTAGATTGCCATACCGCTAAAGATGTTATGAAACTTCGCTCCCAAGTTGCATACATCCCATCGACCGCGACGCTGCCTGAGATGATTGCCGCAGCAAGGAAATATAAGCACCGCCGCTTGCCGATGTATAATGAGGAAACTAATGACGTGACCGGCATTTTGAATACTAAGGAACTTTTGATGAGCCAGGATTTCGCTAACATGCCCGATGACGCGTTAGATATTCCTCCTTGTGTCCCGGATAGCATGAATCTTCTTCAACTCCTGAAAAGCTTCCAGCGCTATGAGCCTGGTTTGATCGTTGTTTTGGACGAGTTTGGAGAATCAAGTGGGATCATAACGATGGAAGATATTTTGGAAGAAGTTGTGGGTAATATTCGCAGCGAGAGTGAAGACCAAGGCCCCATGATCCAACAAGAGGGGAACTTTACCTGGAAAGTAAGTGGCTCTCTTTTACTTGAGGACCTGTTCATTGAATGTCCTGAAATTAAAGCTCCCGCCTTTATTCAAACGGTGGCAGGGCTTATTCTGAACCAATTAGAAATTGTTCCTCACGTTAATCAATCTGTTTCATACTGTGGCTATACCTTCACGGTTCTTTCTGTAGAATTTTCTAAAATTAGGGAAGTGAGAATTACAAAACAGAACCCAAGCCCCCGAGCCCGAAGTTATCAAGCGTCTAAAATTATATGAGTGAGTTGACACCCACGTTAACAACCTTTTTATTATCCCTTTCGGTGATGGCTGCTTTTCTCTTCTCTGGTATGGAGGCAGGAATGCTTGCCTTAAACCCATTAAAACTCAACCGTAGTGCGCGGATAGGGAATAAATCGGCTCAAACTCTTTTACGCTATTTGGAAAACCCTGAGATGTTCCTTTGGGTTAACCTCATTGGAGGGACTGCAGCCAATTTTTTCTCTGTTTTTATTCTGATGGTTACTTTTTACCGGTACCCTAAACCTTACTTCCTCCCTATTATTTTAGTTTGCCTAGTGGCACTTTACTTTGTTGGTGATTTAATTCCTAAAACTATTTTCAGGAAGAAACCTCAGCTTTTCTGCTCGTTGGGCCTTCCTTTTTTTCGGATTGCTTATGTATTGCTGTATCCGCTAGCGAAGTGTCTTATTCTGGCGGCATCTTTGTTGTTCTGGAAGCGCAGAAATATGTCTTACGGGGGGCAAATTCTTTCTAATCGTGCCGAACTTAGACGGTTGATGAGGAACTCTGATCCTGATATTACCCAAGAAGAGCGTTTCATGATCGAGCATGTTATGGATTTTTTTGATATGACATTAAAGGAGATGTATATACCCATGCATCAAATAAAGGGAGTTCCTACTCACTATACTCTTGCCCAAGCCATACAAACATCTCGAGAAACTGGTTTTACACGTTTGCCCGTTTACCAAGTCTATGTCGGCGGAGAACATCGGACGGTCGGAATTCTTTCAATGAAAACAGTCATCTACCAGGAGGATGTGGATGATGTGAAAAGAGTAACTGACTTTATTAATCCACCACTTTTTTTCCCCCCTGATTTTCATTTACATGAAGCTCTCTCAAAAATGCAAAAAAGCGGACAAAGAATGGCGATTATTATGGATAATGAGGGGAAAGAGTTGGGTATAGTAACATTGCAAGATATATTAGGAGCTATCTTTGGTAAATTAAACCTCTAGAATGATTCTCTCTACCATAACTGGTGATTTATCGGCATCTGCCTCTATGAGTTCAGATTTGAGTGCGGATTGGTACATAATGATACTGGTTAAAATCCTTGCGGTTTTTCTCCTTGTAGCTCTGAACGCATTTTTTGTTGCAGCAGAATTCTCCATTGTTAAGGTCCGGAGTACACAATTGAACCTGAAGGCCGATGCTGGAGACAGACGAGCAAAAACAGCCCAATACATTGTTCGGCATATTAACCCGTTTTTGAACACGACCCAAGTGGGAATTACCTTGGCAAGTTTAGGATTGGGGTGGATAGGCGAGCCTGTTTTTGCAGCAATTCTGGAGCCCGTGATGGGCTTATTGGGCATAGAGAACTCAGCTATTAAGCACAGTATCTCTTTTGCGGTAGGGTTTTCCATAATCACTTTTTTACATATCGTGCTCGGCGAGTGTACACCCAAAACGTTGGCTATTTTGAAACCCTTGGAGAGTGCCCTTTTTGTTGCCCGGCCCCTGCGTTTTTTTTACTCCATCCTATATCCAATTATATGGCTCTTGAATGAAGTCTCCATTTGGCTGATAAAGAAAATGGGACTGCATACTATCGACGAAACTGAAAGCCCACACTCTGAAGAGGAACTTAAAATACTTCTTTCGAGCGACAATCGACAGTCTCTAGCGGGAAGAAATATCGTGCTGAACGCGTTAGACCTTAAGCACCGCATTGCCAGAGAGGTGATGAGCCCACGGCGTGAAATCACTTGCTTAAGCGACCAATTCACAATCACTGAATGCATCAGTATAGCCGAAACAACAAAGTATTCACGCTTTCCCCTCTGTCAAAATGGAGACTTGGATCGTATTCTTGGGGTTGTTCATATAAAAGACCTCTACTCGATGCGCCATAAAATTCAGCTTGCATCCCAATTGGGTCCTGTACTTAAAAAAAGTCTTTTTGTCCCTGGAACGGCGCGTTTGGAAAAACTTCTTTTCCGCTTAATGGATGCAAAAACTCATTTTGCTACGGTAGTTGATGAGTATGGGGGGACAATAGGCGTAGTTACGCAAGAAAACATCTTGGAAGAGCTTGTGGGGCAAATTCAAGATGAGTTTGATCAAGAGCAGTATATGATACAAAGTCGTGGTGAGAATGTTTGGGTGTTGGCAGGACATCTTCCCATACACCAGCTTGAGTCGATGATAGGCGAGCCTTGTAATATTGAAAATGTAACGACTGTGGGAGGACTTGTCACCCAATTACTTTCTAGCTTTCCCTCTCCAGGGAAGTTTGTTAGGTTGGGGGACTGGACCCTCACAGTTGAAAAAACCAAGGATCGGCGCGCTGAAACGCTCATTCTAAAGCGAGAAGTTAAAAAAGAATAGTAACTTAATCCATAAGTATGCGAAAGCGATTGAGTCAAGTATCCCGTATCGTTATCAAGTTGGGAACGAGTGTTATTACCAATTTATCAAAGCGTCCTGACCTACCGCACATGACACACCTCATTCGACAGATGAGTGATCTACGGGCTTTAGGGAAAGAAGTCATCATCGTTTCATCGGGGGCCGTAGGGGCCGGTCGAGGTGTGTTGGGATTCGAAAAAAAACCGAAAACATTAGCAGGACTGCAAGCTTGCGCCGCCGTTGGTCAGTCTCGATTGATGGCAATCTATGAAAAGTTGTTTTCCATTTACGATATTAATATCGCCCAAGTTCTTTTGACCCACGACGATTTGGAAGATCATAATCGCAACTTGAACGCTCGCAGTACGCTTATATCACTTCTAGAACATCGTATTGTGCCTATCATTAATGAAAACGATACCGTCTCTGTGGAGGAGCTGAAATTCGGAGATAACGATCGGCTGAGCGCTTTAGTAGCTGCGTTGCTGCCCTCAGATTTATTAATCTTGCTCACGACGGTTGACGGACTCATGAAAAATTTTGGAACTCCGGAGCAGGAAATAATAAGTACTGTAAATGAAATTGATGATGCTTTGCGACTTCAGGCATCAGGCACTTCTAATGACGCTGCCGTGGGCGGGATGAAAACAAAAATTCTGGCTGGTGAAATTGCCACCCGCTCCGGCATCCCAATGATAATCGCTAATGGTAGAAAAAAGGATGTGCTTGTCAGTTTGATGGAAGGAGAAGAGGTGGGTACGCTCTTCGAACCGGATGATAGTATGTTGCCCGGGCGTAAACGCTGGATTGCTTTTTTCCACCACACCAAGGGTTCGCTTGTGGTTGATGAGGGTGCAAAAACAGCGCTCATAAAAAAGGGGAAAAGTCTACTATTCCCTGGGGTCAAAGCTGTGCACGGCGCTTTCGATAAAGGGGACGTTGTAAGTATTAACGACACAAGCAACCGTGAATTTGCACGGGGGATTATTGAGGTTTCTTCACGAGAACTCATCAGCAATGAAATACCGGAAAGCGAAGTGATTCACAGAAATAACATGGTCATTCTTTAGCATCACAATATTCAGAACATTGATTAAATGGAAAAGCTTTTTAAATTGATGGAAAAACTTCGATCTCCCGGAGGGTGCCCTTGGGATCAACAACAGACTCATGTTTCCATCGCCAAAGATTTGTTGGAGGAATCTGCTGAGCTGATAGAAGCCATCGAAACTCAGGATGACGCAGCCATGCTGGAGGAACTGGGAGATGTTCTTCTTCAAATTGTTTTTCATGCACATCTTGCGAAGGAGCGAGGGGTGTTTGAATTCAAGGATATTGTCCAAAGTATATCTGAGAAACTAATTCGAAGACACCCACACGTTTTCGGCAATACAACTGTTGAAGGTATTGACGTGGTGTATGAACAATGGGAGAGAATTAAAAAAGACGAAAAGTCCGGTACAAAAATGGAACGGCATTCGGCCTTGGATGGTAATCCCATTCATATGCCCGCTTTAATGAGAGCTCAAAAGGTTTTTAAAAAGGCCTTAAAAGCGGGTTTGTTAGAGGAAAGTGAAATTCCCGAAAAATCAATTTCTGAACAAGAAGTCGGAAACGATCTTTTCAGGATTGCAGCAATTGTCCAACAAAACGGTTGGGATGCGGAAACAATTTTGAGGAAAGTAATTCGAGAACAGGAAGCAATCTATAGGGAGCGGGAAAAGTTAAATTCTTGATGTAGTGAAAAGCACTTACTACTTATCTGGGGCTGAGCGTGCGGAAGGCGTCCATCGGCTGTTTGTAAAGATAGCCCATCATTACGATCTGATCAATGATATCCAGAGCATGGGAGCTCACCGCATTTGGAAACGCAGATTGGTTGCTAAGGCAGAAATATACCGTTCTCTAAAACAGTCCTTAAACCCTCAACCTTTCCATATTTTAGATTTATGTTCAGGAACGGGCGATATAGCCATCGCTTTGGCGAAAAAGAGATTTAAGGTTCTTGGTGTGGATTTCAGCGCAGAGATGCTGGAAATTGCTAAAAAAAGAGCATCTCAATTATCTCTTTCAGGCTTAGAATGGAAAGAATCTGATGTTTATTCTCTTCAACTTCCTCACTCATCATTCGACCTGATCACTTGTGCTTACGGCTTGCGTAATTTAGCAGACATTCCTTTGGCAATTGAAAGGATTTACCAGTGGCTTAAACCAGGCGGGGTTGTCCTCTTTCTGGACTTTGGAAAACCCAACAACGTCGTGTTGAAGCCCTTCTTCCACCTCTACCTCAAATTGGTAGTTCCCATTTTTGGCCTCCTCCTATGTAGAGACGCTAAAGCTTATTCTTATATTTTAGACTCTTTGGAGCATTATCCTGCACAAAAAGGGGTGGATGAGCTTTTACGCAAAACGGGTTTTTCTGAAACGGGCTGGGATGCTTTTGTAGGTGGGACGATGTGCCTAAGCCATGCCACTAAACCTATGGAGTTTTCATGAAATTATGATAATAGGCTTGTTTACTTAACAAATTTGATATACAAGGGCCCTAGGAATGAAATCGAGGTTTAGTCTGCTGGTATTTGTGTCTTTGTTTATGGGCCTTTTTTTAGGTGGGTTCGGACCGTTTCCTGCCTATGGAGAGTGCGACTATGAGCGCGTTGTAAAAAGTCAAACCCCGCTCGTCTATTATCGTTTCCAAGACCCTGTTCCATCCGGGGCTCTGCTCACTAACTTAGGAAGCGTCGTAATAACAAACACGCTTCCTTATCCCTCAGGCTGGAGTTCGCTTTCCAAAGGTGCTGTGACTGGAGATTCGGGGGCTTGGTTTGCCGGCGTTGGGACTAAAGCTAATTATGATGATGAACTGAATCCGTGGCCTAATTTTACCGTAGAACTTTGGGCCATGTATGGAAATAAACAAGTTTCACCTGATGGCTATGGAGCGGTTGCCGGGAGTTATTCGTTTGGCGAAAAAGGTCCTAGGGGATGGGTTTTATATGTGAATCAAAACGGGATATGGGAATTTAGAATCGGCGGTGAAGACAATGGTGTCTGTATCCTGACTGGCGGAAAAGCAATTGAAAACGAGTGGACTCATTTAGCTGGAACCTACGATGGGAGTGTTGCACAGTTTTTTGTGAATGGGGTTTTAATTAATACCGCCGTTTTTTATGGAGGAAAGCCGAATCCTGATTCGATGAAGTTTGGACTAGGCTGCCGAGGAGACGATTTTTACCCCTGGACTGGTGGAATAGATGAGTTTGCTCTCTACGGAAAAGTGCTGAGCTCTGTGCAAATCTTGGACCGAACTCTATTTAAAACGGACTCTAAAGCATACGAAAAAGCGATTCTAAAGCTGAATCCGCTGGTATATTTTCGATTGAATGAGGGACGACCTCATAACCTAGCAAAGAACAGTGCAAACGAGGACGGAGTAGTTTTTCCCGGAGTTTATGAAGGAGGGGCAACTCCTTCCTCTTCTGGGCCTCGTTATATTGGGCATGAGCCGTCTGATCAAGCGCTGTGCCTCACCAACAATACGGACTATTTAGATATTTTTTTGAGCGGTTCAGAAAGCCAGAGCATGTCCTGGTCATTTACCGGATGGTTTAAACCGATAAAAAGCTCTTCTGTCAGGCAAACCTTATTCTCTCATACCTCGTTAGATGAGAGTGGAGAATTCAGCTTATTCATTACGGAGAGTTGCCGAGTTTTCTTTCTTAGCCCGGGTGGTCAAGAGATTGACCTTGGCTTAAACATGTCAGACAACCTGTGGAATTATCTAGCCTTAGTAATTACCCCAACACATCTGACACTTTGGGCGAACGGTGGTAGAGAAAGCACTTTATCATCTGTATCCTGCCAATATACTGACTTGCCCTTGCAGTGCTGTGATCATTTCCGGATTGGTGAGCCTGCTGGGGAGAACGTCGGAACAACAGATTCAAATTTCTATGGTGAGGTTGATGAGTGGACGGTTTTCAACCGGGCGTTGACTGAAGGCGAAATTAAAAATCAATTCTATACGGCATGGGGGAATTTGCCTCCTGAGATTTATGGCATCTTAAGGGGGGGAGATTATGAGACGGATGAAGTAGCTAAAGTCGGGGATTCAATTATTCTAAGAGCCGATGCTGCAGGCAGCCAGCCAATGGCCTTTAAATGGTTTTGCAACGGAGAACTTCTACCTGACTCCGACTCATCAATTCTTGAATACTCGCCTTTTATACCCAATAGTGTGGTCCGTTTCCAGGTTCTTGTTTCTAATGCAAAAGGAAAGGTGTCGAGCGATTTTTTTGAGGTACACGTTCTTCCTCCTGATTCATCTGAAGAACCAGAGTTATCTTATATCTGGAAGGATGGCTATCTTGAGTTGAACTGGACGGGTGGTGTTTTGCATCGCTTTTCTCGCTTTGGGGATGCTCCTGCACCGGTCGTTTCTGCAAAGTCGCCTTTAAAGGTTATTGTCTCCCGGGTGGATCAACAGTTTTATGTCGTATTAAAAAACGACGACAAAAAATAGCTCTTACATAGAGTGAAACAATCAATCGAAAAAATGGATATGAACGTATTAGTTATTAACGGGAGCCCACATAAAGAGGGATGTACCCACACAGCTCTCATGGAAGTTGCTTCTGTGTTAAACAGGGAAGGTATTTCTACTTCTGAATTTCACATCGGCACTCAAGCGATTCGCCCCTGTATCGCTTGCGGGGCATGTGCTAAGACAGGTTATTGTGCATTTAATGAGGATCGGGTCAATGAAGCTATAGATTTAGCCCAAAAATCCGATGGGATTTTGGTTGGCTCTCCAGTCTATTACGCAGCGCCGAATGGCTCATTATGTGCCTTTCTGGACAGAATGTTCTTTATGAAAGGGTATAAATTTGCATTTAAACCGGCAGCAGCAATTGTGAGTTGCCGCAGGGGAGGCGCGAGCGCGGCTTTCGATCGTTTGAATAAATATTTCACTATTTGCAATATGCCTGTAGTTCCTTCTCAATATTGGAATTCGGTCCACGGAATGACTCCGGCGGAAGTGAGGAGAGATTTAGAAGGAATGCAAGTCATGCGCACTCTTGGAAGGAATATGGCCTGGCTATTGAAGTGTATAGATGCGGCTAAACCGACCGTACCTTATCCAAAGCATGAAGACAGAGTGTCCACGAACTTCATCAGAGGATAGAACAAGCCCGAAAATTTGAAATTTTCGGGCTCGTTCTATTAGCTATAGTTGTAACGAATTCTAATTTTCGCCCACAGCCAATCGTGAAAAACGGCGAATGCTCAGTTTGTCATTTAATCCCTTGCCCACGCTGTCTGCGTAAGCTTGGCAGCTTATGTTCTGATCCTTGTAAAAGAGTTGGTCTACAAGACAAACTCCTTCAAAGAATTTGTTAAGCTTGCCCTTAACAATGCCTTCAATCACTTTCTCAGGCTTGCCTGCCATTTGCTCACGAGCAATTGTTTTTTCGCGTTCTACAACATCGGCGGGGATCTCTTCGCGACGAGTAGACAGCGGAGGGAAAGCAACACACTGAATGGAGAGCTCTTTAGCTAAGAGGGCTACCTCCGGATTAGCGAGAGTATCCTTATTTTCCACGCCTACTTCCACGATTACGCCCTTTCGGGTATCGTGGTGCACATAGCCATTGATAATACCACCCTCGGAGGCTGTCCAACGAACTACACGGCCAACCTTAATGTTTTCGCCTATCTTAGCAACAATTGCTTCACGTTCGGTTTCAACGTTAGGATTTTCATTCTCCAAATAACGCTGTGCCATCTGAGCACAAAATTGCTGGAAAAGTTCGTTCTTGGGAACAAGAGGAGTTTCACAATTGACTTCAACCAGAACGGCATATTTCCCACCATCCTTAATAGCCAGAGCGATCGAACCTTCGTTAGCATCCCTGGACGCTCTTTTTGCGGCACTGGCGGCTCCACTCTTACGCAGAATATCTACAGCTTTTTCTAAATCGCCTTCTGCTTCAGTCAGGGCCTTCTTGCAGTTCATCAGTCCTGCATTCGTCATTTCACGGAGTTTGCCAACAAGTGCGGCAGTAATTTCAGCCATATTCTTCTAAATCCTTTCTATTTGGGTCAAGGGGGTTATTTCTCCTGGTTTTCCTTGACGCTTTGTGCCAAGGCAGCGACATCTTCGGCGGTGATGCCGGGGGCTTCAGTAGTCACTGTTTCGCTTGAGGCAGAACTATCTGCCGGAGCAGCCGGGGCTGCGGTTGCAGGAGTAGTCTCATCACCTTTTTTGGCATAGCGTGCATCAAAAGAGGCACGAGCTTCTCCAACAGATTGCACTATAGCACCCAGTACAACTCGGATGGAACGGATTGCGTCATCATTAGCAGGGATGGGATAATCCACTAAATCAGGGTCGCAATTTGTATCAACCATTGCAACCAGAGGAATACGCAGGCGGCGTGCTTCTGCTACGGCGTTATGCTCACGCTTCAGGTCGATGACAAACATTGCATCTGGAAGTTCAGTCATGTTGCGAATGCCACCCATATTCTTAGCCATTTTTTCAACCTCACGGCGGAGAGCACCCTGTTCTTTTTTGACATACTGGGCAATGGAGCCATCAGCATCCATCTTTTCAATAGAGGTCATGCGGGCAATAGAGCGGCGAATTGTCTTAAGGTTTGTTAAAGTGCCACCCAGCCAGCGTTCAGTTACATGGTATTGACCGGTGATTTCAGCCGCTTCTTTAATAGCTTCCTGAGCCTGTTTCTTTGTTCCGACAAAGAGAATTTTTCCACCTTTTCCTGCAATTCTACCCAAGAAATTGCAAGCAGACTCCAGCTGAGTCTGTGTTTGGTTCAAATCAATTACATGGACTCCATTGCGCGCGGCAAAGATGAAACGTTTCATCTTAGGATTCCAACGACGAGTTTGGTGTCCAAAATGTACACCAGCTTCTAACAACTCTTTTACACCGACATTGATACTCATTGTATTAGTTTTCCATTTGTTCCCGGTTTTTCGTCTAACTTTAGACAATAGCCGTCCCGCGGAAATACGGGATTAGTTGATTGTTCTTGTGGCCAGATCCCCCCAACTTTAGGGGAATAATCAAGGCCGTTTCCGTCCGTTATGGACGCAAGGGCGACATTCTAGCAAGTGTCCCCCTCGATAGCAAACCAATTTCAGCTGTTCTTGAAGGAAAAATTGCTTTTTGCGGCTATACCCTCCGCCTATTAGCTCACGGAGCGAATTCGTATCAAAAGTACATTAGTTTATAATTGAAATTTCGTAATCTTGATTTGTTGAACGGAGATTAAAAATTTGATACAATCAAGTGAAATGGAATTGACACGCGAAGTTTCCTTTTTTTATTGTGTATGGGCTGGTTCGTAAATCCATGTTTTGAAGTATGAAAGGAAAAATTGTTAAAGTGCTTTCCAGTGCCCTCGCATTGTTGTATATCCTGGTTTTATTGCCAGGCTGCAGTTCAGAAAATGAAGAGAGTGTTCTTGGATATGTAGAAGGCGAGTATATTTATGTAGCTCCCACAACAGCGGGAATATTGCAAACTCTTAACGTGGAGCGCGGGGACCTCGTAGAAGCGGGTGCAAAACTGTTTGCTCTGGATCCACTTCAATTAAATTCTTCCCTGGAAGTCGCTCGTCTTAAAATGGCTGCGGCTGAGTCTACTTTGAAAGATTTAAGTAAGGGGGCTAGACCCGAGGAGATATCCGTTCTTTTAAAACAACAAGAAGAACTTAGATTGGTATTGGAGAACGAAAAGAAAGAGTACGATCGCGTACAGCAATTGATCAAAGATGGTGTCATCAGCGCTTCTGATTTTGATGCTCGAGAGACATCATGGCAGGTGGCCCAGGAGAGATTAAAGGAGATAGAAGCTCAATTGGCTGTGGCAAACTTGGGCGCTCGTGAAGACCAACTCAATGTCGCCCAAAGACAGGTTCTCATAGCTGCGCAGGGAGTAAAACAAGCCGAGAAGCTCCTTCAGGAATCTGCTCCCCTGGCCGTGTCTGCAGGCAGTGTGGAAGACGTGTTCTATCGTCCGGGTGAATTTGTAAGAGCGGGTTCTCCAGTGGTGTGCATTTTACCTCCGGAGAATATTAAAATACGTTTTTTTATATCCGAAAAAATGGTCAGCACGGTTCAATTAGGGGGCATGGTTCAAGTCTTGCTTAGTGGGAGAAACGAGGGAATTTCGGGCAGAATAACATTTATCTCGCGGGCCGCCGAATTCACCCCTCCGGTCATTTATAGTCTGGAGTCGCGAGAAAAACTCGTTTTTATGATAGAAGCGACCCCGGAAGAATCAGTTCAAATGTTACGGCCTGGGTTACCGGTCAATGTGCAGATCAATCATGAGGGCAAATAATGGGGAGAGTGGGGGTGCTGTGAAAGAAGAAGTACCATTGGCAATAGACGTGCATAATCTCACAAAACGTTTTGGAAAAAATACTGTCGTCAATCGAATTAATTTAGTCGTTCCTCAAGGGAAAGTTTACGGATTTTTGGGACCGAATGGCAGTGGAAAAACAACGACGATTCGAATGATTTGCGGGCTTCTTACACCGGATGAAGGGGAGGGCACCTGTCTCGGATACGATTTACGAAAAGAGTCTGAAAATATTCGCAAAAATGTCGGATATATGACTCAGAGATTCAGCTTCTGGGAGGACCTTACAATCCGTGAAAACCTCAATTTTGCAGGTAAAATTTTTGGAATAAAAGAGTCGAGGAAGCGAATCCAGTATGCACTGCAAAAGTTAGGACTGGAACGCAGGGCGGATCAACTGGCAGGAAGCCTCTCTGGAGGATGGAAACAAAGATTAGCTTTGGCAGCCTGTACACTGCATGAACCTAAATTACTGCTTCTGGATGAGCCCACGGCCGGTGTAGACCCTAAAGCACGGCGTGAGTTTTGGGATGAGATTCACCAACTGGCTTCCCAAAGGATTACTGTGTTGGTCAGCACTCACTATATGGATGAGGCAGAGCGCTGCCATGCCATTGTTTATATCGCAAATGGAAATATCCTTTCCCAGGGCACCGTGGACGACGTGATTTCTCAATCAGGGTTGAGTACATGGGTTGTTGGGGGAAAAGATCTGGTTTCTCTTAAAGAAGAATTGATCAAAAATCCTGCTGTGATGACTGCAGCTGTTTTCGGTGAATCCTTGCATGTCAGTGGTGTGGTGGCGGAAGAGCTCGAAGCCGCTATTGAACCCTACAAAGACCGAAAAGACCTTTCCTGGAGTCGCGAAGAAACGTCTTTGGAGGACGCCTTCATCTATTACAACACGCTGATAAAAGATTATAAAAAGGGCTAAAACATCGATGTGGAAAGGTAGATTTTCTTTCGGCCGCACCGGGGCCATTATGCAAAAGGAATTCACTCAGCTGAGGCGTGAACGTTCTACTTTTGCGATGATAGTTTTGTTGCCCATCATCCAATTGCTTCTATTTGGATATGCGGTTGACATGAATCCTAAATATCTTCCCACTTACATTCTTTCTCGTGACCAGAGTGTGTTTTCACGTAGCTTTGTGGCCGGGCTCAAAAATTCCCTCTACTTTGATATTCGGGGGGATGTGCATTCCGACGAGGAAGGTGAAGAGCTTCTACGAAAGGGTCAAGCTCAATTCATTGTTACAATTCCTGAGTATTTTGAACGGGATTTAGTTGGAGGGAAAAGGCCATCTGTGTTGGTGCAGGTTGATGGGACAGACCCTGTCGCTTCCAGCGGCCCCGCTGCAGCAATGAACGGTATTTTGGAGAGTGTTTTAAGGCATGATTTAAAAGGACCACTGGAAAATCTATCCACAGTGAAACCGGCAGTGGAACTGATTCAGCATCGGATGTACAACCCGGAAGGATTAACTCGTTTTAATATTGTGCCGGGGCTTTTGGGGATTGTTCTAACAATGACTGGTGTGATGATGGTTGCTTTGGCTCTTACACGCGAGAGAGAACGTGGCACAATGGAAAATTTGTTGGCAATGCCCGCCAGACCTTTAGAAGTCATGATTGGGAAAATTGTGCCCTATATTTTAATAGGTTATATCCAGTCGACAATAGTAGTAACGGCAGCCTGGTTTTTATTTTCCGTCCCAGTCCTGGGAAGCTTGTGGCTATTAGGGGGGGTTCTTGGGATTTTCATTACATGCAATATGGCGATGGGCTATGCATTGGCGACAATCTCCCGGACTCAAATGCAGGCAATGCAGGGAACTGTTCTAATCGCACTGCCTTCCCTAATGCTTTCCGGTTTTATTTTCCCTTTTTCGGGGATGCCAGTGTGGGCACAGACTATCGGACGCATAATTCCAATGACTTATTTTAATCGTATAGTCAGGGGGGTCATGCTCAAAGGAAACGGAATAGAAGAAATTTGGCCCGAGACCTGGCCCCTATTGATCTTTCTATTAGTAGCCACAATAATTGCGATTAAGTGCTACCGCAAGACGATTGATTAAAGGGAGGCTTTATCAGTAAACGATAATGATTGTTCCCAGTCTTTCCAGACAGGCTCGTAGCCGAGGTTTTTAAGAAAGGCGGAAACTTCTTCAGGCGTTCTGCTATCAGCTATTTCAAATTGCGTGGTCGCTGGGGCTTCAGATGTCTTCCCTAACGTGTGGCTTTCATGGGTATAACCGCCGGGCTCTGTGTGGCTGCCGGCACTCACGGAGGTAAAACCAAGTGGGAAGAGACGGTTGCGCATTTCCGGGGATTCCCGAGTGGAAAGCGTCATAGCTACATCAGGGAATAGAATTCGCAATGCACATACTAAACCTACAAACTGGCGATCGCTCAAAAGGTGTTCAGGCCTGAACTCACCAGCATGAGGGCGAAGCCTGGGGAAAGAAATACCTATTTGAGCTTTCCAGCAATGTTTAAGCAAATACTGAACATGAGCAGCCAAGATAATAACATCTTTTTGCCAGGGGCTCAGCCCTAAAAGAACTCCCAGTCCAAGCTTTTTCATTCCTCCATCATAGGCTCGCTCTGGCGTTTCCAAACGCCATTGAAAATTGCGCTTGGGTCCGGATGGGTGAAACTCACCGTAGGCCGATTCAATATAAGTTTCCTGAAAAACCGTAATCCCTGCGGTGCCTGCTTTGACCAAATTTTGGTAGTCTTCCACTGAAGTTGGGGCTACCTCAAAACAGACCTCGGAAAAACGTTTAGCTGCCAGTTCAGCACACTGGCAAAGATAGGTGTTGGAAACTTTAATAGGATTTTCAGATGCGACTAAAAGAAGACTGCGAAAACCGTGGTTGTATAGGAACACCATTTCTCGATCAACCTCTTTTAAATTGAGAGATTTTCGATGAATTTTATTGTGGCGGTTAAAACTACAGTATTTACACGCATTCACGCACTCATTAGAAAGGTAAAGTGGGGCAAAGAAGCGGATAGCCTTTCCAAAACGTTGAATGGTGAGGATGTGAGCACGTTGGGCAATTTTTTTTAATAGATGGCCCTCAAAAGCGGCAGCAGAAATTAGAGCCGCAAAATCGGCCAAAGATGGGTGAGTCTGAGATAAAGCCCGTTCAACTGCCGCACTATCGGCTCGCTGAGCCAAATCATTGAGCTCATTAATCGGAAGCGATTGAAGTTCAGAATAAAAGGACATGAAAAAAACCAGAAGTTGCCGGCCCGACGAGGACCAGCAACTTGCTTATAATTCAATACAAAAACACTTTACTACATCAGCAGTGCGATCTTTTCTACAGTTCACTAATTGGAACCCTCGTTATGCTTCAGAACGCCACAGCAATGTTTGAATTTTTTACCGCTGCCACAAGGACAGGGATCATTCCGTCCCACCGTGGGATGTCTCCGAACCGGCTGCCGTTTAGGTGCAACCCGCTCTTGGTTCGTTGGTGCACTTTCACTTTGAGAAGCTCCCCCCGACTCGACAGATGACGTATCGTGAACCGTGTGCACTTTAGAAAGATTTTGAAGAAATTGTTGGAAAGCCATCAGACTTGAAGCACTGCGGAAAATATTATGGCAAATCTGAGTTTTAGTATCCAACATGAGTTTGTCGAACGTTTTGTAAGCCTCCGCTTTGTACTCCAGAAGAGGATCACGCTGACCATAGGCACGTAAAGAAATTGCGTTGCGCAAGTGGTCCATGTGATAGAGATGCTCTTGCCATAAACGGTCAATCGCGCTCAGGATGGTATAGCGTTCTACGCTCTTCAATGCATCGGGATTTTCAAAGCTAGCCTTGAGCATATATGCTTCCCGAATAGCTTCAACCAGATGTACAGCCACTGCAAATTGCTGTGGGCTTAATTCACCGTAGAGCGAATCTGAAAGGGGCTTCTCAGTGCCAGTATTGGCCACATTCTCCAATATCTGGATTGTCTGAGAGAGAGGGAAGTGCAGGTTTACCCAGTCCAGGAGCTCACGTAAATTCCAGTCTCCAACATCCTGCCCGGGAAGAGAGCATTTTTGCACCTTTTGAACAACGACCTCTTCCATGACATCCAGGAGGCGATCCTGAACGTCCTCAGAGTGAATAATCTCATTCCGGAATCCGTAAACGACCTCTCTCTGCTTGTTCATCACATCATCGTATTCAAGAGTACGCTTACGAATCTGATAGTGATGTTGTTCCACACGCTTTTGCGCTGTCTGGATGGAACGATTTAAGAGCGGATGGGTTAATTCCTGATTTTCTTCCAGACCTACGCGTTCCATTATTTTGATAATGCGGTCTGATCCAAAAAGGCGCATAACGTCATCCTCAAGAGAGATAAAGAAATGAGAAGACCCCGGATCACCCTGGCGCGCACAACGCCCTCTCAACTGCCGGTCAATACGGCGTGATTCATGGCGTTCTGTCCCGATTACGTGTAAGCCACCGAGAGATGCTACTCCTTCGCCCAGCTTAATATCTGTACCGCGTCCGGCCATGTTCGTTGCGATAGTTACTGCGCCGCGTTGACCTGCACGAGCGATAATCTCAGCTTCTTTTTGGTGATATTTTGCATTTAAAACACTGTGGGGAATATTCACCTTGCGCAGCATGTGGGAGAGAGCCTCACTGCTTTCCACAGAGCGGGTGCCGACCAGAATAGGGCGTCCTAAGCGGTATAATTCAGTAATTTCATTAACAACAGCAGTATACTTTTCCCGCTGCGTTTTATAAACGGAGTCATTGGAATCCTTACGCGCCACAACGCGATTGGTAGGAATAACCAATACCTTTAATTTATATATATCAAAAAATTCGTTCGCTTCGGTCTCCGCTGTACCCGTCATGCCAGCCAGCTTTTTGTAGAGGCGGAAATAATTTTGGATTGTAATCGTGGCTAAAGTTTGAGTCTCTCGCTCAATTTCCACGCCCTCTTTTGCTTCAACTGCCTGGTGTAATCCATCGCTCCAGCGACGTCCCGTCATCAAGCGGCCCGTATGTTCGTCGACAATAATGACTTTGTTATCCTGAACTACGTACTGGACATCCTTCTCAAAGAGGCAGTAGGCCTTGAGCAATTGAGAAATGACATGAATCTGAGCAGATTTGTTTTCGAACTCCTGCTGAACAGTCTGTTTAAGCTGCATTTTTTTTGCAGGATCGTACTCAGGGTTTGAATCAATATCATGAAATGCGGTGATAGTATCCGGTAAGACATAGGCATTCGGATCATCAGGATGCATATAGTTGCGCCCCTTTTCAGTTAGGTCCGCATCATGTCCTTTTTCATCTACAGCAAAATAGAGTTCCTCTTTTTGCGCATAAAGAGTCTTCTTGGACTGGTCGGCGTGAAGCTCAAGCTCTACGTCGTTGACCAGACGTAAGTTGTCGGGATCCTCCATGAGAGAGAGGAAGGCTGGCATCTTTGGCGATCCGATTTTAGTCCGGTAAAGCAGAAGCCCAATTTCCTGTCTGAGATTTGCAACTGTTTCGGAACGAGCGTCCTTTTCTTTTTCTAACTCTAATTTTTTTAAAAGTTTTTTGGCCTCTTCCAAGTACCCACTGCAATGCCGCCTTTGTATTTCCACCAGACCGGTAATTCTGGGTTTGAACTGCTCGTATAGCTTGTTATCAAAAGCAACCACAGAAGGACCGCTAATAATCAATGGAACTCGGGCCTCATCTATTAGAATGGAGTCTACCTCGTCTACAATGGCAAAGTTGTATCCTCTTTGAACTTGCTCAGTGGCCGTGGTAGCCATCCCATTATCTCTCAGATAATCAAAACCATATTCCGCATTTGTGCCATATGTGATGTCACAGGCATATTGCTCTCTGCGCTCCAAGGGGGATTGATCGTGAAGAATACAGCCGACACTCAGGCCGAGAAACTTGAAGATAGTTCCCATCCATTCACTATCGCGAGCAGCGAGATAGTCGTTTACGGTAACCAGATGAGCACCTCTTCCGCTGAGCGCGTTTAGGTAAAGAGGCAAAGTGGCCACTAAGGTTTTACCTTCACCTGTAGCCATTTCTGAAATCATCCCCCGGTGAAGGGCAATGCCACCTATCAGCTGGACATCAAAAGGGACCATATCCCAAATCAGCTTCTGGCCACGAACCTCTATCTCTTTGCCCATCAACCTGCGACAAGCATTTTTGACAACGGCAAAGGCCTCTGGCAAAACATCATTGAGGGCCTGATCCCTCTGTTCATCGTCCTCAATTGCCGAGATACTGGCTTTCCATTGAAGGGTTTTTTCCCTCAAAGCCTCTTCCGATAAAGATTGAAAAGAAACCTCGAGGTCGTTAATTTTTTTTACCAAACCCCGGAGCTTCTTCACCTCCCGATCATTTTTGGTACCGAATATTTTCTTAAATAAATAGCCTATCATATCGCCGACAAACCAAAGGAATTATCCCGCAGGGGGGCGAGAAGTCAACAAAAGAGCGTAATTTAAATAATGGAATTAGCTTATCCCTTTCTTTTAGAAAAGGTTGCAGCTTCAATGTGTTGATCCAGCGTCGAGTGAACCGGTCTTGGTTGGTAAGAATGTTTAAGTTCACCTGTGTCGTCTAGAAAACGAAGCCTCTCCTTAGAGTATTGTTCTACAATTTGGTGAAATTGTGCAAGCGAGGTACATTGGCTAATTTGACGGTTGACCTCACGAGACGGCCCCATTCTGCGGGTGTAAAAGGGGGCGATTTTACGAAATTGACAGCAAGCAGATTTTTCTCCACAAAGCTCACACAATACCTCCAGGTTACGGATCATAAATTCCAAACGGTCCTGAAATGATGGATTGATAGCTGAGTTCTCTTTTATTTCTTTAAAAATCCACGGGTTGTAAAGCGCACCACGCCCAATTGAAAGTCCTGAAGCTCCCGTTCTCTCAAGCATCAGCCGTGCGTTTTCCAACGTCGTTACATCGCCATTAGCGAAGACAGAAATTTTCGAAGCCGCTTGCACCACGGCTGCAATTCCATCCAGGCTGATATTACCCGAAAACCCTTGAGAACGATACCGACCGTGAACTGTGATAGATTGAATTCCAGTTTCTTGAAACTTGTTTGCCAAGCCAGGGGCAATAAGGCTATCAAGCTCCACACCCAAGCGCATTTTTACTGTTACCGGAATTTTTACAGCGTGGACGACAGCTTCAACTAGCCTCAAGGCTAGCTCTGGTTGTGCGAGAAGTGCCGAACCTCCGCCATTTTTGAAAATCTTGGGTGCAGGGCAGCCCATGTTTATATCGATAAAGGAGGCTCCGTGAATCTCAGCGATGCGAGCGGCCTCCGCCATTTCTTGAATGACATTGCCAAAAAGTTGGACCCCACAGGGTGTATCCTCTTCTGAAAGCGCAATCAACCGCAAAGCTTCCGGATTCTTTTCGATTAATGACCGTGCGTTGATGAGTTCAGTAACAGTATAATCTACTCCCGGAGCTATCATTCGAATTAAGGTCCGGAAGGGGAGGTTTGTGTAGCCCGCCATGGGGGCCAAAATTAATGGAGCTGTTAAAGTAGGCAAGTTATAAAAGGGTAGGGTTATGAAAAAATTAGAGTGATAATAGATAGGCTTCCAATGCTCGAAGGTCAGGTTCGGTCAAATGCTTCGTGTTCCCGTGAATGTTTTGCGGATTTCGAGCGGTAAACATTTCATAAATTGTCAGTGCAGAGCCATCATGAAGATATGGAGCAGTCCTCCATATTTCAATTAAGGTTGGAGTATCAAATAATTGGTGTGGCTTATCATGTATACTGGATGTACCCACATCGTATTGTTTTGTGTCGGTAAAGAATATGCCGCTGTGGCAGCGAGCGCATCCCACTTCAGGAGATTCAAAAAGTTTTTTCCCTTTTTCCGCTTCATCTGTGAGCTCCCCCATCTTGTTCAAATGGGGACTGGGGAGAGGTTGTAAAGACTTTAGATATTCATCAATTGCCTCTGCCTCAAATTCCGTGTGGTCTCTGAATAGAATATAACGAATACCGGAGCGGACAGCCATCTCGGCTGTTGGCCGAATTCCCGTGGACATAGAGGGAGGCGTTTTGTGTGAAAGAAGGAGAGATTTTGTATTTTTAGGGTTTCCAATTCCATCGTTTATCAGATCCCAATTGAGGCCGTCGGTACGGGCATCATACGAGTGGCAGCTGGCACAGGACTGCCATTCTTGGTAACAAAGTTTGGCGTCATTAAACAGTCTCTCTCCCCAGTATGTGGGGATTTCTTCAGGTTTTTTTGCGTTAATGTTGCTCGCCTTAAGAGTGATGCTTTCGACAGTTGGAGGGAGGTTGTTACAATCCACAATATCCACAGAGTCGCTAAAATAGTGTGCGACATAAATTTTATTACCGGAAACGCATAAAGAGCAGGGCCCGTTGCCCGCAAGGCTGGTTCGCTCTCTTAGATCATTAAGAAACGAAAAGTTATTAAAGAGATTTATTTTTTCCTGCTCAGAAAGAGATGTCAGCTTTTCTATAAGCTTGTCGAAGTGGATCACACTCAGCTCATGTGTGCCGGCGTGTGTTATGTATAATTTTTTCCCATCTGCCGACCAAGCGACTCCCCACGGATTGGCAGCTCCGCAATCTATCTGGTCCAAAAGAAGTGTACAAATCTGCTCCTTCTTTTCCATATCTATTAGAGTGAATACATTACTATTCATCCACCCCCGCTCAACATGTATCGCCGGTAAGGGAAATCTAGCAAGAAGATGCACGACAACAGCGTATTTGCCGCAAGGAGAAATTTGAATATCCCGCAACCCTACAGAACCATTCGGAAGTTTAATTTCATGAAGAAAATTTCCGCTTCGAGCGTCAAGGATTGATACGCTGCTTGCTACAGTTTTTGAATTTGCGGCCACGCCGGGGAGAGAGTGCGAGACAGCTTGTAGACTATCATCGGGTGTGACGTCAAGGGAAATGGGCTCTCGGTTGTTTGGTGAACTAGATGTCGGCTGGACAAATAACGTTGAGCCGTCCTTCGTATTATAAGCCGCGGCGGTTCCATCAAATTGATTGCATACAAATAAGGTCTCTCCATCATGACTAAGAACGGGACTGGTGACGCCGTAGCCCGCTGCCCAGGTGGCTATAAGATTTCCTTTTGGCAATTGATACACGCAAACACTGCCTGAGCGGGACGTATTGTCTGAAGAGGTTACATAGAGCTTCTGAGGTTTGGAATCTAGAATAAGTCCTGTGGACTTGGGGTGAACTGGGATGCTGTATTCTTGTTTATACTCCGGCTTGAGAAAGAACACTTCGTTTGCTCCAGGGCAAAGTACGCAGATTTGTGAATCTGAGGACACTGCAATCGCGGAAGGACGAAGCCAACACAAATTTCCCGCTTTCACTGCTTGCGCCGAGGCTGAGGCATTTGAAAAAAGCCAAGCCATACAACTGACCCCGTACAAGGCCATCCGCATTCCTTTGAGTAGTGAAGCAGCAGCATCCACACGAGACATTTTAAAACGTGAGCTCTCTAATTCAATCTTTGTCTTTATAGCAGACGAGCGAGGGCAGATAGTTCCACCCTCGCACATCTCACTCGTGATTTCTTAAGAGAAAACTCCGAAGGTTAATCCAGTGGAATGACCTGCCATTCGTGGATACCCACGGCAAATTTATCCTGCTGTTTTACCTTGATTCTCATCGCTTTTGTCACAACTGGTTTGTGAGTTATTTCTATCCATTTATCCAACTCAACAGAATAGGGCGTTGAAGCATCTACAGCTTTCCATTGCCCCTGGTCGTCTTGATACTCCAAGAGCCAGCTTACTGGCGGGCGGCATTCTCCCACACCCGTATCGTCAAACCAATAGACTCGAGTCAACGTGGTTTCGACGGGAGCATTCCATGTATAAGATACCCATTCTTCCCCGCCTTTGTGCGGCCAGAAATGAGTTAGCTGTCCGGGGTGTTGATTGGATTTTTTCGGGAATTGGCCGTCCTTAATTCGATTCGGGTAACAGTTGTGGCTGGTGAAAGACAGAGTGACCGTTGCAGCTCCTTCCATTCCCTCAGAAGCGAATGCCTCAAGACGCGGGGCCATAGGCAACCATACTTTCATAGGGCTGGCCTCACGATTATCCCAAGTATAGTAGGGTATGGCTTTAATTTTTGCAGTTCCCATAGCCGGACCACTCTTGGCGACTGTCTCCTTGGAAGATAGCTTTGTTATTTTCTTATGTTGGGTGCCAGGGAAAGGCTGATAAAGCTGATTTAGCCACAGAACAGGCACGTTTGCGTAACGGGCTTCGCCTTCCAGAACAGTGATGCCACCAAGAAGTTTTTTGTCGTGCTTAGTCGTGAATTTTGTTTCCGGTGGCAAATAGATATCCTTGAGAGTGCTCTCTTGATCCATCTCTTCCAGACAATAAACTACCGAACCGCGTTGAATGGCAACCATTCCATCGTCAGCTTTCACGTTCGGGTGCGCTAAAATCAAGCTGGGTTCCATTTTGAAGTTGTAGGTGACAGTGTCTCCCTTTTTCCACACCCGATTATAGGCTTCATATCCACGGACTTTCTGTGCGTTTGCACCAGATGGAGCCGTTTTGCTCACATTTTGAGCCCAGGAGGGGATGCGTACGAACAATTCAAACTCTACCGGATCATCCATATCCATGACGAACTTTACTTTTCCATCCCAAGGATAATCGGTTTCTACGTGCATCTTAACCGGCTTGCCTTTGATTTCCGTTTTAAAAGAACCTTGAACAAACTGATTCACGTAAAGAGAGTTTTCGCCAGTGGCATACAAATATTCTCCCAAAGAGGCCATAAGACGAGCAACGTTGGGAGGACAGCAAGCGCATCCGAACCATGCGGAGCGGTGATGGGAGCCGCTGCTTTCCAGTGGATTGACATAGAAGAAACGGTTGCCCTCCAGATTGACCCCCGAGATGAAGCCGTTATAAAGAGTACGCTCAAGAACGTCGGCATACTTGGCATCACCGTAGAGCAGTCCCAACCGATGATTGAGTAAAATCATTGCGACTGATGCGCAAGTCTCCTGGTAGGCACTGGCATTAGGGAGATCGTAATCTTCCGTAAATCCTTCATTGTGTGCAGAAGGTCCGATTCCGCCTGTGATATAAAGATTCTTATAAACTGTATTTTTCCAGACTCGACGTACCATCCGTAAAAGTTCCTCATCTTGGGTTTCACGTCCTATATCCACACACCCCGAAAGTAAATATGCGGCTCGAACGGCATGTCCCATAATACTCGTGGTATTATAGATGGAGTCTTTATCCTGATGATAATCTCCCACGTACTGATCCAGCGGAATATTGTGTTCTTTTGCGAAAAATTTCTCACCCCGGTGCACTGTAAAGAAACGGGCCAATTTTAAGTAGCGATCATTACCCGTCGCTTTCCATAGTTTTATCAGGGCCAACTCAATCTCGGGGTGTCCGGCATATCCGGCTCGCTTGCCAGGCTCGTCACCAAACACTGAATCAATACAATCGGCAAGCTTGATAGCTACATTCAGGAAATTTTTCTTATTTGTAGCCTGATAATGGGCTACCGCCGCTTCAAACAAATGACCGGCGCAATAAAGCTCGTGGGCGTCACGCAGGTTTTTCCAGCGCTGATCAGGCTCAACTACCGTGAAATAAGTGTTCAAATATCCATCTGCTCCCTGAGCACTAGCGATGATCTGGATTATTCGATCCATTTCAGCATCCAGCTCGGGGGTATAATCAGTCGCTAATGTGTATGCCGCAGCTTCTAATCCTTTATAAAGGTCTGAGTCCATGAAAAGCGGGCCACTGTAGCCCTCACGTTTCCCTTGAGCAGCTAATTTGAAATTGGCTATATTCCCGGCCTTTTCAAGGTTATCCAGGTTAGCGGAGATAGATGCGAGACGGTTTGTGTCACGCTTTGGACCCCAAAAATCACTAGTAATTTTTACTTGTGTAAAGGGAACTGCCTGCAGCCGGGGTTCCGGCAAAACAGAAGAGGCAGCTTTTTCTGGAATATCTGCTGCAGAGCAGACACATGTTCCTATAGCACATAACAGGCTCATGACAAAGCCGTTCCATATTTTATTTGTTTTTTGCTTTTTCATTTCAAAAGATGGCAGTTTAATGCCAAAAGCGTTAAAACCGCATTCTCTCTATTAAGGTAACACGATGCAAGACATAATTAGAAATTACTTCACTCGCAGGTTGACAAAAAACGTCGGTTTGTTAAAATCTCCCCCGCGTTCTTCGCAGAGAGCGGGTGTAGCTTAGTGGTAAAGCTCCAGCCTTCCAAGCTGGCCATGTGGGTCCGATTCCCATCACCCGCTCCAATTTTTTTATCCTCATCATTTTCAGGGCGTTTAGAAAAAAACTATATAAAAAAACACTTGCAATTCTATTATTAGACGTGCAAGCGTTTTCTTAAAGAAGATACATTATTCCTGAACTTCAGCTTTTACGCGTCCTTTGCCAGTCAAAGTCTTCAAAAAAATAACGATTTCTTCTATTTCAGTAGAGGAAAGTCCTTGTTTACTCCTTGCATAACCCATTAGATCAACAGCTTGTTCTAAAGTTTCAACTTTTCCGTCATGGAAATAAGGTGCTGTGATTGCGACATTCCTAAGAGGGGATGTTCTGAATTTATACTTATCAGACACCCTCTGCGTAGCATCAAAACGCCCCAAGTCCGTTTTATTCGGGTAGGGTTTGTTAAGGTCGACCCGAAAAAATTTTTCTCCTCCGAGCAGAGGACCGGTATGACACGAGGCACATCCCTTTGACAGAAAAGTGGATAAGCCTTTAAGTTCATCTGTTTTTAACGCTTTATCGTTTCCATCAAGGAATTCGTCAAAACGATCTTTAGTGTTTAAAGTGCGTTCAAATGCAGCGATGGCTCTTGCAACATTATGAAAGGTCAAAGAGGGTTTATCATCAGGAAATGCATCTGCAAACTCTTTGGGATAGAGGGCATCCTTAGCGAGTTTATCTTCTACAGATTTCTCATCAGGCATTTTCATCTCCACCGGATTTAAAATCGGCCCTTTGGCTTGTTCCACCAAATCTGGTGCCCTTCCATCCCAAAACTGAACTCCAAGAAATCCAGAATTCAACACGGTAGGCGAATTACGTGTGCCTTTTGCGCCTCCCACACCCTCTGAGATCGGCTTACCATCATCGCCGGCTTGATTCTTATCTATCAGGTGGCAGGTATTACATGAGATGGTGTTGTCGAGTGAAAGCTTGGTATCAAAGTAAAGCTTTTCACCCAAAGTAATTTGTTTTGGAGTGTCATTCTCAGCGTCGGGGGCTTGGGCTGGAATGGTTGATATTTGCTCTATCGCTTCTTCTCGCAGCGCCTTTGCGTTTAGGGGCTTATCTGCCGAAAACGCATTGAACGAATAAAGTGCAACAGAAGCTGCACAAGAAACACAAAAGAGAGTCTTAATAATTGATTTCATAATCTATTTAAACTACATTATAAAAATTAATTATAACATCACTATTTATTTTAATTTTAGTTTATTTCCCCATATTGTTTATCAGGAGGGGGGAGTTCTCGCTGTATTTCACTTAAGCGGTAACCAAACCCGGAACCGCGGATGGATGAAATATCCACCATCCCATAGCGGCGGCTATATAATCCCGGATGAACTTTAAGTTCGGGCTCAGAAGCCTCGGGGTAAAACTGCATGGCCGTAGTCTCAACGCCCATGAGTGTCTGAAAGTTTGCAGCAAGGAGAAGATGTGGTATCTGGGCAATCATCGGATTGCTCAGATCACTGACCATGAGCGGCATGCCATGGGCACAGGCCCAACATGCTGCGAGGATAGCTGATGTCTGAGAACGAGCTATTTTAACGGATAGGCCAGTCCAACCTAGCTGACGTGCTCTGCGGAGTATTCGCCAATTATGGGCACCCTCATCCAAAAACAATGGTTTCCTCCACGAAACCTGATGAACATCCAAAGGATTTTCTTCTAAGTTTGGACTGAAAGGCTGCTCAAGGTGCAAAAGCATTCCGAAAATGCGGGGATGATAATCCCTAATTCGATCCAGAATTGCACTTAAATATTCGGCATGGGCCACTTGTCCGTTAAAATCAGCACAGAGCCAGTTAACTCCTTGCTCAATTCCTACCCGGCCTACTTGGACAATTCGATCATAATCCCAAGCGCTGTCATTGCCACGGAGCTTGACTTTTAAGCATTTCAGGCCATCGTTTCTCACCCAATCTCCTAAAAAAGTGGGATATCTGTCACGAACTGTATCAGAGGAAATATCCCCTGAATCCAACAAGTCGGCTTCGCCAACCAGATGCCAAGCCCTGATTTGTTCGCGTCGATTCGATATGAAGAAATTTGAGGGGAATACGCCTTTAAAAGAAACCCCTGAGTCTGGTGCCGGCTCCATGAAGAAAGTGAGATCACGGCGCAGATTATCAGGTCCGTAAAGCTCATAGATGGGCCTCTGGAGCAAATTCCCGAATGCGTCATGCAGGGCTATGTCGAAGGGCGCATTGCAGAGAAGAGCAGCAAGGCGAGGCATCGGTTCTCGATTCGCTCTTTTTTTCGAGTTGAAATCTTCCAATATGCCAGAAAGTTCTTTTTCTTGGAATTCCCATCCAATCTCCAAAGGATGCCCGACCCCAATAAACTGAGGCCACTCCTCTGCGAGTTGTCGGCATAAATCTTCCATGGCAGCAATTCGCTCTTCCATGCTCAAGGAACTACTCCAGCTTCCCCAGCACCAGGAAGCATTCAAAGGGACCTCTCCCCAACCTTCCGCTTTGTTTCCCAGAGTATCGATGACATTCATTTTCACTCGGGCACAAATCACGGTGGTCAGGGTTTCCCTGCCTAGTTTTAGTGGAATGCGGGCTTTGACCGGAAGGAAGTAAAGCTCCGTTCCGACTACCCGGACACGTCTATAATCTTTCCGCATAGTTTTTTTTATTAAATGGCATATTGTTAAAATCCAAAATCACCAAGGTACTTGGCTCAGTCGTACCTAATTTTTCGAGCGCTTTTTCTTCAACTCAGCGAACTTTCGGTCAGAAAGTTTTTGTTACACAGGCCGCCCTTCAGCCAAAACCGATATGCTGGAAGCATACTCTAATTTTGACGAATCTCAAGCTTAAAAGGGAACAGATGGAGAAAATTTGACGAATATTTTCTTATTCACTCATTCAAAACGGGTTATGAAATAAGCATCAAAAAAACTCTTTGCAAGCTCCTACTTGACTTGCCTCTCGGACTTCATATAGTATTGGCTTGTTATGAGTCGTTGGGCCATTTTGCTTGGAATCGCTATGTTACTGACGCTGAGTATCCCCACCAGATGCCCTGCGCCGCTTGTGTACCGTCCCGGAGAAGGATGGACCTATGAGCCTGTCGGTGGCAGCAAATGGGAGCGAACGAGAGCTGCTGACCAGATGGATGTGGCTGAGACATCTTTTGAAAAAAAGGATTATTTTGTGGCCCAAAAAGCCGCTCGAAGGGTTGTTAAACATTGGCCTCTCTCTGATTATGCTCCTCGTGCTCAGTATCTCTTGGCCCGTTGTTTGGAGGAGCGAAAAATGGATGAAAGGGCTTTTCATCAATATCAGCTGCTCTTGGATAAATATCCCAAATATGAAGGCTACAATGAAGTTGTCGAACGCCAGCTCATGATTGCCAACCGTTTCCTGGCGGGACAATGGTTTAAACTCTGGGGATATATTCCGATTGGGTCTTCCATGGACAGGACCGCGAAGCTTTACGAGCAGATTGTGAAAAAAGCTCCTTACCATGAAACGGTGGGGCCACAGGCGCAAATGAGCATTGGCACAGCTAGAGAAAACCAGAAAAATTATTTGAAAGCTTCTAAAGCCTACGAGTTGGCTGCTGATCGCTATAGTGATCGCCCAAGAGTCGCATCTGAAGCGCTCTGGAAGGCGGGGGAGGCCAATCGCAAACAATCTGCCGAAGCAGAATATGATCAAGGCGCATCTGTTAGGGCTATTGAAACCTATAATGATTTCATAGCTCTTTTCCCTGAAGATTCCCGTGTCCCCCAAGCTCGGGATAACATTATTGAGCTAAGGACTGAGCAAGCACGTGGCAGCTTCATCGTTGCTAAATTTTACGAGAAATATCACAGGTATCAGAGTGCTTTAATTTACTACAACGAAGTGCTAATTAAGGATCCTGATTCACCCTATGCACCTGACGCGCGTGAGCGCATGGAGGTGCTTAAAAAACGGATTGCGGAGCGCGAGGCTGCCAAGCAAAAGAGCTCTGAATAACCTGACACTCTGAAATAAAGCGATGTTTTTCTTAAACCGGTTTTTTTTATTTCTTCAGCTTTGTTTTGTCCTCTGTTTGCTATTTGGGTGTGCTGGTTACCACTTGGGGCCGCCAGCCGGGCAAGTATCCGGAGGTAATAGCATTGAGGTGATCCGTTTCAAGAATGAAACATTGGAGCCTCGCTTGAGTGAATATTTGATGGGCCCCTTGCGCCGCTCCATTCAGCAGGATGGGACTTATTGGCTTTGCACAGAGCGCGATTCGAGTGATTACGTTTTAGATGGGGTTATCACAAATTTTGAAAGAAGAGGGATTGGCTCATACCCTAGCGAAGTAACGGTTCGCGTGGACGAATACATCATCATTTCCGTTAAGATATCTTTGAGAGAAAGGGCCACTGGCAAAATAATTCTGGAACAGGATTTTTCTGGGAGCACTACATTACCCCTCGGCGCGGATCAGACCAGTGCTGAACGGCAGCATATTCCTGTCGCGATGGAAAACCTGGCAAGGGATATCGCCTCCATTTTAGGGGATGGAAAAATCAAGGATTAGTTCTACTTAGCCCTCGTATTGCCTCAAAAATAGAGCGCACCGAAAGTGAGAGAAAAGCCTCGAAAAGAGAGCGCGTCCTGATGGTATGTAATTAGAGGGCTTTTTGTACACGATTTTCATCTGCGATCCATCTGTAAAGT
>JALNXY010000003.1 GCA_023230105.1 Verrucomicrobiota bacterium
ACTGGGGACCGTGGCGGCCACATAAGCCTGTGATTCACGAATTTCGGCCCAATCGCTCTCTCTGGGCACTGAATTAACGGGTTGATAAGCAGCCAGCTGGACAATTATGAAAGGAAAATCTCCTGTCTGGAATTTCTCCCTCCAATCCTGAATCATCGTAGAGAGCAATGCCCGATACTGATATGCACGATTCGCATTTGAGCATCCTTGATACCAGATGGCGCCCATAATGCCATAAGGAAGCACTGGCGAAACCATTCCATTATAGAGAGCGGAACAAATATTAGGGTTACCCGGGTTAGCCGTGATGGCATTTTTGGCGTCAGCAATGCGGCCATCAAAATCTTTAAGCGTTTTTAGAGCCTCAGGGCTAGTCCACGCTTCAGCCAAAGTACCGCCCCAGGAACTATGAATTAAGCCAATGGGCACATTCAGTGTTGTATTGAGTTCCCTGCCAAAGTAAAAGGCGGCGGCAGAAAAGCCACCCCAAACTCCCTTTGCAGAGAGAACCTCCGGAGTACAACGATCCCAGTTCATTTTTGCGGTGAGTTGGGGCTCATACTGCACACTCTTGGGAACAGTCAGCAAACGAACATTAGGGAAGTTTGCCGAATCAATATCCTCCTGGGCATTACAATTTTTGATTCCCATCTCCATATTGGACTGCCCTGAACAGAACCAAACATCTCCCACCAAAACGTCTTTAGCCTCAACAGATTGGGTAAGGTTATTTGAGATTCCGCTTACTTTCAGACTGCGAGGATCAGAAGAGTAACCCATTGGGGCCAAGTGAACCATCCACTTTCCATCTTCTTTAGCATTGGCCTTCACGGTCTGCCCCGCAAACTCCACTGTTACTTCAGAACCCGGTGCTGCCCACCCCCAAACAGGGACACTCATATCACGCTGTAAAACTGCATGATCCGAAAATAAAGGGTGCACTAGCGGATATACCGTCTCTACACGCGTCTGAGCTTCAGCCGTATAAAGTCCGATGCTCACAAAAGCAGCGGTTGTTAATGTTTGAATCGTCTTAATATTCATATAAATTACGTGGGGCACTCTACACAGAAAACCTTGCCAGATCAAACAAAAAAAGAAGAATCCTCCCTCATTTCCTTTTCGGTGCGCTCTATTTTTGTGGCAACACGCAAATGGACTTATATCTCACGCGACGCGAGGCTGAAAAAATCAGTTGCAAAAAAAGGAGATAATAAATTGAAGGAATGCCTATTGAGACGGATGCTTAGGGCAATTCGTAATATCTACCTCAGAGGGTAATGGGGGCATTTCCGGCAAGGGAGACGAAGGCATAAAAAGAATCTTAAAAAAGCGCTTTTCATCCCCAGACAGGGAATTCCATCTCTCAGCACTATGGACATAGGTAGATCGCTCCTCATCAGGTAGGTCAGAAATTTGTAAAAGTATTTTCAACGAATTTTGCCGTTCTACAGGGGGAAGTGCATCCAGCATTCTCATAACGCGACGAGTCTTCTCACGACTTTCTTTAGGTAATGCCCGAATCACCCTATCCCGCTCTTCTGGGCTCATGCCAAAAAAGTTATTCAACTCCTCCCAAGTCCTCCGCTCTCTCACATCCTTAAACTGGGTTGGCTCACCCCATCTGCCTGCACCTCTTTCAGGACCTGCGTTGGGGCCGGGTCCGTTTCCAAAAAATATGGGACCTTTTGGCCCAGGCGTTCCTCCTCTACCGGGGCCGGCTCCTCTACCCTTGCCCGATCCGGGCTGGCCTCCTTGAGGATCAGTTTTTTTAAAACCACCTCGATTTGAAGAATCAGGATGGCCATATCCGGGTTCGAACGGTTTTAAAAAAATGGTACCCGTTTGATGTTCTGAGAGAGAAGAATCGCCACCCTGGCCTGGAGGATATCCCGGCCTCCCTTCCATCCTGAAATCAGAAACATCTCTGGGCGCACCTAGTCCAAAACCCCAACCTTTTCCGAATGGTGGAGGACCTGGAGGGCCTTGTCTCTCTGGAGGAAGGAAAGGAAATCCCTTAGAACTAAAAGGAATTCCTCCCATCGCATTGGTTAAAAAAGGGAAACTGTTGACTTTTGCATCAATGGGCACTCCCTGACGGCTCATCTCTCTCGAATGGCCGCCAGCCCACTTGCCTCGCCCCACACCGCCGCCCACTTGGCGATGATAAGCAAAGGTTTTCACATTTGCCAATATGTTTGTGCGATACTCAATGGGAATCGAAAACCATCGATTTAATCTTTCTCGGATAATTTCGCGATAGTCTTCCGGAACCGAATGAATATACCCTTCTAACATGTCGGATTGAATATCCACCCCGCAAAAAAGATACCATCTCAAGTCTAATATTTGCAAATTGCGTTCGCTTTCCTGAGAGGGCATTTTCTTATACTCCTCTATTTTATTGCGAATAGCATCACGAACGTGAATCGGGTGCTCCTTTAGTGCCACATCGCATTCTTCAGATGTCATTCGCATCAGGCGGCGGAAAAAGAAAAAAGGAGATTCGGGTGCAACTCCAGTTATCGCAGCAGATGGAGGTGGTGGCGGGGGCATTTGCATTTCGGAGTCTTCCTTTGGAGTTTCTAATTGAGCCAAACACCAAGCTTTCGCATCAGCCAGCCCAACAACGAGCACCGCTGCTACTACCGAAAGAAACCAAATGACTTTTTTCTTATACACTGTCCTTTCCCAAGTACTAATACGAAACCATTGCCAGCCAAAGCTCATTATCCACGGAGGAGGATTCTGCCATATTTCCCAAAACCTGTATGGCCTTTAAGTCAGTCTCAGACACAGCCGCTACTTCTGCGACGGTTTCAGCAACCGTCGAAAGCGACTCTGCCATCTGGTGGATACGTGTTTGACTCTGTTGATAATAAACACCGAAACTCAAAAGACAAATCACGCAAGCTGCCGCAGCATGCTTTAGCCAAGGTCTGTTCCAAATGAGTGAAAGCCAAGAGGCAAAGCGAACGTCCTCTTGAGTCTTTTGAGTCGCCTCTAAATCAAATGTCTTATTCAGCACCTGTTCAGTAAAATCACTTGATAGCGGTGCCTCCGGAAGCAAAGAGAATAAGTCATTCAATTTGCATTCTTCCTTCCACTCTTTATAAAGCGTAGGGTCTTGATCAAAAAGCCCCTCCAAAAGGAGCCGCTCTTCTCGTGTGAGTCGCCCCTCCCTGGATTTTTTGATCAGTTGTTCAAGCCGTTCTTTCATACCGCCAATGTTTCAACACCAATATAAGGTTTGAGTTGCTTTCATAATGAAAGATATTCTTTTAAATGCTTCTTCAGCGCCTCTCTCGCCCGGAAAATCAACGACTTCGTGGAGGAAAGCGAAGCCTCAAAAACTTTAGCAATTTCTTCATAAGAAAGGCCTTTTTCCTGAAAAAGCAGAAGAGCCAACCTCTGCTTTTCGGGGAGCAAATTGAGTGCAGCCTGAAGCTGATGAAGCATCTCTTTGTTCAGCAAAGAATCATCCGGAGCAATCGTTTTCATGTCCGGATGTTGCTGAGGCTGAGAAAACTCTTCTTCTTCCTCAATGCTGTTTAAAGAATCTGTAGGATGACGTTTCCTTCTGCGAATTTCATTTAGGGCCAAATTTTTAGTAATAGTAAAAAGCCAGGTTGTAAATTTGGAACGGACCTCATAGCGATCTGCGTGCTTATAAACCTGAATAAAAACCTGCTGGGCAATATCCTCCGAGTCCTGATTATCCCCCACTGTATGGGCTACCAGGTTTGCAACTGATTGTTTATAGCGGTTAACGAGTAAGGTAAAAGCCTGTCTGTCTCCAGATTTTAGCCGCAGCATCAACTCTTCGTCACTTTCGTTATAGTGGTCCACTCGCAGGCGTATGCTAGAGGAAAACCCTTTGTTTCGCAAATGAAATTTCATGTCACTAGGATTGAAAATTTGAGAATATATGCTACTTTTATAACCGCAACGTTTAGGGCTGCTTGACCGGCTCTACTAACAGGAATATTAGAAACATGAAAGGCAATCCAGAAGTTATAGCCATCCTCAACAGTTTGTTGGCGGATGAGCTGGGGGCTATCAGCCAATATATGGTACACTCGGAAATGTGCGAAGACTGGGGTTTTTCTAAACTCCACAAAGCCATTGAAGAGAGAGCATTTACTGAAATGAAACACGCAGAAAGTCTGATTGGCCGAATTCTCTTTCTCGGTGGAATTCCTACAGTCACGCGTCCTTCTCCCATTGTAATAGGCAAGGACATCGTGGAACAATTAAAAAACGACCTTAAATCTGAGGAGGAAGCCGTCGAGGCTTACAACAAAGCAATCAGAGAGATCGCACATTTAGGTGATGGAGGTTCCCGTTCCCTTGTTGCTCACACTCTAAGGGATGAAGAATCCCATTTGGATTGGATAGAAACACAATTGGGGCTGATTGAACACCTCACTCTGCCAGTCTATCTTTCCAAGCAACTGTAAGCTATCCCGGAGAGTGTTTTCTCCTGTGATTCATAGTTTTCAACCTCCTTTGGGAGGTTTTTTATTTAAACCGTACGCCGCTAGTGTAAAGATACAACCTTTTGAAAGTGAAGCCGCATGAACGATCTGCTAACCATATTCAAAAACAAGCTCCCGCCTGGAGTAATAACTTTTAATTCTGATGATATTCACCGCTGTGCATCGGACAAATGGGCTCCAGGATTTTCGCAGCCCGAGGCGGTGGCTCTTCCGAATCATACTGAGGAAGTCTCTACCATCCTCAGTTTTGCGCACCAGCACCGGATACCTGTAACACCTCGAGGAGCCGGAGTGGGTTACTGTGGCGGCGCTGTCCCAACCAAAGGAGGACTTGTCTTGAGCCTTGAGCGGATGAATTGCATTCGTGAAATTAACGAAAAAGATTTCGTTGTAGTTACCCAGCCCGGTGTTATTACAGCCGATCTACAAGCGGAAGTCGAAAAACGAGGGCTCTTTTATCCACCAGACCCGGCTGGCAGATCAGAAAGCAGTATTGGAGGGAATTTCTCTACAAATGCCGGGGGACCTCGTTGTCTAAAATACGGAGTTACGCGCGACTACGTATTGGGTATAGAGGTGGTCCTACCAGATGGCTCCATATGCAAAACCGGAGGGCGTACCCACAAAAATAAAACGGGCTTTGATCTCTGCCGTTTCTTTGTTGGAGCTGAAGGCCTTTTAGGTGTGGTTACGGAACTGACTCTCAAACTGATCCCCTTGCCACCCTTTCGTTCCTGTCTTTCAGTCGGTTTCTCTTCCATGCCTGACGCTGCAACAGCCATCAGCAAAATCTTTGCCGCCGGTTTTCTCCCCAGCGCATTAGAGCTGGCCGATGCCTTTACTCTTGAAGCTACCTGGAAGCGGACTGGCAGTGACATTTTTAAAGACTCCAAAGCGCATCTCATTTTGGAAATGGATGGGCAGGAAGAGAGTGTTCTCGGGGAAATTTCCAAAATTGAAAAAATAATACGTACCCTGGAGTGCCGCTCCATGGAAATCGCTCATGGCGAGGAAAAATGTGAACTTATCTGGAATGTACGGCGGGAATTTTCTTACGCACTCAAGGATACTGGCCTTAAGAAATTAAATCACGATATTGTGATTCCCAGAGGTCGTCTGGTGGATTTTTTCGTTTTTACAGATCAATTGCAAAAGCGCTTTGGCATTCCTATCGCCTGCTTTGGTCATGCGGGAGATGGCAACATTCACACCAATGTCATGGTGAATGAGAAAGAATCTGAGCAGTTGGCGTGTGGGCTTGAAATGACAGATTTGATCTTTAAACAAGTGCTGGAGTGGGGTGGAAAAATCACCGGAGAGCACGGGATTGGCCTCGCAAAACTGCGCTGGTGGAACCAGGGTACCAGTAAAGAAGAAAGAGAACTGCACCGCCTCATTAAAAAGGCTCTCGACCCCCACGGGATTATGAACCCGGGAAAATTTGTATAGAAAGTCGTCTGTCCTCTTAATTCAGTTGTGTGAATTGGAGATCATACAGTTTTCTATAAATCCCGTTTTGAGATAAAAGGATTTCGTGTGTGCCCGACTCCACGATTTTGCCACTATCCAAAACGAATATCATGTCAGAATCATAAATAGTTGAAAGACGATGGGCAATGCAGATGCTGGTGCGCCCCTTCATCAATTCTTCCAGTGCTGCTTGGACAATTCTCTCTGAGTTCGTATCAAGCGCGCTTGTAGCTTCGTCCAGCAGCAATATGGGAGCGTTACGCAAAAGAGCCCTGGCAATCGCCAAGCGCTGACGCTGCCCCCCGCTCAACATGACGCCCCTCTCGCCTACCAAAGTGTCGTATCCTTCGCTCTTTTGAAGAATAAACTCCTCGGCCAAGGCAAGCTTCGCCGCATGCTGGATTTCTTCGAATGTGGCATCGGGTTTGCCATAAGCTATGTTGTTGCGAATCGTGTCATCAAAGAGGAAAGTATCCTGCGTCACAATAGCCATGTGTTCATGCAAATGGTGGGTTGAAACATCGCGAATATCCGTACCCCCAATAGTGATACGTCCGAAAACCGGGTCGTAAAACCGCAGAATTAAATGCATCAGGGTGCTTTTGCCTGATCCGGTCGCTCCTACTAACGCAATTCGTTGCCCCGGTTTTATTCTGATATTAATGTCAGAGATAACATCATTTTCCCCATAGCTAAAGGAAACCCGTTCAAAAACAATCTCCGCATTTTGGGCTTGAAGGAGCTTTGGTTGGAGAGGCTCTGCAATTTCCGATTTAATATCCAGCAGTTCAAACACTCGCTTGCTCGAAGCGGCTGCCTGATTCAGCTGCGTATAAATTTTGCTCAGCGATTTAATCGGTTGATACATCAGGAAAAAACTGCCGATAAAAGCCATGAAATCCGCCGGGGACATTTCTATTTTCCCCATAATCCGAATATAAACCAGCACCAACGCCACTCCTGTGGCCCCAAGAATTTCAATGAGAATTCCCGGCACTTCATTGCCGCGCACGCATTTCATGTGCAAACTTACTTGGGTGCGCGAGTTTTCTTCAAATTTTTTCCGGACAAATTTCTCAAGATTATAAGCCTTAATGATGCGGTTTCCGGTAAAAGTCTCCTGCATGACTTTTCCCAGTGCCGCGAGAGTATTTTGCATGGCGACCATAGCACGTCGGATTTTTTGGGAATAGATGAGAACAGGGATTACACAAAGGGGAAAAATTATCAAAGTAATTAAAGTGAGCGTGGTATAGCTCCATAGCAAATAGGTCGACAATGCTATAATCGTAATAGGGTCCCTCACAATTGTGGGGATCGCATTTGTAATGGAATTCTGAAGAAAAGCGGTGTCATTAAAAATTCTTGAAATCATCTCCCCTGTGTTTCCCTTATTGAAGAAGCTGGCGGAGTGACTCATGAAATGCGAAAAAAGGCGATTACGCAAATCCATAATGGCCCGCACGCCAACCCACTGCATCATGTAGATATTTACGTAGGTAGTAATCCCTTTTAAAATCATTACGGCGGGGATACAGGCAATGATCAAAAGGAGTCCCGCAGTGGAGACATCCGAAAATTTTTGGGGCAACACACTACTCAAATTGCCAACAAGATTTTGGACAAATCGAGGTGCAGCCTCCAATTGTTCGAGTAACGGGGTATCCTGAGCCGCCGGGAAAATAACACCAACTGCCAGCTTGATTGTGAGCACTAAAATCGGCGCGACAAACCCGCTTAATATGCCAAACACAACCCCGAGGATCAGCCTTCCTTTATAAGGACGGACTAATCCCCAAACTCTCGAAAAAAAATCGTTCACAATAAAATTAAAAATGGAGAGTTTGGCCAAGCCTAGCTCTCCATCCCTTAGTATTAATAAAGCTTAGAGAGCCACCATCTGTCCCGTCTGAATAGACTTATCCTCTGCTTCACAAACTTGCAGGGAATTGACTCCATCCTGAGCGGTTACCACGGTAGGCCTGCCGCCCTTAGATATAGCGTCTGCAATGTGCCTCAGTTCGCTCACATATCCATCATCACCTTCAGGGCGAATCACCAACGCCGGGCGACCAGGCTCATAAAGCTTTAGGGCATCAGCACCACGGCTGGTATCCATCTCCAGCGTCGCTTTTTCAAAGCTCACGGAAAAACCAGCACAGAAACCAAAACCCTTCACCATAGCCCAGCTGCCTTCAGCCGTTACGACGGCACCATTTTCATAAATGTAGTTAGCTATAACATGGTCCGTAGCTCCGCTGGCAAAAGTAGCACCTCGGGCAAAAACCGCTTTTGGCATTCCAAAGCAATAGAGCACGAAATCCAAATCATGAACATGAAGGTCATAGAGAGCTCCCCCGGATTCCTGGCCTTTCAAGAAGCTTGAAACTCCCCAACAGGGCGGCTCAGAGACACGGCGAAAACGGGCAGCCACAACCTTGCCGTAGCGTCCATCCTCTATCAGATATTTTAAATAACTCCATTCTGGCCAAAAGCGGACACACTGAGCCGGCATGAGTATTTTACCACTCTCTTCAGCGGCTTGGATCATTTCCTTTGTCTGTGCAAAAGTTCTGGCCATCGGCTTCTCACAGACAACGTTTTTGCCAGCCTTCAGAGCCGCAATGCAGACATCTTTATGAGCAATCGTGGGAAGACATACATCAACCAGATCGATCTCCTGATTGACCAACATATCCTCTATTTTGGCCACCACTTTTGTCTGCGTGTAGTCAATTTTGAGGCCTTCACCAGTTCCCAAGTTTCCTGAGATTTTTGACAGGTCACCGTCCTCTGGCAGAGGCCGCGCTTCGCAAATCATGGACACTTTTGCGTTGCCAATTTTCTGCCAAGCGCGAAAGTGAGTCATTCCCATGAAACCCATTCCAACTATTCCAACTTTAACCATATTTTCAAAACTGCAGTTATTGTTCTATTTAATATATCCCTCTTTAAGAGCGAAAAAACACTTACACACTATTGCATAAGCTTTTCCGCCATCTGCCGGCCGGCCAACAAGTCAGCAATGCGCTGGTTGCCTGCTTCTCGCTCTAAGGAAAAATCTCCTTTAAAACCGATTTTGTTCAAATGTTCAAAAAATTGCGGCCAATTGACTTCCCCGGTTCCAACAGCAACTTCGGCCCCCCAGGTTCCCGGAACTTTAGTGCGAGTAGCATCTTTGAGGTGGCACTGCTCAATGTGCTTTGCCAGAATATCAATCACTCCAATGGGATCACCGTTGTTATAGAGCAAAATATTGGCCGGATCGTAGTTCACACGCACGTTGGTCACAGGCAAAGACTCAAGAAAACATTTCAGATGCTCCGCTCTCTCCTGGCCAGTCTCCAATCCCAGAATCAGACCTTTTTCCCGGAAGATCTCAGCAATTTTGACAATACGATCGCGCAATTTTTTGTACTCATCTTTCTCAGGCTCATGCGGGATAAAACCTGCATGGAAAGTAATTAACTTGATATTCATTGAGACGGCCAAGTCGGCAATTTTCTGGAAATGCTTCCAGTTTCCCTCCCAATGCGCATCAGGCACAATCCCTCCTGTGAGGCGAATTGACTCCAAAGTGCTGTAGTCTTCTCCAATAGTTTCGGCCATCCCGGAAATGACAGAAATCCCTGCGTTTTTAAAAAGAACATCCAAATCCTTCCAGGCTTCGGGGTTGTTGATAACAGGCGAGAGAGCTAACTGTACATACTTCACACCCACCTGCTGAATACGCTCGACCAACTCTTTCGCATTAGTGGCCTGCAGAGACCAACTACAAACAGCTAAACGATTTTTCATTTCTTGCTTTTGTTATAAGATATTATTACTTTCAAGGAGTCCCTTTACTTCCGACAACACTACACAAGTATGAAACCTTTTTCAAGGCTTACCACCTGAATTGCCTTAAAGACTTTCCACTTATGCGTCCAGAGCATTCAATGCGTTTTGGGTCTGGCTCAGCATTGTTTGGTATTCTAGCAACCTCTTTCGATTATCCTCTAAAACAGCAGGAGGCGCCTTCTCTACAAAATTAGGATTATTCAATCTCTGCTCAACACGTTGGATTTCTGTCTGGTATTTTTCTACAAGTTTAACCAACTTGGCCCTTTCAGCCTCCACATCAATCAGCTCATCCATCGGAAGATAAATCTCAGCAAAAGAATTACGGCTGGATGGGGTCCCCTTGGTAGGCTCATACCCAGGCTGCACATCCAAAGGTTCCGCATGGAGCAGTACTTTCAGGACACTCAAATCATGTTGATCTATTTGCGTCAGTGGTTTTACCACAAAACGCACTTTTTTGTTGGACGCAACATTCCCTTCCCTGCGCAGATTGCGCCCCATCACGACCAAATCATACTTGGCCGTAACAAAGGTCAGGATTTCTTCTTTTATGTTATAGAATTCCAAGAAATCCTGATCAAACGGTTTCGGGAATGGAGCATTCATGATAGTTTTTCCACCTTGATCTTCAGTCATATCATTGCTGTAACCCATGCCTTGCCAAAGCTCCTCTGTGATAAACGGAAGGAACGGATGGAAAAGCCGCAGCGTATTGCTCAAAATAAAATCAATTACAGCCAGCGTATTCTCTTTCAGCTTCGGGTTATCGCTGTTAAGAGAGGCTTTTGCCGCTTCAACGTACCAGTCACAATACTCATTCCAGAAAAAGCGGTATAAAATTTGGATAGCTTCCGCGAAATTATACTCGTCAAACGCCTTGCTCAGTTCCTGAATAGCAAGGTTCAATCTGGAGAGCATCCAGATATCATCATTGGTGAGAAGCTCTGGGGTGATTTCTGCATCAACTACCCCGCCCTGCATTTGCCGGAAACGGCAAGCATTCCAAATCTTATTACAGAAATTACGGCCCAGCTCCACCTGCTGCTCATCAAAGAGCAAATCTTGCCCTAAAGGAGCTGCCCTCATTATCCCCATACGAACCGCATCCGCTCCGTAGCGGGCGATCATATCCAAGGGATCAGGCGAGTTGCCCAAGGACTTGGACATCTTGCGGCCTAATTTATCGCGGACAATTCCGGTCAAATAAACATCCTTAAACGGCTTCTGTCCTTCATACTCATAGCCGGCCATAATCATGCGCGCCACCCAGAAGAATAATATTTCAGGAGCCGTCACCAAAACCGTTGTGGGATAGAATTTCTTGAAGGTTGTTTCATCCATGGTGGCAATCGGCCATAGCCAGCTTGAAAACCATGTATCCAAAACATCCTTATCCTGCTCCCAGCCTTCGCCCGGAGAATCAATCTGGCACTTCACCTCTCCATTTTTATACCAAACCGGAATGCGATGTCCCCACCAGAGCTGGCGGCTGATACACCAATCCTGAATATTCTCCATCCAGTGCTGATAAACCTTTGCCCAGCGATCAGGATAGAAAGACAACTCTCCACTGGTCACCACTTCGAGCGCTTCTTTTTGGCTCGGATATTTCAAAAACCACTGCTCAGAAAGGCGAGGTTCAATGGGGACATCAGCTCTTTCACTGTAGCCCACGCTGTTTTGGTAAGGCTCGATTTTTACAGCCGACCCCAGAGAAGTCAGTATCTCCCAACTCTTCTTGCGCGCTACTTCGCGAGTTAAACCTTTCAGGTCACTGCCGGCCAGTTCTTCCATTGTTGCGTCGGCATTGATCACCTCCAGCATAGCAAGCTTGTGGCGTTTACCAATATCAAAGTCAGCCTTGTCATGCGCCGGAGTCACTTTCAAAACACCTGTACCAAATTCGAAGTCAACGGCCTCGTCACCGATGATTGGGATCATCTTCTGCTCCCTCGGCAGTTCAGCCGGGATTGGGCGAATCACATGCTTGCCGATCAAGGCCGAAAAGCGGCTATCTTTGGGGTTCACCGCCACGGCCGTATCGCCGGGAATGGTCTCAGGCCTGGTAGTGGCAATAGTCAAAAACTGCCCCGGTTCCTCTGCAACTTCCACCTGGAAATAATAAAGCTTCCCGTTCTGAGGTTTCATGATGACCTCTTCATCGGAAAGAGCTGTCAAGGAGACAGGGCACCAGTTGACCATTCTTTTCCCTCTAAAAATCAGCCCTTTGTGATAAAGATCAACAAATGTCTCAAGCACCTTCCGAGAATACTCGGAGTCCAAAGTAAAACGCTCACGGCTCCAATCACAAGAACAACCTAACTTCTTAAGCTGATTAATAATAATACCGCCATGCTTTTCTTTCCACTTCCAGACACGTTCCACAAACTTTTCCCGCCCTAAATCATGGCGAGAAACACCCTCTTCGAGTTTCAGCTTCTTTTCAACAACGACTTGTGTCGCAATTCCTGCATGGTCAGTTCCCGGTATCCACAAAACTTCCTTACCAAGCATTCTTGCCCGGCGAGCCAAAATGTCTTGAATGGTATTGTTGAGCACATGGCCCAGGTGAAGAATGCCGGTGACATTGGGCGGAGGAATTACCATGGAGAAGGGAGGCTTATCAGAAGCGGCATCCGCCTTGAAACACTCTTCTTGAATCCAAAACTCGTACCATTTGGCCTCTACCTGTTGAGGCTCATAAGCTTTAGGTATTTCTGTCATGTTCGTCTGTCTAAAAGAATAAAAATGCTCACTTATCGGGCATCTGCCCAGAGTCTATATCAGCCCCAATCAAAAGACAATGCCGAAGCCTGAAGAGACAAAGCCCCTCGCATTACCGCATTGCCTCAAAAAAATGCACCCCGAAATGCAGCGAAAGTGGCATGACAACAAGTTTATTGTTGGAAAAGGCAGGAATAGTATGTGAAGTCCGGTAAAACAAAAAAAAGTTGCCGTTCAGCTTGTTCATCAAATCCGATCCCTCGGACTACCTAGCACATTCACATGCCATTCAACGTAGGTGCCCAGAAATTGATCCAATCGATGTATTAATTATTTATTTATTTTTCTTTATATTTTTTAAATATTTAAATATATAAAAAAGTATTAATGGGTACAAACCGGCGGCGAATACATGGAGGATTCCACCCATTTCCATAAAATAATAGGTATATTGGAAATAGAAAACACATACTGAGGCCAACAAAACTGAAAGCCAATAAACTGCTTTTGGACTTTTTAGTTTATAAGCTAAATAGACGGACATTATCACCCAGCTTATCCACATCCAATCAGAATCAATGAGTGCTAAGATCATATTATTTACCTATTTTGCAACACCTATAGTAGCGGAATCCTAAGGTTCAAATGGCGGAGAATCGTCGCTTTCATACCAAATACAGAAATTCCGTCCGACGAGTAACAGTTCTCCAACTTTATGTCAAGCATATTGGTTAAAAGTAATTCGCAAAAATGGGAAGGAAAGGAAACTGATACAGCTTGGGGATTAGGCACTGAACTGAAAATCGGTCGGATAATTTTTTTACTTTACGATAATATTGTAAAATAAAATGTATCGGTTGAATTTGAAGAAGTCGAAATGGTACGCCCGTAGGGAGTCGAACCCCAAACCTTCTGATCCGTAGTCAGACGCTCTATCCAATTGAGCTACGGGCGCTCATTTATTGTGGCCTTGAGCAGCCACGGACAGATAGTAAAAAGGAACGCTTTTGATGACAAGTGCAAAATTAAAGTAAAATATAAAAGGCGTATTTTGTGGCACAGAGAGGAGATCAAAAAAGCAGAAAAAAGCGGAGGGTGAATCATTCGGCTTATATCTGATTCAGAAGAAGTTGTGAATATTCGATATCACCTACCCCCAGAACCCTCAAAAAAATTTCTCCGAAATCATTCGGAAAAATAGAGTCTTCCACGAGGGGCCCCCCTCTTTTGCACAGTTGCTCGGCAATTCGCTTTTCCATGAAAGGTCTCAGATTTTTCTTGAAATCCTTGGCCATCTTTTTCTATGTTGTTCTATGGTTAGTCTTCACCAGCCTAATGAATTAGATTCTCAATTCTTTCGATGCGCAGATGATTTCTTTCTTGATCATTCTTCACAAGCGCTCACATATGACGATGTGTCCTTAGCAACGTTGTACTCTGAGATTTTACCCAGAGATACCCAGCTGGACGCCCAACTCGCAGAGGGTATAGAACTCCATATTCCTGTCATTTCAGCGGACATGGATACGGTCACTGAGTCTCGCATGGCTATCAGCATGGCCCTGAATGGAGGCTTGGGCCTTATCCATTACAACATGACTGAAAAGGATCAACTTGCAGAAGTTTCTCGGGTTAAGAGTCATGTACACGGATTAATCCAGGATCCGGTCACTATTTCACCAGATAAATTGATTGGAGACCTGCTCCAAACGATTGAAAAAGAGAAATACACCTTTAGCACATTTCCCGTTCTGGATCAGGATGGCAAACTGTTAGGGGTATTGCCCGCACACGTATTGAACGCACGATTCGCCAAGCTTCGAGTCATAGACGTGACTATCCCCCGCTCACATGTTTGCACCATCTTGCAGAGCGAACTGGGCAATGACGCCATCACGGCGGCCGACGATTATTTCACAAAAAACCCCATGGAGCATAAGCTGATCGTTGTGGATAACAACGATCGGCTTTGTGGACTCTTCACATTAAGTGACATCTTAAAAATCAATCAGGAACGGAGAGCTCAGTTTAAAGCCGCTCGCGATTCTCGTTTCCGTTTGCTTTGTGGTGCTGCCATTTCCATCATTAGGGATGCTCAGGGGAGAATGGATCGCAAGCGGATGATGTCCCACATCGCAACACTTCTGGATCGAGGTGCGGATGTCATCGCTGTTTCCACGGCTCACGGACACACTCGCGATGTCGGTGCGGCAGTTAAAGCTATACGCGACGCATTTCCAAAATTACCCATCATTGCCGGGAATGTAACCAGCGGTGCAGGCGTAGAATTTTTGGCCGAATCTGGTGCCAATATCATCAAAGTAGGGCAAGGTCCCGGCTCTATTTGCACAACACGTGTTGTTGCCGGTGTGGGAATTCCTCAACTCACAGCCCTCTATGTGGCATCAAAAGCGGCTGAGAAAAGAAAAGTCACAATCCTGGCCGATGGTGGAATTAATAAATCAGGGGATATCGTAAAAGCTTTGACTCTGGCTCAGGGTGTTATCTGCGGCGGTCTGCTGGCCGGATGTCACGAGGCTCCCGGCGAGATTATTGAGATTGGAGGGAAACTGTACAAACAGTATCGAGGAATGGGAAGCCTTGCGGCCATGCGAGCCGGATCCGCCAGTCGATATGGTCATCTCAAATCTGACACAACTCGAAAAATGGCGGCAGAGGGAATCGAGGCACTTAAAGAAATTGCCGGCTCTCTGGATAATGTACTCTCTCAGTTGATCGGAGGCATACAATCCGGCATGGGTTATCTGGGCGCTCAAACTCTGTCAGACCTCCGAGGGAAAGCCCGTTTTGTACAGGTCAGCCCTGCAGGGCAACGTGAGGCGGTCCCGCATGACGTGGTTGAACTCAAGACAACGGCGAAATAGTCGATATTCGATAAAAGCGTTTCTGTTGGATATTTAAAGTACCCGAAAAGAGAGCAAAGTATTGTGAATCAAAGAAGCATCTTTGCTCTTTTGAAGGACGTTGGTTTTTTAAGAGTCCAGCTTTATTTACTAATATAAACAAGGATTTCCTTGAGAGATAATAAAAATATCCTTGCGTCAGAGAAGGGAGTTTGCAAGGATACCGCAGCTTTATGAGCGAGAATATTTTGGAATCAAACAAACTTTACGAGCTTTGGGCATGGTACGAGGCCAACCGTAAAAGAGTGCATGTGTGGGCATTCGTACTCACACTGGTTGGAGTAATCGTTGCTTACGCTATCTGGAGTGCAGGTCAAAAGCAACTTCATGCCAATACAGCGATCTTCCGTTTGGGAGAACCTTTGAGCGTAATTGCGAGAGGCGAAGCTTCGGCTGAGGACATGGCTAAAGTCGCAGAGAAATACGAAGGAACCTCGGCGGCAGAGCGTGCTCTCATGCAATCCGGAGCTCTCTATTTCCAGGAAAAAGAGTATCAAAAAGCCTTGGACACTTTTAACCAATTTTCTCAGAAGCATCCCCAAAGCAGTCTTGCAAGTTCAGCCGCATACGGCATTGCAGTGTGCCAGGATGCGTTAGGCAAAGATGAAGAAGCTTTGGTTGCTTACCAGGCTCTCATTCAGAAGTATCCGAATTTGGCTGATCTTGCAAAAATCAATATGGCTTCAATCTATGAGTCCAAAGGACAATTGGATAAAGCTGTGCTTCTCTATGATGAGATTTCAAAAACACTTCATAGAAGTTGGGCTTCAATGGCTATGAGCCGTGCCAGAGCAATTCGCCTAGACCATCCTGAACTAGAGAAGAAACCTGAGGTTGCCCAGCCGACTGTTACACCCAATGTTGGTTTGGCTCCTGCCACTTCAGTAACACCCGCGGCAAAAGAAAGCGTACCTCCGATGTTGGAACGCCCAGCGGAACCTGTGCAGAAGGCCCCTGCTGATGCAGCACCTGCACCAACCACGGCCACGCCAGAGCCAAAAGAATAAGCTTTTTTACAACTATTTCGCACAAATGGGTGGCTCGCCACCCATTTTATTTATTGTAAAACCCGTTTATATAGATGCAGAACATAATGACCAGCAAAGAATTACGTCAGTCATTTCTCGACTTCTTCCAATCCAAATCTCATGCAATAGTTCCTTCGGCAAGCCTCATGCCGAACTCCCCCAATCTACTTTTTACCAATGCAGGCATGAATCAGTTTGTTCCCATTTTTTTGGGTCAGAAGGTTTGTCCCTACCCCACCCTGCGAGCTGCGGATACTCAAAAATGCATCCGAGCTGGAGGCAAACACAATGATCTTGATGACGTAGGAATGGACACCTACCATCATACGTTTTTCGAAATGCTCGGCAATTGGAGCTTCGGAAACTATTTCAAAAAAGAAGCTATTCACTGGGCCTGGGAACTTATTGCTGAAGTCTGGAAATTCCCCAAAGAACGCCTCTACGCCACGGTTTATTCTCCGGATAAAAGTAAAGGCGATCCGAGTGAATTTGACCAAGAAGCTTTTGATGCCTGGGCGCATCTCTTCAGCAAAGCAGGTCTGGACCCGAAGATTCACGTGCTACGCTCCGGAAAAAAGGATAACTTCTGGATGATGGGGGAAACCGGCCCCTGCGGTCCCTGTTCTGAATTGCATATTGATTTAACACCCAAAGGAGACACCCAAGGCAAGTTGGTTAATGCGGGAGTGGGCGATTGTATTGAAATTTGGAACCTCGTCTTCATGCAATACAATGCCAATGCGGATGGCACCTATACTGAATTACCGGCCAAAAACGTTGACACTGGCATGGGCTTCGAGCGTGCGGTGAGTGTTATTCAATGCACGAAAAATTTCACTGATTTTTCTGGAGTGATTTCCAACTATGAAACAGATGTTTTTAAACCCATTTTCAAGACTCTGGAAAATTTAAGTGGCAGGAAGTATACCAGCACCCTTCCGGGAACAATCCATACTGGAACCCCGGAGCAAATGAGAACGGATATCGCTTTTCGGGTCATTTCTGACCACATCCGAACGCTGAGTTTTGCCATAGCTGATGGGATTCTGCCGGGAAATACCGATCGAAACTATGTATTGAGAAGAATTCTCAGACGCGCTGTTCGGTACGGTCGAGCCATCGGTTTTACAAAGCCTTTTTTCTATCAACTGGTGGACGTTGTCGCTGATTCCATGGGGGATATTTTCCCGGAGGTTATTGAGCGAAAAGACGTCATTAAACAAACGATACAAGCCGAGGAGGTTTCTTTCAACCACACCCTGGATCGTGGTATTTTAATGTTTGAACAGGAAGTTCATAAGATTAAAAAACAAAGCGACTCGTCTGTGCCTTTAAAAAAGGACATGTCTGAAACCATCCACGGTTTAGGGAAGTTCCGCAAAGAAGTCGAAAAAATCAAAGAGCTGGGAGAACACTGGATCAGCGGTGATTTTGCATTTACACTTTACGATACTTATGGTTTCCCCCTCGACCTGACTGAATTGATGGCCAAGGAAGTAGGGCTCACCGTCGATCGTATCTCTTTTGAAAAGTTGATGGAAGAGCAGCGCAATCGCGCTCGTGCAGCTCAGAAAAAACTCATTGTCGAAGTAGATACCGGCCTGGATATCGCCACACAATTTGTGGGCTATGATCACGACACAACTTCATGTAGGGTTGTGGCTCTTTCCAAAAAAACTTTGGGGAAAGAAGAAAGCTATTTCGCTGCTGTAGACACCTCCTCTTTCTATGCAGAAATGGGTGGTCAGGTAGGCGACACCGGTTTTCTTGAAATTGAGGGGAATTCTCTTCCCATCAATGTCGTAGACACAATCAAACGAGGTAATACTTATTTCCTGAAACTATCGCCGAGAGATTGCACATTGTTGGGCTGGGATAAAGAACTGCCTGCGGACTTTCAAGCTCAAGCCAAACTAACCATCAATGCAAAACGTCGCAGATCTATTGAACGTAATCACACAGCCACACACTTATTGCATTGGGCTCTTCACACCGTGGCCGGAAAAGATGTCGTTCAAAAAGGATCAGCTGTTTACCCGGATAGGTTCACTTTCGACTTTAACAGTCCTCCTTTAAGCCCTGAGCAAATTGCTCAAATAGAGGCAATGGTTAACGAGAAGATACTTGAGAACGCTCCTGTTCACTGGTTTGAAATTTCTCTCTCGGAAGTCGAAAAAAACAGCCATATTATGCAGCTCTTCGGTGAAAAATACGAAAGCTCGGTTCGTATCATCCAGATTGCCGGATCTAAAGGCAAGCTCGACGGCTACAGTATGGAGCTCTGCGGCGGCACACATGTCCGTGCTACCGGTGAGCTGGGACAATTCCGAATTCTCTCCGAATCAGCAGTGGCCGCAGGAGTACGACGAATAGAGGCTCTAACCGGCATGAACGCCTACCAGAAGGCAAGCCGTGAGACTTCTCTGATACATTCAATGGCAGCGAGAATAAATTCACCCGTGGGAGAAGTTGAGCACAAGTTTGAATCTATTCTTGAAAAGCAAAAGAATCTTGAACAGCAGTTGAAGTCTCTTTTGCAACAACAGGCCATCGCGATCGCGTCCAATCTGATTAATAACTCCGAACTGATCAAAAATACTCCTACTATTCTCACTAATCTAGGGGAATGTGATTCGGATCATTTGGTAGCAGTCATTGAAAATCTGCGCTCCCGTTTTTCCGGAGTAATCGTGCTGGCCGGAAATCAAGGGGACAATGTGATTCTCGCTTCTGCCGTTTCAAAAGATTTTATTAGCTCAATCCAAGCCAACAAAATAATCCAAACCATTGCTCCACTCTTAGGGGGCAAGGGCGGCGGTAAGCCTGATTTTGCACGCGGAGGAGGAAAAAATCCTGACAAGGTTGCAGAAGCGCTTGTCAAAGTAAGAGAGCTACTCTAGGTTAATCGGAGATAACCAGATAAAAACGATCCCCAGAAACTTTGAAGCTTCTGGGGATCGTTTCTTTTAAGTGCTTTCTTTAGGGTTGGCTTCGAATGGATTTAATTTCCACCCTTCTTTTGGGTGTGCTTTTCTCTCCGGAAAAGCCCGCCTCCACAGGTGTTTTGGATATTTTTTCCAGAACATCATCCCCTTCTACCAGCTTACCAAAACAGGTATACTGGCGGTCCAGGAAAGTCGCATTTCCGGTGCAAATAAAAAATTGGCACCCGGCTGAATCCGGAGACTGAGAACGAGCCATGGAGATTACTCCCCTGACATGTTGCCTGTTGTTAAACTCGGCCTTGATTTTGTAGCCCGGGTCTCCTGTACCTGCCATGGCCATATTGCCACCCGGCTTCGTATTGGGACATCCTCCCTGAATCATGAATCCATCTATGATTCGATGAAAGGCGCACCCATCATAAAAGCCGCCATCAGCCAATTTTTTGAAGTTTGCCACAGTGTTTGGCGCAACATCATCCCATAGCTCTATCACCATTTTTCCTTCGCTGGTTTCAACGAGGACCTTATTTATCGTTTTTTCGCTCATAAATTTTACATGCTTTCAACTACCCGAATTGATTTAACTTCAACACGCTCCTTAGGTTTACTTGGTTCGCCCGTGGTGCTCATCTCCACCGGTGTTTTAGAAATTATTTCCAGCACATCATCACCTTTAACTAGCTTGCCAAAACAAGTGTACTTGCGATCCAGAAACGTAGCATCCCCTGTGCAGATAAAAAACTGGCATCCGGCTGAATCCGGGGACTGCGAACGGGCCATAGATATGACGCCTCTTACGTGTCTTCGATCACTAAACTCGGCCTTGATTTTGTAGCCCGGGTCGCCAGTTCCGGCCAAGGCCATGTTGCCTCCGGGTTTAGTAAAAGGACAACCTCCCTGGATCATGAATCCATCAATAATTCGATGGAATGCCGTCGTGTCGTAAAACTTCTCATTTGCAAGTTTGGTGAAGTTTTCCACTGTCCCGGGAGCCACATCATTCCAAAGCTCCAGTTCCATCGTCCCAGCACTGGTCTCAATCACCGCGAGGGGGTAGTTTACCTTCTGGATATCCTGTTGGGTTGTTGACGCCATACGCTCCGAACAACCGCTCAAAATTAATAGGCTGCTCGCCATGAGTATCAGAACTTTTCCAATTCTCTTCATAACCCAGCCGATTGTAAGACAAGCGGCTCAAAAATCCAGCTTTTAGCATAAAAGACTTGTCTATTTGGCCAAAGAGGCATAAACCAGAGCTGCAATATGAGTGTTAAAACTCTACTGGCGCTGGATTTTTCTACCTCATTCCGAACCGTCGCACTTATGGAAATAGGAACACGAAAGCTTCTGGCCTGTTCAAGCAAATCCACGGTCTCGGTTCCAACATCGACCTCAGAGGCTGAGGGCATCCATTTTATTATCAACGAGCTACTAAAAAATGCAGGCCTCACCCAAGAGAATGTACAGGTGCTCTCACTAGGCATTGGGCCCGGTTCCTACACGGGGGTTCGGTCTACGATTGCCTTAGCCCAGGGCTGGAGTTTATCCGCAAACATAAAACTTGCTGCAGTGAGCACGCTGGACGCCCTCTCCTTTCGGGCCAATCGACTGGGCTGGAGTGGACGGTACCACATTTTAGTCGATGCTCAGCGCGATGAATATTATCACGCCGCCTACAATGCTGCTGATACTTTCACTCTTCCCTGCACATTGGAACCTGTACAAATCCGCACAAGAGAATCGCTTTTGCCCCTCTTTAACAAAAATGAAAAGGTAGGCGGACCGGATATCAGCGAAAGCTTCCCCGATATCCATCCTCTCTACCCGCAGGCAGAGGATATTGGACTTATTTCCTTATTACAGAATAAGTTCATCCAACCGGAGAATCTATCTCCTATCTACTTGAGGCCCCCGCAATTCGTAAAAGCCAAGCCTTACAGGACTCTGCCGCTATGATTAATAACTCCGCCTACCGCTGCTGGGCAGAAATAGACTTAAGCGCTCTGAGGGAAAACCTCGCATGGATCAGGCACCAGGTCGGCTTGAAAGCTAAAATCATGACCGTGGTTAAGGCGGATGCTTACGGCCATGGCTTGAAGGAAATAGCTTCCCATCTCATGAACAGCGGAACCAACGCTTTCGGGATAGCCAATCTCAAAGAGGCTCATGACATCCGTACTCGCGGTGAAGGCTGGCCGATCCTCATGCTGGGAGCCTGTATTCCCGGAGAAATGGAGTATGCTATTCAACAGAATGTCATGGTGACGGTTTCCACTCCTGAGGAAATATCAAGTCTTTCACGCATTGCTACCCAATTAAAAAAACAAGCCCTAATCCAAATTAAGATAGATACGGGAATGGGTAGATTGGGGGTTGATATTTCCCAGGCATACGATTTTATCAAGCAAGCTCTTAAACTTCAAAACGCAACTCAAAGTATTTTGATCAAAGGGGTTTATACACATTTAGCCGCAGTTGAAGATGATGAAGAGTTTACACAATCTCAACTGGCTCCGTTTCGAGCTTTGCTTGATCAACTCCGCAAAGATAACATTTTCCTGGATTATATCCATGCCAGCAGCAGTGGCGGCATTCTTTTTGAAAACATTGATTTATTTAACACCTTCCGTCCCGGTTTGATCACCTATGGGATAGCCCCCTCGGGGCTGAGAAACCAAACCGCTAAAATCCAGAAGTTTTTAGTACCTGCTCTCTCCCTTAAAACTCGTGTTTCATTAGTAAAAAACATATCGGCCGGAAAAACATTGAGTTATGGGCACACCTTTGTCGCTCCCGGAGCCATGCGTATCGCTACACTTACAGCAGGTTATGGCGATGGATATCACCGTGCGATATCCGGACGAGGGAGCGTATTGATTCATGGAAAGGTGTGTCCCATTTTAGGGCGCATAACCATGGATCAGATGATCGTTGACGTTTCTTCTGTGGAGGGCGTTTCTTCAGGCGATGAAGCCGTACTGATTGGAAAACAGGGAAAAGAAGAAATCACCGCAGCTTTAGTTGCTGAGTGGGCAGATACAATCCCGTGGGAAGTTTTTACATCTATCAGCCACCGGGTACGCAGAATCTACCTTGGCATCTCTGCGTCATAGCCGCTTCAGTGCTCAGCTTTTCATCTCTCGCATATTTCATCGAGGCATATTTGCGTTTTTTCACGCGCTTTATTGACAAACAGGAAAAATCTGCTATCTGTTATTCAGTGTTTGTGTTTGAAGTGTAGCGTTTTTAGAACTCAGCGGCGCAACTATCGAATATGAACGCCTTAGTATTGAGCTGTAGAGATTCTGCCTCAGAGGGAACGCTGGGTATTGGTGTTTCCCGGGCTTCGTGCCAGGCAGCCCAAGCGTTGGAAAGGGCTCTGAAACATGAGTAGGAAATGCTATTCAAAACTGGAAGTCATTCTCTTAAGTGAATGGCAGGTAGGCCATGTTTCATTCTGCACTTTTTACGTCCATTTCAATTCTCAATATTCGTTTCAATCCATTCGAAAACATAATCAACCAGGGGGAGAGGATATTAGCCTCATCTCTTAATACAGAAAAGGGAGTTTTATGAACCCATCCATTACAGAAAACGTTAACAATAAGAAAAAGCTTTTTGCGTGGCTTTTTGCGCTACTTTTCCTGGGGAGTATCTCAGCCAAAGTAAATGCCCTCAACACCCTCCCGCTGGAGACGGCCAATACAGAGCCTGTAGTTGAGGCAGAACGCGCCTTGAGCGCTGAAAACCCGGTGGATATCTACGAGATGAGGCTTTTGGCCGGTCATCTCTACCACTTTGAATCCATTGGAGCCGATGATCCCAGGGCTTTTCTCTATGATACGCAAGACTTGAGAGGTGCTCCTGTGGTTTTCGATGATGATTCCGGAGAAAACCTGAACTTCAAGTTTTCCTACATTCCCGAAATCGGCGGTACTTATTACCTAAAAGTGGAGATGTTTAACGGCTACACCAATTTGGTCTACAGTCTACAGCATTTCGTAGCGGCCAATGATCCCTGGGAGCCGGCCGATAATGAGCTTCAGTCGGCAACGATTTTGCTGCCGGGAGAAGACCTTCAAACACACGGAGTCCACTTTCTGCATCCTGCCGATGTACGTGATCTATTCTGCGTTACGATGAAGGCAGGAACCCGTTACACCGTAGAATCGGATAGCCAGGGCCATGTTCAGGCTGCGCTCTATCAGTTTAATCAGGAAGGAGTGCTTGAGCTTTTGACATTGAGCCAAAGTCAATATGGTGAAGACAACACGCAGCTTGAGAATTTCAAGCTGGTCTATCAACCGGTTCAGGATGGTAACTATTACCTGGAAGTGACCCCTCTTTACAGGGATGGCAGCGCCGTTTATACCCTGAGTTACATAGCTCAGAGTGTGAATGAACTCGGTAACGACACCCCGGAGACCGCGTTGGAGCTGCTGCCCACAACCCAAAGGCAAGCCATCAATCCTCGCATACTCAATGATACCTACCCGAGGGATTACTTCAGGGTCTACATGAAGGCCGGAGCAACCTACACATTTGAATCGCTGGTGAAGTCTCAGCTCATGGCCCGGATTTATGCCCTTGGCGATTGGCAGACACCGCTGGCGAGCGACTCCAATTTTACGCTTCATTTCCGGCCGCCGGTGGATGGATATTATATTCTCCTCGTAGAGCGAGCCTTCCCGAAGCTGGTGGAAGATGCCGACTATACGCTTCTATACCTTTACGAGCCTGAGGATGTTCTCGGTTACAACGAGAGCGCTGAAACCGCAACGCCCTTGAACAATTTTGGGCAGGAGCCCCTTGAGGTTGGCCCCTATACATTGGGTTCCAGTAATCCCAAAGATGTTTTTGCGATCTATTTGCCGATCGGTTTCAGCAATTTTGAGGTATCTGCAAATGGAGATATTTCGGCTCTGCTCTATGATTCAAGCGATCTGCAAACAGCGCTGGGCAATCCAAGCCATATTCTGAACAGTTACACCTTGGGGCTAAATTATCGTGTTCACCGTGAGGGTACCTACTATCTGGTGGTGAAGAAGATGAACCCGGATGCCACACCCACTTACAGCATTTCCCATTGGAGTACAACGACAAATGAATGGCGTGACCCACAGGATATAAATGAGGCTGTAACTCTTCTGGATATCACTACAGAAACGCAATATTTTGGTCCCAGAAAGCTTGGCGGTGCTAATACACAGGATGTCTACAAATTCTATCTGGAAGCAGGTGTTCGCTACTGGTTTGACTGCGATAAAACTAGTTATTACTTGGATTCTTATCTCTATGACAATCCGAACATAGTCAGCGGCCATGTTGCGAGTTCGTCGTATTGCGACATCGCTTATATTCCCAGCCAGAGCGGTGTTTATTACCTGAAGGTGACAAACTCTAACAGCACTTACACGCTCAAGTATTCACGTCAGGGTTGGGACCCGTGGGACCCGATTGATAACACGGCTGAAGGAGCGACTTTGTTGGTTCCGACCACTGAGGAGCAGAAGCATGGCCCCCATACGCTCAACGCTTCAGATACGCAGGATGTCTACAAATTCTATCTGGAAGCAGGTGTTCGCTACTGGTTTGACTGTGATAAAACTAGTTATTACTTGAATTCTTATCTCTATGACAATCCGAACATAGCCAGCGGAGAAGTTGCGGTTTCGTGGTATTGCGACTTCACTTATATTCCCAACCAGAGCGGTGTTTATTACCTAAAGGTGACAAACTCTAACAGCACTTACACGCTCAAGTATTCACGTCAGGGTTGGGACCCGTGGGACCCGATTGATAACACGGCTGAAGGAGCGACTTTGTTGGTTCCGACCACTGAGGAGCAACAGCACGGCTCCCACACGCTCAACGCTTCGGATACGCAGGATGTCTTTAAATTCTATCTGGAAGCGGGTATTCAATACTGGTTTGACTGTGATAAAACTAGTTATTACTTGGATTCTTATCTCTATGACAATCCGAACATAGTCAGCGGCCATGTTGCGAATTCGTCGTATTGCGACATCGCTTATATTCCCAGCCAGAGCGGTGTTTATTACCTGAAGGTGACAAACTCTAACAGCACTTACACGCTCAAGTATTCACGTCAGGGTTGGGACCCGTGGGACCCAATCGATAACACGGCAGAAGGAGCGACTTTGCTGGTTCCGACCACTGAGGAGCAACAGCACGGCTCCCACACGCTCAATGCTTCGGATACGCAGGATGTCTTCAAATTCTATCTGGAAGCAGGTGTGCGCTACTGGTTCGGTTGTACTAAAAATAGTTATTACCTGTATTCTCATCTCTATGACAACCCGAGTCTGAGCGGTGACCATGTTGCCTTTGCGTGGTATGGCGACTTCACATATACCCCCAGCCAAAGCGGTGTCTATTATCTGAAGGTGAGCAATGGCGATACTTACACGCTCAAGTATTCGCGTCAGGGTTGGGACCCGTGGGATCCACTCGATAACACGGCTGAAGGAGCTACCCTGCTTATCCCCACCACTGAGGAACAGCAGCATGGATCTCATACGCTTAATGCTTCAGATACGCAAGATGTCTTCAAATTCTATCTGGAAACAGGTGTGCGCTACTGGTTCGGTTGTACTAAAAATAGTTATTACCTGTATTCTCATCTCTACGACAACCCGAGTCTGAGCGGTGAACATGTTGCCTTTGCGTGGTATGGTGACTTCACTTATACCCCCAGCCAAAGCGGTGTCTATTATCTGAAGGTGAGCAATGGCGATACTTACACGCTCAGGTGGAATGGCGGTTTGGGGGATCGTTCACCGTCACCCTTAGGGATACAAGCGACTCTGGAAGAGCAAAGTGCCATTACCGTGAGTTGGGAGGCATTGCCTGATCTCTACTACCAGGTATATCGAAGCATTCACGAAAAAGGAACAAAGGAACTGGTCAGTAATTGGATACAGAGTAATCTTTACGCAGATGACTCTGCCTCCTTTGAAACCCGATACTACTATTGGGTTCGCTCTGCAATAGATCCTGAGGGTGGAAACGCAGGTAATTTCAGTCTTTTTGCCGAAGGTTTCCGTCCGGCAACCTTCGCGCCGCATTTCCTGCAAGAACCCGAAGCCCAGGTCTCCTATGAAGGTCAGAGGGTCGTTTTCCGTGCTGAAGTGATTGAGTATCCCGCTTACACCTACAGCTGGCAATGGTTTAAAAACGGAGTGGAAATTGAAGGAGCGACCGAATCCCGGCTGGTTTTGGAGGGAGTTACGCTCATTGATGCAGGCAATTACTCCGTCAGTGCAAGCAACGAGATGGGCACCACTCTTTCAGCTCAGGCGCCGCTGACCCTAGTAGCAGTTCCGGCGACGATCTACGTTAATGCCCTGGATCAACACTATTTCCTGGACCTGCCCCCCCCGGTTTTGACGTGGATCGCTCGGGATTCTCAGGGTAATGATGTGACGGAGCGCATCATTGGTAAGCCGCTCCTGCAAATCCCCAAAGAAGCCTATAACACCCCGGGGAATTACCAGATCGGCATAGAAGCGGGCACACTGAGCGGCGCCAACTTTATTTTGGCTGGTGCATGCTGGGTTACCGAAAAACCACTCTTTACCCTAAGCGCCCAGAATGCAGTCCGTGTATTGAGTGTTGAAAACCCGGCTTTCGCCTATTCTGCGGTGGATCGCTCGGGGCGTGATGTCAGTGCCGAACTCGAAGGAGAGCCATCAATCCTCTGCGATGCAAACCTTCTGAGTCCTGCGGGCGAATACCCGATTCATATCTGGACTGGCACGCTAAGTAGTGAGAAGGTCGACTACAAATTTGAGGCCGGGGTGCTCAGTGTTATTGATACGGAAGATGCCCCGGTGATTCTGGAGCAGCCTGCCGACAGCTTCCCGATTGTGGGGCTACCCTTCAGCCTGAATGTTGTTGCCGAAGGCGCCTTCCGCTATCAATGGTTTAAAGATGGCGAGCCGATTACAGGCGCAATTGCTGCAACATTGCAATTCAATGCAGCATACAAAGAGCAGAGCGGAGTCTACACGGTGGCCGCGATCGGTTACGGCCAAACAATAAGCCGTGAAGCCCGTGTTCTGGTGACTGACGCACCTGAAGGGGAACTGGGTATCCCATCTGGCAGTCTGTATGACTTCCCGGTTTTTGGCATGTGCCTCAACGGTGATTATGCTTATCTGGCCTGCGGAACCAATGGTCTGCGAATAGTGAACGTGGCTGATCCGGCCAATGTTTTCGAGGTGGGTGTCTACATTCATGAGTTTGAACCTGAAGAAGGCGAAGATGGTGAACCGATTGAGCCTCCGCCGCCGATTGAGTTCTATGATGTGGATGTCGTTGGATTCATCGCCTGTACTGCGACAGGTAGTACCGGTTTAATGGTGCTGGATGTCTCCAACCCGGCTGAACCGACGTTGCTGGCCTGGGATGCCGGGGAAACAACCTATCAGGTTCGGTTGAGCAACGCGATTGAAACCGAGACTCAGGCTGATATCTACGCTTATAGCATCGTAGACAGCACTTCAAGCCTCAGGGTGAGAAGAATCAGAGTCGATGATAATACCGGTGTCACACTTACTTACATTCGCAGTGTGGGAACTGGGACTCGTGCAAATGATATCTACCTGAGAGAGGGACGGCTCTATCTGTCGCGGCCCGATGGAACTCTATTGGTATACGACATCAGCACTACGCCCGATAACCCCAAACAGATTAATAACGTTTGGCTTTCCCGAGAGATGTTGGCAGTTTATGCCACTGACCACTATCTCTTTGCGGCCTGCGGCAATGATGGCGTGAAAATATATCTCTTCCGAAATAATGGAAGTCTCAAGCTGGTGAGCCAGGCATTGACACCGGGCTTTGCGGAGCTCTTGAGCGGCTATGGGAACAACCTCTACGTGGGTGATTCCTACGGAGGCTTGCAAGTCATCAGCCTTCTGAATCCCGCAGCCCCGAGGCTGGTCGGCAACTACCCCAACCTTGTAGGAATACAGGATATCAAGGTGGATAATGGAGTCGTTTTCACTACGGGTGAAAACGGTTTCAAACCGTGCGATAAAACTATCCAGACCGATACCATTCTGGTTCGCGCATTGGATGAGGGCAAAGCTTTCGGAGTTGATAACCCCGAATGGCGTTACCTGATCACTGATGGTGTCGGCAACGACCTGTCCGATTACATTGTGGGCGATCCGCTCATCAGCTCTACCGCAACGGTGGACAGTCCTCCGGGGCAATACCCCATTTTGATCTCCGCCGGCAGTCTCTATTCACCCGACTATCAGCTCACATTCCAAAATGCCACCCTGACAGTCTTTGATATGGACGCCATCTCATACAACCTGATTGTTCCTGAATCAGTAGGGCGCCATGCTCTGGCCACACTCTATGTGGAGTATGAAAATACAGGCACCTTGCCGATTACCTCCCCGGTGCTGGTTGTTTATGGTTCAGAAAAAGCGCTCATGACACTGGATGCATCCATCGTGACGGCCGGTTTCTGGACCTCAAGCAAGCCTCAGGGCTTTAACGACACCATTGAGATATTGGCCAGCGGACAAACTCCGGGCGTATTAATGCCGGGAGAAAAAGGCAGAGTACCAGTCTATTATGCGGGTCTTCTTCAGCCCTGGAGCTGGGAACCCAAAGTAGACTTCTACATTACGGTCATGGCCAGTAAAGATACTTACCCCATGAATTACGATGCACTCTATCAGACGCTGAATTTTGGCACTGAAGACCCTGAGGCGATCAGCGTCCTATGGAACAACTTCAAACAAATGGTAGGGCCGACCCGTGGGGATTACGTGAGCATGCTCAGCCGCAATGCTCAGGCCCTTTATGCAATGGGTGTTACGGAAAACAGCGTTCATCGTTTGCTTGAGTATGAGTTCCTGAAAGACGCCGGTTTCTCGGTAGTATCAAGCCTGGCTTCGAGCGTAGATATACAGGTGCAGGCCCCTGCAACGTCTTTACGCTTCAACCGGGTTTTCTATCATGGACTTCTGCCCAGTTACAGACTCAATCTGGAAGCACCGGGTTGCAGCGCGCTGGGAAGAGGCTGGGATCATAACTGGAATTACCGCCTGGTGCAGATAAAGAAGAATGAACCAATTATTGTTCGCACGCCCGGCGGTGCAGAGCGTGTCTTCCAACCCGATAGCCGCTACAGTAACCGTTATTTCTCCTCCCCGGGTGATTATGGCGTACTGACAGCCCGCTGGGATGGTGAGGCTCTGCAGGATTGCACACTTGTGGAAGCCAATGGCAACACGTTTAAGTTTGACTCTTCAGGGCTTCTTATTCAGATGTTGGCTCCCGGCGGCAAAGCAGGTGTGACACTCACCTACACCGAAGGATGTCTGGTGAAGCTTACGCACTCTGCGGGCCAAACACTGAGCTTGAGCCGTGGCGGCGGCAAGTACAACGCAATTACGTCCATTGCCGATCAGGATGGCCGCTCGGTGAGCTACACCTATACAGCCGATGGCGAGCAGATAGAATCATTCACCGACGAAAATGGGCTTGTCACCTCCTACAGCTACAGCCGAGGCAATAAAGCCAACTACTATATGCTCAAATCCGTCCTCCATAGGGATGCCACACAATCTAACTATACGTATGATGGTATGGGACGCATTGTGAGCTTCACACAGGCTGATGGGGCTCTGCCCTTGACTTTCAGCTATGAGAATAACGGCTTGATCCATCAGACCGATGCATTGGGAGTAAATATGTCGTTCCGGTTCAACGTAGATGGAATGATCACTGAAGTCGGAAATACCGATGGCACAACACTAAATAACGAGTATGACTCACAGAAAAATCTGATCCGGTATAGCGATCGTCAGGGGAACATCTTCAAGTTCACCCACAAAAACGGACACGTTACCCGGGCTGATCTGCCAAATTCTCTCTGGACTCAGTACACTTGGGATGGAGGCTTATTGAAGAGCTTTACCAATCCGAAGGGTGCCGTTACGCGGTTTGATTACGATCAGGGGATGCTCTCGGGCATTCGCTATGCAGATGGCACAGTCCAGCGCAATGAGTTTGATGCGCAGGGCAACGTTAAAAAGGTGACTAGCCGCCGTGGTGCCTCTGTTGAGTTTGTGAGTGATGAAGACGGCCGCGTGTTGACCAAGCTCTATGAAAATGGCGAACGCGTGGAATACACCTACAGTGCAGATGGTAGAATGGCAACTGCCGCCTCCTTTGACGCTGAAGGCAAAACCAAAGAAACGATTCAACTGGGATTCAATGAAAAGAAACTCCTGACCAGTATTGAACACGCCAATGGCCGTAAGATCACGTACACCTACAATGAGCGCGGTTATCGTCAAACTATGAGTGCGGATGAGCGTACCGTGAGCTACACCTATGATAATCTGGGCCGCTTGGCCCAAGTTCTGGAAGGAGAGACTGTTCTTGTCTCTTACACCTATGATGCTGCGGGTAAGCCTACCGGCACTCAGATGGGCAATGGCGACCAGATAATCAATACTTACAATAGCGAGGGCAATGTGAGCAGTGTTATCTCTTACAATGCTGCCGGTACAATGACCTCTCAAATCCAGTACACCTGGGATAAGGGATTGATGCAGACCCAAACGCTCAATGAAGGTCAATGGAGCTATGAATATGATGTCATGGGGCAGCTGGTACGTGCGGAGTTTTACTCTTACACTCCGGAAATCCAAAGTTACACGTTGGAATACTCGTACGATGGAATGGGTAATCGTACTCAATCGCGCGTCATTCAGGGCGAGACCGCCCATTTGACGGACTATGCGGCCGATAACATGAACCGTTATACGTCCATCAATGGAGCCGCGCTGAGCTATGACCAGGATGGAAACATGACCGGACGCGACCAGTGGGTTTACGAGTATGACGACGAGAACAGACTCTTGAGCGCCTCCAATAGCTCGACCCATTATCAATATGAGTACAGCATATTGGGCTATCGCTCAGCCGTGACACTGAACGGAGTTCGCACTGAGTATCTGGTGGATCCAGTGGGGCTTGGCTCGGTAATTTCCGAGTATGTTGGAGGATCCCTGACGCCCAATGTTCAGTATACCCAAGGCTTGCAGTTGGTGAATAAAATCTCCGGTGACCAAAGCTGGTGGTATCACTACGACGGAATTGGCTCAACCCTGAACGTTACCGATAATGATGGACTTCTGGTTAACCACTACCTCTATGAGCCGTTTGGGGCTGTTGCCTGGGCTCTGGAGACCATCCCGAATCCCTTCCGGTTCGTGGGGGCAAATGGCGTAATGGATGATGGCAACGGAATTCATTACATGCGCGCCCGTTATTATTCTGCAAACTTGGGACGATTCTTCTCTGAAGACCCGTTGGGCATGAGCTCTGGCGATCCAAACTTGTACAACTACGCCATGAATAATCCGCTGATGCAGATTGATCCTTCAGGCGAAGTTGTACCGCTGGTGATATTGGCTTGGGGTGCTGTGGGTGCTGTTGTGGGTGGAACAACCTACGTCATCACGACAGGTATCACAGGTGAAACCAGAACCTTCGGCAAGTTTGCGGGTGCTGTTGTGGGAGGTGCCTTCGGCGGTGCTGCCGCCCCCGTAGTGGCCGGAGCCGGATTAACAACCGCTGCCGCCTATGGAACGGGTGTTCTGATGGGCGCCGGTTCCAATTCGCTCGGTGTACTGACCAGTAATGCCATAGATGGGACAAACAACTCGCTGGATTCCTCTATGACCTATACACTGATCCCGTCTATACCGGGTGACAACGGCGGCGTAACACAGGCAACGGCCCAGATCTTCTATACGGGCGTTACCAGTGGAGGTACTACTGTTTCTAATCCTCCAAGGCCGAATCAGATCACGCAGAACATTGATAATATTATTGATGGAACCGGAAGCGATGCCTGGGAGAACGCTTCTACTCTGGGCGAGCTATACGGTTTTGGAAGAAAGGTCGCTAATTCGGTGGACCCGAATGAAAAGGATGGTCCGGGTGGAGTCGGTACACAGGGCTTCATACAGCCTCTGATTACCTTCCCTTACACAGTGCATTTCGAAAATATGACCAATGCAACGGCCCCGGCTCAAGTGGTGACCATCAAGGACCAGCTTGACCGGAACCTGGATGCATCCACGTTTGCCTTCACTGAGTTTGGCTTTGGCGATCTTCGTCTGGCACTGACTCCTGAGGATAACCCTCGGGACTTCTATCGAGCTGTCCCGTACACCTACAATGACGTGGAGTTCATTGTAGAGATAATCGGAAGCATTTCTGAAGAGGGTCTTGTTCAGGTCGGCTTCTACAGCATTGATGAGAGCGGACTTCCACTCCCGGTTGAGATTGGTTTCTTGCCGCCTGAAGATGGCACCGGCTTGGGCCAGGGCTTCTTCTCCTATACGGTTGATCCTCTCAAGGGTCTGCCCACGGGAACTGAGATTCGAAACGTGGCGGCTATTACCTTCGATTATCAGAGCACTATCACGACCAATCAGAAGGATCCCCATGATCCTTCTCAGGGAACCGATCCAACTCGTGAGTGTCTCTTGACAGTTGATGTGACCAAGCCGACAAGTACGATAGAACCCTTGGCAGCCGTCATGAGCCAGACAGAGATCAATCTCTCATGGGTGGGAAGCGATGTTGGTTCCGGTATTGCCAGCTATGATCTCTACGTGGCAACCAATAACCTCTCTCGTGGGTTCTGGATGAACACCACCAATACAACGGCAACCTTCACGGGCAAGCTGGGGCAAAATTATGCCTTCTACCTGGTGGCGATTGATCAGGTGGGCAATCGGCAAGATTCACCTGAGACAACACCGGCAAGTACAAGGCTGATTGCCAGTGAGCCGTATCTGACTCTCACGGTGGAGTACCCTGAAAAGGTCTATGATAATGTACCCTTCACCTACACGCTGACGGTATCCAACTCGGGCACAGCCAGCGCTAAAGATTTGGTGCTTGAGGAAACCTTTGCCCCGGGCACTCTGTTCGTCAGTGCAGACAATCCGCATGGAGAAGTGACTCATACGGAAAGAAGTGCTCGCTTCACCATAGGCGAAGTGGAGCCAGGGAAATCTCTAAGTGTTAGCATTACGCTGCAGACAACTCAGACGGGTCAGACTTACTCCTCTGTAAATATCGAGAGTAGTGCAGGTTTAATCAAACTACCCAACTTCATCTACTACCAGGTAGAGTCTACTCTTGAGCTTGGGTTTAGAGGTATCGAATTGGATGGGGATACCGTGCTGATTCAAATCGAAGGCACTCTGAAAGGTGAAACTTATCAGATTGAACACAGCCATGATGCGCTCCAGTGGAGCCTACATTCTACTCATGTGGCTGAAGGAGAAATGTTGACTATCAGTGATACCATCACCGATCAGAACCGCTTCTATCGAGTGTCCAAACAATAGAAGTTGCCAGAGCGCAAGCTAAATGCGATAGGCCGTCGAGGACAATAGTTCTCGACGGCCTTTTTCCCCTCTCCGGAAAAGGTAATATAAATTTTCGGGATTTTTAAATATTGACTTTTGGGTTTATTCCTAAGATGCTCAACTCAGTTATGAGAATGCGTGTATTATGTATCATTTTGTTTCTGGCAGGGCTCTGCTTCGGTTTAGAACGGAACTCCTTTGCACAAGAGAATCTACCTTCATTAGAATGGCCCAAAGACGAATCAGTTATCCCGGGTAAAGGCAACCTTCGCAACTCGGACTGGTTTAAGGGACACTATCAAAAACGCAGAGAGGGTTTCCGACAAGAAGCCGACGGACAGCAAAAAGCTGTGGTTTTCCTCGGCGACTCCATTACGGAGGGATGGGGAGATCGCCTTTCAAAGGCTTTTTCAGATTATAAAACGGCCAATCGCGGCATCAGCGGTGACGTTACGCGGACTGTTTTGTATCGCCTGAAAGAAGATGTCACCAGCCTGAATCCCACGGCTGTCGTACTCCTTATTGGCACTAACGATTTGGACGAAGGTAACTCTCCGGAGGTAATTTCTTCCAATACCATCGAAATTTTAGAACAGCTTAAGGCATTTAACCCCAAACTCCCTGTTATCTTCTGCAAAATTATGCCCAGGAGCGAATTCCCGGATCATAGAACATCCAATATTATTATCGCTAATAAACTTACTTGCGACTACATACAGAAAGCCAATAATCCTCAATGGATTGTTCTTGATACCTGGAGCATGTTTGCAACAGATAAAGGCGTGGTTGTGAAAGAAGAAATGCCTGATTTCCTGCACTTAAGCTCTCCCAGTTATGATAAATGGATTAATGGAATAAAAACCATCCTAGCTTCCTTAAAGCTTAATCAAGAATAAAACAACAGCTATAGTCCACTGAAAAAACCTCTGCCCTTTTTAAAATGAGCAGAGGTTTTTTAGTGGAAAAAATAATAGATCGCTATTCTTCTTTCAGCTCTTTAATAAATTCTCGTAAGGCAGGTGAGAGAGCTTTGTCCTTTTTCAATATTGCTGCCAAAGGACGATAAAGTTCCATGTCTTTTAGGTTGATGACTACCAATGAATGCGAATTAACTTCTTGAGTAACCGTACGACGTGGCACCAAAGACAACCCGTTGTTAATCTCCACAGCTCGTTTAACCGTTTCAACATTATCAAATTCCATCACCACTTGAACGGAGATATCATTGTCTCTGAAAAGCTTATCAACAGCTTTACGAGTGGGGGTCCCCGCTTCAAAAGCCACAAATTTTTGCTGATTTAAATCCCTTACGCTAACCGACGCTTTTTTCGCTAAAGGATGTTCTTCACTTGCGATAAGCACCATCAGGTCTTGATGCAGAAAAATTGTCTCAACTTTTGAATCTCTCACTGGATAAGCCACCATTCCTATATCCACTACATTACTGATTACATCCTCATAAACTTGATTCGCTCTTCTGTATTCCACTTGCACACTAACAGTCGGATGCTTTTTCAGATAGCGCCTAAGGTAAAGAGGCAAATCGTGCAATCCTATGCTGTAAATTGTAGCCAGGCGAATAGTCCCCCCAACCTCATCACGCATATCTTGCAGTTTGCTAGAGAGTTCATCAAAGGCGTGAATCAGAGAACGACCATATTGGTTTAATGTTTCACCCTCACGAGTCAGGCGAAACTTTTTTTTACTTCGCTCTATCAGCTGACAACCAAAATGCTTTTCCATCGCTCGGACTTGCTGACTTACCGCGGATTGGGTGATGGCATTAATCTGCGCCGCTTTTGTAAAACTCTCCGTTTCAGAAAGATCACAAAACATTTTTATACTTTCTATCTGCATATTTTTCCAATTTTATTTTAGTCCCGACAATATCTGCCATTTAGTGACTCGGTTTTCACCCACGCTCCGTCGAGCTTAAAGTCTATCATTAGCAGAATGAATGAGCTTGTCAAGTTTCTTGAATAATTCAAGAGCTTTACCTTTGACAGAGTGCTCTCTTTTTAGTAGCCTGCCCACTTGGTGGCCTGGTAAGGCGACTTGTCTTAATGCAATGCGGCCACCCTAGTTTTTTGCTGCATAAATGTTAATTGTACAAAAATACGGAGGCACCTCTGTCGCAAACCCCGAACGCATCCAGAATGCGGCTGCAAGGGTAGCGGAGTACTGGGAAAAAAATGATTCTGTCGTTGTCGTTGTTTCTGCAATGAGCGGCGTCACTGACGGTCTCATAAAAATGGCCCATAGCCTTATACCCTCCCCTAACCGTCGCGAGATGGATGTCCTGCTAGCTACAGGTGAGCAAACAACAATCGCCTTGATGGCCTTGGCATTACACGCGCGAGGTATCCCAGCGACATCCTTGACAGGAGCTCAAGCAGGCATCAAAACAGATCGCGCTCATTCACGAGCAAAAATTAAAAATATATCGCCGACCAAAATACGTGAATGCCTCTCTCAGGGACACGTTGTCATAGTTGCCGGTTTCCAAGGAGAGACTGATGACAGGATGATCACTACTTTGGGACGGGGCGGTTCGGACCTTTCTGCCATTGCTTTGGCGGCCGCCTTGAAGGCGGATCTCTGCCAAATATATACCGACGTGGATGGCGTCTTTACTGCAGACCCACGGCTGGTGCCAAATGCAATTAAACTCGCCGAAATTTCTTATGATGAAATGCTGGAGCTCGCGTCATTGGGTGCAAAAGTAATGCAATCTCGCTCCATTGAATTTGCCAAAAAATTTGAAGTCGTTTTCGAAGTCCGTTCAAGCATGAATAATAAACCAGGAACTATTGTGAAAGAGGAAACAAAAAGCATGGAAGATGTTATTATCCGTGGCATCTCCATGGATAAAAATCAAGCCAAACTTACCCTTTCCCGTGTCCCCGATAAGCCCGGCTCAGCTGCCAACGTCTTTAAGACCTTAGGTGGTGCGTCTATCAGCGTGGATATGATTATTCAAAATAACAGTCCGGAGACAGCCAAATCTGCCACAGATATCTCTTTTACTGTTGATAAACCCAACCTTAAACGGGCCCATGACGTACTGCTCGGCATCAAGGGCAGCATTGGCTTCGCTGGGTTGGCAGAGGATGATCAGATTGCCAAAATTTCAATTGTAGGCGTGGGAATGAAAAGCCACTCCGGAGTGGCTGCTCTCATGTTTGGTGCATTGGCTGATGCCGGCATCAACATTATAATGATCTCAACAAGCGAAATAAAAATTTCTGTCATTGTTGAACTTGAAAAAGCCGATGAAGCTCTCCGAGCTCTGCACGCGGCATTCTTCCCCGTTCATCGCAACACAAATCCTTGAACAACTGTGCATAATTTTCATTACAAAAACGGAAAGCTGTTTTGTGAATCTATTGCGGTAGAAAGCCTGGCCCAGCAAGCGGGCACTCCCCTTTATATTTATTCTCAAAAAACTCTGGTAGATAATATCCGCCGTCTTGAGACCGCGATGGCTCCGGTTAATCCCCATCTTTGTTACGCCGTAAAAGCCAACGCGAGTCTTGGCATACTTAGTCTAATGGCCCAGCTCGGCATTGGCTTTGATGTGGTCAGTATCGGAGAGCTAAAAAAGGTCAAACAAGCGGGAGGAAAAACGGAACAGTGTGTGTTTGCCGGGGTTGGAAAAACGGAAGAGGAAATCAATGCTGCGCTTGAGCTGGGTATATACGCCTTTAATGTAGAAAGTATTCCCGAATTGGAGCGCATCAATCGTCTCGCAAAAAAGCAGAACAAAAAAGCACCCGTTGCCATTAGGGTGAATCCCAACGTAGATGCAAAAACTCATGCAAAAATAACCACGGGCACCTATGAGAATAAATTTGGCATCGCTTTTGAAGAAGTCATCTCACTTTATCAAAAAGCTCACTCTAAATACAAAAATCTACACTTAAAGGGAGTCCAAATACACATCGGTTCTCAGCTTACCAACGTAGCTCCTTTTGCGAAAGCCGTGAAAAAGATGGCACCTCTGGTGACCCTGCTAAGAGCGGAGTACGGACTTGAATTTTTCAGCATAGGGGGTGGTTTGGGGATCGTTTATAAACAGGCGTTGGAGAGCGGCTCTGCCAGTTGGTGGCATAATGAAGGCAAAAACTTTGCCAGCCCGGAAAAACTGGCCAAAGCCTTAATTCCTTTACTTAAACCTTTGACCACTTCTGGCGTTAAGGTTCTCATGGAACCCGGCCGCTTTGTTGTGGGAAATGCCGGTATTCTGGTCACCCGGGTTGAGTATATCAAACAAACTGGGAAAAAGAATTTTGTGATAGTGGACGCGGCGATGAATGATTTGATACGCCCTGCTCTCTATGAGTCATACCATCAAATAGTTCCTCTCAAAAAGTCCCGTACTGAAAAAACCTTCAAAGCGGACGTTGTGGGCCCTATTTGTGAATCCGGGGACAGGTTTTGTCTGAATCGCGAAATTTCAGAAGTAAAAGAGGGTGATTTGTTGGCCATTATGAGTGCTGGAGCTTACGGCATGACAATGGCATCGAACTACAATGGAAGGTCTATCCCTGCAGAAGTTTTGGTGAATGATAAAGAAGCTGACTACCTTCGCATTCGTGAGTCTATCCAAACCAGCTGGAGATATGAGGGAATCCCGGCGTGGTTGATTCCGGAGGAAAAAACGCTGCCCCCTAATAAAAAAACGCGCACCCCTAGGAAGAAAATAGAAAACATCTGATATCTCGTTAAAAAAAAGCCAACTCAATAACGGTAGTTGACGTTGTGAGTTCGCCCTTCAATATAGGAGTTCGAATCAATTCGTAGCGTGTTCTCAGGTATCAAACAAACCACCTGAAATGATGAAAGAAGAAGAGAAATCTCAAGCCTGCTTTTCGTCAAAGAATACTCGTCTTTTTCTGACGCTACTGATCCTGTTTTCCGTTTTGGTTCTTGTTTTATTTGGCTGGCTTGCATATACCATTACGTCAACCCTAAAGCAGGTTGCAAAAGTCGAAGTCAATAGCAATACAAACATTTCAATCTATAGCGTTGCAAATAGCCTTCAGCGTCAATCAAAGCTGGTCGTGCAAACGGCGTTGGTTACTGTGGATCAATCCTTGGAAAAGGAGAGTGTTCTTTCAATGGGTGGGTTTGCATTTGGTTTGGGGACGTCCAATCTCAGAATGATATCCATGGGGAACCGAGTTCAGTATTACGTTCCACTGAAAGATATTACTGAGAGCGATATTAATTGGAATAGCGAAAATAAAACACTCCTGATTAAAATTCCTCCACCCGTAGCCGATTCTGAAATGGTAGAAATCCAAACTGATCCCAAACAAATACTGTTTCTGGGCGAAGACAGCTGGTTTGATTGGGCGCGAGGCGGGGGGAAAACGGAGTTGGCGCAAGAGGCCAAAGATAATTTGAGAAACTATGTTCTCCGAACGGCACGGTCTCGTTACTACATGGGCTTGGCCGAAGAGAACGCTCAAAGGGAATTGGAACGTCTTTTAGGTACTATCCTCTACCCGATTGAGCCTCAGTGCCGAATAGTTATCGAATTTAAATCACGAAAGTGAATTACAAACCTAAAAGTATTTTAAGATTTTCTTAAGGATATTTGAAAGGGAGGGCACAGGTTCTGCTAGGTTTAATAAGTCTTTTGGCTCAGGCTAAGGATTCTTTGCTAGTCACATATTACAGTCATGAATAAAAAACGGATTGCCTTAAGTATTCTTTTTTCTGCTATTTTTTTGTTTATTGTATTCTCACAAGTACCTTTTAAAGAGGTAATGGATGTGTTAAAGATGGCCGATTTCTCCTGGCTAATCATCGCCGTGGCAGTGTTGGCGGCTACCATTACTTTGACCGGTATCCGGTGGGACCAGGTTCTTCAAAGTCTTCACCTGCGTCTCCCTTTTCAACAGGTAATCCGCGCCACTTGGTATGGGCATTTCTTTAATACAATTCTACTGGGACCGGCTGCTGGAGACGTTTTGAAATCCACCTTATTTGCCAAAGAAAGAAAACTCTCTCTGACTGAATTGCTCTCGGCATCTTGGCTGGATAGGTTATTAGCCGGAATTGGAAGTGTGATTTTCGGCATATTGGTTATCGTTTTCACTTTGGCAACAAAACAAAACATCCCCTTGGAAATCCCAAAAACAAATCCATGGCTCTTTATTGGTATAGTTTCTTTAATACTTATATTATTTCTTACTGTAAAGAGATATAAATTTTTAGATAAAATTAAGATAATTAAAAAATTAAAAGATTCTTTTGTTAAAGCTGCAACCAAAATGTACAATGCTCCGAGAAAGGCTATCTTTGTCATCCTGCTAGGATGCTTGGGCCAAATTCTATTAAGCAGTGTTTTAGCCTGGACACTGGCTTCTGTCTTACAAACTAATTTGCCTTGGATGCAAATGCTTTGGGTTTTCCCGGTTATAGCCATGCTTTCTACCCTCCCCATCTCCATAGGTGGCGTGGGAATTAGAGAAGGTTCTTCCCTGATTTTATTGGGAACATACGGAGTTTCAAAACCTGATGCAGTAGCCGCTTCTCTCCTTTGTCTTTGCGTTTACTGGCTCTTGGCGGCCATTGGTGGAATACTTATCCTTGTGGGGAATAAAAATTCCTAAAAATTTCAGCCCTCCTCACTGAACGCAACTCGACCGATGAACCTCAGCTATAGCAAAGACCAACGGAGGTTCTGTTTAAGGATGCATTATCCCTGCTAATCGTTTCTCCCCTCTCTTCTGTGCCTCATTGACAACGGGATATTCGTCATGCACCCCGTGAACAAATTAATGGAGGGTTTTGCCACATTCACCGTATTCTCGTCCTACGCCAAGATTCGTTTAAATGAGCTTAGCCCCCCCCGTTAAACTCCTCACTCGTTTATATAGTAAGCGCTTGCTCTCCTTCAGAGTAATAATTTAAAACTCAAACTGAAAAAAAATCCCCCTTAAGATTAATTAAGGAGGAGTTTTTTCAACTATCTGAAAAACGAGTCCAGCTACAAAAACAGTACTATTAGAAGCTGCGCATAGAATATCTTCAAAATTGTAGCCAAGGGATACACTGAAGCATACCCGACATTAACACCTGTGGGATCGGTCCTTGTTGAAGCAAACCCAAGAGCTGCCGGTTGAGTTTGTAAACCACTCATGACACCTAGAAGGGTTGGAATATTCGGAACACGAAGTGCAACCAATACGATCCACAAAATAAAATGGACTAAAACCAACATGGCCATGCTCGCCAGAATTAAGAAGAGCCCATCCCCCTTCAAGGTCGCCAAAAGTTTAGAACCTGAATTGACGCCAATTACGGCCAGGAAGAGAGCAAAGCCAACGTGTCTTAAGGCCATATTGGCTGCTGGTGCAATAACCCAGACAAAAGGCCCCGTGCGCCCCAAAGCACCGAAAGTCAAAGCAACGACCAACGGACCTCCGGCGTAGCCCAAGGTCACAGGCACCGCAACTCCGGGAATTGGAATCGGAATTTGGCCAATCAATAATCCCAATGCCAAGCCAAGGAAAAGGCTGAAGAAGGTATGCTCTGTGGCCATGTGCAAAGAGTTACCAAAATATTTGCTAACACCCACCTGAGAATCCTTCAGAACAATAGCCCTCACCTGATCCCCTAACTGCAAACGAGTCCGTGAGTTGATTTCAATGGGGCTATCTCCACGGCGGATGCGGCAAATGCTTGCCCCCACTTCACTCAGCTTGAGGTTCCACACGCTCCGATTAATAAGGTGGCGGTCCGATACAGAAAAGAAACGAGTAACAAAATGCTCGCGCTCCTGCAGCAAATTCTGATCTCCACTTTTTCCGAGAATTCCAATGGCAGCCTCAACATTGTTTGACCGTCCTTCGATCACAACCATCGCTCCAGCAGGAATTTGGGTATCTCCATCAATAAAATGATGTTCACCATTAAAACGATAGCGGGGAGCGACAACATTAGCGTATTTATTAATTAAAGCCCCAGTCCAATAACGATAGTTACCGGGGACCTCATTGAGCAACTCCACCACGCTAATCTGATAAGCTGATCCTTTCGGCCCATCACCGATCAATTTCTTCTCACGGCGAAGATGGAACTGCATGATTAAGAGAATACCCACAATTGCAAAAGGATAAGCCACTCCGTAACCAGCATCTACATCCTTCAAACCTTCTTCCATTTCCCGGATTTCGCTAGTCCTAAACTCCTCGGCTTCTGAGGCTTTCAGTCCTTGTTTTTCAATACTGACATCAATTTGGCCTACTTTTACAAGGCGCTTGGCTTCCTTGGCTGCATTTAGCGCAGGAGTGTTTGTCAGAGTTCCACAAAAAAGCCCACTGATCACTGTGGATTTTTTATCGAAAGTCTTGATGACTACAATTCCAGAAACAAATATCGCCGTAAGGGCCAAAAAGGTGGCTATGTTAAGTCTAATTCCATTTCTTTTAAAGGACTGGAAAAAAGCAGGCGCTGCCATCAATCCTACACAGTAAATGAAGAGGGCCAGGCCAAATCGTTCAATATCGTGGCCAATGTGCAAGTCGGGTTTAAAAATACCGAATACCACCCCGACAAAAAATACCGCAGCAACTCCTAATTTGAAATTCCCCGGCAATTTAAACTCACCCACTATATGACCCAACCCCATTATTAAAATGAGCGCGGGAAGAGTCATAAATAACCATTTACTCAGAAGCCAACCAGTTATTCCATCCATATTGTGTTAACTATATCGTATTAATATAAGTAGAACTATTCACCAAGAGCACGAGAAGCAGGACGTGCTTTGTGCTAAGAGGAACTTGCCTCGCAGACGAGAAACAGTGCGAGATGCCCTGCCGTTGGAGAAACTACATGAGACGGGGATTTTTGAAAAGGAAAAACATGAAAAATGAACTTCATTACGACGAGGTAGAGGAGCTTGGGGCCAGTTTTCTACTTGCTGAAAAGGCCAAAAAAGATACAATGGACTGATGAAGAGCGTATCGTCTGGGATGTTTCCATTTTACCGCCCTCGCAGGCTTAGGCGTACTCCTGCCCTAATATCTACATTTAAGCAAACCTCCTTAAGGAAAGAGCAGTTAGTTTTGCCTTTTTTTGTTACAGAGGGTACTCAAAAACGAACCCCCGTTAACTCCATGCCCGGAGTACACCAACTTTCCATCGACGAGCTATTGACTGAAACCTCTGCAGCTGTAAAAACCGGTGTACAAAGTATCCTCCTCTTTGGCATTCCCTCAAAAAAAGACGAACTGGCATCTGAAGCTTATGCAGCTAACGGGATAACACAAAAAGCGGTACGAGCTCTTAAAAAAGAATTTCCGGATATCATAATCATGACCGATGTTTGCCTTTGTGAGTACACAAGCCATGGTCATTGCGGAGTAATTAAGAAGGATAAACAGGGACAATTTGTCGTTGATAACGATGAGTCTTTGGAGTTTTTGGCAAAAACGGCTGTAAGTCATGCAGATGCCGGAGCTGACGTGGTCGCTCCAAGTGACATGATGGATGGTCGGGTCAAAGCAATTCGCACCGAACTGGATAAGGCCGGTTTCAATCAGACGATCATTATGTCCTATGCAGCAAAATATGCTTCCGCTTTTTATGGCCCCTTCCGCGAAGCAGCAGAGTCTGCACCTAAGTTTGGCAATCGCCGAGCTTACCAGATGGAGAGTGCCAATACGGATGAAGCACTGCGAGAAGTCGCCATGGATATTGAAGAAGGCGCAGATATCGTGATGGTCAAACCGGGCTTAGCCTATCTGGATATACTCCATCAAGTTAAAAGAACATTTCGTTATCCAACGGCCGTTTACATGGTCAGTGGAGAGTATGCTATGATCAAGGCGGCAGCCGAAAAAGGCTGGATAAATGAAGAACAAATTATGATGGAGTCACACCTTTCAATGGCGCGAGCTGGAGCAGATATTATTATCAGTTATGCCGCTAAGGAAATTTGCAACAGCTTAAATAAAAATATGCAATAAATTTTAAGAAGAATTTAATATGATAAAAAATTGGAAAACAAAAATTCTTGGATACTCCGGTGTGTTGATTCTAGCAATCTTCTGCACGACGGTATCTGTCACTTCACAAAATAATGTGCCTACCTTGCCTGGGGAAGGCGGAACTCAAAAAGCAATTGAGTTGGATTATTTTCCGGACCGCCTCCATGCATTCATATTCAAAAACTGGCCCCTGGTACATGCAGAGCGATTGGCAAAAGTACTGGAAACAAAAACTGAAAACGTTGTTCAAATCGCTGAATCAATGGGGCTGCCACCGCAAGACCCTAAAAAAATACTTCCCGCATGGAGCTCAAACCGAGGATATATCACCGTGCTGCGGCGCAATTGGCACCTATTACCTTATGATCAACTCTTGACCTTATTAGATATCGACCGGCAAGAACTTCAATTCCGCCTGATAGAAGATGACTTTCTCTATGTCAAATTGGGTAATTTGAAGCCGAGCTGTGAAAAATTGACTTATGCAGAACCTTCCCCGGAAACAAAAGCTCAAGCCAAAAGAATTTCTGAAATACTCCAGCAGGAACTGAAGGAGGGTTCTGCTACTGTTGACGAAGAGCGTTTTGAATTTATTAATCGTTTGAAAGATGTTTCTCCGGATATCTCCACTCCGGATACAACCGACGATTCTGAGTTTGAGCTGCGATACATTTCATCCTACTTTGCCTCTTTTGGAGAACCACTGCTGGATCCGGAAATCGAGTCCTGCCCTGAAGGCCTGCTGCAGCGTTTGTCTGCTACAGGTGTTAATGGGGTTTGGATCCACACTGTACTGAGAACATTGGCTCCGCCTACTGAGGATTTCCCCGAATTTGGACAAGACCATGAACGGAGAATCCAAGGGCTTAATAAACTCGTACAACGCGCAAAGAAGTACGGTATCGGTATTTATCTTTACTCAAATGAACCACGCGCGCTGCCAGTGGAATTCTTTAATAAACCGGGACGTGAAAATATGAAGGGTGTCACAGAAGGACACGTTGCGACTATGTGCTCTTCGGACCCAAGGGTGCGTAAGTGGCTTACAGAGTCTTATGAGTATCTATTCAAAAACGTTCCTGATTTGGCCGGAGTCTTCACCATTACGGGCTCCGAAAACCTCACCACTTGCGCTTCACATTACCAACACAAAAATTGCGCTCGTTGCTCAAGTAAAGATTTTGCAGAGATCACGACAGATATCAATACTCTCATAGCCGAAGGCGTCCATCGTGGCAACCCCAAAGCAAAAACAATTGTCTGGGATTGGGGATGGCAGGATCAGTTTGCTGAAAAAATTATCAAAAATCTCCCCAAAAATTGCTGGTTTCAATCAGTAAGCGAGTGGAGTCTCCCTATTAGCAGAGGTGGAGTCTCCTCAGCAGTGGGAGAGTACTCTCTTTCCGCCGTGGGGCCTGGACCACGCGCGCAAAAACATTGGCAATACGCCCAAGAAGCAGGACTTAAAACCGTGGCAAAGGTGCAAGTGAACGCAACATGGGAATTCGCCTCTATACCTCAAATTCCTGTCTTGAATCTTGCTGCTCAGCATGCCTCCAATCTCTCCAAACAAAAAATCAATGGGCTTATGTTGAGCTGGAGTTTAGGTGGTTATCCTTCAATAAACCTCTCCCTTTTTCGAGATGTAGGAACCGGTAAAATGAGCACCGAGGAATGTTTAAAGAATGTTGCCGTGAGTAATTATGGTGAAGCTGCCAGCGATACCGTGTTGGAAGCTTGGAAACTTTTTTCTGATGGTTTCTCTCAATATCCTTACAGTGGAGGGACTATCTATTTCGGACCACAGCACGTTGGACCAGCCAATCCCCTTTATTTAAAACCCACTAGCTACAGAGCTAGCATGGTAGGTTTTCCGTATGACGATTTAACGGGATGGTGTTCCATTTACCCACCAAATGTTTGGATTCAACAGATGGAACTGGTCCGCAATGGTTTTTCAAAAGGGTGTAATAAGTTTGAAGAAGCTATCGCCCTTATGCCTCTGAAAAAACAAACCGAGGCTCGAATGCAATTAGGACAATACCGTGCTGCGGAAATGCACTTTGCTTCCTGTGTAAACCAAGCCCGTTTTACAGATGCACGTAACTCCTTTAACCGGCTTCCTGAAGATGCCTTGATTGGTGAGAAGAAAGCTCTATTGGCGATAATGGAGAACTCTGTGGAAAATGAACTCATTGTTGCCAAAAAAATCTATACCCTGGTTAAGTCTGATTCTGCCATTGGATATGAATCCTCCAACCATTATTTTTATATACCTCAAGACATTATGGAAAAAATCGTCAATTGTAAATATCTACTATCAAAAATTTTAATAATTAAAAATAGTATTTAAAAATGATTTTAGGTGCACATATGTCCACCGCTGGTGGGCTGGAACAGGCAATCCGACGCGGAGCAGATGTTGGGTGCGATTGCATTCAGATATTTGTTAAAAACAATATGCAGTGGTTCGGCAAACCATACACCCCGGCAGAACTCTCCGCTTGGAATCAGGAAGTCGCTTCTGGAAAGATGCAGATCATTTTTGGGCATACAGGCTATCTGATCAATTTAGGAGGGCCCGAGGGTGAGAACCGTAAAAAATCTGTAGACTCTCTGAAGCAGGAAATTGAATTGTCCACCCAACTAGGACTCCCATTCTTAGTAATGCATCCGGGGGCTCACCTCAAACAAGGTGAAGAAATAGGGATTCAACAAGTCATTTCCGGTCTGAATGAGGTTTTTAGTGAAACGGTTTCACCCACCCGAATTGCGTTAGAGGTCACTGCCGGTCAGGGAACATGTCTGGGAGCAAAGATGGAACACTTAGCGGCCATTTTTGATGGGGTCAAACAGCCCGAGCGCCTCGGAGTTTGTCTGGATACCGCACATCTCTTTGCAGCCGGATTTGATATTCGCACTCCGGAAGGCTGGGATATGGTTCTCACTAATCTCGACTCATTGATAGGCCTGTCCAACCTTCTGGGAATACACATGAACGACTCCAAAGTGGACTTGGGGTCGCACGTGGATCGACATGACCATATTGGCAAAGGTAAAATTGGCGTAGAGCCTTTTCGGCACATAGTGAATGACTCGCGATTAGAGCGCCTTCCCGGTTCCTTGGAAACGCCCAAGTCCAAAGATTGTCATGAGGATCGGGAAAATCTGCAGTTACTGAGAGAACTCATAAAACAAGGTTAATATTTTGATCTTTAAAGGTAAAAATTTTGAATTTATTTTTCCTCGTCCTACTTTGATAATGGGGATATTAAATGTTACTCCAGACTCATTTTCAGACGGAGGTTCTTTTTTCGATACAGATAAAGCAATTCAGAGAGCGCTATTGATGGAGAGTGAAGGTGCTGAAATTATCGACGTGGGGGCCGAATCTACTCGACCGGGCTTTAAAGAAGTAACTCCTGAAGAAGAATGGGGCCGGCTTTGCCCAATAATTACGGAGCTAAAAAGGCAAATAAAAATCCCTCTCTCAGTCGACACACGCCATGTCGAAGTCGCTCAATTAGCGTTGAAAGCGGATGCTGATATTATTAACGATGTCGGATTGATGCGCCCAGAGGAAAAAATGTTCCGACTGATGGCTGAGTCCGGAGCCGGTTACATCATGATGCATTCATCCCCCATTCCACCTGAAAACCGGGCTCCACAAGAAATTGTCAGCTCTTATTTTGGTAAGACATTATCCCGCTGCGAAAAAGTGGGTATGAACTCCCACCAAATAGTTCTGGATCCGGGAATTGGTTTCGGAAAAACGGTTGGGCAAAATTTATTGTTGATTAGAAGTCTCAATCACTATACAAAGTGGCAGAGACCCGTATTGCTGGGAGCTTCTCGAAAATCTTTTATTCGAGGTTTTCCCGGTGGAGCCCTGACTCCGAAAGACCGACTGGGTGGAAGTTTGGCCGCCGCTTGTTTTGCAGTGAGTTTGGGGGTTCACATTCTGCGAGTGCATAATGTGAAGGAAACTTTGCAAGCCATACGTCTAACTGAATGGTTAGAGGGTAAAAATGAACTGGAGCCCAATCTATAGCGATATTATTAAAACCATAACAGAGGTAACTATCCTGACAGTTGCCATCTATTATGTTTTGAAATTTATTAAAGGCATTCGCGGGGCAGCTGTTGTTACAGGCTTTTTCACAGCGTTAATCATCGTTGCATTTTTAGCCATTGTTCTGCACCTCCAAGTCCTTACTTGGATATTAAGCTGGTTTGTCGGTTTTTTTGCGATATCCGTGCTTGTACTCTTTCAATCCGAAATCAGACGGATGATTTCAGAAATTGGCTCAAACAGAGTGATTGTTTCCGCGAGGGAGCAACGTGAAAATATAGAGGTCATCATCCAGGGAGCCAAACGACTGGCGGAAGAGCGCTATGGGGGATTAATAGCTGTCGAGCAAGGGATTAACTTGTCTGAGATAACAGAAGGAGGCATCGTTGTAGATTGTGAAGCCACTCCGGAAATGCTTGAAACAATCTTCTATCCCAATAACGCTATTCACGATGGCGGGGTATTGATGAAGGGCGATCGAATCGCTAAAGCAGCATGTGTTTTTCCACTTTCTCTTCGGCAAGATTTAAGCCATTCCACCGGGATGCGCCACCGTGCAGGATTGGGGCTTTCTGAAGAAACGGATGCCGTTGTCATTATTGTATCGGAGGAGACCGGATATATCAGCTACGCATATAAGGGAAAGCTTCACCGAAATGTATCGGAAGAAGATCTTCGGGCATTTTTAAGCCTCATATTTCTGCCTAAGAAACCAAAGCCCAAACGAACCAGCAAGTGGAGTCGTTTGCTGATTCGCTTAAAAATTCAGCGCTTGTTCCAAAAAAGAAAGGGGACGGCAAATACGTGATGAAAAATTTTCTTTTCAACAATTTGCTGATGAAAATATTCGCTCTGGTTTTGGCTTTGATAGTATGGTCAGCCGTCCGAATGCAAATCAGCAAAGGGGCCCAGACCTGGAGCTCACGCATGATTACAACCACCACTTTCACACAAATACCGATCAATATCATGCAAGTGCCTTCAGACAATAATAGCTATGAGCTCATCCCCCCCTCCGCTACTGTTAGTATTTCCGGCTCAAGACTCAATGTAAATGCCACCAAACCGGATATGATTACTCTTTTTGTTACCGTTACCCCCGAAGAAGCAGAAGAAGCTCCCCTGACTCAAAACACAAATAAAGGGGTAATGAATAAAAAAATTCAGGCTAAAATACCCACCGACGTCACTCTGGGGACCATTGAACCTTCTACTGTCAGGCTCATCACTAAAAGGGTAGTGAAAACTAACGGCATCTCCGGTAATAATCTTTTACCTGATTCCAGCACGGCATTTTCTCAGGAAGGCTCAGTAGATACTAAAAATGATTCTGATCGTACCGAGCTTGAGACTGCTACACGCCCTCCCCTCAATACTAGCCCGGCAAATATTGAAAAATAATCGCTCAACTCTTCTTTCACTACCTTACCAATATTTCCTCCGAAAACAACCTTTAGAAACTGCATTACGGGGTATTGTTTTCCCGAAAGGGAAATTATGGGCAGCCTGACTATAGGCGGATGTTAAACCTCAATTATTGCGAATGAACTTCAATCATAAATTCTGGAAAACGCCTTGCCTTTTACTTCCAAATGTGGCTATCCTTACCGCGGACGTGGGTGGACTGAGCAAACGAACTGCCGAAGATGCTGATGCCATTTTTTGATTGTATACAGCAGTGCGGTAACAAGCAGTCTCACGGTTAATAGACGCATAACATGAAGATGAATAAGATATCTCGTATCTCCTTTTTATGGAGTAAGATAAAGTCAAATGTGACATCCTTTTCTTTTGTTCTTTCACTCCTCTTGGGAGGGCTTTGCTTTTCTTCGCAGGCTGCGGATGCAAAGTGGTACCCCGGCCGGCTTCTTGTAAAACCTAAACAAGGGGCTTCAGCTGCCGCTCTTCAAAGCTTCAACAAGACAATGGGGGTAACTACCTCGCGCGTCCTTGAAGCTGCGGATAACGACTGGCAAGTAATCGATTTCAATCCCTTGGAAAATGTTCAGGAAAAAGCTAAAGAATATTTGAAAAGTGGATTGGTTGCATCCGTTGAGCCTGACTATATCTGGGCTATTGCCAATGTGCCTGATGACCCGGCTTTCACTGTACCCGACCAAAGTTACAGCTTTGTAGTTACTGATGCCACAAAGGCATGGGACGTGATTACCGACGGCATAAAAACGAACATTGTCGCCACTCCCACAGGGCTTAAAACCAACATTACTGAAATTATCGTTGCCGTTGTAGACACGGGAGTAGAATACACACATGAAGACCTGGCAGACAACATGTGGGTCAATCCCAATCCTTCTTTTGGAGACGTTCATGGCATCAAAGTCGCAAACGGCTTAAAAACTGGAGATCCTATGGATTTTAAGGGCCATGGCTCCCACGTTGCAGGCACTATTGGAGCGCGGGGCAATAACGCCTTAGGCACGGCAGGTGTTTGTTGGAACGTTAAAATAATGGCTTGCAACGTAATGGACCTGGGTGCGTCTTCAGACATTATGGAAGGCATAGCTTATGCACGCAAGAGAGGGGCTCATGTGATTAACATGAGTTTAGGGGGCGGCAGAGGAACTTATTCGGCTGCTTTTCTTGCTGAGCTGAAAAATTGTCGGGCCGCGAATATGCTGGTAGTCTGTTCTTCAGGCAACGAAACAAACGATAATGATGTAAACTTGACGTACCCCTGTAATTACAGTACCTATCTCGATAACGTCATTTCTGTTGGTAGCAGCACCTCAACAGATGAGCCTAGTTATTTTTCAAATTATGGCCGCAGAAGCGTAAACATCTTTGCACCGGGCAGCGATATTTATTCCGTGCGTATTAAGCCTCTTGGCGGCTACACGACAATGAGCGGGACTTCGATGGCAGCTCCCTTTGTTTCGGGTGCTGTAGCTCTTTGCATGGCAGCACACCCCGACGAAAACTACCTCCAAATTAGGGAGCGTCTCTATAACAACGTTGATAAAATCCCTGCCATGGCAAAATTGTGCACAACAGGTGGTCGTATTAATGTGGCAAAAGCAATCTTCTCCAACCAGACTCAAGACGGTTTTAATTATTCGGTGCTAAACAACGTAGCCGTGCTCACCGGATCCAATAATGACACAAATTCCATAGTTATTCCTACAACCATTGGCCACACCGAAGTAACGGCAATTGCAGATGGCGCGTTTGCCAAATCTGCATTTTTGGAAGAGGTGACTCTGGGTACAAACATCACATCTATCGGCTCCAGCGCATTTGAAGGATGCGAGAATTTGAATCAAATCACTTTTAACCAGAACCCCCTTCTCAAAATCGGTTCGATGGCTTTTGCCGGATGCAAATCACTGGAACAGATTACCCTTCCGGCAACTCTGGGCAGCACTCTTGGATACAGGTGGGTATCCGGCTGCAATTCTCTTTCTGCAATTGATGTAGAAGAAGGCAACCCTGTTTATTCAAGCCTGGATGGAGTCCTCTTTAGCAAGGACGGAAGAACTCTTCACGTCTTCCCTGAAGCCAAATCTGCCAAAGACTATATACTCCCGGAAGCAGTGGCAAATATTGGAGATTTTGCTTTCGAAAATTCGAACCTCGAGTTTGCCAACTTTAACAAGGTTCTTCGCTTTGGCGAAGGTGCTTTTTATCAGAGCGAGAACCTTCAGTCGGTAACGTTCGGGTTGAATCTGACATCCATCGGCAAGGGAGCTTTTGAAGGCTGTTCATCATTGGAAAGTCTTACTTTTAAAGGTAACGCGCCGGCGGCAATGATGGACTCCTTTATCGGCATTCCCGAAAATGTTACTGTTTACTATCCGTCTGCAGGACTCGGTTGGGAAATTATCGACGGTAAGTGGTATGGCATGACAGCGGTCGAACTGGATGCTGACCCTGAAATTGCTTGCACCAAAGATGAGGAAAGCAGCTTCACCTTAAACTATACGGGTGTCCTTTATAGCAGCCCGGATGGAAAAACGTGGACCATACTTGATGGAGCCCAAAGCCCCTATAAGGCAAGTATCAATTCGAAAATGCGTTTCTATCGTGTTTTTACTGAATAGAAAGCTGTCTTAAAGTGGCCTTCCTGTTTGCATGGAGGCAGATAAATAGCTTAGATCAAGAGGCCGGTTGAATCCGGCCTCTTATTTTTAAGCAAAACAGTTTGACTCATCGGTGTTTTTTGTGCATAGTCACAGCCAGTTGCGTTATTGTTATGCCTAAACTGATCGTTTTAACTGAAGGTTTCAAAGGAAAGACTTGTGAGCTTAAAGAGGGAGTCACAACCGTGGGTCGTGCTGATGACAACACCTTTTGTATACCGGAGGATTCAGTTTCAGGGCACCACTGTGAAGTCATTCTCAAAGGTAACGAGGTCATTATTAAGGATTTAAACTCCACCAATGGTACCTATATTAATGACGATAGAGTTACTGAGGCGCCTCTTAAAGCAGGGGTAGTTTTGAGACTGGGCCAATGTGAACTAAAGCTTGATGATGGTACTTCTTTTAAGAAGGTAATAGAATCTCATCGTGGTGGGGTTAAGTTGGATGAGGTCGGAGCTGGTAATGTTTCTGCCAATCCTGCATTTAAGAAAAAGGATAACAAGCTGAACCTTTACATGCTGGGCGGCGGGGCTACTGTGGTTGTTCTAATTCTGGTCTATTTACTCTTTGTTAAGTAATTTCATTATATTTTTAATGTTTTATGGCAGGTAAGCTGATTACGTCCGGTGTGCATTATGTCGGTGTTTCACACTATGATCGGAGGTTTTTTGATGCTTTAGTGCCCACTCCTGAAGGCACGACTTATAATGCCTATTTGGTCGAAGGAAAGGAACGGAATGCTCTCATTGACACGGTTGAGCCGGAGTTTAAAGAGCTCTTTCTACATAACCTGAAGGCCACTGGAGTTAAAAAAATAGACTATGTTGTCTCAAATCACGCAGAGCAGGATCACTCGGGCTGCGTGCCTGATCTTTTAGCACTTTTTCCGGAATCAAAGCTGGTTACCAACGAAAAATGCAGCAACATGCTTCGAGACTTGATGCCAGATATCCCTGCTGACAGGATTATCACTATCAAGGATCACGATACTTTAGACCTTGGGGGCCGGACACTGGAATTCATCATGGCTCCTTGGGTTCACTGGCCGGAAACGATGTTTACCCTGCTGAAGGAGGAAAAAATCCTCTTCACCTGCGATCTCTTTGGCTCTCACTTGGCGACTTCTGACATTTTTCTTGATGACCCTCGCCTTTTCTACGAACCCATGAAAAGGTATTACGCTCAGATTATGATGCCTTATCGCGGGCAGGTGGTTAAACGGATTGAAACCGTGAATTCGCTGGAACTGAAAATGATATGTCCCAGCCACGGCCCCGCTTTCAAAAACCCGGCACTCCCCTTGGCTCTTTACTCTGAATGGACAAGTGTCACACCTCGAAATGCTGTACTTATCCCTTGGGTTTCCACTCATGGGGCAACAGCAAGAATGGTTGATCATCTGACAAACGCTTTAGTTCTAAAAGGGATTACGGTTTACCCGCATGATTTGGTGGTAGCTGATTTGGGACGTGTCGCCGAAAATCTCGTGGATGTCGCAACGATAGCCCTTGGTTCAAGCTGCATACTCTCAGTGGCTCATCCTCTGGCTGCCTATGCGGCTCTATTGGCCAATACACTTAAACCTAAAGCAAAATTTGCTACGTTTTTTGGATCATATGGTTGGAGCGGCATTAAAGTCCCGGAGCAAATTTTAGGACTTTTGGGCAGTTTAAAGCTTGAGATAATTCCCCCGGTCCAAACAAAGGGTGCACCCACGTCTGATACGTATGCTGCACTTGACCAGATGGCTGAAGATATTTTCTCCCGCCATTGTTCCCTCGGATTAAAGTAGCTTTGCCTACCGTTTGGATTTTTAATATTCAAACATCTGCTATTTTTCCTTTTGTGAAATGGATGGTTTACAAATATTCTGCGAACATGCGATTAAAAAACTTACTGTTCGAACGTAGGAAATGATACAAATATTTTTCAACAATGCAGGCCCAGTAACATGGCTAATTTTCATTCTTGGGGCGCTGGGAGCAGTGATTTTTGTTGAGAGACTTTTGCACTATCATAGAGTGCAGATCGACTCCAAAGAGTTTATAACCGGAGTGAAAAATGTTCTTCGTCGAGAAAATCGGATGGAGGCACTTTCTATCTGCGATGCCACACCTGGCCCGGTTGCCCGCCTGGTGAAGATGGCAATCCTCAATCAGGATCAAGGAAGCCAATACGTGGACGATACACTCGAATCAGCAGGCCTGGCAGAAGTCCCTCGTTTGGAAGCACGGCTAACTTGGTTGGCTACAATTTGTGAAATCGCTCAGCCTCTCGGCTGTTTAGGTACCATTCTGGGACTTATTAAAGTCTTCCGAGTCCTACAAATTAATGGGCCTTTTGCTGACGTATCTATGTTCAGTGGTGGTGTTTGGCAGGCCCTTATCGCAGCGGCAATGGGGCTTGCACTTTCCATAATCGCCAGAGCAGCCTATAATTATCTGGTCGAGAGAATGAACAGTATCGTGCTGGATATGGAAAAAACGGCTACTGATATCACTCGATTTCTTTTTGAATCCACAATCCATAAGATATCCAACGAATAGCTTCCGTTTTCGGGCTGAAGAGGAATGAGATATCAACGCAATATTAAAATCATAAAAAATAGAGTAGATGGAACTGCGTTTTCCACTGTGCTCATTTTTATCATTTTTTTCCTTCTACTGGAATCTTCTCTCATCTTCAAACCAGGCATTGCAGTTAACCTTCCCTCTCCTGAATCAGTTAAACTCCCCGGGATTACGGGGCCCTCATTAATGGTAGGAATAGACCATTTGGGACAATACTATCTTTCCGGAAAAGCTCTCAATGCGGAAGAAATTCTGAAGCAATTGATTCGAGCTAAAGAGAAAAACGCCGATACTACTATTGTTATCGTTTCGGATAAAGACACAAAGGTGGAAGCTTTGGCTAACCTGAGCGCGATGACTTATCAATCCGGACTCCAAAAAGTTCTTATAGCAACAAGGCCCTACTCTGACGCGCCGGAAGAGCACAGCGCGCTCTCCAATAAGAATGAGCCTGCAAAACAATCCCGATCTCAGAGTGTCTCTACTCCCTAAAAACAAGCTCAGCGGCAAAGAATGGCTGGACTGGTCTATCAAGAAATGGCTCCTGCTGTCTCTTATTTTTGTCAGTGTGCAGGTATCATTTTTCGCCCTTCTTTTAAATAAGAAAAATATCGTTCCCTCTCGCCCTTCTGTTCTTCAAAACACCGAAATGGTCCCCCATGCAGGCTTGAGCTTCAACCCGGCACTTCTATCTTTTGTTGAGTCTTTTGACCCACGCATCTTTTCCTATTCGCATCCGTTGGGTGTTTCCGCTTTTCTCTGGGAGAAATATCCAACAACTGAGTATACCCTCTCTTCCCCATCCCTACCTCCCCTAACGGTTGCTCCGGATACGGTTTTCTTTCAGAGAGAACTATCCAACCTGCTTTTTGATAGTTCGGTAAAAAAAGACGTTCTTGAAAATATTTTTTCGAGTACTCCAAAAATTCGAGAACCATTCGCACTCCCACCTGTTGAGCGTTCTACTCTTCAGTTTTCCAAAGAAGTCTTACAATACTGGTTTATCCCGGAATTTGAGCTTCCAGTTTTCGCACATCCAGGTGCATTACCGCACACCGAACTCCGAGCAATCCTCGGTGAGGATGGCAGATTATTTTCCGTGACCCTTATAGCAAGTTGTGGCATCCCCTCAGCTGACGAACAAGCAATCCAGAGAATATCCTCTCTACGCCTTTTACCATTGCATCCTAAACCCACAACAGATGGATCACAATCGGATGTTTGGACTCGATCCAAAACAATCACCCTGACTGTTAACTGGGCGACGACCGCACCTCCCCAAAACAATCGAATATCGTGAATTTGGAAGATGTTATTTTATTGGGTGTTGGCCTAGCATTGCTGTTCTTGACAATAATCTCTATCTACACAGAGAAGGTACGCAAACGTTTTGAACCAGCCCCAAGCAAAGATAGAATTTTTCGCTGCAGAAAGTGCGCTTTTGTTTACACAGATGATCCGGATGTAGACCGCTCTCGGTGTCCGCACTGTGGTACCGGAAACGAAAGTGTGAAGTTCTAATGAAGAAAGATGATCAAAAATACCCCCCTTTAACAGAGAAGGGCTTATCTTGTTTTATAGAAGCTACAGGATGGATGGAGCTGGGAGCCTATTCTGAGGTGCTTGATACTCTGAAAACACTACCCCAGGAGTATCAAAATCACTTTGATATACTTCAGCTTCGCTGGGCTGCCCAACATAAACTAAAAAACTTTTCGGAGTGTAAAAAAATCGGAGCCGCCCTCGTTTTTCACCACAAAAATCTGGCAGAGTCATGGACATATTACGCTCAATCCTTTTACAACTTCAAAGAATATCACAAAGCCTACGAGGTCCTTCAGTCTGTAGAATCTCAATTCAAAACAAACTGGCTTTTTGCCTACGATTTTGCCTGTTATCATAGCCTCACGCAGGACTTCGCAGGAACCGAGTATTGGCTAAAGATAGCGCGGAAATATGGAGGTACCAAGAAGATCAATCAAATGTACGTCCAAGACCCCGATTTCATCCCCTATCGGCAGTATCCTCAGTCTTGATCTATCTTCAGGTTCCTGAAAAGTTCAAATAGAACGCCTAGGGCTCCTTTGGTGCGGGCTCTGGCGTTGTAAGCGGCACTGCTTGGTAAATAACACTTCCGTCAGAAATCTGAGTTCTTTGCAACCGCATCGGAACATATACTATCTGCTCGTCTTCCGGAAGAATTTTACTGTCTGACTTTAAAGATGGAGAGAGCATTTTTGTTTTTGCCTGCGATTCCCATGCATATCTCATCCAAATTCTCATTTGTGACTGGGTGAGCATGAGGCGCAAATTACGACGAAGCTCAACTTGCTCAATGGATTTATCGTAGAGTGCATCCATAAGGCCGCGGCTGCATTCATAAATGTCACCGTAGTTGGGGAATTCCTCATCAATCAACGTTTTTAAGTTTTTTTGAAGCAGTTCGATTTTTTTGTCTATCTCCGTAATTCGCCCATTTGCATCTGCAACTATCTCTCGATAGTGGAGCAAAGATTCGGGAGTAAGATTCATCAACTTTTCTAAATTCGCATCTCCCGAGCTAATGGGCACCGCATCTGCTATAGATGGTTCGACAACTCCCAGTTCCTCAGATTGTTTTTCTGAATTAACTATTGCTGCTAGCTTGTCAGTGACAGATTCACCCGTGCCGGGCTGTGTCTCTTTTAATAGCTCTTTTTCATCTATCTCAAACAATTGATTAGTGTTATTATTAGCAACCTCTTCAGTCCGGTTTTCAGCTGCTTCACTTAGCAATCTCTCTATCCGTCCATCATCCTCTGTACCCTGCTGTAATCTCAACTCAGCCAACACACGGGCTTCCTGCAGGCGGTCCAAACGCAGATAATCCCTCTCGTTTAACATGCCCAACTTCTCTTTTTCGTACAGAGCATTGATTAACTTATCAATACGTTCTATAGCACTTTGCAGGTTTGCACGTGCCTTCGTAGGCTCTACCGCTTTTACCAAGTTGGTCTCGGCCGGTTTTGAAGAAACGATAAAACAACAGACCAACAAGAGAACTAAACTTAAATATTTTTTCATATCCTTAAAATCGCTCCAGAGTGAATCCTCGCTTCATTTGAGACAATCTCTCTCCATAATACGTCTTCAGAGCTGGTTTTATTCACCCTTGAAGCAAATCTATCAAAAACGACTCATAGCAGGCAATCCAAGAGACAAAAGGCGTCTGCTTTGTCGGCCATTCCTGGATGGCTACCGATAATCCGTATCACCCACTATCTGATGAATAATAAATTTTATTTTTCAGATTTTCGAAGCTGAATAAACACAACGGGCAGCCCAACTGCCATCAGCAAGAAGCTGAGGAAAAAGAAGTGAACCGGTTGTTCAAAACGCATTTCAACATGATGATCACCTGGAGTCATATAAATTCCCCGGGCGATATAATTACAGCGCAGAACTTGAGCAGTCTTCCCATCCACAAAAGCTTTCCACTTGGGACTGTAGCGGTCATTGATCAGTAAAATTGAGTCTCGATTAACTCCTTTGAGATTAACTGTAAATTTCAAGGGCGAATAGCTCTCATATTCCAGTCGAGTGAAGGGCTCCGGGTCGTTAGTGCAGGCCGGTAAAATACTTCCTTCTCGCGCACCTGAGGCATCCATCGCCGATTGTGCATCTACAAGTAAGGTCTGCGAGGGATCAAACATTGCATCACTCAATTTTGACAGAGTGACTTGATTCGATTGAGTGAGTTCCCAATGTTTATAAAGTGCCAGTCGCGGGATGGCTCCGGAAAACTCCATTAATGCGAAAGGACCTTCCTGATTTGTTACTGCCAAAAGATACCGCGGGGGATTGGTATTCTTGAGTGTAAAAGGGGCAATTTCTGAAAACCGTTTCTGTGCAGGATCCCAGGCTTCATTCAGTGCTGAGGCCACACCCGCTAGGCTGATCAGCTTTCGAGTTCCAGTGAGCTCCCAGTGCCTTACAGGGTTTGTTGAAAATGTACTTTCAAAAATGATTTTATCCATCGCTTTACGAGGCTCCATCCAACTCTCCAGAGCGGGGATGTTATAATGAGGAAATTCGTGCTGGAGCCACTCTACAGGGTAAAGCTGAGCCAGCGCTCTACCATACTCATTGCCGGTGGGGAAAGAGGCAACACGATCAGTCTTGGGAGATGCAGCTAAAATGGTCAATAAATCATCTTTCTGCAAGCGTTCCTGATAATTATAGAAAACCACCCACGGTTTATTTGCTCGATAAAAATCAGCCGACAACACCAAAAGAAAAGCCAGGCAGACTAAAACACCTTTTTTTCCTGTTGATTGTTTTCCCAATATAAGGGCCATCAACAGCAAGCCCAACATCAATAGGGCAATGTAAATCATAATTTCCCACATGCTCGCCTGGAAATTTAGACGGGCGACCTGAGTATCAATACCCGTTTGCTCCATCCAAACAACCAACGCCTCTTGAGAAGAGAGAAAAATTAAAAAACCGAGAGCTGATATACCAATCCATCCCAAGAGCCCCCAGCACCAGCCTTTGTCAAAAGAGCCCAGATTGCGCCAGCTTAGAGCCAACATTTTTCCCAAGCTGCTCCGCTGCTCCCTGTCCGCCTCACCGGACTGAAGCCGATTCAGATAAGCACGACAAAGCCCCAGCATTGCATAACCAAAGAGGATGAGAATAGAAATATGAAAAGGAACCAGGTATTTAATCGGATTACGAAACATCCCAAACACAGGAGTGATATAAACCAATTGATAAAAAGGAGCATATCTGCCGAAAGCCAATAATAGGGAAACCAATCCGGCAATAGACCAAAACTTAAGGTGTCGTATTTCATTTTCCGTGAAGGGATTATCCTTCTTTCTCCAGATATTGGCGACGGCCCAGGATGCGAGCAACACAACAAAAAGTCCGGCATACTCCCCAGAGCCTGAAAAACGAGCGCCCGGATTTCCCAACTGGTATCCCGGCGTTTCACCCACTGATCCCCAATAGCCGCTTCCGTCCTGCTTATCCATTCGATACCCCAATAGTCCGGGGATAATAATTCGCAAGGTTTCTTTTTTAGGAAAACTCCACTGAGTGGAAAAATCCCAACGCTGAGCCTCTACCTGTGGGTCTTCAAAAACACCCACTCCTTTAACCTGAGTTTCGGAAAGTGATGAAAGTGAATAAGAGGCCACTAACGCCGCCACCCCAGCAATCACCGCTACTCGAGTTATAGCCAAAAAAATCCTCTTACTAACCGGAGGCGATAGGGATTCATCTTTTTTAGGCACTGCAAAAAGAGTCAAAAAAACTGTGTAAAGAGCAATATATACGCAGAGTATGGCCCCCAAATCGTACCCCTCCATAATGGCAAGCCCTGAGCCAACTCCCACCAATCCTACTTTAAGCCATCGAAATCGGCCCTGAAACCCTCGAGCCACCATTGCCAAAGCCAACATGACTCCACCGAAACAAAGCGGGCGAGAGCCCAGCCCCCAGCAGGCATTGGAAAAATTGTTCGAATTAAACGCAACGGCGATTCCACCCATTGCGCATACCCAGGTATTGCCACCAATTGCACGAAAAAAAAGACCGCCGCAAAGTCCGGCAAAAAGCGTCGCCAGAAAAGCATCAAACTTGGCAAAACCGAGAGTACCCAATAGGAAACGGATCAGGTTTGTCATGTTTGGCGGAGCCGCAACATCTTCATTTCCGAGCCAGTTAAGGTCATTCCATTGTCCTAAAAAAGTCCCCGGCAATTTCCATACATCCGAACTGATAACCCCGTAAGGTCCATCATTGGAAAATTGGACCATTTCTGTTTTGAATGCAGGATATAGGAGTGCCGTTAACAAAAGAATCAACGCCACGAAGAGGAGGATTAACCCGCCCTTGATTTTGGGAGATTGTTTAAAATCTTTTAAACTGGAGCCTTCCATAAAACAGGAGTCATTATCACAGAGTCACCTTAATAGGACCAGAAAAAACCATCCAATCTTAATGACGTTTCCGCGTTAAAAAAGATAAATGCCTCTATTGAGAGTTTAATAAACACACTTTCATTTCCAGTAGGGTACAATTCTCCATGATCGTGTTACGGCAAAGCTTTTTTTGCTTTATCGTAGATATCCATCAAAATCTGATAATTGACCTGTGGCGTGTAATGCTTTAAAAAGTGTTCACGGCCCGCCATCCCCATCTGCTCTCTCTTTGAATGCGAAAGCATTATCATTTTTTGAATGGCTGCTTCTGTGTGCCCCGGTTCAAATGGATTATAAAGAAAACCCGTGACTCCATCCTGAACAATCTCGCTGCGGCCTCCCAGATTGGTGGCTAAAACGGGCTTACTCATCGCCATTGCTTCTATCATCGTTAATCCAAAGGTCTCATACCACACTGAGGGAAACACCAAAAAAGTAGTCTGAGCCAGTAACCGAAGCACTTCATTTCGTGAAAGGCTCCCCATAAATGTCACGTTAGGTACTTTTCTGGCCCGTAATCGTCCCCCCAAAGCCCCCTCGCCTATCACAGTAAGCGGATAATCTATTTTTTCCCAGACATCCAGAAGCTCTGATATCCCCTTCTCAGCTGATAGTCTGCCAATAAAAAGAGCACCCGGCTTACTTGGAAGCAATTGATTACTCAAGTTTGGATCATCCAAAAAATTGGGCTTAACATAGATTTTCCCGGCCTCCAATCCTCCCTGAATAAACTTTTCCCTGGAAAACTTCGAAAGCGCTATGAATGCGTTCACTTCATTTTTGAGAAAATGCCGCCGCCTGGTCGCGTGATAGAGCCTGAGACTCAAAAAAGTTTTAAAGCGGCTTCCCCCTGGAAAACAACCTCTTATTAAACAACGAATAAATCTATTATCCCGAAGACAATCCTCACAAGGACGCCCCTTATACATCAACTGCGCTCCCGGGCAAATCATTCTGTAGTTGTGAAGAGTATACACTGTCGGAATTTTTCGTTCTTGAGCGGCAGCGAATACCGAAGGTGTCATTACTAGCCAATAATTGTGCAAATGAAAAATATCCGGTTTAAATTCATCGAGAATTTTTCCGGCATCCCGTTTCCTTTGCTCTGACCAGGTAAGATTGGCAAATGCAGAGATTTTGCTACCCCAGCCCGTCTGGTGTATTTCTGCATTGTTCCTCTCCCAGACACAAACTTCGTGTCCGTGCTTCCTCAAAAGCTTCTCCTCTGCAAGGACTACGTTCCTTTCCCCGCCAGAAGGAATATCAGCATAATTATTGAAAGCTATCAGTATTCTCATTTTCGGTTGCCGAGCACCCTGCCTGCTGTTTTAGGAGAACTCACGCGGTCCAATTCTAATTGAAAAGCTCCGCATTGGAACTTTTTTCAGAAAAAGTTGAAAAGGGATTGACCGCTGAATCCTTTTTTGGCATCCTCTGCTGCGTTGCGGGGGCGTAGCTCAACTGGTTAGAGCGCTGCCCTGTCACGGCAGAGGTTACGGGTTCGAGCCCCGCCGCTCCCGCCATCATTCTTCATAGGTTTATGTCAATGACGTAAGTTATTGACTCTTCTTTTCTCGCGGCTTGTTTCAATTTTTTTGTATACTTATCTCCCATTTTTCTTGCCCAAGTTGGGATAATTTGTTAGACTTTAACCCGACTGAAATTATTTGTTATGAAACAGGCAATATATACATCGCTGGGTGCTTCGTTATTGGTTGCATCTCTTTTTTCTGCCCCGGTTTTTGGCGCAGAAAACCCTGTCCCTGTCACTGTTAGCATCAAACAAACAGGAGAACCCATTTCGCCCTACATCTACGGCCAGTTTATTGAGCATCTGGGTGAATGTATTTACGGAGGCATCTGGGCCGAGATGCTCCAAGATCGTAAGTTTTTTTATCCGGTAACCGGTGAAACTCCCGCTTGGGATTTTTTCAAAATCGGTGACGATGCTTTTTCAGGTGCAGGCCACCCCCTTGAGCTTCTGCGCCGCTCTCCCTGGATGATACTGGGGAATAAAAAACTCTTCAGCATGAACAAAGATAATCCCTATGTTGGGGCTCATACACCCACATTGGATTTAGGGGATAAAGGAATGGGGGGCATTTATCAAGAACGCCTCGCCGTTGTTAAGGGCAAGAAATACTCCGGTAGAGTTATCCTTTCGAGCTCGGGTAATGCCACTGTATCAGTTCGCCTTGTCTGGGGATCAGGATCAACTCAGTTTGCTGTGAAAACATTTGAAAAATTGAGCAATGAATTCGAAAAATATTACTTCGATTTTACAGCGGACAACACAACCGATAATGCCAGAATTGAAATCATCGCTTCCGGCAGCGGGACTGTAAAAATCGGAACTCTTTCCCTGATGCCCTCAGATAATATCTATGGTTTCAGAGCTGACACCATGGCTTTACTCAAAGAGCTCAACTCCCCTGTCTATCGTTGGCCGGGCGGCAACTTTGTTTCGGGCTACAATTGGCGCGACGGCATCGGAGACCCTGACAAGCGCCCACCTAGAAAAAATCCCGCTTGGACAGGTATTGAACACAATGATGTCGGATTGGATGAATTTATGGTCTTCTGCCGAGAGCTCAATACTGAGCCCTACATTGCGGTTAATACTGGCGCAGGCACCCCTGAAGAATGTGCTGCTGAGCTTGAATACATGAACGGTGACGCAACGACTCCGATGGGTAAAATGCGTGCCGAAAATGGTAATCCTATGCCTTACGATGTAAAATGGTGGGCAATCGGTAATGAGATGTACGGTAATTGGCAGATCGGACATATGACGGTCGAGAAGTACCTGGAAAAGCATCAGAAAGTTGTGGATGCCATGCGTAAAGTAGACCCCAACATTATCGGTGTTGCTGTCGGGGATTTGGGGTCTGGCTGGAGCAAAAAAACACTGGAAAACTGCAGCGACCACATGACCCACTTAAGCGAACATATGTACTGGCAGTACAACCCGGATATCGTCAAACACGTTTCCCGCCCTGCTAATGAGATAAAATGGAAGGCGGACGGACATCGCAAACTGCGCCAGGAACTTCCTGCACTCCAAGGGAAAAACATCCGGATTGCTATGGATGAGTGGAATTACTGGTATGGTCCCAACGTTTTTGGCGAACTGGGAACTCGTTATTTCTTGGATGACGGTCTGGGGGCAGCAATAGCGTTACATGAGTTCTATCGTAATAGCGACATTTACGTCATGGCGAACTACGCTCAAACCGTAAACGTGATTGGCTGCATCAAAACGACAAAGACTCATGCTGAATTCGAATCCACCGGTTTGGTTTTGAAACTCTATCGCGAACGCTACGGAGTGACACCTGTTGCCGTCAGCAACGTGCCTAAGCCGCTAGACATGGCTGCCGCTCTTACAGCAGATCAACGGGCTCTCACCTTTTCTGTGGTAAACCCCACTTCTGAAAAACAGGATTTGACCTTGGCTTTAGACGGAGCCACGTTCGGAAACCGTGCCCAACAATGGGTCATTACGGGGCCGGAGCGTCGAAGCTATAATAACCCGGGAGAGCCCAGGGCCATTGACATCACATCAAGTCCCGTTTCCGCTTCAGGAAAGCTCTCTGTTCCTCCTCTAAGCATCACACTTGTGAGCTATGATCTGAAATAAGACCCAGGTTTAGGCCACAGCCACTTTTAAGTGGCGAATATTGAACGTCGAAAGATGTTCTTAGCGAAAGCTGCTACTGTTCTTCCATCTCACTCAACTCAGTAGCAGCTTTTTCCCATTCCAGATTCCGAGCCTCAGATTCTTCCCGGTTTGAAATCAACTTTTGGTTTAAATCTTCCACCGCAGCTCTATCCTCGTACAGAGAAGGATCCTGCAACTGAGCAACAAGCTCAGCGTGCTGCATTTCCAATTTACTGATCTCTCTTTCCAGTTTATTGACCAGCATCCTGAGTTCCCTTCTGCGATTGGATAAAGCCGTTTTCCTTTGTATTTCTATTCTTTTCAGCTCCCTTGCTGAAAGTTCAGATTCCAGAAGATTCTTCTCCTTAGAATTCTCTGGTTGTGCATTAACCAAACCTTGCCCTGCGACAATTCCATCGCGCTCGTTGAGAGTTTGATTTTTTTTCAGATAATAGTCATAGCCGCCTGCATAAGTCGTTATACGCCCTGAATGAATATGGAGAACTTTTTGGGCGAGACGACGAATGAAGGTCACATCATGGCTGATAAAAATTAAAGTCCCTCGATACTGCTCCAAAGCATCCATCAACACTTCGCAGCTATCCATATCCAGATGAATTGTGGGTTCATCCATTAAAAGCAAATTGGGTGGATTGAGCAATAGTTTTACCAGGGAAAGTCTGGATTTTTCTCCTCCGGAAAGAACAGATACTTTCTTAAATACATCGTCGCCGCGGAAGAGAAATGAACCTAAGATAGTTCGCACGGTCACCTCCAGCGGCGGATATGGAATATCCATCGCTTCTTCCAACACGGTGTACTCAGGTGTAAGCATGTCAATTCGGTTCTGGCTATAGTAGCCGCAGGATACCTTTAGCCCCAAGGAGCGATCTCCTTGCTGAACGGGCAATACCCCAGCCAATAATTTAAGCAAGGTCGATTTGCCCGCTCCATTCGGACCGATTAAAACGATACGCTCTCCGCGTTCCACCTCCAGATTAATACCTCGATAAACTTCGAGAGCTCCATAAGAATGATGAACGCCGCTCAGCGTAATTACCCGCTGTCCGCTGGATTCAGGCTGAGGGAACTGAATATGAATCTTGGGTTCATCACTTTCAGGCGCCTCTATTTTAACCATCCTCTCAATTTGTTTAATCTTGCTTTGTGCCTGAGCGGCCTTAGTTGCTTTGGATCCAAAACGATCCACGAAGCGCTGCAGTGAAGCAATCTGCTCCTGTTGATTCCGGTAGGCTGCCCATTGTTGCTCAAGCCGGGCCGCTCGCTGGAGACAGTAATCATCGTAGTTGCCTCTATATCTGTGCAAACGGTTACAACGAAGCTCCATAACAAGCCCCTTTTTTTGATTCCCCAGAACTGCGTTTAGAAAGGAGCGGTCATGAGAAATCAGAATAATTGCCCCCGGGTAATCCAACAGATAATTTTGGAACCAGAGTAACGTCTCTAAATCCAGATGGTTGGTTGGCTCATCCAGAATCAGTAAATCCGGAGCCATCACCAAGAGTCTGGCAATATAGGCCCTCATCACCCAGCCGCCACTCATCTCAGATGCCGGCCTTCTAAAATCCTCTTCTCGAAAGGCAAGTTTCTTCAGAATATTCTGAGCTTTCGGCTCCAGTTCATACCCCTCCAGTTCCTTATAACGTCGGCTTGTCGCCGAATATTGCACGGAAGCTTTTTGCCCGGCAGCTTCCAAATCGAGCATCTCTTGCCGCAACTTCGAATGTTCTTCTGTAATTCCAACGGCTAATCCAAGTATTGTTTGACTGCTTGCGGCCGGAGCCTCCTGTGGCAGAAATCCCAGAGTTGTTCCGCGATTCAAGGCGATTGTCCCCGCGTCCGCTTCTTCCAGACCAAGAATGATATTAAAAAGCGTGGATTTGCCGACACCATTCGCGCCTACCAACGCCACGCGATCACCCTTTACAATGCTAAAATTAACATCATTGAATAGTAGCCTGGGCCCGTAAGATTTACTGATACTGGTAACGGAAAGCATTCTGAATAGTATGATTGAGAGAAAAGTATCCTTCTACTCCCCTTGGATATGAATGGAAAGTTTCGTGGTCAGAGGCCCCGACAAGACAAGCCTCGGGCCGCGCCGGAGAGTCCGAAAAGAGGGTGAGCAAAGACCATTCAAATCTTCCGGGGCAGAGTGAAAATGTTCGTATTTTTTAGGAATAAACAGATTTACCTCTTTCCAATTTTCTCCGACTGTAATCAGCAGTACGGCTCCTTCTGTGCGGATTAATTTAAAAGAGCGCTCATTCAGTTTCTCTACCTTACATTCCGGAGCGAACTGCCAGCAGGTCTCCAACGATGCTGATTCTTCACCAGCTATCGGCTCAAAAGAATCCTCCACTAGCCAAGCATTTTTTTCAGGTACCATTGTTACCTGCCGTGAAATAGTCCCTGCCGGTAGTTTCAAGGTCCCCTCCATGCAGAGATCAGTTTTCTTTTGGAAGATCGGCTTTTCGTGGCATTCGCTCCAAAGGAAAGGACCTCTTCTTTCGGGATAGGTTGTCTCCCGAAAATGGGGACCATTATGTGCCTGCCAGCTGGTTAAGTACTCTCGAGCTCTCAGATCTCCATAATAAGCTCCTGTTCCCGGATCAATGATAAAAGCCATTTCCTTATACCAAAGCGAAAAATGCAGAGCATCCAAATGACCGTGAGCCGCGGTTTCCAAATATCCTAACGGTGACAAGTCCCATCGAGCCATCCAAATTTTTTGCCAACAAACAGCCATTCCAGTTTCGGGAAAATGAAGCCACCCGTTGCCCATTTCTTCACAAGAGGGTTTCCCCTCGGCAGCGATTGGAGGTGGCTCGCCAAGCCAAAATTTGATACAGGTATGATTATCGGGCGATTCCATCCATTTCACCCACTCTTCCGGAATTTCGTTTTCTCGTTCCCAAAATGGAGTCACATAGGCGTCATCCGAATCTCCATAATCCCATGGCTCCTTACGTGCCTGAACAATCACGAAGTAGTCTGCGGCACGTTGCAATCTTTCATAAACCTCGGGGCTGACCGTTCTCCCTGTCTGGGTCAAGGCTAAGTAACTCTGCCAACAGAGTTCGAAGGAAAATAGATGGTAATTCAACGCCTGTTCGCGATTTCCGCCGTCCGGTGCAAATTGTTTTAACACTTCCGCCTCCCACAAGGATTGAATTTGATCCAAAGGAGCCGCCCACTTCTCCATCTGCGGCCAGCGTGATAAAGCGCATATTAGCCCTGACAATTCACCCAGCAAATGGTTATTTGCTGAAGATCCAAACGACTTATACCTCCACACAAACCAAACATGAGCCGGAAGAACCAACTTTCTTAATTTGGCGAGTGAATTTCCCACTTCCTCACTGATATCCCCTAAGCGCTTGTTGGACGCTGTGGCCAGGGTGAGTGCATCTATCCAGCAATAGTTAATCAAGCGCAATCCACCTTCAAGGGCACTGGTCCAATTATACCCATTCATAGTCGAGTTATTGCGAACCCAGTGGTAAACCTGTCGGATGGCAAGCTTCATGGACCAGCGGTCATTCAAGATATAAGCTTCTTGTGCCAATCTGACCAAATGCCCCCAACGGCTCAACTCCCATATCAGTTTGACATCCGCACCGTTGGGTAATTTGCGATGATTAAGGTGAGTAGAGCTCTTAATAGTTTCGACATCAACACCCGCTAAATAATCTTTTTGCCAGGCGGGATGACGCTCCACTTTCAACGAAATTTGTTTAAAGACAGTGGTCGACCCGGCCAATATCCGGTCAGAATCAAAGCGCAGAGCACTTTTGAGTTCCTCAGGTGCATCTTCCCGAGAAGGAATTACAGGGAAAGCCCCTTCGCGAGGCTCCATACTCATTGAATACAACCGAAAGTCTGGCAACGTCCACCAATCCTTCCAACGACGAAAAAATTGGCGAACCCGCTCTTTGCGCTCCTCCTTACTCATCGCTTTGAAGCGATCTCTATACCACCGAAAATCAGGCATATCTCCCGGGAGGATACAACCTTTCGGCTTTCGGCTCCAGCCGCAAAATAGAGAAGAGAGATTACTATAACGATCCGAACTGTTCTTATCTGTTTTTTATTCCCTTCAGACTTTGATAAACGGCACGGCGAAGGCTCCCTTCTTCATCATCGCAACCGTACTCCCAATACATGCCCCCCAGTAATCCTCGCTTCTTGATGTAATCGCACTTAATAGAAATAGAGGAAGGATTCTCGTACGTACAAACCAGTTTCCCCTCCTTGTCCGCTAGATAAGGGACCATTGCCTTGGCATCCCAGCTTCGGGTATAAGATTCGTCTAATTCCAGTATTTTTCCATATGCGAGATATCCGCCAATTTTATCGGTCCCGCGCCCATAAAATGGCATTCCCATCGTCAGTTTATATGCCGGGATTCCCGCCTCAATATGCTTATCTATGCCTTCCTGAGCACATATCCACCCGACATGCTCTGAGCGATACAGTGCTGCATGATGTTTAGGGGGATTTCCCATATCGTAGGTCATAACGTTCACAAAATCTACAATCGGCTCCAACGCCTTGAAATCCACATATCCAGCCCCCGCAGGTGATGCGAATGTGAGAAGTTTGTCCTTCCCTATGGCTTTCCGGATTTCTTTCATCAGCAGAGTAAAGTTCTCCGTATCATCCGCAGATGCAGAGATATTGCCTGCTTTGCTGGTCGGATATTCCCAGTCCAAGTCAATGCCATTCAACCCAAAAGTATTAATTATCTCCAGACAATCAGCTGAAAAAGCAATCCGGTTCTCGCCGGACGCAGCCATTTCGCTGAAATTACCACTCCCCCATCCTCCTATGGAAAGCATTACTTTGAGTGTGGGTTTCTGCTTCTTTAATTCGACTATAGCCCGAAGACGATCGGGATTATCAATTCGCACTCCATTAAACGTTTTATTTACATGCCCAAATGCGTAATTGATGTGTGTCACCATGTTTGGATCAGGCATAATACGACTCCAGGAAGTCACATACGCCAAGACGATCCCAGAATAGTCACTGGATAGATTCTCTTTGCCGGCAAGCCAAAGAAGCGATCTCCCCAGAATTCTGCGGTAGTTAGGATTTCCCATAGCACCTGCACCATGTCCCGGAATCATCGTGACAATACGAGTTCCTTCATATAGATGTGTGTATAGGAGTTTAGGAGAAGAATCCGTGCGCTTGGTCTCGAGTAGGGAATGGACTTTATCTGATTGCCAAAGGCCCCCATATACTTCGTCATGAATCACAAAATCTGAAATTTCTTGGGTAATAAAGTGGTTCTTATCTGCAACCTGAACGGGAATTTCAACATCCTCATGATATGTTGAAGGCTTATATTCTATTCCTTCTATCGTTTCATCCTTGAAGAGATATTTGGAGCCAACCATCTTGCTGAACTCCGACCATTCGGGATAGGAGCAAATGCCATGATGGAGGAAAAGAATCGGCTTGCCCACTTTCACCAAATCCAAATATTCCTTCTTGAGGTCATCTGTTATTTCGTTCCAGGTATCATAAAAAACTAAGACATCATAGTTTCGGGAATTTTCAGGTTTGAATAGTTTTTGTGCATCCGGATTTTTGTGCTCTTTCCAGGTAATATGTTCCAGACTATCGAACATTTGAGTAAAAGCATCTCTATCGAAAGAATGGCCTTCCGTAATGACAGCTACGCGCACAGGCTCGGGTGCGTGCTGCGCCAAGGAATCAAAAGACATCATCTTCAGAATGAGAGATAATATGATTATATTAATATAGATGTATTTCATAAAATTTAATTATAATATTTAAATGAGCCAGTCCTTAAAACTCAACTAGCACTTCAATAACTTATTGGTGGTGAAAGGGTTATGATCTAGTTCCTCCTGCAATGTCGTCAAGGGGCCATGCCCCGGGCAAAGAAGTGTATTAGGAGGAAGGCATAAAATCTGTTTTCTCAGAGTATCTAGGAGCCGTTCTTTGCTGTAAAAGGGGAAACCCAACGATCCTGAAAAAAGACAATCCCCTACAATCAAAGCAGAATCTGGATTACCACTAAAACCGCTCACTCTATACACTACGTGATCAGGACTATGCCCGGGGGCAAGGCAAGGCCGAATACTAAACGAACCAAATTTTTGGGGCGGTACGGAAGAAAGATTTTTAAAAGAGGAATGATCGAAAAAAGATACTTCAGGAAACAGTCTCTCAAACACGGGCTTAGCATTGACATGATCTCTGTGGGCATGAGTCAGTAAAATTCGAGAAAGTTTTAGATTATTCTTTTGCAAAAAGTCCAAAGTTTTTGTCGCCTGCCAGCCCGGATCAAATAGCACCGCTTCTTGATTATCACTACTCCAAAGCAGATAGCTATTCACGAAGTTGAGCTCACTTTCCTTGAGACTAGTTTCTTTTTCACTATTCTGTATCCAAACTAGGCCCGGCCAATCTTCAAAATTAACCTGGGCGGGCTGCCACCCTTCGGCTATAGCCTTTAGCCTTTGACCCTGCACTCCGATAAGGTTCCCCAGCTCAACCCATTTTACACGGACAAACGCTTCACCGGAAAGAGTACCACTTTTTATCCAACCAGCCCATTCAGACTCTTCAAGCCCGGCCGCGGCGATCATGGCTCTTTTGTCTATATTAAATATAGACTGCATTTTTCTCAGAATATCGCCGATATGATCCTCCAATTGCATAAGCGAAAATGTCTCAGAAAAATAGAATTCTGTCAACGAAACACGCTAGCCTCAAATTAGTTCCTATTCGTGTATAACATTTCATTTTCCACTTTCAAACATAGAAGAACGAGCCTAGTATAGCGGCGGTCGTTGAGTTATGAAAGCTCTCGTAAAAGTAAAATCTGAAAGAGGCCTCTGGCTACAGGACGTACCGGAGCCCAAGATCAGCATCAATGACGTCCTTATTAAAATCCACAAAACCGGCATCTGCGGTACGGACTTGCATATTTACCGCTGGGATGAATGGTCACAAAAAACAGTACCTGTTCCTCTTACGATCGGACACGAATTTGTAGGGGAAATTGTTGAAATCGGTTCGAATGTAAAAGATTTTCATGTCGGGGATATTGTCTCCGGAGAGGGACATGTTGTTTGTGGTCGCTGCCGTAATTGTTTGGCCGGACGCCGCCATCTCTGCCCGGATACAAAAGGAATCGGAGTTAACCGAAACGGCGCTTTTGCAGAGTACCTGTCTCTGCCTATGACGAATGTTTGGCTGCATCATAAAGGAATAGATGAAGATGTAGCTAGCATCTTTGATCCTTTCGGTAATGCAGTCCATACGGCACTTTCCTTCCCCGTACTGGGAGAAGATGTGTTAGTCACTGGTGCCGGTCCTATCGGCATTATGGCAGCTGCCGTGGCAAAACATGCAGGCGCTCGATTTGTCGTAATTACGGATGTAAACGAACATCGTTTGGAACTCGCCAAAAAACTGGGCGTAGATGTAGCCCTCAATACCCAAAAATCCTCCATCAAAGAACTGCAGAAAAAACTTGGGATGGCAGAGGGTTTTGACGTGGGACTGGAAATGTCCGGCAATTCTCACGCCTTCCAGGACATGCTTGATAATATGTGCCACGGTGGCAAGATAGCGATGCTCGGCATCCCCAGTGGACCAACGCCCATGGACTGGAACAAGGTTATTTTTAACATGCTCACCATCAAAGGTATTTATGGTCGTGAGATGTACGAAACCTGGTACAAAATGTCGGTGATGATCCAGAGCGGACTCAACATTGAGCCTATCATCACTCACCGCTTCCACTACACGGAGTTCGAAAAGGGATTTGAAGCGATGGAAAGCGGCATGTCAGGAAAAGTTGTTCTCTCCTGGGCCTAAGTGATCCTATCAACGACTATTTTCTATTCAGTATTGGAAAGAGTTTAAGCTTGCTCACATTTGAAGAGCGTTATTTGAAAACAGCTCGATAGTTATAACGATCATTTGGAGCAACATCACCGTTCACAGTGAAATCTTTGGGCTGACCATTTTCCAGAATGTTGTCAGCCCATTTAAAATCGATTCTTTTCACAGTTTTTCCTTCCGAAGCCAACAAATTTAAGGGGATCCTCAGTTCCATTTGAGTTCCATTTATTGCCCTTTGGATTTTTGCTTTAGTTGACCAATGATAGTCCCCTTCCTGACCACCATATTGTTGTAATACAGCAAATCGCCCAGGCTCTTCTTCAGCACTACGGATGATAAAATCATACCCGAGCCAGCCATTGTTCGGATTCTCATCGACATCCAGGAAAAGCAACATCCAGTGTTTTTCTGAGGGTCTCCCCATAGGCTCCAAAGTTCGGACATAAAAAGAAAGATTTTGGTCATCCAAACTGACCTTGGCGCTCATAATATCGTGACGGCCGGTTCGATTCTGGTAGACACCCTCGCTACCCCACCCCGGGTGATTACGCCGAACCGGATCGCCAATGTCATCACGAAATTCAGGACTTACCGCAGCCCAATCACTAAAGTCACCATCCAGAGCAATCGGAGCCGAAACCACTTCCGGCAATTGCCGCACTCCTTTATAGCGTCGAATGTTGGCTATCGTCTGATAATAATAATTATCCTGATGTGGACATTCAGCGGGTTCTATATCGCGGCTGTATTCGGCATTGAACTGGTCAACAAAGGTTACTTCACCGCTCCCATAAAAGGGTGAATTTTGTTTACTAAAGCGCATCATCACCCATTCGTTCCATCCCGTGATAAAAACAAACGGCGGGTTGACGTCCAGCGCTCGATTCCACTGCTCCTGATAATTGCGGCCTAAAGTATCCTGGCCATCAGGCGGCGGTTGTTTTCCATCGTGGAAGCTTCTGCCGTGAGACTTGGGGTTGCTCAAGACGCTTAATTTGCCATCTAAAGCATTTTGCGCCACGCCCACAGTCATCTGTTCGGGACGGTTCTCAGAGTTGTGGAATATGTGCTGGGGATAAACTTCCAACCACCCCCATTGGTTCGCTGCTGTAGGTCCGGTAAAATAACTGGGCTGTGGTTTGCGATAAGTGAAAAAACCGCTTAAATCTTTGTAGCGGTCATCATCATAGACAATAAGCAAACTCCTTGAGCCGGAAACACGCTGTGCATTCTGCCAGGAAACACCTTGAGGAATGAGATTTTCATCAGTACTCCACCACCCTACTTTTTCTTCAGGTTTTGAAATTTCCAGGTAATACTCTCCCGCAGGAAGAGGCTCATCCACACTGATTCCCAACCATCCATTATCTGTAATTTTAGCATGGCGTTCTTCGGCTAAAAGTGAACCACCGGGAGCGGCTCCCTGATAGAGTTTCATTGTAAGAGCGGAATTTGAGCTTTCCCAGGTAGGGAGACAGGCAGAAACTCGCAGCCAGGGTTTGTCAGCATGAAAACTCTGACCCAAAGTACCAGTCTTCTCCAAGGGGATCGCCTTATCCTGCTTATTCCAAAGAGTACCTATATTCAAGAAAGCAGGATCGGCCAGAATAAGCGGTTTACCCTCCCATTGGTACCACAAATTCGAATATAAGTTTTTGCTGTAAAATTCATTCCATAACTTTTGAACAGTGCTGGATGGATTTCCAAAGGGACAGAGAAACGCAATCTGTGGTGTACTGCCACCAGCCTCACGAACTCGTGTAAAAGCTCTGCAAAGTGCTAAATATTGTTCCGGATAAGTGACCTGGTTGCTTGTGTCAAAAATGATGACATCAACCCCCATATTAGCGAGCATTCGGGCATGTTTTTCAAATACGGCTTCATCAGTCGAAAGATAATAATCAAACCAGGATTTACCCCAATGGTGGTATTTCATTAAAGGCCCCCATGCGGGATGATTCTGATCATTAATCGCCTCCGGATATTTCTCCAAAATTTTACTTACATCGAAAGGCCCCTCGGTTCCGTGGGCCCCCATCCAAAGAAAATAAAACATGCCGACAGCCTTTTTTTCTTTAGGGGCGCCTACCTCTCCTGCGGTTGGCAAACTACGGCCCAGACCATCGGTCGCTACCCAGGTATCGCTGAAATTATCACGGACAGTTACAGGTCTGGGGCCAGTTCCGTTCGGCTTGGGAATCTCTACACCAGGCTGGACCGGTTTACCAAAGACCGGCAAACCCGCATCATCAAAGCTGAAGGGTTGCGTATGCACACAACGGTCACCCCAGCCGTGTTCTTTTTTCTGTTTGGTATGATATACAATCCAATCTTCCGTTCCGTCCGGAGATTTCACAAAAGAACAATGCCCCACCCCAAGCACTTTATCCTCACCAGAGAAAACGGGAGCTTCTTTATGCTTTTTCCAGTTTTCCGGTTTGCACATATCCCCCCCGAGGTATTCCAACATTCCAAGGCAATAGTGTTCAGACCAACTGCCACTAGCTGAATAGATAATAAATATCTTATCCTTACGATATAAAATCTGAGGTCCTTCCAGAAGGCCGCGCAAATGATCCGACCGCTGCTCCCAAGCTTGATCAGGTTCACTCAGGAGAGTTCGCTGAGCCACAATCTTTGTTGGGTTTTCCATGGGTGCGATGTAGAGATTTTGAACTCCATCTACTTTGCCCGGCCATCCGGACCAAAGAAAGTAAGGCGTGTTTTCAGAATCGACTAACAGGGTCCCATCAATAGCCCATCCGCCTGTTTCCAGATGATGGGGAGTTTGATTATATGGCCCCATGGGGTCGCTACCTTCTGATTCAATTGCCCACATTTGATGATCTTCATTTCGCCCCGCATCAGCAGCCACATAAATATACCATTTGCCTTTGTAAAAATGTAACTCCGGCGCCCATATCTCCCGACTATAGGGGCCTGTTGCCGGAGCTGACCAAACCCATTGCGACTTGGCTTTTCCCAATTGACTTAAATCTTCCGCCTTTCGGATGGCAATCCCCGGGGCTCTTTCCGGCCCGACTCTATGAATATGGTAGTAGTAACCCTCGTATTGAACCACAAAAGGATCCGCTGAGGGGGAAGGAATTATTGGATTTGAAAAGGTCTCGCCAGCAGAAACTGGCAAACATTTAAACAAAAAAACGAACAGGATCCCTACTAGGCCTGTCCAGTGCCGCAGTAAAAGGCGCTTTCTCATAGGGAGGCAGTCTATCGGACGGAAACTCTTCAGTCAAAGATAATGGCTATGCAGCTTATTAAATCTGTTTCGGGGGCAGGCTTAGTAAGCCACATTGCTTTGTGAAGCTCTAATAACCGTATTGCCTTTCGGTGCGTATTTTTCGAGGCAATGCGGGTACAAGCGCATCCACCACAATCTTCTTGAAGCGAATTAAAAAAGTGTTACGCTTCTGGAGGGTGGTTTGATTCTACAGAGTCAAACTGGCGTTTTCTTTTTTTATACTACAGAAGTGAAAAGACGTTTTTCGCACATTGTGAAGCAGGAGCTATATAGCCTGTTGCTGACTATTGTGTTCAGGGCCACGTGAGCCCGTTGCAAGTAAAACAGGTCAAATATTTTCGATCGAAAGTCTGCTTCGCTCAATACCCTCATTTATAATCTTCTATGACAATCGGGTTAATTTTAGCAACTGCCGCTCTGTTTCATCTTTTGGGTCTGGTCTGCTCAATGCGAGCTCCACGCGCTTGGCTCTATAGTAATTCGGTAGCCAACGGGCTTCTACTGGCTACTTCAATTGGAGTTCTATGTACAGCCACCGAGTGGGAATGGAAAAGCACATTCACCGTGGCAAGCGAACAGGTTCATCTGCGCTTGGATGGTTTGAGTTCGATTTTTCTCTCGCTCCTTTCGCTAATAGGTGGTTTGGGGGCTATTTATGCGTGGGAGTATTGGTCCATCCAAAAACATCCTCTTTCTGCGAAATGGGGTCGTTTCTTCTGGAGTCTTCTGTCACTCTGCATGGCTCTGGTGCTCACCTCATCCAATGGGTTGCATTTTTTAATCAGCTGGGAGCTCTTCGCTCTGAGCGCCTATTTTCTAATTACATTACAGCCTCAGAAAAAAGAGGTTCGAAACGCAGGTTGGCTTTATCTGGCGGTTTCACATGCCGGCTCGCTCCTCTTGTTTGCCTTTTTCGCTTTGTTAGCTCAGAAAACTGGATGCTGGGATCTGGGGCCAATGCTTGAACGTACAGACCTGAGCACGCTCTTCTGGCTGGCATTGCTAGGTTTTGGAGTCAAAGCCGGTATATTTCCGCTCCATATCTGGCTTCCCTCTGCACACGCCAACGCACCGAGCCACGTTTCCGCACTCATGTCCGGAGTCGCCATAAAAATGGGGATTTATGGTATCGTCCGGTTCAGCGGTTGGCTTCCTATGCCGGGCAGCGCCGGTTGGATCATGGTCGTTCTGGGTATAGTGAGCGCCGTTCTTGGAGTCGTTTTTGCCTTAGGCCAACATGATCTGAAACGCCTTTTAGCTTACCATAGTGTTGAAAACATCGGAATCATTCTCCTGGGAATTGGTTTTGCCATGGTTGCGATAGACCATGGAAAGGCAGCTTGGGGTGCTTTTGCGATGGCTGGTGCACTGCTTCACATATGGAACCACGGCATGTTTAAGTCACTCCTTTTTCTGGGAGCCGGCTCCGTACTCCACTCGACCGGAACACGCAGAATGAGCGATCTGGGTGGATTGTGGAACAAAATGCCTTGGACAACCGCCTTGTTCGCCTTGGGTTCTGCCGCTATTGCAGGACTTCCTCCTTTGAACGGTTTTGTCAGCGAATGGTTGATTTACCTGGGAATGTTTTCATCAGTTATTCAACCCTCTTCGGCCCTGCTTATCGCCATTCCCTCTATCATATTATTGGCTCTCACCGGTGCGCTGGCTCTTGCATGTTTTGTAAAGGTCTGCGGAGTGGTCTTTTTGGGTGCTCCTCGCACGCCTGCTGCCAGCCATGCTCATGAGTGCGGACTTTGGATGCGGATTCCTATGCTCGTACTGGCTGGAGGATGCGTGTTAATCGGTTTGGCTCCTTTCCTGTTTTGGAAACTTCTCATTTCTGCAGTTGCTTCCTGGCATGGAACATGGGAACTGACACCCATGCCTGCGGCCCTGAAGCTTCTGAGTTTGTCGCATATTCTCTTAACTTTGGCTGCCACTGCTGGATTTTTGTTACTCTCTAGGCGTGCTCGCCAAAAGGGAATTCAGCGCCGCTTAACCTGGGATTGCGGCTATACCGGCCCCACTCCCAGAATGCAATACACAGCCGGCTCTTTTGCCGGAACAATCACCGAATGGTTCAGTTGGATTCTTCGGATTAAACGTCACGAAAAGCTTCCTTGCGGAATCTTTCCACAACAGGCACATCTGGACAAACATACTCCCGAAACCGTTCTTGAGAAAATCATTGAGCCCTGCGCTCAATGGATTCTCTGGGTTTCAAGGATTATCCGGCAATTTCAAAACGGACGCACCCACGTCTACATTTTATACATTATTCTGGGATTAATCGCCCTGGCCTGCATGACAATTTGCTGGAGCTAACGAAATAGATAATAACATAAACACCCCATTTTTAACGTGTATTTAAACTTAATAGAAGTAGCCGAGTCTTTTGGCGTTTCTGAAAAAGTGGTTGAAGGATGGATTCAGCACAACAGTCTCCCTTGTGTTTCGGATCGGGGGCGCCTCTTATTTGACCGGGCTCGCGTAGCCGACTGGGCCGGCTCTCATGGGCTCACTGCACGCACAGGTTTTCTTGCCCCTGAAGGAGGCGTATTGACGGATGAACTGGCCCTAGCTTCTCTGCTGATGCGGGGGGGCGTTTGGCGCAGTGTCTCATCTGCAGATATACTTCCTGTTTTTGAGAAAATCATCCTCTCTCTCCCGATGCTTTCTCCTAATGAACAGAAGCTTCTCTCTCAGCGCATTCATTCAAAAGGAGGCATTGTCTGGGCTCCTATTGGTAATGGCTATGCATTGCCGCACTTCAGCACCCGCATTTCCTTGGGAAACGATAAGGGTTTTTTAGCTTTGATCTTTCTTAAAGATTCTTCTGCCTTCCAGGAAGTTTCTCCGGATGGAAAGCCGCTTGAACGACTTATCTTTTTCGTACCGCCTTCCCCTCGTTCACACTTTGGAATACTCGCTCGGCTCAGCCGGCTGATTGCTCAAGGTCATTTATGCCCTCCGAACGAGGAAGAAACGTCAGACGAAGAGTGGATCGATATTTTTTCTCGATTTGATGCCAACAGGCTACAGGAAGAGAGTAAATCACCCAAAACCAGAAGCACCGAATCGTGAGCTTGTTATTGAATTATTGAGCAGATGCAAATACTCCATTTTTTATCGTTGGTTTTTGAACTATTAATCAGCCTGGTCGTTTGGCTTCTATTGGCGCCCCTCCTCCCTGGAATCGTCAATAAAGTTAAAGCTTGGGTCGCTTGCAGAAAAGGGCCGCGCCTGTTCCAGCTTTACTATGATTTAGCCAAGCTCTGGAAACGCGGTGTTGTCCTCAGTGATCTTGCCTCTCCCGGATTTATCGCAGCAACTGCCGTCTCCTGGATTGCTATCCTGGCCGCAGCACTGCTGATCCCTCTGGGACCTGTTAATTCCTTGATGAGCTTTTCCGGCGATGCCCTCCTGCTACTCTATCTTCTGGCATTGTCCCGTTTCTGCACTTCATGGGCGGCTTTGGAAACCGGATCTGCTTTTGAGGGGATGGGAACTGCGCGTGAGGTTTCTTTTGCCATTTTGACTGAAACAGCTCTCATCACCGCGGTGCTTACCCTGGCTTTGAAAAGTTCCAGTCTAACTTTAAGCCTCATGCTGACGCCAACTCCGGGGGCAGGAACGTTGCTCTTAATATCTGGGCTTTTTGCAGCACTCTTGGCAGAAAGCTGCCGTGTCCCGGTCGATGATCCTAACACCCATCTGGAGCTTACGATGATCCATGAAGCGATGATTCTAGATCATAGTGGTCCACTTCTGGCGGCTTCTCTGCATGGGGCGGCAATGAAACTTCTTCTTTTCTCAGTACTTCTAGTGAAAATAGTTTTGCCACTGGGTGAACTCTCAGGCATAGAGTCAACTGTATATCTAATCGCAGGAATTGTTCTGGTCTGCATCGCTGTCGGTCTGGTTGAATCTTTCCTGGCACGATATGCTTTCAAGAAAGTCCCTCTCTTTTTAACCACTGCGTTTCTATTCTGCTTCTTCGCCCTCTTAACTGCGTGGAAAGGCTTTGCACAATGAACAGCTTATTAAATGTATTAATTGGATTGGCTATAGGCCTCAATCTTGTTGCTCTGGGGACGGGGCGTCTGCAGGCACTTATACGCATTGTAGCCCTACAAGGAGTAATTTTAGGGTGCGTACCGCTTCTCATTAAGCCCGATTTTAATATTATAATATGGGTCTTCACCCTGATCACCGTCTTGATGAAGGGTTTTGTGATTCCGTCGCTTTTGCGGTGGGCTTCACGTGCCGCCAACGTGGATCGAGATGTCGCTCCTATGATTGGTTTTGTTCCCTCACTCCTTCTGGGCTCCGCGGGGATGATTGCCGCCCTGATGCTCTCATTTCAACTCCCCTTACTTCCCGAGCATCACGGCTCTTTGTTGGTGGGTGGATCCATGGCTACCATTATAGCCGGTTTTTTGCTCCTGGTCGGCAGATCCAAAGCCATTGCGCAAATATGTGGATACCTGGTATTGGAAAATGGAATTTACCTTTTTGGCCTGTTACTTGTGCATTCCATCCCGCTCTTAGTTGAAGCCGGCATCCTTCTGGACCTTATCGTAGGAATATTTGTTGCCGGAATAGTTCTGGATCGCATCCAGCGCACCTTTGATTCCTTGGATACTCGAAAGCTAAATATCTTAAAAGAATGAGAGAATTGTTTTTAGTCCTGATTCCACTTGCAGGAGCCTGTTTCGCCGCACTTTGGCCGAGCGAACGGACTCGTCCATGGTTTTTGCCGATCATTTCAGCAATTCACACCCTGCTGATGTCCTGGCTCCTGATAAACCCGCCTGAAGTCCTTTTTCATTCCTGGATGGGGTTTGATCCTCTGGCGCGCGCGATACTACCGGTTATTTCGCTGCTCTTTTTGGTCTGTTCCATTTACGGTATCCCCTATTTGAAAATCCATAAAGAGCGGAAGAATCGCGTTTTTGTTTCGGTAATCCTCGCTAGCTTGGGTTTAATAAGCGCGGCACACATGTCCCGCCACTTAGGATTGCTTTGGATCGCTACTGAAGGGCTCACTCTATGCTTCGTTCCTCTCATCCATTTCAGCAGCAAACCCAGAGCTATTGAAGCCACTTGGAAATACCTGCTCGTCAGCGCTACTGGAATTGCTCTCTCCCTTCTGGGTTCCTTTTGTCTGGGGTATGCATCCTTGCATGGGGGCGGACAGGGAGACCTCACCTTTACGGCTTTAATTGCCCAAGCTTCGTCTCTCTCCCGGCCATGGGTTCTCATTGCCTGGGTCCTGATCTTGGTTGGATACGGCACTAAAATGGGCCTTGTACCAATGCATGCCTGGAAGCCCGATGCGTACGGGGAAGCTCCCAGTATGGCGGGTGCGTTGCTGGCCGGAGGTGTCAGTTCAGTAGCCTTTTTGGCACTGCTTCGCGTGCGCAGTGTCGTTGCTGCTGCCGGTGCCGGCGTAATCGCCGACCGCACTCTCTTATTCCTGGGCCTTCTATCCATGGTATTGGCCGCATTTTTCCTTCTTTCCACAAATAATTTTAAGAGAATGTTAGCCTACTCCAGCATTGAGCAAATGGGGATTCTCTGTATTGGAGCTTCTCTCGGTGCCGTGGGACTTTGGGCTGCGTTTTTCCACCTTTGGAATAATTGCATGGCTAAGGGGGCCATTTTTCTTAGCGCCGGAAATCTTCAGCGCGGTGCAGGCAGCTGCACTACTGCTGATGCCAAGGGACTTTTTCTTATTATGCCGCACTCGTCTCTGCTGTTTATGGCAGGACTCTTTGCAATCACAGCCTGCCCTCCTTTCGGTCTTTTTTTCAGCGAACTGATGATTATTAAAAACGCCTTCTTTTCAGGGTATCCGTGGGTTGCTGTGCTCTTTCTGTTTGCCTTGATGCTGGCTTTTTTTGGGCTCACCCGGATTGTTTTCTCCGTCGTTTACGGGCGGCCCAAAACAAATTCAAAGCAGCTGAGCACAAAGTATTGCGAAAAACCGGCTACCTTACTTCCCTCGTTAATATTGATCGGAGCTGTTTTGTTTTTAGGTCTCTGCATTCCAAATCCACTTCGCCAAATCTGGTCTGATGCAGTACAACAACTCATTCCAAACCTATGAACGTATTAAATTCTTTTGCTCTATTAGCCAACGGTGAAGCTTTGGATTGGAATCAAATCCCCGAGTATTCTCTTTCGGACTTCATCCGGAATGTAAGTGAAGAGCTGGAGCTGGGAGCACGCATGGTCAGTTTCTTTGCGCTCCCGGAAGGTTCTGAAAAGAGATTGGTTGCTGTCCTGGCTTTGGACTCCAGCAGCGTACTCTGTGTGTCTCGCAGTCAGCCTTTTTCCGGTTCCTTTCCCTCACTTACACCCAAGTATCCTGAAGCCCATCTCTTTGAAAGGGAAATATACGAACAATATGGGTTACTTCCTCTCGGGCACCCTTGGCTAAAACCCGTACGCAAAAATCTCAATGTAATACAGGACCCAAAAAACTTCTTCTCCGTGGAGGGGGCCGAAATCCATGAAGTTTCCGTGGGGCCGGTTCACGCGGGAGTAATCGAACCGGGACATTTTCGGTTTCAATGCGATGGCGAAGAAGTCTTGCACCTGGAAATTGCTTTGGGCTATCAACATCGAGGAATTGAAGAAGCCTTACTTGGAGGCCCCCATCGTTTAAGTGTTTACCAGATAGAGACGATAGCTGGTGACACGACAATTGGTCATTCCTCCGCCTATGCGCAAGCTCTAGAGGCTTTAGCAGGAGTTCAGGCACCTTTATACGCTCTATGGGTGAGGGCAATCGCGCTGGAGCTCGAACGCCTGGCCAATCACACAGGTGATCTGGGGGCTCTGGCCAATGACGTGGCCTTCATTCCCACCTCTTCGGCCTGCGGTAAAATCCGTGGAGATTTCTTGAATCTTACGGCGCTTTTATGCGGTAACCGTTTTGGCCGTGGCATGGTTCGCCCCGGTTTTTCCCCAATTGATTGTGAGCCTAAACGCCTGGCTCTCTTAAGCGACCGCTTTGAGCAAACATTACGGGATGCGCTTCAGGCTGTTGGCTGGTTTTGGGATTCAGCCTCATCTCGCGCAAGATTTGAACAAGTAGGTTCTGTAGAGACTTCTATGGCAGCTAAAATCGGATTGGTAGGTCTGGCTGCACGCTCCTGTGGACTGGTCCGAGATGTCCGTTTTGATCATCCGACAGGTTGGTACCGCTTCGCTCAAGTGCCTCTTGCCGTATGGCCTGACGGAGATGTTTTTTCACGAGCAAAAGTACGCTGGCTGGAAATGCAACATTCAGGCGAATTTTTAAAAGAACAATTTAATTCGCCGCCTGAACCCGAAAGCGCAGAAAAAATCACGCGGCTGGCTCCTGATAAATTAGCCGTCTCTCTCATTGAAGGATGGCGAGGAGAAATATGCCATGTGGCACTAACCGACTCGGAGGGGCGCTTCCGCCGGTACAAAGTTACTGATCCTTCTTTCCACAATTGGATGGGATTAGCCTTGGCGCTACGCAATCAAGCCATCTCGGATTTCCCGATTTGTAATAAGAGCTTTAACCTGAGCTACTGCGGTTTTGACCTCTAGTTTTCCCCCCTATGTTTATACACGATACTCTTTTTAATCGACTCAAGCGAGGCTGCCAAACCATGCGCTTCCCACACGAGGCACCTCCTCCCTTGCCCGATCGCCATGGTGGTTCGCTACGGCTGGAGGGTTCTAAATGCCCAAGTGATTGTCAAGTATGTAGTCAACTATGTCCTACCCAAGCTATTTCAAGGACATGTGGAAAACCTCCTGTTTTGGACCTTGGAAAATGCCTTTTTTGTGGAGAGTGCACTCGGGCCTGTCCATCTCAAGCTATTCTCAGAACAGGTGATTATCGAATGGCAACCCGGCAGCGTGAAGACCTTCTATTGGTTTCACCAGGTAAAGAGGAAATCCGTTTAGCCTCGGCCTTGGAATCTAAAATGCTTAAAATGTTCGGGCGCTCTTTGAAACTGAGGCAAGTCAGTGCCGGAGGCTGCAATGCCTGTGAAGCGGATATCAACGTGTTGGGTACCATAGGCTGGGATTTAGGACGTTTTGGCATACAATACGTTGCTTCACCCCGACATGCCGACGGCCTTTTGGTTACCGGCCCCGTTTCTAAAAACATGGAACTAGCTCTCAAAAAAACATATGATGCAGTCTCTGAACCGAAAATCGTTATCGCTGTCGGAGCTTGTGCCATATCCGGAGGCCCTTTTGCCAACCATGAGCAAGTCCGTTCGGGCGTTGACGCTATCCTGCCGGTGGACCTTTATATTCCCGGATGCCCACCACACCCTCTTACAATTCTTGATGGACTCCTTAGATTACTCAATCGTCTCGATAAACAAACCTGACGATGTGGACAATTAATGTGATTAAAACCAATTATCCTCTTCTATATTGAGTGATTATCACAGCTGGGATTGACAAAATGTAAGGGTTTGGTTTTCAATAGGCAAGTACGATGGAGTCGCACAAAGAAAAGGATTTTCAAAAAAAGAGAACGATAGCATTTCTCCCATTCACTTGGAACGGAATTGCCCGGTTTGGCTATGCTGATCGAGTTTTCCTTTTCAGTGTAGAAACTACTGTTGCATTTGTCTGCGCCCTCTGTGCTCTCTGGCTATTCTGCGGATCCTACTTTCCGGTCGTTACTTCCTTTGTCCAAGCTTTACCTGAATCGCCTGCTAAAATTAGTGAAGGCCGATTGCACTGGGATGATAGAGAAGGAGCTTTAGCCCAATCTTCCAAGCTGGCTATGGTTATTAACACCTACGGGGATGCCCGCTCAGGCCGTGAATCTGACATAACTTTTGAGCTTACCGAACATCTATTGAAGATTCACAGCTTTGGTTACTACACCGAAATACCTTATGGGAACAACGTGTTCTTCCTCAACCGCAAGCAAGCAATCCCATGGTGGCAGGCATGGATGGGGCCTGTCATTTTTTGGGTATGGTTTATTGCCATGTTTGTTCAGATGCTATGCTGGCAAGTTTTGAGCTTTCTTTACATGTTCCCCATTAAATTAATCAGCTGGATATTAAAGAGAAAAAGAGACTGGGTTGCCTGCTACTCTCTTGCAGGAGCCGTTCAGATGCCGGGGGCCCTTCTGCTGGGATTGGCTCTCTTGGGATACGAATCCGACCTTTATAAGCTGGAAGGTCTACTCATAGCCATTGCAATCCACTTCTTCGTAGCTTGGTTCTTTCTCTTTACAACTCCCCTTTTTCTTCCACCCGGAGTTAAACCAAAACCTGTCTTTTCAAGTAAACCTCTCCAAACAAGCCAAAACGAAACGGATGTTACCCGGCAAGATAGGAAAAAGAACCCTTTTTCAAGTCGGCCAGCCAAGGCTACAGACTCCTTTAATGGGAACAAAAAAAATCCATTTAAATAGTATTAATTGATAGAGATACGGAAGCATGATTCATCCCACTGCTATTATTCACCCGCGGGCTCGTATTCACCCCTCCGTGCAGGTTGGTGCTTATTCTATTATTGATGAATATGTAGAGTTAGGAGCCGGATGCAAAGTTCATCATCATGTTTATTTGACAGGTCATATGACGGCCGGAGAAAGCAATTTCTTCGGAGTCGGTTCTGTTATTGGTTCCCCACCGCAAGACACTAAATATAAAGGTGCGGCCACACGTCTCAGGATTGGTAATGGCAATATCTTTCGCGAGATGGTCACGATTCACTGTTCCAACACTGATGCAGAAGATACGGTGATCGGAAATGAGTGTTTTTTCATGGCAAACAGCCACGTAGGGCACAATGCAGTGATCGGCAATCAAGTCATCTTGGCCAATTCCGCCCTGGTTGCAGGGCACGTCACTGTCGGAGACCGTGCTTTTATATCAGGCAACACTGCTATCCACCAGTTCGTTCGAATTGGTGAACTGGCTATGATTCAAGGTGTTTCGGCTATGAGCTGTGATGTACCTCCCTATACCACAGCGTTTGATAAAAATCTTATTGCCGGCTTAAATATTGTAGGTCTGCGCCGGGCCGGTATTTCCGCTCAGGAACGGATGGAATTAAAACGGGTTTATAACTTTTTATTCCGTACCCAGCTTAAGCGAAATGACGCAGTTCATCAGGCTGAGCAACTTTTTCATCTTCCGCCGTCACGAAAAATGATAGAGTTTGTAAAATCTTCCAATCGTGCCATGCCATGCGATGCGGAAACCCTTCACAAGGGCAACTTCAAGAATGAGAAGCCACTAGAATGATAACTCCTTTGCAGATGGATTTAGTAGCCGAAGAGTTGGCTATACGCTGGAGTGATGGCACAGAGCAGTTCATTTCATTGGAAGACTTGAGAAAGAAATGCCCCTGCGCATGGTGTGAGAAAAACATGATTGCGGCACCCCAGGCTCAGGAACATTCACCCAAGCCTCCACTCTGCAAAGAATCTTACCAAATTCTTTCTATAGTCCCTGTGGGTGGATATGCTCTCCAAATTACTTGGGGAGACGGGCATGCAGCTGGCATCTACAGTTATGACTATCTTCGAAAGATTCGAAAAAACTGAAACGTTTCTCTGCAAATATTGAACAGAAAAATCCAACGGGACGACGTTCGTCGTCAAAGAAGAAACTTCAGTTTTTTATCGTTATTCATCGATAATTTGAAGTATAATTAGAGGGTAACCGAGGGGAGTGACCCATCCAGAGCCATTTCCCCATTAAAACTACTGCTAGCACTATGAAACATATTGAAACTATCAGGGAGATGCAAAGCTTAGCCCTGGGCTGGAAGAGATCGGGCCTTAGCATTGCACTTGTACCCACCATGGGGGCTCTCCATGCAGGTCATGTGAGTTTAATAAAATGCGCCTGCCAATCTGTCCAACTTAGTGGGAAAGTGGTTGTGAGTATTTATGTAAATCCACTTCAGTTTTCTCCCAATGAGGATCTTGCAAAATACCCACGTGACTTACAAAAAGATATGCGAATTTGCCAGGAAGCAGGGGCGGATGCTGTATTCACTCCCACGGATTCGCTCATGTACCCCTTTGAGGAGAAGTCAGGTGACCCCAGATTAAAGCACAGCACTTACGCAGTCGAAGAGACCCTGACTCAGTCCATGGAGGGGGTGGCTCGCCCCACTCATTTCAAAGGAGTCACTACGATAGTCGCTAAGCTTTTTAACATAGTCCTGCCTGATTATGCAGCCTTCGGAAACAAAGATTTCCAACAGGCGGCCGTGATTCAACGCATGGTGAGAGATCTGAACTTCCCAGTGCAAATCATAAGAGCCCCCATCATCCGGGAAGATGACGGCCTTGCCCTAAGTTCTCGAAATATTTATCTTTCAACAGAAGAACGCAAAAGCGCCCTTTGTTTAAACCAGGCAATCAAAAAGGCAAAAGAAAAAACATCCAAAGACGGTCTGCCTGCGGAAGAGCTGAAGCTGGAATTGAAAACTTTCATTGAAAATAATCCAAATACCAAAGTTGACTACATCGAATTTTTTAACCCGGAAACACTTTCCCCTGTGTCTTTAGTTTCTACAGGGACCCAAATAGCACTGGCTGTGTTTGTGGGAAAAACAAGACTGATTGACAACGATACCTTATAATTTCGATGAAGTCCGAACCATTAAAGTTTGATTATCTTGTTTTGGGCAGTGGAATTGCCGGGATATTCTTCGCACTTAAGGCTGCAAAAAATGGAAGTGTCGCAGTCATTACCAAGAAAGAACGAGCTGATTCCAATACTAACCAGGCACAGGGGGGGATAGCATCTGTTACCTCGAAAGAAGATTCTTTCGAGATGCACATTCAAGACACATTGAATGCAGGCGCCGGGCTCTGTGATGAACAGGCGGTGCGCACCATTGTCAGCGAGGGGCCCGACCGGATTGCTGATCTCATTGCATACGGAACCCAATTCTCTGAACGGGGCATACCCAACTGTCTCGGGTGCAAAGAATTGGATTTAGGGCGTGAGGGAGGTCATTCTAAGCGAAGAATTTTGCATGCGGGTGATATTACCGGTCGCGAAGTGGAGACAGCCTTGCTCAGTGCAGCTTCCAAAGAAAAAAATATCACTTTCTTTGAGCACTTTTTTGCAATTGATCTGATTCTATCAGACGATGGGAAAGGTCAGAAACAGTGCACAGGAATCTATGCGCTGGATGCCGAAACAAAGGAAATAGTAACCTTTCAAGGTAAGCACGTAATCCTTGCCACGGGTGGCTGCGGGAAGGTTTACCTTTATACGACTAACCCTTATATCGCTACGGGTGACGGCGTAGCAATGGCGTGGCGTGCTGGCGCCAGAATAGCGAATATGGAATTTATCCAATTCCATCCTACTTGTTTCTATGACCCTAAAGGCGGTTCTTTTCTCATAAGCGAAGCGGTCCGTGGAGAAGGAGCTGTTCTGAAAAATCTCGACGGGAAGGAGTTTATGGAACAATACGACCCACGCCTGTCGTTGGCGCCCCGTGATATCGTTGCGCGCGCCATTGATAATGAAATGAAGAAAAATGGTTCCGATCACGTTCTTTTGGATATCACTCACAAGCCAGCCCGCTTCCTGATGGAGCGCTTCCCCAACATCTACCAGCATTGCTTTGAAAGGGGCGTCGATTTAACCAAGGAACCCATTCCCGTGGTCCCAGCAGCACATTATCAGTGCGGCGGTGTTCAAACAGATATAAACGGGAAGACTTCTATTCCCGGACTCTATGCCATAGGAGAAGTCGCCTGTACAGGCCTCCATGGGGCAAACCGTTTAGCCAGTAATTCTCTTTTGGAGGCCGTAGTGCTTGCACATCGTGCAGCAGAGTGCTCTTCTCATGAACAAGCCTCGGAGACGAAACATGAAATACCGGTCTGGGAATCGGGCAACGCACAAAACGCGGATGAGTTGGTTGTTCTTAATCATAATTGGGACGAAATTCGCAGATTGATGTGGGATTACGTCGGCATTGTCCGCAGCACAAGACGGTTGCAACGCGCAAAGGCAAGAATTGAAAATATCATAGAAGAAATTCGGGAATACTATTGGGATTTTAAGGTGACCAAGGAAATTTTGGAGCTTCGCAATATAGCTCGAGTGGCTTGGATCATCATAGAGTCGGCATTGCAACGCCCTGAAAGCCGTGGGCTCCATTACACGCTGGACTACCCACTCCCCGTCCCCGAACTCAGCCAAAAAAGCACCGTCATTATCCGAGCTCCCAGCTCTCGCTCCTGACAGTTAGCCCTTAATTAAATGTTCAGGCCATGTATAGATTTGCACGAAGGCCACGTCAAACAGATCGTTGGCGGAACGTTGACTGATTCTGGGCAAGGTCTGAAGACCAACTTTGTCGCAAAGCATTCACCTTTCTGGTATGCAAAACTCTACCAAAAAGATAATCTCAAAGGTGGACACATCATCAAGTTGGGCCCCGGAAATGACAATGCAGCTCGTGAAGCCTTAGAGGCTTTCCCGGGAGGTTTCCATATTGGTGGAGGGATTAATAAGGAGAATGCATTGGAGTGGCTTGAGGCCGGAGCCAGTCATGTTATTGTCACAAGTTACGTTTTCCGAGACGGAATATTGGACTGGAAGAGGCTCGAAGATTTAGTTCGTATTGTCGGGCGGGAGCGGCTGGTCCTGGACCTCAGCTGCCGCTTTAAAGGTGGGGATTACCATGTGGTGACAGATCGTTGGCAAAAATTCACTACATTAAAAATCACGAAGGAAACATTGGATTTGCTCAGCCAGTATTGCTCGGAATACCTCATTCACGCTGCCGATGTTGAAGGCCTCTGCCAGGGAATAGACCTATCCTTAGTACAGCTTTTGGGAGAATGCGTGCAGATTCCAACTACCTATGCAGGAGGGGCAAGTTCACTGGAAGACATAAAACTCGTCACCCGGCTCAGCGGGGGTAGGCTAGATGTAACCATGGGGTCTGCTTTGGATATTTTCGGGGGACATGTGAAATACACCGACCTTGTGGCATTCAACCAAAACCTACTCGACAAGACCCCGTAGCTCTCATAGAATAGAGCTACTATGAAACGGGTTAAACGTTGCTTTTGGGGGCCGATTCTACTGTTGATTTCTTTTCTTTTTCCTTCTTCACTCCTGGCTCAGGGTGGTGCTGAGGTAAAAGTAGTAATAGATTTTCTAAATAGCTTCGGCTCAGCGACACTATCGAAACCAATCGTTGATGTCTCTTTAAGGCAAAGCATCTGTGGCGGAATTTCTTCTCCTTCTCTCTTTCAGCATCCGGTTGTCGCCACTCAGCCATCTACTGTTACTTATCAATTAGAACTGCCCCGGAGCACAGGGACACAAAAACTCTTTTTGGTCACAGATACAGGCTTAGGCGACGGAATTCAATGGGGGAAGTCGGATGCAGATGGAGTTCGATTCCTCATCCGAATCAACAATCAGGTAGTATTGGATCAAAACGTCACTGAATCCAAATGGATACACCATTGCATAGACTTAAACTCTTTCCAAAACCGTAAGATTAAAGTCGATTTCATCACATTGCCGGGGCAGAACACTGCTTATGACTGGGCCAGTTGGGGGGAGCCTCGAATCCTTTTGTTCAACAATTCCATCCCCATTCAGAACAATAAAATTCCGCTCAATGCCGGCGTAATTGCTTTTCAACATGACAGCACACAACCCCTTTCAATTAAATTAGCTTCTGACGATGGCATCCAAGTCAAAGATTGGAATTACTCTCCAAGAGAAAATGCCACGGCCGGAAACCGTTGGGATGTTATAGAGTACGATTTCGATGACGTGCTCTCAACATCTCTCAAGTTTGATCCACCCTCCTCTGTTCGCTCCACAATCATCGGGTATTATACCCCCGACATTTCTCTGGATTACATTACCCCCGCTCAAGCCCTCGTCACCCCCAACTCCATCTTACCTCTGCGTTTCAAGGTTACCAATAAGGGAAAAGGCAAACTGGTTAAAGGAACAGCCCAGGTGATTGCATACGATGCTTCTGGGAATCCCATTGGAGCCGGCTCAATTCCTGAACTTAAAACAGATAATTCCTGGATCGAGGATATTATGTGGACTACTCCGGCTCGTACAGGCCCTACTTTCATCACTGGCAAACTTTTGGTGAGTGATTCCCGTTCGAGTTTAAGTTCCAATTCTTCGGCCATCCGCATTAGTACCACAGCCGAACAAACCCGAACGGCGTCCGTAGACATTATCTCGGATGATATAACGTCATCTCAAGGATCCCGCTGGCTGGATAACGGGAAGGTGAAAATTGTTTTTTTGCGACATCAGACAGGCATTCATTACGCCAAAATATATAGCAGGAAGGGGGATGATTGGGAACAGGTCGCACTCTGGAAGCCGCTTATCCAGGTAAACCTCAATACCCCACAGGGTCCAGTAACATGGGAGCCTTCATTCACGCAAGTATTCCGAGGCCGTAATTTAGATTCTTCAGAGCGCTACACCAATTCCTGGCAGTTCAGTTCCCCATTGCGAGATTCTGAAAATAACCTTTGGAATATCGGACTCAACGTTACTTTGGATAACGAAAAGCCTGAGCTGGATATTACATATACTTGGAGCTCCTCCGGCTCTCCTTCTGTTCATTCGCTCTTGGGCCCCAATATTTATGTTGGAGAAGGGTCATTTGGCGGGAGCAAAACCTCAGGACTTTTCCCGGGGTTAGAATATCTCTACGGGGCTGAAGCATCCTCCTCTCCGCGCGATTTTGCACCAAATCTTGCGAACCGACGCTCCCCCGATTCGACAAAAATCACAATCCCTCTTATGGCCATCTCGTGGGGTGAGACGAATCAAGCACCTGTTCTTAACCCAGAGCGTTTCTTCTGCCCAGATTCCAATAAGGATTACTGGAGCGTAGGCAATCAGCCCCAAAAAACTCTTTCGCTTTATTGGGATATCTTTCAAAAATGGGATGGTGTTCACGGAATGCCTACACCACGTTTTTCCTCTCCAAATTTTGATCAGGGAATGAATAATCACCGTTTGGCGCTTTTTCTCCCTTCTATCCCAGACTACTTTCCCGAAAACCAGGATTATTCGTACTCCTGGACTTTAGAGCCCAATAAGGTTTATAGCCTTAATGCACAAGTAGCCATCACTGATGGTCCCGTTCTGAGCTCGGTGCGGCACTATCTGAAAAAAAACAACGGGCTTCCCTCTGTTAACGCCTGGCCACGCACACCGGCTCAACAGAGAGAGCTTTGCCGAATAGGTTTTGACAGCGTTTGGGATGGCACCAATAAATGGGCTCACTGTATTGACTGGCCATACGCACCCGCTCCGGGCTTTGCTACTTTGCTTTGGAATGATGTTCTCAGCGACCCGACTTTGGCGTCGGATCGTTTGCCAGGGAAACCCCTTGAGGGAAAAGTTGCAGAGGTAATTGAAGAGAGAATACAGCCTATGGTGGACGGAATCCTTTCCTCGGATAAAACTGGAAAATCTCTTTCCAGCTCCAGTCAGTGCCATATCATGCTTTGGGAATTTCCATTTCACTACGGCTATCTGGAAGAAGCCTGGAATGCTGTGGACCAGCAAATTCAGGGCCTGCTCGCCTCCCAGGAACCCAATGGAAGCTGGCTTTTTAAACCTGTCCAAGCACAACAAAAAACGCTGGGCCAAGGCGGAGATGCAACCATGGGCACGACAGCCTATAACGCTATGAAACTGCTCCGGCATGCAAGGATTACCGGTAGTTCTTCAAGCCGCGACGCCGGATTAAAAGCTTTGGAATTTATCGGACAATTTAACGTTCCGCGTGGCGGACAGGTCTGGGAGTGCCCTCTATACCAGCCGGATATTCTCCCTGCGGCTTACACAATAGGCGCATGCGTGGATGCCTGGCGTTTGACCGGAAATCTCGATCATATCGATCATGCTGTGAGGTGGGCAGAAAGCGGAATCCCTTTCATTTACCTCTGGTCTCTTCCAAATAAGCCAATGATGTTGGGATCAACCATTCCTGTTTTTGGGAGCACATTTTATACTCACACATGGCTGGCCGTACCGGTTCAGTGGAATGGATTGGTTTACTCCTACCACTTGATTCACTTGGCTGAAACTATGGAGAAAATGGCTTCCGGGGGGACAACACTCCCTCAAGGCGTATTGGGGTTTACGCCAAATGACTGGCGCAGCGTTCAAGCGCATATTCTGGCAAGTGCCACTCATCAGCAATGCGTTGAGGGAAATTTGATTGGGACATACCCAGACAGCATTAGCAATTTTGAGAAACGCAATGGTGCATTTATTAATCCGGAGGATATCCTCCTCAACCAGTTGACCATTGAAGGTTTCGACCCGGATATTCACTCCATGATCCTAAGGAAAGATCAGCCCGACTACACGGTATTAAGCACTGCCGCCACCATATTGCACGCAGCCTCGAATTCGCAGAAGACTGATCTGGTGTTAAGATACTATGCAGGGTGCACCATTTACGCGATGATTACAAATGTTGCGCAGAAACCGGAAGAAGTTAAAGTTGACGGGACTGTTCTCCTTTATAGTGAGGACACAATCACAAAACAACCCGGCTGGCACTACAATAAAGAGAAAAAATGCGTCTATCTGGCGGCACCCAACTTAAAAGGGACCGCATCCATAGAGATAAAATAAGCACAGTTTAATCCGACCCTATACCCTCATCTATTTCAAGCACGGAGAAAAATAGAGCGCTTGTAGCAATATCTCAGAATCGCAAAAATTAAAAGCACCTTAGCTAATTCGGTGAAGAACGGATAATAGTCGCCGGTATATTGTTTCAACCCATGAAGCCAATAATGCGTTAGCGAGCTGACCTCCAGCGTGTTGTAAAGCATATATGCGAGGATAGAATTCATCCCGTAAATTTTCAGCCACATAAGTCCGAAATGCCATTTCAGACCATCCACTAAATAATAGGTGATGGCCATCAAAACAATAGATATCCCACTGGTGAGAAAAGTCATTGAACTTGTCCAGAGGTGTTTATTTATGGGCTCGAAGAATGAAATAATCCATGCCAGCAGCAAAGAAGCTCCTCCCAGTAGGAGCAACCGGTAAAGTTTTTGCAGAGGAGACCATCCACTTTTCAAACACCACCCGGTTATAAGACCTGTTAAAACAGTTGTGGTGAAATTCAAGGTGCTGTAAATCCAGGTGTACTGGTACCAACCGGCAAACTGCACAACCCCCAAATCATTAACACTTGCCCCCGGGGCAAACCGGCCCATTATAACTCGATCGACAACCATTGCCAAATTGACATCAGGTCCATACCCTTTCCCATAAGCCAACATTCCGAATGTGTAGATGGCTGGCAAGATAATAACAGCAATTGACACCCCCCTAATCCCTGCAAACATGTATATTAAAACTGTGAGTAGGTAGCCTGAAGCAATAGATTGCAATGTGTTGCTATAGAGTGAAAGACTGTTCAAATCAAAATCCAGAAGACTCCCTTGGACTATAGCCCCGAAAACAAAAAGCAGTATCACCCGCTTCCCTATTCTCACACCCATCTTTTGCAGCGACACTTCTCCTCGCATGTATTTGGCTAACGCAAAAGGGATAGAGACTCCGGCCATAAAAAGAAACAGAGGCATAATCATATCCCAAAGGCGTAATCCTTCCCATTCGACGTGAGTAAAGACTTTTTCCCAGACCATATGACAAATATTATCCTGCGGTAGTGCACGGACGATATCTCCTAGAATCGGCTGTAAAAAGACCAGCAGAAAAAGGTCAATCCCGCGAAGCACATCCAGCGACTCCAACCTTTCTGAAACGGCTACCTTCGTTTTCATGTTCATTTGTAAGTAAAATCCAGCAACATACTCTCACAGCATTTTCTTAGTGACAAGCAGATTCACTATTGACAGTCGTTGTCCCTAATATCAAACTTTCCCGATGTTAAGGCAATGGTCATTGAGGGTCGTACTGGTTGCAGCTCTTTTTGCGTCTCTAACGCAAGGATGCCGACTGGGCGATAACGGTTATAATCAAAAAACAACTGCAATACGTCCCAGTTGGGATAAGGAAAAAATGGCAGAAATTGAATCTTCCGTCCAAGAAAGGATCAATAATGGCGATATACCGGGTGGCGTACTTCGGATTCATATGGAATCACCCCGCTTTGCAGACCACCCCAAAAAAGCCGGTATCTATGAGCGCACTATCGTTTTTGGAGACAAAGCATTGCAGCCCAATGTTGAGCCTAACTCAGAAGATACTATTTATGATTTAGCCTCTCTCACTAAAGTTGTTGCCACAGCCCCCAGTATTATGCTTTTGCAAGAAAGAGGGCTCATCAATGTTGATGCTCCTGCATCTCAATACTTGCCTGCTTTTACAAATAGCGCTCAAAAATCGATCACCGTCCGCCATTTGCTTACTCATACTTCCGGGCTGCGACCCGGTATCGGCTACAAGGGGTGGAGCGGCTACGATGCAGGAATCGCCACGGCTTGCAAGGAGTTACCCAAACAAGAACCCGGCACCAAGTTTGTGTATAGCGACATTAACTTCATTCTGCTGGGTGAAATCGTACGAACTGTCAGCAATAAACGAATTGATGAATTTGCTCTTGAGAATATTTATAAGCCACTCGGCATGGTAGATACATGTTACAACCCGCCTTTGGAAAAAATGGATCGAATTGCCCCCACCCAACTAACCGATGGTGCAATGCTTCGAGGCGTGGTACATGATCCCACCTCACGAACCATGGATGGGGTTGCCGGACATGCCGGAGTTTTTAGCACTATCGCCGATTTAGCTCTCTACGACAATATGCTGCTGCATGAAGGACGATATGGCAAAAACTTGAAGAGACAACTTTTTAAGCCCGAAACGGTTCGCCTGATGGCCAGCACTCAATCTCCGGCGGGCTTGGAAGCTCAACGAAGTTTGGGTTGGGATGTTGCCACCGGCTATAGCAGTCCTCGCGGAGATATTTTCCCTCCGGGTGAATCTTTTGGACACACGGGCTTCACCGGAACCAGTATGTGGATTTTCCCTAAAGAAGGTATTTTTTATATCTTCCTCTCCAATAGAGTCCATCCGGATGGAAAAGGGAATGTGCTGGGCCTGCAGCGAATTTTGGGAACGAAGATTGCTGAAATGAAAAATCTTTTTCCTGAGTAGAAAATAGGTTTTAGTGATTTTTGCCCTTGGTTTTTTAGCCCTTATCGGGTGAGTTGGGGACTATTATAGGAAGTCGCTTTGAAGCTATTCTGAAACTTACAGGCAGATTTCCTGCCCACTCACCCTCCAGCTGAAAGCTACAATTTTCTCCCTGCATACTCACGTGCCGAGTCTGAAAAGTATAGCTATCTTTCAGACAAAGATTCCCACCTGTACATAATCTCAAAAAAATGCGGAACAATGCGGAGAGATTCAGTTTTGGGAAAAAAGTCACGTCTAAAAGGCCATCTTCAGTATTCGCATTAGGAAAAAGGATATGCTTTCCTCCGTAGTAGCGGCCGTTGCCTACCAGCGCACACTCACAAGAAATTTTTTTCCCCTCCCATTCACAAATTAATCGTGGATGCCTTCCGATCAGCGCTCGAAAACCTGCAATCCAATAGGCTAATTTTCCAACTTTTTTCTTCACCCCCCAGCTCACCAGCTTCAAGCTGGCTGCATCAAAACCGGCACCGGCTAACTGTGCAACGTAGCGAATATTCTCTTGATCCTCCCAAGCCCCAAGCCCCTCTTTAACCTCAATCAAATCAATAAGCCGAGTTTTCCCTTCTTCGATTGAATTCCATACCTCAGACACTGACCAAGGCAACTTATGCTCAAGTGCAAACACATTGGCAGTCCCCGAAGGAAATACCGCAAGTGTAGGTAACTTCTCAACTTTTGACTTCATCAGACCATTTACTACTTCATAAATGGTCCCATCGCCGCCTACAGCTACAACGCAGTCTACTCCATTCAATGCCGCCTGAGCCGCCAACTCCATCGCATGCCCGGGCCGCTCGGTCATGAGGAAATCACATTTCCCTTTTAGGTAACTCAGGCGATTAATCTGCCGGGATGCTTTTTGCCCCTTAGCCGCAGGGTTGTATATGAGTGATATTTTTCTCAATCTTTTAGATTCAAGTCGGCATCCAGAACATACACTTTTCGAGGTTCAGTCGGGAAGCTAATCACCTTATCGTGATAGATCAAATGGCAGGTTTGTCCAGCAAGAGAAAGGATGCTGACCTCATCCAACACCCCATTCGACCAGGAGAGATTTACTTCAAAACCACCGCGAGCGCGAAGGCCACCCACAGAACCGGAACTCCAGGCGGCGGGCAATGCCGGCAGGAGGTGTATCTGCTCTTCGGCATGACTCTGGACAAGCATTTCCATGACTGCGGCACAGCCTCCAAAGTTCCCATCAATCTGGAAGGGAGGATGATTATCAAACATATTGGGCAAAGTGCAACGCGCAAAGAGCTGCTGCAAGTTCTTCCAGGCTAAATCGGAGTCTTCAAACCGGGCTGCAAAATTAACGACCCAGGCACGACTCCAACCGGTCCCACCGCCGCCATTATTTAAGCGGGTATCAAGACTTTTCCTCAATGCAGTCGCAAGTTCGGGCGTTCCCCTCAAGGTAATTTGATGGCCCGGATGCAATCCGTAAAAATGGGACATGTGGCGGTGTCCGGGCTCTGCGTCTTTATAGTCCTCCACCCACTCCTGCAAGCGGCCATCTTTCGGGCTGATTTGGAGTGGTGCCAGTTGCTCGAGAGCTTTTTTTACTTCGGCAACAAACTCTTTTTCAAATGATCCGTCTCCGGCATCCAAAACCTTTGCTGCATCCAGGCAATTCTCAAACAAATCCCGGATAATCATCAAATCCATAGTTGCTGCATAGGTAAACTGCCCACGAGTTCCGTCCGCGCGAACAAACGTGTTCTCAGGAGAATGACTGGGGTTGGTAACTAGCGCACCTGCAACAGGCGAGCCCTCCGGAGCGATAACCAGAAAATCCAATATAAATAGCGAAGCCTCTTTCATAATCGGCCAAGCTCTGGTTTTTAGAAACTCCTTGTCGAGGCTGTAAAGATAATGTTCATAGGGATGGCGTGCCATCCAGGCCGCTGCCATTGGCCAAACGCCCCAAACACCATCGACAGGTGCCGCTCCGCGCCAAAGATCGGTATTATGATGAGCAACGAACCCACGAGCGTTGTAATACTGGCGCGCGGTATCAGCGCCAGTGACACGCAAGTCATCAAGCAAATCAAAAAGAGGATAGTGACACTCGGCCAGATTTCCAACCTCAGCAGGCCAATAGTTCATTTCTATATTGATATTAATGGTATACTTACTGCCCCATGCGGGAACCACGTCCTTATTCCAAATACCTTGCAGATTTGCAGTCTGAGTCCCCGGACGGCTGGCAGCGAGCAACAAGTAGCGGCCATACTGCGTGTACAGCTCAGCAAAATGCGGATCATTCAAAGTCCCACGACTCTTTTTAATGGCTTCAATCCTTTCATCAGTGGGCAGTTTCATAGCCGCTTCCGGCGCAATATAAGATTGATGCGCATCAGCTTTTGCATCGCCCTCCGCCGCTTGAGGCACACTGCCTTCAAGATGAAGCGCCACACGGTTCATATAACCAGCATGATCCTTTTTCTGGTCAGCTAAGAGAGCTGAATAGGTCTTTTTAACTGCAGCATCTAATTGGGAACGCCAGCGAGCAGCAGGGTCAGCACTGACATCCATGTAATTCACATAGCTGGTTGCAGCCGCAAAAAATAACGTAATACTGCTGGCATTATGCACCTTTAGTTTATTTTCGCTGCACTCAAGTTGTCCCCCATCCAAATGAGCCTCCAAACAACCCTCGAAGTTCAGGCCCATCCCTTTTAAATCGGTTTGTATCCCGCGAACCTTTCCATCTCCTTCCCAGTGCCCGGCCATCAAGAGTCGGTTGCCACCTTCATACATCAACTTGTGCTGGAGAGGAGAACTGAGACCTGCGCTCATAGTTACAGAGCCGGGTTTACTTCCGGTCACACGAACCACTAAAACCTGATCGACAGCGGAAACAAAGCTCTCGCGTGTATAAGATACATCTCCGATTGTATACTGCACTCGGGCTACTCCATTTTCAATATCCAGCTCACGGCGGTAATTTTTTACCTCAGCGTGATCCGGAAAACTCAACTGCAAGTCACCCAAGGGTTGATAAGCCTGCTGATAGAGAGGGTCACTCATAAACTCCCTATCCGCTAATTTTGTAGCTTCAGATGTTTTTCCTTCAAAAAGAAGTTTCTGAATTTCAGGTAAATATTGATAGGCGTTTTTCTTGTTATAGTTGTGAGGTCTGCCCGACCAAAGAGTATCTTCATTGAGCTGAATCAGATCTCTTTTAACCCCGCCGAATACCATTGCACCCAAACGTCCATTTCCCAAGGGTAAGGCCTGGTTCCAATCGGCAGCCGGTTGCCTATACCAAAGAGTCATGCGAGGATTGGCCGGAGGTTCAGCTTTCCCAGCAAAAGAGAGAGGAGTTTCAATATTCATTTTTGGACCGCCAACAATTAAATTTTCAAAAAGCTTTCTTCCTTTTACTTCGGAAAAAAGCCAGGAGCCAACACACCCGCTTGCTCCCGTCTTAAACATATCTTTCTCCTCTGCGGCAGACTTGATGTCTTCCGGAGTTAATATGTCTTTATAAACCGAAGCCCTAGCAATCTCTCCTAAAAACCGATTTTGCCCGTCACTATCTGCCCCGAAGCGCAAAGGCACTTTAGAAGTAATCAAAGGCTTCATCTCAGACGCAGATGCATCGGCCACCTCTTTTCCGTTTAAATACAGTTTGAAGACTCCGCGTGATGCGCTGAATACTCCGGCCACGTGGCTCCACTCCCCGACCGGCAGCTTGGCATCGTAAACAAGTATCCCATGAGCCGTGATCATCCGCAGCGAGTTGTTCGGATAAGTGTCCAGCATGTAGCCGACACTCTGCCCAGCAACGAGTTTATCTATGATTCGACCTCCGCCCGGAGATTGCTTTTCCGGCTTAATCCATGCTTCGAGAGACACAGAGTCTTTCAAATCCAGCGACGAAGTAAGCTCTACTTCAGGGATAGGGCTGGATGCAGTGAAACGCCATGTTTCTCCAAAAACCGTGCTCATTGAAGCAGCAGCTATGAATAATAGAACAAACGCAAACCTTCTCATAGGGGGATTATGGTATGTCGGCAATGTTAAAGAAAGAAAAAACAACGCCTATGAACCCGTAAATGGGGGCAAACAGAAAACTATTTAATTGTTTGAACCTTGGAGAGGGGCTTTTTCAAATTGAGGCGACAGCTCAATTGCGCCTTTCCAGCCAAAATGCGCTCTAAAATAAAAAAGAGGATTCATTTTTTCGAGGGGTTGAGGGGGCGCATCTACTGAGGTCTGATAGGTCATATCCTCAGGCCTAAAATTCACGAAGTTCAATTGCCTTATTTCAAAAGCATTTCGAAGCATTCTGATACACTTCCAGTCAAAACCCACACAGCGTGCCACAGCACAATCCACCGCCAGCGGATGCGTTCCGGCTATAATCAAACCCGAGTGAACAGGATCCGGAGACATCGGCCCATTGCCCTCACCTCCAATAATGCCATCCACTATCGTCAAATAACGAAGAGGCTTAACGCGAGGCTGAGCGGCTCCATTGAAGTAAAAAAATCCTTTATTCAAATCCAGCACCATCCGCCAGCAGGTGTCGTTGCCATACCAGTTTCCGGAGCGCACGACACTTTGAGTATCCCCAAAAAAGAGACGCCCCACGGATTTAATGGGCACAAATATTCGCGCTAAAAGTGGAAACTTAACCATCCAACGCTTAGCCGCCCCCATCCAGGAGTGCTCAAGTTTTGCCTTGGTTGTGCTGGCGGGAAACTGATCTCCTCCCCGATCCGGAGTCCCTTCGGTATGATGAGGTAACCAATTTTTATTAGCATTGATCCCTACTAAATTCTTTAAAGCACACGTTATACCCACCTTTTTATGGGTTTTCATTTTAGGAATGTTTATAAAAACATCCGCATCCATCGGCGTGCGGCAAAGCAGGTATTCATGGTTACTATCCGCATGCTTTCGGTTTGTTTCATCCACATCGACCGACGCGCCAAAAAGTTTTCCCAAACCTTTAAATTGATAGAATTCACTGGCTTCATCCAAATGGAGATGGGTAGAGCCCAGAGGGTCACCGGGAAGCTTCTTTTTGGAAACAGTAATTCCATCAACTCCATGCCATTCCTCCGGACGAAGGTCCAGGAGAGAAATGCTGATCTTCGGATGTTTACTGCAAAGCCGCTCAATCATTTCATCCAGCTTGCAGTACTCGCGAATTTTATCAAAAGAGGAATCCGTCTGAGGAGCATCGCAGATTGTAATTTTTCCGGATCCATTCAGCCGCAAAGCAACCCAACCAGCAACGGCTTCAATCACGCTTGGGTGCGTAACCACATGCTCCCAATTACCTGGCTGTGGATGGCGTTCATCGTGTTCTTTAACCCAATTGGGTTTAATCACTACGTGGTCGCCCGGAGTAATAAAAGACTCAGATAAATGCAATATCTCAATAGCCTGAAGCACCAGCGCTTCTACATTTGCTCGGTTTGCATAATCTGCGCAACCTTTACAAATAGCTACATTGGAAGGATGAGGATAATCGCTCATGTCAATGACGTGGTTTCTTTTGGTTTTTGAAGCACCGAATCAGCAACTGATGATTCCAGTACGACAAACGAGATTGCGTGAGATTCTGTATGAGAGAGTGAGACGTGTATATGTGTTATTTGTCGTTCCCGCTGAATTTTCGCCGCTTCATCATGGAGAATAAAAAAAGGTGCTCCATTTTCTGCTGAAGAGATTTCTACATTTTGAAAATTAACGACACCAAAAATACCGGTTCCCAACGCCTTAGCTAAGGCTTCTTTTGCGGCAAAACGTGCTGCTATCTTCTGAATCCTGTTAGCTGAGGAGTTACAGCATCGTATTTCATCAGGACATAATATTTTAGTTAGAAAAACGTCACCGAACTTTTCTACCAAACGCCCTATTCTCTTGACCTCTACTATATCCGTACCGACACCTACAACCATAATCACTTCCTACAGGATCAATTTTATGGCAACTAAAATGAGCACCAAACCAAATATCTTTTTTAATACAGGAACGCTTAGCCAGTGGCAAAGATAGGCGCCCAGCTGAGCCCCCACGATAGCTCCTATTACAATCAGAATGATCAGGCCCCAATGTGTAACAGGAGACTCTTTCATATGTCCAAAAACTCCGGAAAGAGCCGTTGGAATAATCACGATTAGAGAAGCAATTACAGCTTGTCTGAAATCAAATTTGAGCATTGTGAGCATTAAGGGAATCAATACAACGCCCCCTCCAATACCCAGAAGACCACTGGTAGTCCCGGCTATCAATCCGACAAGCACTGCCAATAAACAGGTTAATAGAGCCATTTATTCAATTTCTTGTGTTACTTTCCTCACCCTTCCGGACAAAATAAAAAGCAATGCGGCCACTCCCAGCGCAAACCAGACTATCTTCATGAACTGTTTGGAAATCAACATTCCTTGGCTCTTTTTTTGATCCACAATAGGTGAAGCTTGCTGCGTCATAACCGTTTCTTCTTTTTGCGTAACATCCGCAGCCGAAGGAACAGCTAACTCCGGTTTCTCAACGGATTCGACAATTGCAACAGGAGGCTGGGTATCCTCAACTTCGTGGATATTACCAGCGATCAGGCCCGCTATCAAGTTGCCCAGCGCACTGGACAAAAACCAAATGCCCATCATCTGCCCCACAAATTTTTTAGGAGAAAGCTTGGAAACCGTGCTCAATCCCACAGGGCTCAGACAAAGCTCTCCCAGTGTATGTATCAGATAAGTGAAAATCAACCATGTAGGCCATACCTGCCCGTGATCACTCACGATTCGAGCGCCGGCAGCTATAACCAAAAAGCCTAAGGCCAGTAAAAGCAGACCGATAGCAAATTTGATGATAAGCGGTGGATTACAATTGTACTTGGCCAATGCCGGCCATGCAGCAGCAACCATCGGCGCCAGAATAACAATAAAAATGGGATTCAACGATTGAAACCAGCTTGCAGGCACAGGATTCAAATAGCTGACCCATGCAGCAGGTAAAATTGCCGTCAAAGCACTCAAATCACGGCAAGTGTAGCGCTCAGCAAATATGTTCAGGGATGATCCTGCCTGCTCAAAACCCGAAAAGAACATGGCTGATGCCACAAAAAGCAAAACAATTACACCTACCCGTTTCTTTTCTCCCATTGTGAGACCAGCAAAAAGAAAAGCATACAAAAAGAATACCAGCGCCAATCCCAATATTAGAAGAGCTGCCTTTTCCGCCAACAGGATGGGATTCAAGTGAATAGCTCCCATAAGGCATAGGCACACGCCCAGCACTAAAATAAATAGTCCAACACCAAGAATAATCCAATCGCGTTTCTTACCGATATCGGTTTTATGAGAATTATTTTTTACATTTATTTTGCCTATATCGCCTAAATAATGGCCTGTCAGTTTGAATTGAATCAACCCCAGGATCATTCCTACCCCGGCTGCTCCAAAACCCAAATGCCAGTTGACATTCTCCCCCAGGTACCCCACCAGAACAGATCCGATTGCGGCCCCCACATTGATCCCCATATAGAAGATAGTGAACCCAGAATCCTGCTTTACTCCTCCTTCCGGATAAAGTTGGCCTACCATTACGCTGATGTTAGGCTTAAGCAACCCCGTTCCCATAACAACTAATAATAGGCCAAGAAAGAATGTATGGATAGACGGAAGTACCAGGGTGAACTGTCCAATAATGATTAAAATTCCGCCCAAAAAAACAGCATTACGGGCACCAATAAGTCGATCAGCCACCCATCCTCCCGGTAGAGAAGCTAAGTAAATTGAAGCGGTATAGAGTCCATAAATAGCAGTAGCCGTTTTATCGTTTAACCCTAAACCTCCATTTTGGACAAGAGCTGTGAGAAAAAGGACGAGAAGACCTCTCATCCCATAAAAACTGAAACGCTCCCACATCTCTGTAAAAAAAAGTGTGCGAAGCCCCCGGGGGTGTTTTTTAAACCCTAACATCCTGAAGTTTAGTATAAGAAAGTTTAGCTATAGTTCAAATTTTAATTCTTAAATATCGACGGAAAGAGGCGATTACATGAATCGCCTCTCTCACACTAATACCCTGGAATATTATTTTTAATCTGAAGCGGCAAGTTCAGCGTGATATTCCTGGATTGATTTAATAACGGCCTTACCCTGCCTCATTGCAGCAATTCCGACAACCGATGCATAAGCAGCCGCTGTCGTCGTTATGTAAGGGACCTTGAGCTTCACAGCTATTCTCCGAATTGCACCATCGTCATCCTGGCTCTTTTTGCCCAGAGGCGTATTAATAACGAGGTGTATTTGCTTACTCATGACCTCATCAGCCACATTAGGCCGTTGCTGAGAGTGAATTTTTTGGGTCAAAGCGCAATTAATCCCATTCGCCTGCAAAAACTTGAAAGTTCCTTCAGTGGCCTTAATTTGAAAGCCGATTTCCTGGAATTTTTGTGCAGTACGCAGTATGTCTCCCTTGTCGTTATCTGCAACCGAAATGAACACGGTACCTTGCAGCGGCAAAGGAGGCTGAGCCGCCTCTTCGGCTTTGAAGTAAGCCATACCAAAACTGGGTGCCATTCCTAGCACCTCACCCGTAGAGCGCATCTCCGGGCCAAGCAACGGGTCTACTTCAGGAAACATTGCAAAAGGAATTACTGCTTCTTTAACTCCATAATAGGGAATCTTACGTTCTTTAAGCCCCATATCTTTTAGTTTGGCTCCCAGCATCAACTGGGTCGCCAAACTGGCCATAGGCACATTGCAAACCTTGGAAACAAGGGGAACAGTACGCGAGGCTCTTGGATTCGCCTCAATTACATAGACTACATTGTTTGCAATAGCGTATTGGATGTTCATCACTCCTTTGACTTTGAGTGAAGAACCAATCCGGACAGAATAATCTTTAATAGTCTGGATATGCTTTTCTGACAGCGTTACAGGAGGAATAGCGCTTGCCGAGTCACCGGAGTGAATTCCAGCCAACTCAATATGCTCCATCACTGCCGGAACAAAAGCATCTGTTCCGTCAGCTAATGAATCAGACTCGGCCTCTATCGCATTTTCCAGAAAACGATCTATGAGGATTGGGCGGTCAGGAGTCACACCCACCGCATTGGCTACATATTGCTCAAGAGCTTCCTGATCATAGACAATCTCCATTCCGCGACCTCCCAACACATAACTGGGACGCAACATCAATGGATACCCAATCCGATTGGCAACTTCTTTCGCATCTTCCAAGTTGCTGGCCATCCCGGATGCCGGCATAGGAATCCCCAAATTATCCATCATCTTGCGGAAGCGATCCCGATCCTCAGCCAAGTCAATCATATCGGGAGAAGTTCCTAATATTTTGACACCGGCAGCCGCAAGCTGATTTGCAAGATTAAGCGGAGTTTGGCCGCCAAACTGAACTATTACTCCTTCTGGCTTCTCCGCCTCATAAATATTCAGGACATCTTCCGCGGTTAACGGTTCGAAGTATAGCTTGTCAGAAGTGTCGTAATCAGTCGAAACTGTCTCCGGGTTACAGTTGACCATTATCGTCTCGTAACCCATTTTACGCAGTTGGAACGCCGCATGAACACAGCAGTAGTCAAACTCAATTCCCTGACCAATGCGGTTCGGGCCACCTCCTAGCACCATGATCTTCTTGCGGTCGTTCCGCTCCACCTGACATTCATCCGAATTGTAGGTCGAATAGTAGTAGGAAGCATTTTCAACACCGCTGACGTGCACTTTATGCCACGTCTGATTAACCCCTAAGGCAATACGTCTTTTACGAACCTGTTCCTCCCGAAGCCCAAGAATCTGAGCTAAGTATTTATCAGCAAAACCGTCTTTCTTGGCTTTGATCAACATTTCATCCGGAGGCAGCGCTCCCTTATACTGAAGCAGTTGCTCTTCAAAAACCACCAACTCCTTCATTATTTCGATAAACAACGGCCTGATTTTGGTCAATTGACTCAGTTGTTCAACCGTACCCCCCTTTCGAAGAGCCTCGTACATGACCCACTGGCGTTCGCTGGTGGGATATGTCAATTTAGCCAAGAGTTCATTCAAGGATAACTGATTATAGTTCTTTGCAAACCCAAGACCATGCCGGCCATTTTCCAAGGAGCGAATCGCCTTTTGAAAAGCTTCTTTGTAAGTCTTCCCAATACTCATCACCTCTCCCACGGCCTTCATTTGCGTTCCAAGCTTATCCTCCGCACCTTTGAATTTTTCAAAAGCCCATCGTGCAAACTTGACAACTACATAATCATCAGCGGCAGCATACTGCTCTAAGGAACCACCCCTCCAATACGGAATATCTGATAACGTCAGCCCTCCTGCCAGCTTTGCCGAAACCATAGCTATCGGAAATCCTGTAGCTTTGGAGGCTAGTGCAGAGGAACGAGACGTTCTGGGATTGATTTCAATAATTACTACACGACCTGTTTCAGGATCATGAGCAAACTGAACGTTGGTTCCGCCAATCACTTTAATCTCCTCAACGATTCGGTACGCATATTCTTGGAGCTTGGCTTGCAACTCCAAAGAAACCGTCATCATCGGAACCACACAGAAGCTGTCGCCAGTATGAACTCCCATGGGATCAATGTTTTCTATCAGGCAAATCGATAGCATTTTCCCATTCGAGTCCCGGACTACTTCCACTTCGAGCTCATCCCAGCCCAAAACAGACTCCTCAATCAAAACCTGGTTGACAATCGAAGCGGCCAACCCTCTGCTGGCAATTGTGCGAAGCTCCTCAACGTTGTATACCAATCCGCCACCAGTGCCACCCATCGTATAAGCAGGGCGGACCACCACGGGATATCCCAGCTCAGAAGCCACCACTTCAGCTTCTTCAACACTGTGTACGGCCTTACTTCTGGGCATATCAATTCCCAGGCGCTGCATAGTTTCCTTGAAGAGAGTACGGTCTTCTCCTTTTTCTATTGCGTCAGCTTCCACTCCAATGATCTTTACGCCATATTTCTCCAGCACTCCCGCTTTATTCAATTGAGAACTAAGATTGAGGGCTGTTTGACCTCCTAAGTTTGGAAGCAATGCATCCGGTCGCTCTTTTGCGATAATCTCTGTAAGTGTTGCCAGATTCAGAGGCTCGATATACGTAACATCAGCCATTGCGGGATCCGTCATAATTGTGGCCGGATTCGAATTGACTAATACAATAGAAAAACCCATTTGCCTGAGAGCTTTGCAAGCTTGGGTTCCTGAATAGTCAAACTCGCAAGCTTGACCAATGATGATAGGGCCTGAACCAATAATGAGAACCTTTTTGATATGATCGAGTTTTGGCATGTTTTCAGAGTGTGACGGCGTTGTTGAGGTACTATACCTCCGCACGATACAAGCGAGAACGCTTGCTGGCGTAACGCCAATTCACTGAGACGCTAGCTTCTCACATTTTCGCGGGGACGTCCAGTGTGAATATTCGCTTATTCAAAACTTCCTTAATTTTTTCTTTCACATCTCCTGGCTCTCGGCCCCTACTCTCCCATTCATCATAAACCGCGATGGTATTCGTCAATAAAGAGAAAAAAATTAGCATACGCCCCACTTGACAAATTGAATAAAAAAATCAAATCACAACACATCGAATATTATTGATAATTATTTTTTAAACCAATTAAAAAAATAGGACGGCTTGTTAAACACGCAACTATTTCATAATGAATCTGTTGTGGCGTTATTATCGTTTGCGCTCAAGGCAAAGCTTCTGCGTTGATTTGATTCTATACATGTACTAGAATGGACACTGAGCTGTATGAAACACTCACACGATTTTGAAAAACCTATTCTGGAACTCCAACAGAAACTGACTGAGCTTAAAAGCCAAGCGTTAAGCTCAGCAAAACCTTCGGCTTTCAAATCCAAAATACATAAGTTAGAGAAACAACTGGAAGATACTCAGAAGAGCGTTTACAGCAATCTGACGGCGTGGCAACGAATTCAAATAGCACGACATCCTCAGCGCCCTTACACTCTGGATTACATCAAAAGGGTTTTCACAGATTTCATCGAACTACATGGTGATCGAAGATTTAGTGATGACCATGCTATGGTGGGCGGATTCGCGTCGCTAGACGGACAGAACGTCATGGTAATAGGCACTCAAAAAGGGCGTGACACTCGGGAAAATATTTTTCGAAACTTTGGATGTGCACACCCGGAGGGATATCGAAAATCTATCCGTCTTATGAAACTGGCCGATAAGTTCTCTCTCCCCATTATCACTTTGATTGATACAGCCGGAGCCTTTCCCGGAATCAGCTCCGAAGAGCGCCACATTGCCGAGGCTATTGCGGTTAATCTCAGGGATATGTTTCCTCTGAGGGTCCCGATCATTAGCGTTATTATTGGTGAAGGCGGCAGCGGAGGAGCTCTTGGAATCGGCATTGCTAACCGTGTCCTCATCTTGGAAAACGCCTATTACTCAGTCATCAGCCCGGAAGGGTGCGCCGCTATTCTTTGGAAGGATAAAAGTGCAACCCCCAAAGCGGCGGAAGCTCTTAAAGTTACAGCCAAAGATTTATTAGAGTTTGGGATTGTTGACGAGATTGTCGCAGAACCGCCCAGCGGAGCACACTCTGACCACGCCGGCGCAGCCCTCATGTTAAAAAATGCACTGCTAACTCACATGGAGCAGCTCAAAAAACTCTCTCATGAAGAGCTCATAGCCGATCGCTACAAAAAATTCCGTGCCTTGGGACGTTTCATTGAAATTCCCGATGTAGATTCCATGGAAGAAATGAAGAAAACCACTCAAGCGCCATAAAGAAGAAAGGTCAAGATGGAACCCTTGTATCCGCTAACTTTTGAGCCAATTCTCCTGGAACGCATATGGGGAGGCAGGAGGATCGAGTCCGTATATAATAAAAAACTTCCTCTCCATGTCCCTATTGGAGAATCTTGGGAAGTGTCGGACCGTCCGGGCGCAGAAAGCATCATAGCAAATGGGCCATTACAAGGGCTGACATTGCGTTGGCTAATGGAACACCACCGACAGGCAATAATGGGAAAGGCTAAGGATACAAATGGACGATTCCCTCTCCTAGTCAAAATACTGGATGCCCAAGAGGACCTCTCCGTCCAAGTCCATCCTCCCGGAAATCTGGCTGCTTCGTTAGGCGGCGAGAGCAAAACTGAAATGTGGAGGGTCACACACGCAGATACCAACGCGCATATCTTTACCGGCTTTAAAAAAGGAATTACTCGGGAAACATTTCTAAAGGCTATTGAAGAAAAACAAGTTCCTCCTCTATTGCACTGCCATTTTGTGAAAGAAGGTGATTCCATTTTGATCCCTTCCGGGGGGATGCATTCATTAGGTGCAGGAACAATGGTATTTGAGTTTCAGGAAAATTCCGACACTACCTATCGTGCCTACGATTGGGATCGCGTGGATTCTCAAGGTAACCCGAGGAAACTCCATCTAGAGGAAGCGCTAAAGAGTATTGACTTCAACTACGTCGAGCCTCCTTTGATCCAATCAAAATATTCCAGAAATAAAACACTTAGTTCCCGCTTTCTGGTCAATGATCCCGCTTTTATCTGTGACGAATACCAGGTGAAGAAAAACCAGCGTTTTTATATCACCACTACCGTTCCCGTTATTTTAGGTATCATTTCCGGGGAGCTTATCCTCTCCGGCAACGGACAATCTCTCCATTTAAAAGCAGGATGTTTTGCTTTGCTGCCACCAGGACTGGATAAAACAACAATTGAATCCATCAGCAAAACAAATTATTTGATGTGCCAACCTCACGCCACCGAGGTTTAAAACCCATCGAGTATGAAGATTTTTACGATAAGTCGATTCATCACCTGGACCGTGAACACGCTTGCAGTGCTTGTTGCTGCAAATGTGGTGCCCGGCATTAGCTACGAAAATAACTATCTGACGCTTATTTTGGCAGCTCTTACCTTAGGAATTCTAAATACTCTCCTCAAGCCGATACTAATCATTCTGGCTTTTCCTTTCCTGATGATTACCGCCGGGCTGTTCTACTTTTTTATCAATGCAGCATTACTGGCACTGGTTGGATTTTTCATTCCTTCCTTTCATGTGGATGGCTTTCTTTCCGCACTCTTCGGAGGACTCATTATCAGTTTTGTTTCAACGTTGACCAATTTTATCATCGGAAAGAAAAAGCTCTTGTTGCGAGTTTCTCAGTCCGAGCAAAATAATGCCAATCGGCCGCCCCCATTCAGACCGGATGATGATAATGATCGGACCATAGACGTCTAAAACACATGATGGTTTCAAATTTTATTTTAGGAGTGCTTTGCATTGTCAGTTTTTTTGTTCTCCTATGGCAATGGTTCGAAGCCGCTCGCTATCCTCTCCACTCGCACCTCAAAGAGACACCATACGCACCATCCGTAACCCTCTTTAAGCCGCTGAAAGGATGTGAAGCCCGAACCATAGAATGCCTTACATCATGGATCGAACAAGACTATGCTGGCAGCATCCAGATATTATTTGGAGTCGCAGATCCGACCGATCCTGTTATTCCTCCATTACGAGATCTTCTCGTTAAATTTCCCCAAAAAGAAATTAATATCATTTTCTGCTCCGAGCAGAAAGGGCATAACAAAAAGGTTTCCTCACTCGTTCAGATGGCCCCCAAGGCAACCGGCGATGTGTGGGTGGTAAGTGACGCTGATATCCTGGCTCCTCGCAATCTTCTAAAAAATTTAGTACAGCCCCTCCGGGATTCATCTGTCGGAGCTGTTAATTGCCTTTACCGAATTGCTGGCCCCAATAACTTTGGGACAACCCTTGAGAAAATAGCCGTTAACGCTGATTTTTGGAGCCAGGTTATTCAAAGCCTAAGGCTGGGGAAACAGGATTTTTGCCTCGGTGCTGTGATCTGCGTGAACGCCGAAGTTTTCAGAAAGACAGGAGGCTTTGAACCCATAGCAGATTTGCTAGCAGATGACTACCATATTGGAAATCGAATACATAAAAGCGGTAATAATATCGCCCTTTCCACATTGGTAGTCGATTCTATTGTCCCCAAAGCTAAGCTTGCCAACGTCTGGAAACACCAGCTCCGATGGGCACGAACGATTCGCTTTGAACGCCCCCACTCCTATGGCCTCAGTATTATTTCAAATACTACTCTTTGGGCCCTCTTGTGGATTATAGCCGGAACTTGGGAGGCCCGTTACCTTGTTTGCCTGTGCGTGCTTTTAACCCGCCTAATCGCTGTCAGAGATTTGATGAGTCGAATTGAGCAATCACCAGGAAAGTGGCATAAAGGCTGGCAGGCATGGGCAAAAGATCTTTTTCAGTTTGCTCTTTGGATCGGTGCCTTCGCAGGAAATTGTGTTGTTTGGCGCGGTATAAAATTTCGCGTCCATAAAGGTGGTGTTTTGGAGCCTATTAAATAATATGGGTCAACTTAATATGAACCAATTATTTAGCATATCACGCTGGAAGGCTGTTCTTCTGTTTTCTTTTTTTGAACTTAGTCTGGGGTTTTCTGCATTACTTATCGGTTATTTCATTCATATTAACCCCTTTGAAAAACTCCACTTCACCTGGATTGCAATCCGGGGTGGAATACTAACGACCTTTCTAGCCCTTTTCCTCATCGCATTGCTGACAATGGTTAACCGCTCTGCCTTCCTGCGGCAGATGAATCAATTAAAAAGTTGGTTAAGCACGTTATTCAAAAACTGGACACTGACACAGTTTTTACTGATTTCCATTTGTGCCGGAATTGGAGAAGAACTTCTCTTCCGTGGACTCATCCAGGAGGGTCTCATGAGGCTCATGGGCGCATGGCCTGCGTTGATAATTACAGGTACTGTTTTTGGAATGGTTCATTGGCATAGTAATTATTATTTTATTTATGCTACCTTTATGGGGATGTTCCTAGGTGCTCTCTACTGGCAATCCGGCAACCTTCTCGCCCCGATTATTTGCCATACTTTATATGATTTTATCGTGCTCATCTTTTTGATGCGCTGGTTTTTTAAAAGGTTGAAAAACTAAAATCTTCCAAGTTTTTTTGGCCTTACACCGCGGTTGTCCTACCCCCATCGTTATAATGGCCTCATGAAAAAGATACGAAATATCTTTAACACGTGGGGTCGGAGACGGAATCAATTCAAAGAAGTTGCCATATTAGGAAGCACAAGAATCGTTCAGCTTCCATCTGGAGAATACCAAGCCTTGGGTGGAACTGCAGAAGATCGGCTTCTCCTGCATCAATATATCAGCATTAACCTTGAAGACTCTAACCTTCTTGAAGTGAGCAGAAGAAAAACCGGAAAACTGTTTTTACTTTTGGATAGTCTCACCAGATCGCATTAAAATGGTTCCTCTGCATATCGTCAGGACGCAGACAAATTCTGCCTCCTCCTTTTTGAGCACACGGGCCACCTCGCTACATGTGGCCCCAGTGGTTAACACATCGTCCACAACCAAAATGCGTTTGCCGGATAAACTCTGGGTTGAAAATATTTTGAAAGCGTCTTTTAAATTATTTATGCGCTCTTCGGGGGAAAGCCGTGTTTGAGTTGGAGTATTCTTCACGCGATGTACTAACTCAGTATTTAAGGCAACTCCGGTATGCAGGGATAATATCTTCCCTAATCTCTCGGCTTGATTAAAACCACGCTTCTTTTTTTTGGATGGATGAAGAGGAACGGGAATAATCATATCCCAATCGGCATAGGTTATCCACTTGGCTGCACAATCTATAAGCAATTCTCCCAACCAAGGCTCCACCCAAAGGCATCCTCCATATTTATACTTATAAATAGCCTGCAGCGGGAGATTTCCGGTTTGAACAGCAGCACGAGCCCAGTCAAAACAAGGCGGAGCGGAGCGGCAGGTTTCGCAGATGAAGCTTTTCAACCCAGCAAAATCTCCGGGAAACATGTTCCCACAAACCTTACAAAGGGGTGATTCAATTGGGTCCGTCTTCTTCTTGCAGAAATTGCAAATATACCCGTCCTCATGAAGAGCTTTGTTTTGAAAGCAGAACTGACAGACTTCCGGGTAAAACAGTCTCAAAAAGGAGTCAATGGATGGTCTAAGCCACCTTGTTAAAAATGACGTTGCTCCCGACATACAGGCAAAAATTTATGTGCAAGGAAAACAAACCCACATAAAAGAATGAGAGCCATCCAGCCATCAATCAGTCGGGACGTTCCAAAAAACCAGCTATAAGGATAAGAAGTATACGACACAAATAAACACTGAGTCTTTAGCAAAAACACCCAACTCCCGTGAGCTGCTATAGAAGGCAAAAGTCCCTCCAAACGTTGAAAAAGCAACGCAAGCAAAAGACCAGCTGCAAAAAGATTCAGAAAGCCCGGAATCACCACCTGCCAGCAGATGAACCCCTTAAACATTTGGGTTAAAACGGTAAATCCACTCCAAAATCTGACAACTTCAGGATCGACTGGTTTCGCAAAAAAATGAGTAATTGCATAGACAGCAGAACTCAGCAGCAACGCCCTTTTTAATCCATAAGCTCGCTTTAATGCTGTTATTAGAGCCCCCCGAAAAAGTGTTTCCTCCAAAGCGGCAACAAAAATGGCACTTACTAATGCACCACAGATTATATCAATACCATCGTTAAACGATTTAGATTCAGTAGTCAGATGAGCACTCCCTACTCCAATGTTGATCATTAAAGCAATCAGCAAAGCAGGAAAGCCGTAAAGAAAACCAAGGAAAAGCTGTTTGGATATCCCCTTTGAGAAATTCCAGCCCAAAGCATTTAAACTGGCGACGTTTAACCCCCTAAACATCGGCCAAAGCCCTGCCAAGGCTAAAAAAATGAGACAGCGATTTACAATACGGTGAAAGGGTATATTCGTGAGTTCCTCTTGAAAAAAAGAGATGTGAACAGCCAAACCCTCCAGAGTCCAAGCCACAAATGGGGCGATTAAGGCCGCACCCACAAAAACAAATAAAACGTATAACAATAAAACGAGAGCCGGGCTCTCTTTTATAAACTTAACTGCACTGGCTCTCATTTCACCTTGCCACAATACCAAGGGACACTTTAATAAAAAAAACTGAAATTTCAAACCTCAAATTGAGGCAATACTCTATCGGACGGCTCGGAAAAATTGCATCGATTCTGAAACATTAATCAAAGCGGGCGACTCAGCCCCAATCTCTATCCAGGAAGAATCCTCCAGCGATAACGATGATTGAAGCACCCCCTCAAACTCTACTAAAATTTGATTGGCTGTTGCTGAAAGGATTTTTAAAGCAGGTGGTTCAGTGGGAAGTTCCATTACAGAAAGCGTCGCTATACTGCTGGCACGAGCCCCCTTAAAATTTCTAACAATACACCTGACTTTGGCTCCGTCCATGGAAAGGGACACATCAGGAATAGTGAAAGTCCTTTTTGCACCTTCTTGTAAGACCACATCATTCACCTTCCATTGATAGGTAAGAGTGGAAGCACTTTCTACCCATATTTCAAACGTTGCCGATTCTCCTTCATTACAAACAAGTGAATCTGGCTCTTTTTTGATAACAGGTGGAACAAAAGGCAATACAGTTGAACCTGGAACAGTCGCCGGCAAAAAACGATTTTGGCCAATCGGTTCTTCAATTTGGCCTGAGGGCAACTCCCAGCGCACTGTCAAATTATCTCCACCACCGCCTTCTGAATGAATCGCCTCGATGTAGTAAGGATTGTTAGCAACCAGAACGACAGGTTCGGATTTTTGGCCTACAAATTTTGTCCACTCCTGGGGATTCGTCCACCCATCCACAGAGGCAATCTTCCTTTTGTTGGCCGGATCGCTGTTGGTACTTAGATAAAGCTCGGAGTAGTCATCGCTGGAAATCCAGAAAGTATAAACCCCACTTTCTGGGGGAATAATATATGCCGAAAGACGTTGTCCATAGTAATCAGCCCAATTAACTAAAGTTGAAAACTCCGGAATATATTCATTGATATCAGCTTGGTTGGGATAGGTGACTATATTGGTTAGAGAATCCAGCGTACCAGTACAGTTAAACCAGACTTGGCGCAGAAGAGTTGATTTCACTTCTGATTGGAGGTGAAGACTGGTTGGAATAATCCGATTCGAATTGGACGAAATATCCAAAATATCGCTTATCGTTAGAAGATAAACAACTCCCGGGGTTAAAGGTGTTGTTTGAAGATAGACTTTCTGAACCCCACCAGGAATCAATGTCTGAGAGTCAGCTATGGCCCCTATCACGCTTGCTCCGCCCTCCATTTGGTAGTGTCCTATATCCAAGGCACTTTCAACTGTCACATACTCGGAATAAGTCACCGTCAGGCTCGTAGGGCTCAATTGTTTTAATTCAATCACAGCCGGCGGTTTTGTCTCCGGAATTACTGTCAAATTAAACGCAGAACTCTCCCAAAGATCACCAAAACAGAAGCGATATAAGCCCTGGTCCGATAAAGTAAGTCGAGGCATCTTAAAAAATAGACCCTCAGAATTGGGGATCCTTTCCCATTCTCCATCCGGCGAATATCTTTGCCAAAAAACAAATTGAGGGGACTCAGTTAGGATTTGAGCTTCAAAAACGCCCTCACTGCTCTCATCCAGTGAAATATCGTTCATATCTGACAAGACGACAACCAACTCAAATGGCATTGAAGTGAAAAGAAGATCATCTTTATAAAACTCTGCTCGATAGAGCCCAGCGTCAGCAGCTAAAACATTTTTCTTTGTCAAAACCGGAACATCAGTTTCTGCGATGCATTCCCAAAGAGAAACATCTTTATTCCAGAAAAACCAACGAACCACTGAAGGAGAAACCACTCCTTCCAATGCGAACTGGATGCACTGATCCAGGGAAGCCATCTGACACCCTAAAGCTGGAATTGCTTTATCGGAAAATCCCGGCGTTCCTCCCTGCAATGAGGACGGTCTCCACCCTTCTGCCAAACTCCAATTTTCCGGGGCCTGCGCTATATTTGTAATTTGAAGAGAATATCCTTTTTTATCTGTGCTGGGATACCAGATGTTTGAATAAGTGAAAAATTGAATGACCTCGTTTTCCGGAGTGACAAGAGTTAACTTCTCCCCTTTTCGAGCCAGGTTACCCTTATATCCTGAGAGATAGACAAAGCCATTGGTATAATATCTCTGACTGAAAGCCTCCGGATTTTTAGCCAAAACCAGGTATCCTGCAGGAGGAATGACTACACTCGGGAACGTGTAAGTAATCCCTTCAATAAACCGCACATCAAGCATGTTCACGGATTCAGTACCTGAATTATAAATCTCCAACCAGGCATAATCATCACTTCCAAAACTATCTTCTGCCCCCAAATCAGGTGAATACATGAGTTCACTAATCCTCAAAGACTCATAGTTTTGGCGTACCCTGTAAGTATATTGGTTTAGAGCGCTCCATTCGCCGCCACTGCAGGCGCGGACAAAAATTTTCTGATTTTGATCTAATAACAGAGATGTGCTGACTACATCAGTAGGATCAGGTTTTGGCATGCTTATCAGTTCTAAATCAAAATAACTATCTGTGCTGGCCGGATTGCTCTGGTGCACTTCCACACAAATTACATTCTTACCCAATATTAATTTTTTTGAAGAAATTTCAAAATCAAAAAACGCGTCTTCATTAGGCGTACTCACGTTCTCCGAAGAGAGCGTTTCGTAAGATATATTTCCCTCAGGCATATTGCTGCGAAGTATCTCTGAGCTATTCAAATAAACAACAGCCCCATCATCCCGATTCAAAGAGAGATTGAGTGCACCAACACCCTCCAATGAATCGACGTTGAATTCGTGGCGATAGTAAAACGTAAGAATTCCGTCTCCTTTTGAATTAGTTTGTGCCGTCTTTGTGTTGGTTGTCACACGTGTTCCGAATCCTAAACGGGCTTTGCCTGTTTTCCAGCCGCTGGCATTGTAATTCAGAGATTTCCAACTCCAGATAACTGTAGGCGGCGGCATTTCTCCCTCATCGTAATAAAGCCAATCAGACTCCTTGGAGATAAAAGTTTTTTTTATGTAAACAGGATCTTCATCTCCGCCACCCAAAGAAACATGAATAGCGTCCGGATGAATTTTACCGCCAGGCAACCGGGGATCGACCCCGTCAGTAGTATAATAAAAAGAGGTGTCTGCTGTGAGCGTGCAGCGTTGCCCCAGGTCAACCATCCCTGAAGCCAATGAAGAAACAGGAGCAGAAATGTAAGGGAACCATCCCTGCTTCTTAAATTGATTTAATACGATCTCCGTGCGTCGCGGGAAATAAGTGGAAAAAAGGTAATTGCATTCGCCCAGCCATGTTTCACGAGTCCGCAATGCACCGTTCGCAGCCCCCCAGCGCGCACTCTCAGCGACAACTACGTTATCAATTTCATCCGTTCGTGATCTGAATCGCTGGGCACAACGCTCCGGAGTTAAAACGCCCCCATCAAAAAATTGTTCCTGGGCCAGATCAGCAAAGCGCATTCGATATTCTGGATTTTCCGAAAGCTTTTGATGGAGCATCATGGGTTCAAATTGAAACAAACCTGTACGATTCCAGCCCTGCACGGTTAAATCATAGTCGACTGGCGTATTTACCCCCAACGTGTGCTCGGAATCGTGTCGAAACCATTTAAAGCCGTCCGGATTTTTCCGATTATAAATGGCAAAAAGATTATTAGGCGCGTTGCCGAAAAGAGAATAAGGAGAATCCCAGTCAGCTGTGTAATATACGTTCAGCATCAACTTAATAAGGTTGTCTTCATCCAGCAAGATAGGATAATCCAAGTTGCGGGTACCGTCAGGATTAAGCCCTTTCACTCGATAATAATTATCGTTATACTCTCCCGAGTAACCTTGTGCAGTAATAGAATAGAAGTCTCTGTAGGCATCCATACTTCCATCCGACGCCGAGTTAGCGTGAATACAGTCCCAATCTTTGACGTCACCTCCCAAATAAGTTGCGGCATAATAAGCGCTCACTCTCTCTTGCGTTTGATATAGCCCCCAGTAAATCCCGTTTATAAAGAGATGATAATGTCTGCTTCGCGTGTAGGGAACGTCTACATCCCGCTGTAAATCACGAGAAAAAACTTCGCGCACGAATGTACACTTTTCCGAGCCATTACAGGCCCAGGAGTAATTCTGAGCCGTTCGCAAATCCACCTGCGAAAATTCGTCAGCACCCTCTTCCTCAAATAGAGGATATTTCAATGAACTTTCCCCATATCTGCCCCGAAAATAGACTTTGAACGAATGCTTGGGATTGTCTGGTGTTCTGCTAAACCCGCCCCGTATCCTGAGTCCGGCGTTGATTTGAAAGCCGTCCCCGGTTTCCGGTTTGATTAATTCCATAGAAACCGGACGTTCCCAATCCATCCCGGAGTTATAGGTGTTTACATAAATTCCGGATTGCGCATTAAATAAATTCCTCAAATCAGTAACTAGCGAAATCGTATCGATATCCTGAAAACCTTGCCTTAATCTACTGGAGTAAAAGCTGCTCTGCACTACAGAAGGATTCATTCCATAATACAACCTTTGATTATTCGCTCCTTGCGTGGGCCATCCCTGGGGTGGAGGCGATGATTGTGTGAACACATCTTCCAGAAATATCCAAGTCCCGCAAACTACTTCTGAGCTGATGAATCCGGGCTTGTTAGCCACTGCCTTTAATACTGTTGTTTGGTTTATTAACAGTGGCTCTGAATAAAGGGTTCCTGACATTTTTGTCGGGTTAGTGCCATCGAGCGTATATCGAATTTGAACCCCTTCTTCGGCAATAAGTTCGAGAGTGAAGGGGTCTGAGCAATAGCCATGCTTATGGCTGAAAATTACCTTTGGGAGGCATGTTTCAACCGGGAGAGTGACATTAATTTTTCCTGGAGTGGGAATTTCAAAGTAGTAACAGGTATTTGGATCTGCGCCCAGTCTCTGATTGTAGCCGTAAGAAATATCTGCACGCTGCTCCGGATATTGCGGAGCAAATTCATGCAAAATCGTCATACCATCAGGCGCTACCAGAGCCAGGTACTCGCCCGACTTACTAAGATTGAAATTAGTCTGGAAAGGGCCGCCCACTGGAGAAGTCTGGTCAGAGTCATTCACATAAACAAGAAGGTACCCTTTTGCAGGAATCATAACCGGAGAAGGAAATTGCCATTTCTGCAATTGAGTGCTGTTATCACTTAAATAACACCCACCGATATCAACCGCCCCCGATGAATTATTAAAAAGCTCAATCCAATCGCAATAATCTCCACTGGGGTCAGTGACCCCTTTGCTGCTTGAGGTCATGATCTCATTGATACGAACTACATCCAACTGCCCCCAACAGGTCCCTGTCAATAGCATCAGCACGAATGAGATCATTTCCACTGTCACAACACAACGATTCAGAACTCTTTGCATCCCTTTAAGTTTCCCCTTTTTTTGCATTCAAATCATTTACACACAACACAAGCGGACTGGCAAAATATACTTTCCTCCTACGTACATTATAGGCCCATATCAAATAATTTCCAGAGAGCATTTGGGCATCGCTTCCAAAAAACGACTGCCGTAATACTTATTTAAAATTCGACTATCTAAAACAACTACAATTCCGTGGTCCGACTGAGTGCGAATCAAACGTCCAATTCCCTGGCGAAACTTGAGAACGGCCTCGGGCAAAGTATATTCCATAAAGGGATTTCCGCCTCTTTGGCGTATCAATTCTAAACGCGCTTCAGTCAGGGGATGATCGGGCGTTACAAAAGGCAGACGGGTTATAATGACGTTAGAAAGAGAATCCCCAGGCACATCTACTCCTTGCCAGAAGCTATCTAAACCAAAGAGGACACTGTCGATATTTTTTCGAAATTTTTCCAGCATTGCCGACCGTGGCAATCCTGTCCCCTGAACATAAAGCTCAATATCGAAGTCTTCGAAGAAAGACTCCAACTCCTCACCCACTCTACGCATAAGCTGGTTGTTAGTAAAAAGAACAAAAGCTTTCCCGTGGGTTTTTTTTACAAAAATTTTGATATACTCGATCAACTTGTCCTGGTATTCGTCTTCTCTCGGATCCGGCATTTTATTAACCAGGTATAGGCGCATTTGCTTATCAAAATCAAATGGAGAGCCGACCTGTAATAGTTCAGCAACCTCCGCGCCTAAACGATTCGAGACATAATCAAGTCCTGATGAAATCTGCCTCTTAGAGTAGACTTTTCGCTTTGCATTGTGAACGCTCTCTATTTTTAAAGGTTTCGTTTCTCCCGTAACAGACTCTCCCCCTGCACTTGTAGAAAGAGTTGCGCTGGTCAAAACCACAGAGGCATTTGAAGCAAAAATTCGCTCTCTAAGATACCGTGCCACATCCATAGGCGCCGCGTGAAGACTGATCTGAGGCCTTTGGCTTTTCCCGCTTATACTCTTTTCAACCCAATAGACGTGATCATCTACAGACTGATTTAGAAAAGCTGCAATGGAACTCCGGATTTCGGCAATGCGTTGGGAGCAGAACTCCAGCTCTGATACGCTTTCTTTATCCTCAACCGTTTTTGAAATTTGCTCTATATCATCGCAAATACGAGCCAAATGAGATGCGACATTATCATCTACCAAGTTAGGTCTGCGGATGCGCAAATCACTCCAGGATTGCTTTTGAAAGGGTGATGAAAACGCTTTTTCACATGCATCCTCCAAGGCCAAAAAAAATGCTTCCCCCGCATCCAAAGCGTCAGCGACGTGCGGCACCTCTTGAGGACGAAGCAGAGAGGTGAAAACACCTTTTTGTGTACGGGGATTATAGAGCCGATTCAGCGCATAGCGATACTGTCCGCTGGAAAGGCCCAAACCGATGTGTTTAGATGCAACATTTTCCAGAGTGTGAGCCTCATCGAAAATCACGAAATCGTTATTCATCAACACCCCTTCAGCCGGCATATTGCGAACCAAACCCAAGTGAATGAAAAAAAGAGTATGGTTCAGCACCAAAATATCTGAGGAAAAAATTCGATTGCGCGCTTTCTGGAAAAAACAGATGGGATGATCCTGTGCAAAATCTGATTTGTTGCCGCAAAGTTTGGGAGAACAAAGCCCACGCTCCGAACAAACTTCGGCCCAAACTTTTGGATCCGGCTCTTCTGAAAAATCTGAGAGCGTTCCATCTTGCGTTTTTTGAGCCCACTCATTAATTCTCTCCAGCTCAACTTGCTCTGCCTCTGTAAATAGATATTTTGCATTACGCATCGCTCTATGGAGACGATAAGTGCAAAGGTAATTCGAACGTCCTTTGAGCATTGTATAAGTGAAATCCGTATCGAGTATCTTTTTGAGCAATGGCAGATCCTTTTGGATCAATTGCTCCTGCAGATTGATCGTATGAGTACATACAATGGCTTTTTTCTTGTTCTGAACGGCGTGAAAAATAGCAGGCACCAGATAGGCCAAACTTTTTCCGACCCCGGTGGCGGCTTCAACAATAAGCTTATTATTTGTTAGAAAGGCTTCAGCGACAGCCTCAGCCATGCGTTGTTGCTGAGGACGATATTCAAAATTCTTAAACTGAGCCAGACTACCTTCCGGTGAAAAAAAAGTACGTACATCTTTTATCATGTCTGACTCGGAAACCCCATTTTGTCCCGAAAAACTGATCACAATGAATTAGGCTGGTTACTAGTCCAACAGCTCGATTTTAAAGAAAGTGTCAAAGGTGCTTCCTATGTCCGTTGGAACGCGAGGAAAAGGAAAAACCAAAAGTCCGCTTTTTGTTTGCGTAAGCGCGGGAAAATAAGTGAATTGTCCAGGAATGGATTTGCTCCAATTGAGTTCATCAAAACTGTAAGAAACCAGAGCTCGCCTCCCTCTGGGACCTCGAAAGTGAACCCAATTAGACTCCTGGTCAGGCATTAAAAGTATCTGGTGTACCCCCGGTTCCTCTTCCTCAACCTCCGAAATGCTGTAAAAGCACTTAGAGTGGTTCGTCATTGCGTGAGTATCCTGTATTATGCTCCAGGGAGCAATAAACACATTCGTGCTCCGAACCCAGTCAATGGCATTCGTCGAATATCCAAAGACAAACCTTTGCCCTACCGCACCATGGGCCTTCAGAAAATTTGCTTGTCCACCCAATACGCCTAACTGCAGACCGTGAGGAACTTTATCAACCTGTACGGCCCGGTAGTAGGGAGCAGGAGGTCCTTTCAGGAAAACAGTGGTAGAATCACTCTCCAAAACTCTGCTGGCAACTGTAAACCATTCATCTGGCATCCCGGAAGAAGCCTGAACTTCAACAGGAGAATATGCCGGCCCTTTTATCGTAATAGAGACGCCATCCTGTACAGGCTCTATTTTTGAACAAATCACCAGTGAGGCAGGAGAAGCATATACACGGACCCCAAAATTAGCCTTTAGCACGTCTCCGAAATAGAATGGTTTAAAAGCCCCAACAGGCTGATAGCTTTCATCTACGGTTCGCATCCAAAAATCTCCATAACTGGAACCAACCGTGGGCGAATTATACATGATAACTCCGACAATATCTTTTTCAGCCACGCTTAAACCGTAGAATTGTATGGTCCACGCAATACACGGATCTTCCACCTGAATATTGAGCCCATCCAGACAGATCATACTGTGTCCACTAACCACTTGAATGGGGTGTGATTCATAAAGGAGGGTTCCCGGCAAATACAATTTGTAGTATTCGTCTGAGTTCTCATACTCAGGCCCGTCCTCTCTATAAAGCCGGATGATAGCGTATTTTTCAGGGCTAAGAGTCTTTATGCTGGAGTAGCACTCAATCTCAATTCTTTCGATAGTTCTAGCCCCGCCAGCAAAATAGATTTCGTCCCCCATTTCGTTGCGCAAATTAGAGGGGCCATAAAAATTACCTATACCCGGATCATTAAAGTTATCAAAAATTATTTCCCGATCAGCCAGGCAAACCTGAGACATGCCGAACAAGAGCAAAAAAAAGAAACCTATCTTCCTCATTTTATGGACCGTATAACCCAAACACCACACCCTGAGAATTTACATCAATAAACAGGAAAGAGCAATAAGGATTGTGTTATTTTGAGCATCTCAATACACTCGCTCTGTAACTCGACTTTCACAAAGTTATGGAGTTTAAACAGGAAAAGAAAAACAACCAAGCCAAGGTTCGTGTGGCGTTGTTGTCGGTTTGTTCAAATACCTCTCTGGTAATTGGAAAACTGACTGTAGGGGCACTGGTAGGCTCAGTTTCTATTATTTCTGAAGCAATTCATTCCTGCATGGACCTTCTGGCCGCGGCGATTGCCTTTTTTGCCGTTAAAACATCAGACACGCCTCCGGATCAAGAGCACCCCTACGGGCATGGAAAAATCGAAAACGTCGCTAGCGGGATAGAAGCGTTATTGATTTTATCTGCAGGAGCTTGGATCATATATGAATCCGTTAAAAAAATTATTCATCCGGAACCCATGAAAATGGTCTGGCTTGGTGTCGGAATCATGTTTTTTTCTTCTGCTGTTAACTTATTTGTTTCCAGGAAATTATTTAAGACAGGCGAAGAAACAAATTCACCGGCTCTCCTGGCTGATGGATGGCATTTACTTACGGATGTTTGGACTTCAGCTGGTGTAATGATGGGCCTCTTGCTGATAGCCGTTGCGCAGTTATTCTTTCCTGAAAAAAACTTTTATCTTTTGGATCCTTTCATAGGAATCGCAGTGGCTTTGATCATTATTAACACGGCTTTGAAATTAATCAGGGAGTCTACTAACGCCCTGATGGATACCAGACTCCCGGAAGCAGAAGAAAAAACAGTCTACGAGCATTTAAAAAAGCTTAAACCGACCACCCGGGGATTCCATAAACTGCGAACCCGTCGGGTTGGAAATCGAAGATTTATTGAGTTCCATCTCAAGGTGGATGGTTCCATGTCTGTTGAAGAAGCCCACCAGCTTAGTCATCGAATTGAAAATTCGATCGAAAAGCACTTAAAAAACAGCTCCGTTATCATTCATTACGAGCCCTGTTCCAATTGCGACAATCTTTGCATTGAAAACTGTTTTTTAAGCCCCGAAGAACGAGAGCAAGCCTTCCCTCCTTCCCATAGCAGTAAACAGATTCATGAGTAATACTGGCTCTGTCAGAAATCTTATTAAACACAAGTAGGCTACGTCAGCTCTCTATTTTTCGAGTAATGAAGGATTTTAAACTCATCTTCACTGCGTATTTCTTCGACGTAAGGGAATAAATGTTCGAAAGGCGGCATGAAAGCATCCCCCTGCACTTCTTTCTTTACCACCGTTAAATAAATGTCAGTGCAAAGCCCCAAAGTTTGCTCGTAGAGTTGAGCTCCTCCGCAAATAAAAATTTTCCGTGGATCCTCTATTGAAAGATGCTGGCCTAAATCAGCCAAAGACGCAATGGACATCGCATTCGGAATTTGAAGTTTTTGACGAGTAAGCACGAATATAGTACGGCCGGGCAAGGCCTTCCCAATCGATTCAAAGGTTTTTCGCCCCATCACTAAAATGTGGCCCATTGTGAGCTCCTTAAACCATTTGAAATCCGCCGGAATATGCCAGGGAATAGTGTTATTTCGGCCAATCACCCGATTTAATGACATTGCTGCTACCGCCTGCATCGCCCCCATTATATTTGATGGGAAGCCGTAACGCAAAGTAGATGTGATCCGAATAAAATGTTTTCCTGTTATTTCCCCGGAGATTAAGGCATCCTTTTGCCGTCCCCATTTGGGGATTTTTCAGTTCTGTAAGGATTGAACAATGGACAGAATGTTATTTTACAGTACAAACGATGCGGAACGTTCATCCTGCGTGAGTATTAGAGAAGCCCTGCTTCTTGGTCTGGCTCCGGATAGAGGCCTCTACTTACCAGAAAGATTTCCCACTGTTCTAAGAGAGGAATTAACCGGTTATTCAGAAATGAGTTATGCAGAAATTGCGTTTCGCATTCTGAGCCGTTATACTGCCGGTGTTCTGGACGATGATGTATTGTTTGAACTTTGCAAAGATGCCTACTCTTTCGAAGTTCCATTGGAACCTGTTCAAGGAAGTGGGAAAGCTCATATTCTCCGCTTGGACCAAGGGCCCACTGCCTCTTTCAAGGATTTTGCCGCACGCATGATGGCCAGACTCATAAGCCATTTCATACGCGAAAGCGGAAAAGAACTTACTATTCTAACAGCAACAAGTGGAGACACCGGTGCTGCCGTGGCCAGTGCTTTCAGTGGAGTTTTGGGCATTAAGGTCGTAGTGCTTTTCCCTATTCACGAAGTCAGTAGACGCCAGCGCCTGCAAATGACAACACTGGGTGGAAATGTGACTTGCCTTGCTATTGATGGAAAATTCGATGACTGCCAGGCTATGGTTAAACGTGCTTTTGCAGACTCCGAGCTTCGAAATAGATTGAATATCTCTTCTGCAAACTCCATTAACATTGGCAGGCTATTACCGCAGAGCGTTTATTATTTCTACGCAGCTTCTCGCATTAGTAAGACTCTCAAAGAGCCCCTCCTTTTTTCCATCCCCTCAGGTAACTTCGGAGATATGATGGGAGCCATGATCGCTTGGAAAATGGGCCTGCCCATCAAAAAAATACTGGTTCCCGTCAACGGAAATGATGCCTTTCCGACCTATTTAGCCACAGGAAACTACCGAAAAATTGAGCCATCCAGGAACTGTGTCTCTAATGCCATGAATGTAGGCCATCCCAGCAATCTGGCCCGCTTGGTACAACTTTATGGGGGCCACATGGACGAAACCGGCCATATTCGGAAGCTCCTCGACTTAAATGCGTTGCGCCGTGATATCTTCTCTATCTCGGTCAGCGATAAAGAAACCAGACAAACCATCATAGACGTCTGGAACAATAAAAAAATTCTTCTGGAACCCCATGGTGCTGTCGCATGGAAGGGATATGAATCCTGGATAAATAATCATCCTGAAGATGCCACCCTACCTGCTGCCATTTTGGAGACGGCACATCCCGCCAAATTCCACGAAGAAATGGAAAGACTGCTTGGTTTTGAACCTGAGCTTCCCCCGTCTCTTGCTCTACTGGATCACTCATCTGAGAACTACACTCAGATGCAGGTTAATTATGATACCTTCAAGGAATTTCTCCTGACCAGGGCTTCCAAATAAATTTTTAAAATGAAGTACATTATCATACTGGGTGACGGCATGGCCGATCATCCCGTTGCTGAGTTAGGAGGTCTTACCCCAATGGAAGCTGCCCGCAAACCTTGCATGGATATGCTCGCACGCGAAGGGTGTTGCGGAATGCTTGAAACTGTACCCGAGGGCGTAATGCCCGGCAGTGAGGCCGCGAATTTGAGCGTGATGGGCTACAATCCCGCCGAGATATTGCAGGGACGCGGTGTGCTGGAGGCAGCTAGTATGGGACTCAAAATTGAGGAGGGTGAATTGGTGATGCGCTGCAATTTAATCTGTTTGGATGAAGAAAAGAGGCTGAAAAACCATTCCGCCGGCCATATTTCGTCAGAAGATGCCGCACTCATCATTCATGATCTTCAAAAAGAGTTTGGCAACGAACAATTTTCTTTTCACCCCGGTGTTAGCTACCGCCATGTCTTTATTGCAAAGGGATTGGATGCTCGCATTAAATGCGCCCCTCCACATGATTATTTGGGAGAATTCGCTGCGAAGCTTCAGATAACAGCACTCTGTGAAGAATCTAAAAAGACGGCTGAAATATTAAATCGTCTTACAATCCAAACTCAGCAATGGCTTCCAGAACATCCTGTTAATCGCAGGCGCGTTGCAGCAGGGAAAGATCGCGCCAATTCAATCTGGCTCTGGTCCGGAGGATATAAGCCAAAAATGTGGACTTTTCAAGAGCATTTCGGGATCAAGGGGGCCGTAATTTCTGCTGTCGATCTCATCCGCGGAATTGGTGTCTACGCTGGTTTAAAAGTTATCCCTGTCAAAGGGGCTACCGGTCTTTACGACACAAACTATGAAGGCAAAGCTGCTGCCTGTCTGGATGCACTGAAGGATAATGATTTCGTTTACCTGCATGTGGAAGCTCCCGATGAAGCCGGACACGAAGGAGATGCTGCCTTAAAAATCCAAACGATTGAAGATTTGGATTCTCGGCTTATTGCTCCTTTACTCAATGGCTTGAGAGAAACTCAAACCGAAGCCGTCATTGGAATTCTCCCAGACCACCCGACACCGGTCAGCACCAGAGCTCATACCCGCGAACCAATCCCCTTTGCAATTTGGGGCCCGGGCTTTGAGCCTGACTCAGTCACCGCTTACAGCGAAAATCTTTGTTCAAAGGGGCGTTACGATCTCTTGAAAGGAGATCAGTTTATCAAACTGCTTCTGGGCAAAACAAATTAGGAAACCTCTTCGATTCATGAACATCGTGCTGATAAATCCGGAAATCCCCTCGAACACGGGGAATATTGCCCGGCTTTGTGCAGCCACGAAAACCACGCTGCATCTTATAAGACCTTTTGGCTTTGAGCTCGATGATCGTCACTTAAAACGTGCTGCCATGGACTATTGGCAACACTTGGACTTGCATCAGTGGGCCGATTGGACAACTTTTGAGCAGAAACTCCCTCCGAACTCCCGTCTTTGGATGATCGAATGCAAAGGGGCGAGGCGCTACGACCAGATTCAATGGCAACCTGAGGACTATATAGTGCTGGGAAGAGAAACCAAGGGCATTCCCACTCCCTTGCTGGAAAAATATCAAAATTCCTGGGTAAGAATCCCCATGTTCAACCCCACTTCCCGCTCATTGAATCTCTCCAACTGTGCGGCTCTGGTCCTTTACGAAGCATTGCGTCAAACTGGATTTATTGGCGAAATCACCTCATCTTAATATCTTTAAATTAAATGGTTAGGCTGGCCTTTTTTTAGACTCATCTGGAAAAGATTGAAATTCAGACCATTAGCTCTCATAATAGCTCAGTTCTCTGGAGACAGCCTCAAGAGTTACTTACACTTTAAATAGAACATGAAGGGAAAGCCTATTGTAATAGCAATAGACGGCACAAGTGCCAGCGGTAAAAGTACAAATGCTAAACGCGTTGCTGCTGCTTTGGGATATACCTACGTCGATACCGGGGCAATGTACCGCACTCTGGCGTGGTATTGCGTCCAACAACAAATCGATCTGGAAGATGTCAAAGCCATTACAGCCACGCTCAAAAAATGGAAGACCAAGCTGGTCTGTTCGGATAAAGCCGTTTATCTGACAGTCGATGGCTATCATCCGGTAAAAGAAATACGCACGTCTGCTACAAGTGCAGCAGTCCCAAAAGTGGCTGCCATTCCAGCCGTTCGCTCCTGGATGAAAAAAGTTCAGAGGGAGTGTGTTCAGTTTGGAAATATTGTCATGGAGGGGCGGGATATCGGTTCGGCCATATTCCCTGAAACGGACTTTAAGTTCTATCTGGATGCCAGCCTGGATGAAAGATCCCGGCGACGCGAGGCCGATGGAGTCGTAGAGAACCTGGCAGAACGTGACAAAAAAGACACTCAGCGGGCCGTTTCTCCACTGGTTATTTCTTTAGGGGCCACCTTGGTTAATACCTCAAAATTGACTCCCGAAGAAACAACCGCCATGCTCTTGGAGGAAATTCACGCAAAACTGGCGAAAAGAAAGCTCCCATCCTAACTCTCAATTTTACCCCGCTTGGTATGCATCCATTTTATTTCGCTGTTTGGGGCCCGGGAAAAATAGTTTTTAAACTGTATTTCAGGTGGGAAGTCTATGGAGTGGAGCACATCCCTCTTCAGGGAGGAGGATTGATTGTCTCCAACCACGCCAGTTTTTTGGACCCCGTGCTTTTAGGGACATCACTTCCGCGAGACATACATTACCTGGCACGAAAATCCCTTTTTAGGAACAAGCTATTCGATTATATTCTTCGCTCGGTTAATGCTGTCCCCGTAGATCGCGACGGCAATGGAATGGCAGGCCTTAAAGCTATTCTGGAAAGACTTCAAAAGGGTTGTGTAGTCAACCTGTTTCCGGAGGGAACTCGCACCCCTGACGGCAATTTACAAAAAGCCCGCTCTGGAGTGGGCTTGGCAGTGATTAAATCCAAAGTGCCTGTAATCCCCACTCGAATTTTCGGTTCTTTTGAGTCATATGGGAAAAACTCTTCTTTCCCTAAGCCTAAGAAGATCATCATCAAGTACGGTCCTCCCATTAATTTCGATGCACTGCGGGAGGAAGCAAAAACATGTCCCAAAGAACGGCTGAAGGAAATCTACCAAGAAATCGCTGACCAAATTATGGACAAGATTGCTTCACTCTCACCTCAAAGGGACGCAGATTCGCATTAAGGAAAAGCCCATTCTTCCCAAATAAGGAGAACGGGCTTTTTTTATATTCGAAAAAGTTTTACTGCTTCCGAAGAATTACATATCCAAACAAATCTGCTCCTGAGCCGATATGATCCTATTGGGTGCTTGGGTAAAAACACCATTCTGATATTTGCTCAAGCGATAGATCATAGCGTAGTTGAAGCGAGGAGCATCTCCTCCCTGCCCGCCTACGACCTCTGCACCACGGCACACATTTCTTTGCATATAGGACGGCAACAGTAAATGATAAGGATTACGGGCTACTTCTCCAAAGTGAAAGGAAAAACCGGTAATCATCCGAGTCAAATCCTCGCTGGAAACCTCAATCATCAAATTGGGATTTTCCAACTCGCCCCAAAACTCGGTCTCCACGACCGTAACCGAGTAGTCTTTAGGCATACTGGCGAGGGCATCCTCTACAAGATAATGAGTTCCGATATGCCCACTATTCCAATCTTTTGAGTGTGGCATCATAACTACACTTGGTTTTTCGCGTAAGATGATGTCACGGACAACAGCGACCTTTTCAGCCCATTCACCCGGGTTTCCATCCCGAACACTTAAACGCACATTCAGTAATCCAACCGGACCGGTTTGGATAACCCCAAAGCCTAAATAATTACACGCATCAGTTACCTCTTTCAAACGGGGTGCCTGTCTCTCGGGACTGCTTCCCTGGGACACGACCACGTTCTTAACCCTCACCCCTCTCTCCTGGAGCATGCGTAAAGCTATTGCACCAGTACCACATTCATCATCCGGATGCGGTGAAAAAATAAGCATGGAAGGAGCATTCTGAGCAAGGGGTTCACGCTTAACCGGAGGAACTCCGCCCAAAGGAATTTTTCGTGCTTGTTCAACTAAGTTTACAATACCCTCTATATACTCTTTATAACTATTCATAAGTTTAAGCAAAGGTTGTATCTATCTATTTATTTATACAGGGAAGGCTCGCTGCCGCAATAGCCTGACCGTGACGTTTATCTCTCTCACTGGGCGTATGATAGGCAATCTTGGCTGCCAATTCCGGAAATTCACATGCCAACACTTCTTTAGCTTTCTCCATGATAATACTTCCACCCTCACCAGAAGTGACGCGGCCTAAGGTCAGCACATTTTTCACCTCGTAAAACTCCGCATACAACGCCGTCGCGTATCCCAAATAAACTCCAATCGTGTTAAAAATCGACCGGGCTCGTTTATCTCCCTCAGACATCAGCTTCTGCACTTCCTTCAACTTTTCAGGAAGAGTCATCTGCGCAGGCAACTCAATGCCCGCCGGCGTTAAAAGCCTCCCGACAGCCTGCTGAGAAAAATACTGTACGCCGCACCCCAAATCTCCCGACCACTCGTCTATAGGCGCACTATCCCGGTAATCTACAGGCGCAAATGCCAATTCATCCAGGCGTGAAGTTATTCTTCCATCCGGAGTGACATAGCCAACTGCCTGACTGCTGCCCAAGGCAATACCTAAAACGGCATTGTCATTCAAAGACATTGCTCCGGCCAACGCCGTGACCTCTCCATCATTGACGACTTCAAAAGGAATGTTGCCCCAAGCCTTTTGCAATTCTAAAAATATTTCTCTTACCCTGCTCTTAAAAAGAGAAGCCGAAACACTGCGGAAAAGCGACGCCACCTGAACACGGTTATTCACATAACAGCCGGCAGCACTTCCTCCAATTGCATCCACTCTGGGCAAGTGTGCTGCGGCACTTTTTAACATGGCCATCAGCTCATCATAATGCCACTGAGGATCTTCCTGCAACGCGGGCATCCAAGGAATTTCTTCGCTGAAAACTACTTCCCCATCTTTAACTGCGGCCACCTTACGATCGCTTGCTCCCAAGTCAAAACCAATCCGACATCCATCCAAGTGACGCCCCAGAGACATAGCTAGTTCCTTCGCAGGAGGCAAGTCTGCTGGGGACTCGGCCCAAACTATTTCAAAGGGTTTTTCATAGATAAGCTTCCCCATCAGGCGGGCGTCAAATTGGCCTCGCTCAGTATTGACGTAGTGGTCACGCAAACGGTCCACCATAGCTTTGGGCGCAGCAACATGAATGCGGTACCCTCCATAGGACCAAAGCAGAAACTTCACCAAACGTTCAAGATAAAAGTCATTGCGCATACCAAGAGGATGCTCTGCAGGAGGAAGGTTCGATGAAAAACGATAAACAGAACCATCTGTCTGTTCAACGGCAACACTAACCGGTATTCCACCAGACTCTTTAACTACTCTCTCTATCGCCTTTAAGTGCAAGATCGCAGGGCTGAACTCCGCGTCCAACTCAGGCACGACTTTGGCTTTTACCTTTGCGTCCATGCGATTATAGTAGCGCTAATAAACCTATATGGCGAGAAAAAATGCGGTAGCTGGCCACATCTCCTTGTTTATTAACGGATACCAAAGACTGTAAAAAAGCACATTCCGGAAAAGCAATAATGAATGGCTCCGTATGTGGGCTTATATCGGCTCTTGGAGAAGGTTGTTTTTTTGATAACCTTGTGCTTAACTCTCTGCAGTTGTCAATTTATGCCAACCTCAAAATTACAAATCTTATGGCAAGTCTCCCTGGAGGTGCACTCAACTTCTGAGGATGCGATTACGGAATTATTTATCCGCCTTTTCGGAGATAACATTTCTCCTTCAGCGTGGCAATTGCACGAAAGCCCGCGTGTGAAAGTTTCATTTTACACAGTGGACCTTCCTGCTTCTGCCCAGGCAATACGCACGCTCATTAAGCAAGAGCTTCTGAAGCTGGCGGAAGCAGGTTTGGATGTTTCCTCTCCTAAATTGAGTATCCGCAGAATTAAAAAAGAAAACTGGGCCGAATCCTGGAAACGCCATTTCCCTGTTTTAACATTCGATAAAAAACTGATGATAGCGCCCAGCTGGAGCAAGCGAAAGGCTTTAAAAAACATGGTTCGTCTGGTGCTTGACCCCGGATTGAGCTTCGGCACAGGACATCATCCCACTACCAGCTATTGCCTTAATCAGGTAGTAAAGTATGCTCCGACGCAAGGGGGCAAAGCATCCATGCTCGATATTGGCTGTGGCACAGGCATCCTCTCTATTGCCGCAGCCCGATTAGGGTACTCGCCTGTGTTTGGTTTCGATAATGACGAAGAGGCTATCCAAAACTCAATTAAGAATGCTGCACGCAACCAAGCCGAAGAACTGATATCGTTCAAAACCCTCGGAATAGAAAAAATGAGCCTCGACAAAAATGATGTCTGGGATTTGGTTTGCGCCAACCTGGAAGCCCCTCTCCTCATAGAGATGGCAAAACGGATTGCCGCAAAAATTGCCTCTAACGGTAAACTTGTTCTCGCAGGAATTCTAACGCACCAATTTGAGGCAGTTCAGAAGGCTTATTCCGAACAGGGATTCTGTCTGGAAGATAGTTCTTCCGGAGGAGAATGGACTTCAGGCACCTTAATGAAAAAGTAAAAAACCATGGAAGAAATTAAGAACTTCTTTAAGCGCGACAACTTCAGCAATCTACTTGGGATTGAACTTTTAGAAATTAAACCGGGTTATGCCCGGACGAAGCTTGAAATTAAACATCATCATTTGAATGGTTTTCGAGCTGTTCATGGGGGCGTAATCTTCACCTTAGCCGATTTAGCTTGCGCCGCGGCAAGCAATGCCGAAGGGCAGCTTACGGTTTTAGTCAGCGCTTCTATTAACTACATTAAAAGCGGTAAAGGAGGAACCCTTTTTGCTGAAGCTCAAAAGATATGTTCGAATGCTAAATTGAGCTCTTTTGAAATTACTATTAGCGACGATAAGGGTGAAAAAATAGCCTCATTCCAAGGATTGGCTTACCATAAAAAATCAACGCTTGAAGAGGTTATACGCTCTCATCCCAATTAAAAAAGTTCTTTTATCCACTACCACGTCAGCCACATTTCCGCCCGAAAAAAATAGGCAGTAGACCTGTAGGCATCTGAATAATAATCTCCAGGCAAAATAGTTTCAAAGAGCAAGTGCGTCTTAATGTGTGGGTTCAGGGTGTACTGAAGTTTGCTGTAGACTAAATGCCCCTTAAAAGAACCATTGTCAGTGTGGAAAATATCGCCCGCTTTGGGGTTTGCCGGTGCAAACATGGGACGGTAGCTTGCCTCAAAACCCAATTTATCAACTGGTGAAATATAATATCCCACAAACGGGGATGCCATATTCGAGTAGTCACATGATTTACCGCTATCAATCCGACTGTAAGCCATCGTTTCACTGACTCTCGGATACCTGCCCCATAAAATATCAAAACCATTATCGACATCTTTCCCGTTTCTGTCTCCGGATAGATATTCAAAACCAAGCCAAAGGCGATTTTTTAGAGCATCCTTGAAATCATAGGTCAACTGAGATAGAGAACCAGCCGCAAGCATATCCCTCCCATTTCGGCGTCCAATCTGCCCCGCAATCTCTGTTGAGAGATTCCAGTGGTCATCAAACTGGTATACAACTTTTGGACGAATCGTGACATTATCGCCATAGTCTGAACTACTCAAATCACCGGGGTATTCGTGCTTATAAAGAAACAAAGATTCCAAGGTTGTATTTTTTAACGATTTGTTTCGAACAAGAATCATCCCCCCCTGAATATCTTCTTCTGAAAGATATTTCCGGCTTTGCTGCATATTAATGGGTGGCAACCATGCATCTGAACGGGCTGATTGATAGAGATAGACCGCATCCATTGTAGTTTCATCGTCCGGAAAACGATATGTAAAACGCCCCCCGTCAAAAAAAGAAGTTCTGGAGCCATCCCTGCTGGTTCCATCCATAATCAACCAGGGAATTCCCATATCCGACAATTCCTGACGACCCAGCCTCAGCTCATAAGAAGATTCCTCCGGTGCAAAAAATTTCAAATAGAGATTATCAAAAAGAATTTCACCTGACTCAATTCCCCGCACGGGCGAAGGGTCAATAAAATTTCTCAGAACATAAGTAGCCCGAGTATGAAATGAAAAATAATCCACTGGTTTTATATCCGTCCAAGCTCGGAACCGGTACCGTTGATGATGATTCTCCGTCTCTGGCAGAGAGGAATTTTGCTGAGCATTAGCTATGTACTCCTCCCGGGCTCTTAAGTCCGCACCCCATTTAAACCAGGAGACCGGGCTCTTGGTTTTCTGTATCCATTCCTCCGACAACTTCCAGGAGGTTTTTTCACTAGAATCTGCGACTTCTGCAACTTCCACAGAATCTTTCACCTGTGAAGTTGCACTTTTTTCGGATATTTCTCCGGCTCCACTCGAGGCACTCGCTTGGACAGTGACCGGACAGTTAGATAAAAGTAATAATAGGAATGCAGCAATTATTTTTTGCATCCTGACGGTATCAGCCATACACGGTCTACCCATATCACGATTGCCCCGTCTATTTCGAGAAAATATCTAAATTTTTTCAATAATTCGCGACAGATGGGGGTACACTTACTCCACCGACTGGGTTTAAGGCCATATATTCAACCTCAGTCAATACCATCCGTTGACGTTCAAAAAGCCCTTAATTTCTGAGTTGAAGGAAGAGAGATTTGGGTTCAAACTCTAGAGCGCTTTTTTATCAGAGATAAAGGGCTAAAATTTATGAGAAAAATTTTGTTAATTATTTGCCTATACTTTTGTTACCCAGCTCTCTGGACTTCGGCAGACGTCATAAAAGATTTAAACACACTTCTGAGTGACGCTCCTCTCTTTTTTAATCAGGGAGATACGGTTAACGCGAAATCTCTTTTTTCCACTCAGAAAGGAAAACGCCTTCTAAAAAAAACGCTTTCTTCCGCTGAAGAACAAAAAGTTTCAGATTTTTTCTTTCAAGCCTATCAAAACGAACTTAAGAAAAACTTTGGTCCCCAGTGGGGAAAAAGAGAGTTGTTAAAGGGAGAATTAAAAATGCCTTTTGAAACAAGAATCTCTGGTGAAAAAACCGCCGAAGGTCGAAGCCTTTATATCTCAATGCATGGTGGCGGCAACGCACCCTCTCAGTTAAACAATCAACAATGGAGAAATCAAATACTCTTATACACCCCTGAAGAGGGTGTTTATATTGCACCACGAGCACCTTTTGACGATTGGAATATGTGGTTCAGGCCAGAAATGGATTTTTTCTTTGATCGACTCATCCAAATGGCTGTGATCGAGCTCGACGTTAATCCCAACAAAGTATACTTACTCGGCTACTCTGCCGGCGGCGACGGTGTGTACCGGATGGCTCCCCGCATGGCAGATCGCTGGGCCGCAACGTCAATGATGGCGGGACATCCGGGCGATGTGTCGCCTCTGAACCTGCGCAACATAGGATTTTCCCTCTGGGTTGGCGGCAAAGACGCCGCCTATGACAGAAATAAAAAAGCACTCGAGTTCGGACAGAAACTGGCAGAAGTGAGAAAAGCCGATCCTCTGGGGTATTTCCATGAAGTACATATATTGGAGAACAAATCTCATTGGATGGACTTGGAAGACGCTGCTGCTCTCTCCTGGATGGCAAAGTTCAGACGCAATCCATTACCGGAGAAAATCGCTTGGCGTCAGGAGGAATCTGAAGCTATGCCCATCTCTTTTTACTGGGTCAGCATTCCTTCCTCCTGCGAGCGTCACAAAGGGGATACGCTTATCATCAGTCGTCAATCAAATACTTTTTACATAGAGAAATCCGACTACCCACAAATTACAATAAATCTGAACGATAAACTTATTGATTTCACTAAGCCAGTGCGGGTCGTGTTTGGAGAAAAAGAGCTTTTCAACGAAAAGGTCCAACGCTCTATCTCGAGCATTTACGAAAGTATTCAGACACGCGGAGATCAGGACTATATTTTCTGCGCGCAAATCCAAGTGAACACAAAATAATTCTATTTCAATTATGTCAAAAACAATTCTCTTAACAGGTGGTACAGGTTACATTGGAAGTCACACCGCGGTGGAACTTCTCAATGAAGGATACGAAATCATTTGCGTGGATAACTGTTACAATAGCAGCCCCGATGTGCTGGATAGAATCGAAAAAATCACCTCAAAGAAGGCCAAATTTTATCATAATGATATCCTTGATGTGGCAACCTTAAAGCGAATCTTTTCTGAAAACAAAGTGGATGCCGTTATCCATTTTGCCGGTCTTAAGGCCGTCGGGGAATCGGTTTCCATTCCGCTGCAGTACTACCATAATAACATCTCCGGAACCTTGGTTCTCTGCCAGGCGATGAGAGACGCCCACGTTAAAAAGATTGTTTTCAGCTCCTCAGCGACTGTTTACGGGGTACCCAAAACGTTACCGATTCAGGAAAGCTTCCCGCTCTCGGCGACCAATCCTTACGGACAAACCAAACTGATGATTGAACAGATACTCCAGGATTTATATGTTTCTGATCCGGGGTGGAGCATTTCTATTTTGCGTTATTTTAATCCTGTTGGAGCTCACAAGAGCGGTTTGATAGGCGAAGCCCCAAAGGGTATTCCCAATAACCTTATGCCCTATGTCACTCAAGTTGCTACAGGGAAGCTTCCTCAACTGAAGATTTTTGGCAACGACTATCCGACCCCAGATGGAACAGGTGTCCGCGACTATATTCACGTAAGCGACCTGGCCTCGGGGCATTCAGCCGCTCTCAAACGTGTGCTCAGCCAGACCGGCATAGACGTTTATAACCTGGGAACCGGCAAAGGATACAGCGTTCTGGAACTCCTTCACGCCTTTGAGAAAGCATCCGGGAGAAAAATTCCCTATGAGTTCGTTCCCAGACGATCCGGCGATATCGCCTCTTGTTATGCTGATCCTACTAAAGCTAAGAAAGAGCTTCACTGGGGAACAACTCGGGATTTGAACGAGATGTGCGAGGACTCATGGCGCTGGCAAAGCCAGTCTTCCGGGGAAACCTCTGATATTTAACTTTTCGACTCCTGTTCAGCTTTCCGGCTTCTGGTGCATAAAGCCAAAAGCTGGATTTAAAGAGAATTCTGAACCTTATTTGTGCTCAGAATTCTCTTGTTCTTTTCATTTCAAAACAGAGCTTCAAATGCCACCTTCGCCAAGATGTCCTGTTTTTAGCCCAAATTTAAACGTCCTGTTTTCTCCCCGATCAACGAGGAAGCTCCGTATTATCATTGCGAAAGAAGCTATCCAGCGCTGATATTCATGTACATTCTGCATCATCAGATAATCGACTGTATTCCTTTTTTCTCTTCGAAAAGGGGGTGTAAAAAATATATAGGGCAATAACGACTCGTTCAATTATCCATGCGGATGCGAAAATAACTTAAATTGGAAGTGACTGAATTTGAAAACCTGTTGAATGGTGCTCGCTAGAAGATTCGAACTTCTGACCTCTTCCGTGTGAAGGAAGCGCTCTTCCACTAAGCTAAGCGAGCTCATTGCCGCGAAGCGTGACGCGACGTGCTTAAGAGGCTAAAGAATTTTCAATAAAAAGCAAGCGTTTTCCAAAAAACTAAGCCCTTTAAAAACGGAATCTCCTGCCTATTGCCCGAACGTTTCAAGCCTTTACCCCTTTTTAAGAGGTATGTTGCCACTTCCCTTTCCTATTAAGCTAAATAGAAAGCTGAACAAAATGCCACACAAAGCCCCCGTAAGCGTAAACCAGGGCCAGGCCAAACATTTTACATCGTAAATCTCCATTACTACCTGGAAAAGAATCATACCCACCACAGAACCGACCATCCCGAGTACCACAGCCATGGGTTTCAGTCCTTGGGCGTAAAGAGCCAGAATCAAACCTGCCAGCAATGCTCCGCTGGTGAGGCCATTTAACGAGAATGCCCAGTCAAAGATTACTGGCTGTGTCTGGCTCATCTTCACAACACCAATCAAAAGAATTGCCCAGAAAAGTGTCGAAATTTTACTGAATCTTAAATACCACTGATCAGAACGAGTGCGGAGAAGTGGCTTCACAAAATCCATCACGAAAACCGAAGCCAGGGCCGAAAGCGCCGAAGCAACCGAAGACATTGCGGCAGAAAAAATGGCCACGAGCAAAAAGCCCTTAATCCCAACCGGCATCTCCGAAAGAATAAAGAGAGGAAAAACATAATCCACTTTTCCGTCCGGGAGTGCCAACTCAGTGGGGTGCTGACTATAAAAAACCCAAAGGAGAAGACCCGTAAATAGAAATATCAAAAATAGCGGAAAAATCAGGACCGCACTCAATATTAGCGCCTTGCTGCCTTCACGGGCATTTCTACAGGAGAGTACCCGTTGAACAATCAGTTGATCAGCACCATGAGATGAAAGCACTTGAACCGTTGCCCCAATTACACCCATCCAGATATTAAAGGGTAATTGCCACCCCCAGGCTCCATTAAACCAATGCATCTTGCCAGCTTCTTTAGCCATCACCAAGTTTTCTGTGAAAGAACCCTCAAGCAACGTGGGAATATATATAAGGGTAAAAACACCGCCGCCAACAAAAAGGAAAAACTGTAAGACCTCCGTCCAAATAACACTCTTTATCCCCCCCATGTACATGTAAACAAGCGATAGAAGAATGAAGAGAACAGCTGACAGCGTGATATCGATATGCGTAATCAAGTGCAGAGGAATACTGGTAGCATACACCCTCACCCCTGCAGCCAAAGTACCGGCAATTAAAAATATGCCTGCACAAGTCTTCCCTGCCATAGGTCCAAAAGAACGCGTCAGCAACTGGTAAGGAGAATAGATTTCCCCCTTGAAATAGTGAGGTACCAACAAGATAGCTAAAATTATGCGAGCGATTACGTAGCCAATTACGATCTGGATAAAGGTCAAATCTCCCCCATAAGCCATAGCAGGAACTGAAATAAAAGTAACCGCACTGGTCTCCGTCGCTACAATACTCAATCCCACACCCCACCAAGAGACGTTTCTACCACCTAAAAAATAATCTCGTGCATTCCTTTGTCCTCTGCCGACCCAAAGGCCCAAAGCAATCATACCCAGCAAGTAAAAAACAATGATCGCTATATCAATTTTCGCTAAATCTACGGACTGCATAATGTCAGAGCTGGAGTAAGTAAGGGAATGATTTCATCAATACCTCATGAAGTTCAACCTGCTGTGAAAAAGTCGCTCATATTCAAGTATGACCGATCGATCGGTCATCCCTGCAATGTAGTCACAGAGCGCTCGTTTAAGGCCATCAGTACGAATCGCCTCTTGGGAGAGCTCCGGAAGTTTATCGGGATGCTTCAACAGGTAGGTAAAAAGTTGTTCCATGAGGTCAGTGGCGCGTTTATTGGGAATCTCCACTTCAGAACTATGATAGAGGTTTTCATAGAGATAAGAGCGCAGCGCCAGATTCATTTCTCGATTTTCAGGACTGTAACAAACCAATGACTTTTCCAGACTTCGTGCTTCGTCGGGAGTGCGAATGCCAGCCTTTTGGATCGCTGCCTCTGTGGTTCTGACGACATCTTTAACCTGACTATCTATTATGCAACGAGTAATGAAGAAGCAACGGGTTTCTTCAGGCAAGGCGCTGTAATCCTGGTGAATCTGCCTGAAAACTTCCCTCCAAATAGCGACATCCCTTTCCAGATCAGACTCTCTTAAAAGCTGCGCGTCAAGTCCATCATCAAGATCATGGCTATAGTAGGCTATCTCATCGGCGATATCGGCAACTTGAGCCTCCAGCGAAGGGCTTGGTGTAGAAAATTTGCTGGTCCACTCTGGAAAATCGTAGCTGGTATGGTGCTTAGCAAGACCCTCTCTCACCTCCCAACTGAGGTTTAACCCCGGAAACTGAGGGTATTTTCTCTCAAGGTACTCTACTATGCGCAGGCTTTGTATATTGTGTTCAAAGCCCCCATCCTCTTTCATCAATTGATTAAGGCAGCCTTCTCCTCGATGACCGAAAGGTGGGTGCCCCAAATCATGGGCCAAAGCAATCGTCTCAGCAAGCTCCTCATTAAGCCCCAAGGCCATAGCTATATTCCGGGCTATGGAAGCCACCTCAATTGTATGGGTCAAGCGCGTGCGCAAATGATCCCCTGAGCCGTTCAGGAAAACTTGCGTTTTGTACTCAAGTCGCCGAAACGCCCGTGAATGAATCACTCGATCATGGTCCCGTTGAAAATCAGTCCTCCACTCTGCAGGAGCTTCATTGTAGACGCGTCCTCGAGTGGCATCACTTTTCTCAGCATACAGAGCCAGCGTTAGCCGCTCTCTCGCCTCCAGTTGTTCCCTTGTGTAGGGCATGGAAATAGAATGACTTGAAGAAGAGATTTTGTCAAAAACCTAAAGATAAAAAATTATATTTTTTAAATTTGTCAGTCGATTGCAGCTTCTCAAAACGCCCCTTGCTGCATTGACTTCGAAACAGACAATCTGCTAAATTGTTGCCCATGCGGAATATCTTTAACACTCTGATAGTTCTTCTCTGCGGATGCGCTCTAAGCGCTCAGGCTGCATCCGTTTATGGAGAAGATAAGACCGTTCACGAGTTTGTGCTCTCCTCTCTCATGGATGCTGGGCGCAAACAGTACATCACTCTGGAAACCAATGCTCCCCAGTTTTCAGAACCTGCCTTGAAACTTCAATCCACCCAGTCTGAAGAAATCCTTCAATTGCGCTCTGAGGATTGGGATAAAGCGCAATGTCTGGCCTTTGACATCTATTATGAGGGTGATCACTCCGGGATCTTTTCCCTTCGCGCCTATGCCAAGGGTGAATCCAAGGAATCAATCAATGCAGTAATCGGCATTATGCCTCAGCTCAAAACGCGAGTCACCTTCCCTTTGAGTCTTCTCGGCGCACAGGAAGTGTTCATGAAGCGAAACCCGGCACGTTTGAAAGGAGTTGTCCAGGGAAGACGGCTGCCTCTGGAAGAACTGGACCGAATGACGTTAACCATCGAGCATACAGGTCGTGAAGCCTCTGAAACTTTTTTTATTGGCAATGTTGCACTTCTGAATTCTGAGCCCACCTTTGAGCTTCCGGACGTCAAACTGGTAGACCCTATGGGGCAAAGCACCCAAAAAGATTGGCCGGGCAAAACTCCCAACATTGAAACTCTTAAAAAACAACTCCAGGATGAACTGGTAAAAGCAAAAAAATATCAACCCAATACCCAATTGAGTCAATACGGAGGCACCCTCAAAAAACGCTTTGACGCCTCCGGCTACTTCCGAGTCGAGCACGATGGAACCCGCTGGTGGATGATCGACCCCGAGGGATGCGGCTTCTTCAGCCTAGGCATGGATTGTGTCGGCGCTGGTGAATCCGCCACTATTTTACCCGGCATGGAAAAACTCTTTGAGTGGCTCCCCGAACCTGATGGCGATTTTAGAGTAGCTCAAGGCCGGGACTGGCAGGGGTCTATGACCGCAAACTATCCTGTAGCTAACTTGATTCGTGCTTTTGGCCCGCAGAATTGGAAAGACAACTGGCGTACCATTACCAAAGCACGCCTGAGCCAATGGGGATTTAACACCATTGGGAACTGGTCTGATATCGGTGCATTTCGAGGACAAAAAATCCCATACGTCCTTCCTTTGGGCAGCTTTCCCAGAACAAAAACAATGCTCTTCCGTGATTTCCCGGATGTCTTCAGTCCGGAATATTTGGGCAACTCCATCCGCTTCGCTAAAGAGCTGGAGGCGTATAAGGAAGATCCCTGGTTGATCGGCTATTTCATGCGCAACGAACCCGAGTGGGGTTTTGGCAGCTTTAACCTCGCTTCGGAGATGCTCGAAGCTAATTCCGGAACAGCCTCCCGAACAGCATTGGCTGCTAAGATGAAAGAAAAATACAGGGAGATTAATGACCTGAACAAAGCTTGGGGTACCGATCTGAAATCTTTCGATGAACTCATCAGCCAAAACTTCCGCAGGATGGAAGACAAATCAGCCCAGGCAAAAAAAGACCTCTGGAGTTTCTCTGAAGAAATGGTCTCTGCGTATGTCAAAATTCCGGCTGAGGAACTTCGCAAGGTAGACCCTCACCATCTGAATCTGGGTATGCGCTATGCATGGATTGCCTCAGATTTAATGTATAAGGCGGGTGAAGTCTTTGACGTTTTCACGATCAATTCATACGAATTTATTCCACATCTAAATTCGGTCGATGAAGTAGCGCGCAGATGCAATAAGCCCACCATGATCGGTGAATTCCATTTCGGGGCTCTGGATCGCGGATTGCCCTCAACAGGTCTGCGTGCTGTCGAAACCCAACGTGACCGTGGACTGGCATATCGGCGCTATGTAGAGCGTGGAGCAGCCAATCCCAACCTGCTGGGGACTCATTATTTTATTCTGAACGACCAAGCTTATTTGGGCCGATTCGATGGTGAAAACTACCAAATCGGCTTTGTAGACACAGCTCACACCCCCTATCACGAGATGATCGAAGAGGTGATTAAAGCCCACGAAAATGTCTACGATATTATGATGGGCAAAAAAGAACCTTACGACACGCCCGTCAAACAATTACGCCCCATCAGCTTCTAGCCCTCACTATTGAGAGCATAGTGAAAAGATCAAACCTGATACGGTTTTTGCCGGTATCAGGTTTGATTCTTTTGAAAGGGTAATGAAGACTCAGGCTTTCTTCAAAGACGACTTCCTATCCAAATATTCCTTGAGGTATTTACCGGTCCAGGTCTGTGTTCGGGCAACCTCCTCCGGAGTGCCTTCTGCAACAATTTGACCACCTTGTTCACCGCCTTCAGGGCCCAAATCAATCACCCAATCTGCCTCAGCAATCAGATCGTAATTATGTTCTATGACCAAAACAGTATTGCCCGCATCCACCAATTGCTGCAATACAGTGACCAATTTTTTTACGTCGCTGGCATGAAGTCCAATAGTGGGCTCCTCCAAAATAAAAAAGCTGCTCTTGGATTCAGCTCGCCTCAGCTGCTGCGCTTTGGATTCCAGACCTCCCAAAAGATGTGTCACCAGTTTCATGCGTTGAGCTTCTCCTCCGCTCAGCGTCGGACTGCTCTGACCGAGTTTAATATAATCCAACCCCGTATCGGAAAGTGCATTGAGAGATTTTAAAATACGAGGATGGTTTTTGAAAAAAAACAAGGCTTCTTCTACGGACATATTCAATACCTCGTCGATATTCTTGCCTTGATAGCGCACATCCAACGTCTCCGGATTAAACCGGCGCCCTCCGCAGTCATTACAGGTTATATAAGCCGGGGGCATAAAATTCATAGAAATTTTGATCAGCCCGGCACCCTCACAGGCAGCGCATCTACCCAATTTACTGTTAAAAGAAAAACGGCCGGCCTGATAACCTTTGGTACGAGCATCGGGAGTTTGTGCAAATATTTTTCGGATCAAATCAAAAAAACCTATGTATGTGGCTGGCACACTCCGAGGCGTCCTGCCTATCGGAGATTGATCTACCTCATAGATCGCTTGAATTGTTTGATCACCCTCTATTAAGTTTTCTTTCTTCCTTTGAGAAGAGACCTTTGTTTTGCGTTCTACTATTTTTTGCTTTAAAGCCGGATACAGGCAGCCACGGGTCAAAGAACTCTTTCCGGAACCACTCACACCAGTGACCACAACAAACCGATTTAATGGAAATTTTACGGTAAGATTCTTCAGATTATGAAGCGAGGTATTTTTTAGGGTCAGCCAAGAATTCGGTTTATTATTCGAAGATGTTAAGATCTGTTCTGATTTTCCCCGGATCACCGGACGCCTCTCCCCTCGGGAAGGAAACGAGCATTGGTTATCTGAAAAAAATTGAGCTGTCAGAGAACTTTTACACCTCAGCAGCTCTTTAACAGTACCGTGAAAAACGATTTTTCCACCTCGAACTCCGGCTCCCGGGCCCATATCCACCAGGTAGTCAGCTTCGCGTATCGTGTCTTCATCATGCTCCACAACCACCAATGTATTACCTTGAGTGCGCAACTTTTTGAGGCTGGAAATCAGGAGTGCATTATCACGGGCGTGAAGACCAATCGTCGGCTCATCCATCACATAAAGGACACCACTCAAGGTAGACCCCAATTGGGCAGCCAGGCGAATGCGCTGGGCCTCACCACCGCTTAAAGTAGGTATTCCACGATCCAGACAAAGGTAATCCAGGCCCACTTTATTTAAAAATGAAAGTCGACTTTTCACTTCAGGAAGAATATCCCTCACTATGTTGAGAGCAAATTCATCCTTAACCTCCATTCTGGAAAATAATTCCAATGCCTGCGCTGCATTCATGGCAACCAGTTCCACCAAAGAGGGCCCTCTAGAGATCCCATTAAACCACTCGCCGGGCAATCGGACCTTCCGTGACATTGACTTTAACCTTGAGCCGTTGCACTCCCGGCAAACCTCCCGTTCTTCCTCCATCCAGCTAAACCAGGATTCTTCTATATCTTCAGCTCTGGCGCCTCGTTTCACATCCGGCAAATAGAACGTTTCACCGAACCCACGGCAGTTGGGGCACCATCCACGCGGGCTATTGAAACTGAAATCGTAAGGATCCAATTGTGGATATGAGCGCGCACACTGAGGGCAAGAACGATGGGCCGAATATATCTTTTCTTCTCCTCCGAAAGTGGAAAGAGAGAAAACACCTTTCCCTACATTTAAAGCAACGTTGAGCTTCTCCACCAACTGAGCAGAAGCAGGCAACTCTGAAAAAATAACGACGTCAATATCATGAGCGCTGTAGCGGCTTAGCTTGGGAACGGGGTTGAGAAAATGATACTCTCCATCCACCCTAACTTGCTTGAAACCTTGCTTTTCTATCTTTTGCAGAAGTTCAATATGCGTGCCTTTACGCCCTCTCAAAATTGGAGCCAGGCAGACAACTCTCTCGTTCCCGATTTTGGCAAAATCCTTCTGAGCTATCTCAATCACACTCGCTCGAGTTCCCCCTGTAATCGGGATATCGCAATTCTCGCAATACTGAATACCCAGGCGGGAATAGAGGAGTCGGAAAAAATGATAAACTTCGGTGAGTGTGCCAACCGTACTCTTTCCACCGCCTCGCGTGGATCGCTGTTCGATGCTCACTGAAGGGGGAATTCCTTCAATGAAGTCTAAGTCCGCTCGCGGCAGCTGCTGAACAAACTGCCGCGCATAGGCATTCATGGAATCCAGAAAACGACGCTGTCCTTCTGAAAAAAGCACATTAAACGCCAGCGTGCTTTTCCCTGATCCGCTGACACCCGTAACCACTATGAACTTCCCGTGAGGAAGCTCCAGAGACAGGTTCTGTAAATTGTGTTCACGGACACCCTCAAGCCTAATGACTTTCTTCGCCATTAACGTTTTTCCTGAATCAAAAACAAAGCCCCTTCGCCTGGAGCCAGCGTATGCGTTACAATTGAAGAGAATTTACTGCCTGTTTGCAGCCCCAGGATTTTGGGCATCCCGATAAGCGAGCGCTCCGGATCCAGCCCTAGCCGTTTCATATCCTTTGAACCTAATGTCAAACTCCAATTGAGGCTTCCCCAATTAACAATGACAATCAGCACTTGAGAGCCTTTTTTATAAACGGAAGCCAGAATGCCTTTATCCTCTATCTCCAAAGGAGAAGGACTCTGCCAATAGCCCGTAAAAGTGCTCTCCTCCAAGCAAAACGTGTCGCAAAACCTCCAAAGATTTTCTAATCCCCTATCCTCTTTACGCATCTGTGGCAGCACCCCATAAAGGAGCGACTTATAAAGTTCATCCGTATAGAAACTGGCGTTCACTCCAAAAGGAACACCGCTCAACTCCACAAGATAGTAATCAGGCCCGGCTCCGTAGGAAAAACCGTCCGCGAAAACAATCGAATCCAATAAGGGTAAACTTTCCAGGTATTGCCCCATAGGGTTAATCATTCCATTTTCAGGTCGAAAATTATTCCCGGTAATTGTATCCAAGAACCCATCCGGGCAAACCTCATCAAGCAAAGAACGCAGCCGCCGCGTTATCCGACGATCGGTCAAGTCTGTCCGTATTCCATCAACATGAAGGTTATCTGACAGATGGCGGACGGTCTCTAAATAAAAATTCTGCCAACGACTCAAAGGGTTAATCCCCAAAGTTACGATTTCATCCCCTTCAGCGTTCGTCGTACGCCAGGAAGCACTATAGCCTTCGCCCAAATGCTCACAAAGCCAAGGGTTACCGATGAAAGGAATCGGCACTTGTGCATAACCAAAACCATGCTCCTTCTGCACGCCCTTCAATCCAATCCCATAGGTGAAAATCTCATTATCCAGTGACCACAGTGGCCAAAACTCGTTGATTTGATAGGGTATCTCACGAGTCCCAATCACAAACTGAGCTTTCTTTCCCGCACCGTGGAGCTTAGCCATCACTTCCTTAAGAGACTCTTCCGATGCGAATGGATAATTTAAATAAGGGTTTAATTTTTCATCATACCCCACCACAACACGGTCAGCATCTTTACCCATGTTTGAATCATCCAGATATTTTTCAATTCCGGCAGCGTAAACTTTTTGAGAAGCTCTTTTCAAATCACGCTTCCCGAAAGGCGTCAGCATCAGATTTAGCCGGAATACCCGATCTTCACCTGCAGTCAAAACCATCTTCCCGGTATGAACTGCCAAGCTTAGATGGTCTGACTGAGGCCGCACTTCAACTCTTCCCTCTACACCATCTCCGCACCAATCCCGATAGGGTTCAGGCATAAAGTAAATATCTTGCTTTTCCCCTACATCCAGCAGTTTACAATAGAGCCCAAGTGAAACATCTCCTATCCAATAGAATGAATTTGCATTTTTCCCCCATTTCCAATCCAAGTAGTCTGGGCGTTTACCTCCTCTACACCCCATCCCCATAAAGTAAGGAACCGACTCTTCACGGAAGCGAAAAGAAAGCTGCACATCTTCCAAAACGAAATCCCTTTTCGACGAAAGTTCGAAACGCATACCTATCATTCCATCCGCTTCCACCTCGGCGAAAGAATGCAAAACGACCCCTTTTGCATAACTAATCGACTCCCAGCCTATGTGCCAATTATTTTCCTGACTGTACAATACAGGAAGATTCGTCCATTGCAGCCAATCCCCATCTTTCAACTTCACAGCGAATTCCATGGGTGAGGCGAAAAGCGTGTCGTCAACTTGTGCCGGCAGACCATTTGAAGCAACCAATATACTATGATTATTGACCTGTAATACATCCCCCTCAGCTGTAATTTTCGGATATTTTTCTAACGGGTTCCCATTCAATCCCGCCTCGGAATTGAGCCAATTAACTCGCGCCAAGGATGCATTTGCATACGCTTCCTCGGATTCATTGCGCTTTTCCGTAACCACCAGATGTAAGGGCAAGGAAGTATGACGAAGATTATCAGCACTAAAAACAAGCTCCCCTTTATAGGTACCGGTTTTAGTATCTTCGGGAATACGAATCGAAAACCAAAGAGGAAGCACTTCTGATTTCTTCAACAAAACATCCTTCATAAGCGGATGACCTTGGAAATCGATCCCCCCGAAATTGTAACAACGGGGCAATAAATCTCGAATCAGCTGTCCCTGAGAGTCCTGCAACCCGATACATCCCATTTGCAGGCAAATCAAATCCTTTTTAGTGGCGACTGCTCCAAGCTGAAAAAACAGAAGTTCTCCCGGCCTTCCGGACGCTCGACACTCAACCTGCGGCCCCGAATGAACCCAATGCACGGGCATTTTATCGCCTTTCCTGATGGGGCTCGAAACGGGTTCCTGAAAAAAAACGATGCTGCGATCTTCAAGACCAGAGAGAAAACTTTCCTTTTCTTCAACTGTTGCCGGAATTTCCATTTCGCAAAAGCTGTTGGATTTACCATTGGACTCCAGGCGAAGAGTTGCAGCTCGGATTACGTTTTTGGGAATATCACCTTTCGAAACCTCCTGTGCGATGGGCTCCACTTTTGCAAGCCATAAGGGAGAAGGCTGTTTTGTTTCAAAATATTCCGGAAAGGGATTCCAATCTCTTTTCACTTCCCTGTAGGGCATGTAATAGACGTAATACTCCCCGGGCTCCTTTGCTTCAAAAAAAACATCCCCATACTCAGGTGAAATGGTAGACGCTAAAACATTCTCTACAGGAACACCTGTTTTGGGAAAAGCCACGACAATCCCCTTAAATTCAGGCATCGGATCAATTCGCCTCCACGCAACGCGTGCCCAGATAACCTCAGCAGCCTCTTCGGCTATGACAACAGCACGATGATTCCCTAGCCCCTCCGGATTCCATTCCCCCAGTTGGCGCGAAATAACAGGCAAAACCTCTGCCTTTTGTGTTCCCGCCGGGGCAACGGCTACTGCGTCTGCAAGACTTAACACCCAAAAAAAGAGAAGCCCCGCACACCCCTTAGTCAACAGCCACTTCACCCGTTTCATGGTTATTCCTTTCTTCATCCGATATTTTGAAAAATCTCATCACGTTGTCTCCGTGATGCAATTTCTTCACCTCTTTCCAAGGCGACTCCACTGTTAAAGTCTCTCGGCAAGGATGGCCCAAAACAAAAAGCCCATCCGGTTTCAAAAGCTTCTTCAGTGAAGAAATATCCAGTAGTTTTTGTGCAAAAGAATTAGAACGAACTCCTATATTTTTTTCCCCGTAGGGAGGATCTGCCAAAATCAGATCAAAAGTCTCTCCCAAACTTGCTAGTTGTTCCAAAGCTACATATGCATCTTGAACCCTGAGTGATAGCGATTGGCGATCAAAGCCACAGATTTCCCAGTTAGAACGCAAAATATCGGCATGATAACGACTTTTCTCAACGCAAATCGAGCCCCGCGCGCCTCGGCTCATACACTCCAAACTCAAAGCCCCACTCCCGGCAAAGAGCTCCAGAACGCGAGCTCCGCATACATTTCCGCCCAAGCTGTTGAATATCGCTTGTCGCATCATGTCCGGCGTTGGCCTGACCGCAAATCCCTTTGGAACCTTAATAATTCTGCCACGAGCCTCACCACCGGTAATCCTCATTTTATGCTTTTCTCCTTATTATAATTCTTTTTACAACTCTTGAATCAAATCTTCCGCAGTCCACTTGGCGCTCGGCGAACCTTCACCTACTTGAAAACCGTGCCTCATTTTTTGATCCAACTTTTCAGCGCTTAGACCATGTCTGTATACGGCATAGGAAGTCTTTCTGCAAAGGGTACCCTCCTCATGAAGAGGATGAGCCAGTAATCCACCTAAAAAGCCTGCCAGCACATCGCCGGTTCCTCCCTGAGCCAGAGAGGGAGTCCCCGTGGGATTCAACATTATTTTCCCCGATGCCTGGCCGATCAGAGTTTGATACCCCTTTAAAACCACCGTGGCACCGCCATACTGCTGCGAAAGTTTCCGCAAAGCTCCCAACCGATCCCGCTGCACCTCTTCAGTCGATATTTGCAAGCAGCGGGCGGCTTCGCCCGGGTGGGGAGTAATGACTCTCACTCCTTTGGTCTCACTTTGAGGCAGACGGTCCAGCGCAGACGCATCAGCTATGATTGGCAAAGCCGCATTTTGCCACAAAGAACCAACCCACTCCCAAAATGCTTCCGGAATACGATCTGAAGCCAGTCCAGGCCCAACCAAAATAGCCGTGACGTTTTCCGGAACTTTCCATCCCTGACACCAGGGATGCACCATTTGCACCTGCAGCTGAGAGGCGACGGGTATATACACATCAGGCTGAGTGCAAACACTGATAAGCCCCGGTCCTCCGGCACAGGCTGCTTTTGCCGCCAGTACCGCCGCACCATGATAGCCCAGACTCCCCGCAATAATTAAAAGATGCCCATAATTGCCCTTGTGTGAATTCAGCACTCTGGGAGGAAACAGGTTTTTGAAATCTGAGCTCTCCAGCCAGTATATGTCTGAATCTTCAGAGCATTCAGCCAAACCGATCGAAGGAAGAACACGTATTTCACCCGTGTAATTTGAGGCTTTATATGAAACCAGGCTTTTTTTGGGAGCGCCCAGAGTCAATGTGCAAGCCGCCCTGATGGCTTCCGGGGAAGGGTTGCCTTCCGTATTCAGCCCGGATGGAGTATCCACGGAGATCACTGGCAGCCGGAGCGAATTAACCAGCCTGATCAACTCCAACCAATCACCCTCCAGCGGACGGCTCAGACCTATTCCAAAAAGTCCATCTATGATTACTTGCGGGGTGCTGACCGGAGATGAGGGAGACGAGAAAAGACTTTTTAATTGTCGAAGTCCTTCTTCAGGTTTTTTAATATCCAGCACCTGAACTGCGATAAAGTCAGAAAGATACTCTGCTGCAACTCGAGCATCGTCTCCGTTATGCCCCGGCCCAGCCAAGACCAATACTCTTTCTATTCCTCCCCGCTGAATCCACTCTAAAACAGATTTACCAACAGCTACCCCCGCTTGATAAATAACCGCATCCTGTCGAATCCCCTGCTTCCAGGAGAGCTCTTCCCATAGCCGCATCTGATCAAACGAAAGTATCGGGTACATTCTCTAATCCCTTTTCATTCGCTTGTGGGCTTTTTCCAGAATCTCACGTTCTTCAGCTGTTAGGCTCTGAATTCCTTGCCGGGTGATCTTGTCCAGGATTGGATCCACCTTTTTTTCCATGAAGTCGTCCTCCTCCGCTACATCTACCACAGTTACAGTTCTGCTTTGTTCAGGACGAGTCTGTTTCTCCACCGGAGCCGCACCGCCATATATTTTAAAACTCTGAACAGGTGTCGAAAACCATTTCGAATTATTATTCCCCCGTGGCCCTGTATTGTGCGGTCGGCGCCAAGCCAACAAATGATGGGACCTTAAATAGAGAATCCCGCAAATCATTCCGCCCAAGTGGGCCGCGTGGGCAATATGGTCCCCCGGGAAAATCATCCCATAAAGAGCCATCGCACCGGCTAGATAGATCAAGGTTTTAGCCTGCATACTTATGGGGATAACGAAAAACAGAAGCAACGTTAATCGCTGATAAGGATAAAGAGCCGCGTATGCGCCCACCACACCAAAAACACCGGCAGAGGCCCCAACGACGGCTGCGGAACCAAAGTGTTGCGGAGCAATCCAACTGCACCCTATTTGAAGCAAGCCGCCAAATGCACCCGAAATCAAATAAAGCCGTAAAAACTCCTTCTTCCCTATGCCAGCCTCCAGCATTCTTCCGATAAAATAAAGAGTCAGCATATTCAGGAAAATATGCATGATTCCACCGTGCATAAACTGGAAGGTCAATATCTGCCATATATAACCCTTCTGCAAACCCTCTACGCTGAGAGCAAGGTAGTCAGACAGTTCTATTTTTTGGCTTTTTAAAATTACGTCACATACAAACACGCCGATATTGATTGCCATTAACAGGAACACTGCATTCAGTTCCCAAATAGGCCTCCGCCTCCGCACCCATTGGAACTCCGGGCGCATATAGTCTCTATCACCTAACACTTTTTAAGGTCCTTTTTTTTCTGTTGGCCGGAAGCTCTGCTTAGAGCTTTCCGCAGTCCTAAAGATACCAGAGAAACCGCAAAACCGCCACAAAAAGAAAACCTCAGAACCAACGGGTTAGAAGTCTATCCGCCATGCACCCTTCACAAAGACGAAGCAACTCGACCAAAGCACTTGATTTTGAAAATGCACCTCGATTGTCAGATTTTTTTTAAAAACCACTTGCATTATGCTCTCTACTCTGTATGATTTTGCCCGTCAGCAGCGCTGACCTCCAACAAATGCGGGCGTAGCTCAGTTGGTAGAGCGTCACCTTGCCAAGGTGAATGTCGAGAGTTCGAACCTCTTCGCCCGCTCCATTCAAATACTTTTTATTTAACGCAGTTCTGCCTTTCATCGGCTCACAGAGATATGAGAATATCCTAAGGATTTTTTCGTATTTTTTTAGGATCGAATGTTTGGCATGAATGTTGCTTTCTCTCATGCGTATTGCGGATTAGAGTTTTACTCTGCCGCGTGCTCTTTCCGTCTGTTCCATTCTAAAGGGACAGACACAAGTCTGCTAATATCCCCTGCATTGAAAAATGCTTTCTTCCAGGCTGAGTAGTGTACGGGGGGAAACTTCTGGTTTCCCCCCGTCGTTCTTTTCTAAGACTAGTGTCAGAAATCGCCACCAGGAAAATGACCATCCCCTAAAATGGTGCTTGCAAGCAGGAGGCGGAGACGGTTTAATCTGTGTATGGAATTGGGACAAATCGTACAATATCTGGCGGTGCTCATCCTGCTCCTGGCCGTGCTGGCCGTAGTAGGCGGGATGTTGGGAGTACATCATTTGATTGCCAAGCGGGCCCGCAGGTCCGCTGTCAAAGATTCTGCTTATGAGTGCGGTCTGCCAGCAATGACGGACGATATTCCGCCTGTATCCGTCAGGTACTACCGAGTAGCGATGCTTTTCATTCTTTTCGACATCGAAGTTGTTTTCTTATACGCCGTTGCGGTAGTCTACCGGGAAATGCTACTCGAAAGCCCGATGTTAATGCTGGTAGCTGTTTTAGGGTTTGTGCTGGTGCTGGGTGTAGGCCTTGCCCATGCGTGGCGCAAAAAAGCCCTACAATTCGTTAAATAATAGCCCCTTATTGGTAAATGAAACCGCATGATTCCATAAAATTCGGAACTTCTGGTTGGAGAGGTCTGATCGCCAGAGATTTCACGTTCGCGAATCTCAGGATAGTCGCTCAGGCAATTTCAGATTATCTGAAGAATGAGCGTACTAATCCCGCATCCCCTTTGGCTGCGCTGAAGCCCTTGGTGGTACTGGGACACGACGCCCGTTTTTTAGGGTCAGAGTTTGCTCTGGCAGTGGCGGAAATCCTGGAACAAAATGGTTTTGAACCACTCCTTTGCGAAGGTCCTACCCCCACTCCGGTTATCTCCTTCCTGATTCGCCACAAAAAAGCTTTAGGCGGATTGAATCTAACGGCCAGCCACAATCCCTATACCTATCAAGGGATTAAGTTCTCCACGTCGGATGGTACTGGTGCTCCAGAGGAGATCACCCGTCTACTGGAGGCACGTATTGCTGAACTTCAGGAAACCGGCTGGGAGCCTACGGTCAAGCGCCCGGGGGAATACCGCTGCGCCACCATTAATCCTCGCGAGCTCTATTTTGCTGAAATTAAAAAGTTTATAGATTTCAACGTACTCGCCAAAAGTCGTTTCACCATTGCCGTTGAGCTCCTCTACGGGGCCGGACGTGGGTATCTGGATACACTCCTGGAGGAAGCCGGAATTCATATTTATCGGTTGCACGATGAAGAAAACCCTCTTTTTGGAGGGAGCAGGCCCGAACCCAATGAGAAAGGAATGAAGGCAGCCACGGACCTAATTTTAGAAGGAAAAGCATCCCTCGGACTAGGCTTGGATGGAGATGCAGACCGTTTTGGAGTTGTGGATTCGGACGGAAGCTTTATTGACCCCAACAAGGTCCTGGCATTGGCACTGTATCACCTTGTTAAAAATCGGGGTTGGACTGGTTCAGTCGTCCGCACTGCTCCCACCAGTCACCTGGTGGATGCGGTTGCGAATATCTACGGTGTAAAGGTCCATGAAACTCCTGTTGGCTTCAAATACATTGGTGCCCTAATGGAATCTGAACCTGTTATCGTGGGAGGCGAAGAATCCGGTGGGCTCAGTGTAAAAGGCCACGTACCCGAAAAAGACGGAATTTTAGCTACCCTTCTCATGGCTGAGTTAGTAGCAAAGGAAGGGCGCAGCTTGCAGACAATACTGAAAGAAATCCAGGACAAAGCCGGTTACTACTATACCGATCGCATCAACATTTCTATTGCACCAGAAAAGAAGGATGGGATCCTCAAGTTTCTGGGAGCAGGATTAGAGAAAATTGGTAATTTCGAAGTTCAGAATTTGAATAAAATTGATGGCTTCAAGTTTCTTCTGCCTGAGGGCGAATGGGTTGCTTTCAGAGCTAGCGGAACCGAGCCGATTTTCAGGTGTTACATTGAAGCCAGAAGTCAGGCACACCTGGCACAACTTAAGGTGGCCTGCCAGGAATTATTGAAATAGTTTAGAATAGATTAGAAATATGAAAAAAATATTATTGTTCGGCAGCCTCTTGGTTGCTGCGTTGAGTGTGAATGCCGGAGTGGCAAAAGAATCCTTGGATACCGATTCTAAAAAAGTCAGCTATATTATTGGCCAAAACTACGGGTCAAGCATGTTCCGCCAATTTGTCGAGGTGGACGTGGACACTTTTACAGCCGGCTTCAAAGACGGTTATGCCGGTTTGACCAATGTTTTTTCTGAAGAGGAAATGCAGGAAATTATGACCAAGTTCCAAGCCGAGCTTCGCGCCAAGGCCGAGATCAAACAAAAGGAAATGGCTGAACGCAATCTGAAAAAAGGGAAGGAATTCCTTGATGCAAATAAAGCCAAAGAAGGAGTCAAAACCACAGAGAGCGGCTTGCAATATAAGGTCGTTCAAGAAGGCTCAGGCGACAAGCCCACAGCTGAAGATACCGTTACAGTCAATTATAGGGGAACCACTTTGGATGGAACTGAATTTGACAGTTCCTATAAGCGTAATAAGCCGGCCACATTCCCCCTTAAGGGTGTAATCAAGGGTTGGACCGAAGGCTTGCAGCTCATGAAAACGGGAGCCAAATATGAATTCTATATTCCTGCTGAGTTGGCATACGGAGAAAGAGGCAATCGGGGAATCGAACCCAATTCAACTCTCATTTTTGAAGTAGAACTGATTTCTTTCACCAAACCTGAACCGGCTAAACCGGTCACCAGCGACATAGTCAAGATTCCCTCCAAGGAAGAAATGGAAAAGGGTGCAAAACCTGAAATCATTAAGAAAGACTCTGTCAATACGCCTCCCGCTAAAAAGAATTAAAGATTGTCACACGAGCAGGCTTTCCCTGCTCTGATAAAGAGGGGCTCGTTTTCTAGCCCCTCTTGCATTTGCCGGCACACCTTTGATTTGTGGCATACATGAAAAAAGAGGACTCCCAATAAGGAGCCCTCTTTTTTTATCAGGAATAAGTGTAATGAATTAATTCACCAGCTGATTAAAAACATTCGTGCTTGTGGCAAGGATTTCCCTGTGAAGAGAGTTCCCGTGAGAATCCATCGTAACCAAAGCGGGGAATTTCACTATTTCCAATTCCCACATCGCCTCCGGAGATCCGAATTCTTCCATGAAATAAACGTTTTTGACCTTCTGAATGTGAGTGGACAACACCTGTGCAGCACCGCCTACGGCGTGTAAATAAACACAACCGAATTCTTTGCACGCAGCCAATGTTCTTTCTCCCATGCCGCCTTTACCAATGACAGCGCGAAGACCAAACTGTTTGATAATGTCGCCTTGGTAGGGTTCTTCACGGATAGATGTGGTGGGCCCGGCAGCCACGACCTTCCAATTCCCCTGCCCGTCTTTAACCACTACCGGACCGCAGTGGTAGACGATTTTATTTTGCAGACTCATTCCCGCAGGCAATGCGCCGCCTTCATGCAGATATTTATGAGCAGCGTCGCGCCCGGTAAAAATGACGCCCGTAATTTCAACTTCATCGCCCTGTTTAAGAGCGCGAATTTTCTCTTCTGTAAAAGGTGCTTCTAATTGAATCATATTTTTTAAAGTATAGAATTAATATAGCCAGTTTTGAACTTCTCCGTTTCCATCCAGGTTGACACCCTGCCGACGGAACGCCCAGCACATATAACTGATAGATACAAAATAAGAGGCCGGCAGACGGTTCAGAGCACCGATCTTTACTCCAAGCAGTGTCACTTCCCCACCGTAACCCATGGGACCAATGCCCATCTGGTTCGCTTCTTTCAATACCCTCTCCTCCAATTGAGCCAAATCCGGATTCGAATTAGTATCATCCAATTTTCTGAGCAGCTGTTCTTTGGAATGCTCATAGCTTGTCGCTCGATCTCCGCCAATGCATACCCCCAATACCCCCGGGCCACAACCTTTGCCTTGCGCCTTTAAAACAGAATCCAAAATTACTTTTCTACAGCCGGCCAGATCACGGTTAGCCTTCAGCGATTCCATAGGCAGAGAATATTGCTGTCCAACATTTTCGCATCCGCCGCCTTTAAGCATCAAACGGACTCTAAGTTCGGGCGATGCGTGCTGGTGAAAGTGAAAAACAGGAGCTCCCGGTCCAAGATTGGTACCGCTGTTTTTCCCCGTCAGGCTATCCACAGAATTCTGACGAAGATACCCTTTCAACGTTGCCTCTTTAACGGCAGCGCGGGCAACTTCGGCGAAAGCAATTTGATCTAAACCCACCGGACAATCTACATAGAATAGACAAGAGCCGGTATCCTGGCAGATTGGCAGTGAGCGTTCTTTAGCCAGTTGGATGTTTTTCTCAATAATTGAAAACGTGTTCCAAGCCACACTGCCTTTCTTTTCGCGCTGAAGGGATTGATTTATCACGCGCTTAATATCTTCCGGCAATTCTGCGGAAGTACGGCGGACCAGTTCGAGTAATGAAGCGTCTAAATTACGCAATAACATGGGCGATAGGATATGCAATTGATTCTATTTTGTCGAAGAGATTTCTCGATCAAATTCCGCCCCCACGCTGCCACTACAAAACGCTCTACTTTCAATGTATACACTACTGAGCCTGCGTGATTTATTGAGGCAATGCGGCGATCGTTTTACCTCATCAACAGTCTGTAAAAAAGTTGACTTTGTCCGAGAGTATAATCAAAATACGTCCTCTTTGAAACTACTGCAAAGATGAATGAAAAAGCAAAAATAGGTATTCATTTCCCCTTGGCATTTTTGCTGATGCTTCTCTGTTCTGTGCTCCTTTCCGGGTGCGTCAGCTATAAAAATCAAACAAAAAAAATCACTGCGGCTTACCGCGCTGGCGAGTTTGACACAGCTCAAAAATTGCTTTCCGAAAAAGCCAGGAAGAAAGCAAAAGGCGAGAATCACGATAAAGGTAAGGATGCTTTACTATGGAGACTGGAGGAAGCGACCTCTTTCCGCACTTGTCAGAATTTAGAGGAAAGCTCCGCTCTGCTCAACGGCGCAGATCAGTTGATCAGGGAGTTTGAGGAAAGATCGGCGGATATTCATTTGGGACAGGAAGCACTTTCGGCATTCAGCAATCCCGCTAACATTGTTTACGAGGGATGGACTACCGATCGAATTATGGCCAGCACCTACCTGGGCCTTGATCACATCATACTGGGCAACAGCGAACAGGCCCGAGTTCACCTGAACAAGGCCTATCAGAGGCAGCAGGATGCCGTAAGGAAAAACGCCAAGCGGATTGAAAAAGAACAGGAAGAGATCAAGAACAACAGCCAGGCTGCCCCTGCAGTCCAAGATAGTGAGGTTCAATCCAAGGCCAAAGACCTTTATACAAATTTAAACACACTTGAGCCGGTTGCCGATTATGTGAATCCATTTACCTCCTACCTGCGTGGTATCTTCTTTCTCATTTATTCAACTGACACAAGCGACTTGGAGATTTCCCGCAAAGCCTTGGAACAGGCAGCTTCTTTTGCCCACAATAACAAATTCGTGAAAGCTGATTTAGAACTGGTGGAAAACCTGTTAAACGGAAGCGCCCCTTCGCAAAATTTCACCTACGTCATTTTTGAAAACGGACAGGCCCCTTTCCTGGATCAAACGAGAATAGATCTGCCGCTCCCCATCGCCGGAGGTATTTATCCCGTCAGTGTCGCTTTCCCCGTCTTTCAAACCTATCCCAATCAGAAAAATTCCCTGCGAGTCACTGCAGATAACCGAACCGAAGAAACCTCTCTTCTGGCAAACATGGATAATATTTTCGCTGCCGACTTTAAGGCTGAACTCCCTAAAATCATTGCGCGCACGATCGCTACCGTCGTTATTAAGCAGGCCAGTTCTATCGCTGCAAATCAGGCATTGAAGAGTACCGGCAACGATGTTGCTCAGTTAATTGGAGGTTTGGCAATTTATGCGGCTCAGACCACAATCAACATTGCTGATACGAGAAGCTGGACCCTACTCCCCCATGATTTCCAGGTTTGCCGCGTTCCCACACCGTCTGACGGAGTCTTGCACATAGCTGAAACGCGTGGTTACCAGGCATCAACCCTCACTCTTCCAAACCCTAAAGGCCATAATTTGGTTTATGTGAAATCGGTCGTCCCCGGAAAGAGGATGATCATCTGGAGCCGAAAACTCCCCTGACGGCCTTTCTCCTTTTCAGAAAGCTGCTTTTTCTTACCTGAAGAGCGTATTTTTGTTCATTTCATACCAGTGCATAATCCCCCCGTCATAGGGAGATTTTCCCTGGTAATTAGCCTTGATGTCAACACGATATCCGCTCTGCTCAAGCATCTTACCATAGCTGACTATTCTTTGAGCTTCAGCATCTGTCAAACGAGAGGCCATGTCTGTTTCAGCCCTGATCCGATCGGTTATGGCGCTTTCGCGCGCCAATTCTATTTCTCTCCTCTGATTGCGTTCCAGGAGTTTTTGGAAAAAGAGAATCCCCTCTTTTAACTTTTGCAATTCCGCTTCGGTTGGAGAAACAGCTATATTGAACTCTTGCGGGTTTGAGCTTTGCTTCTTGATATTGACTGTTTTGACGACGGGTTTGTTCCCCTCACGACTGATTGTGAGCTTGTGTACTCCCGGCTTGGCTTCAAAGGTGCCCGGCGTTGTGCCTATCATCGCGCCATCAAGCTCAACGATTGCCCCATCTGCATACAGAGAAAGATTCTTGACCCCTTTTTCAGGCGTGCCCAAAGTTCCGTCATTATTGATCCAAAAGAGCGGCATCGTAAGTGGAGCCAGAGAAAGGTCCGCTATCACACAATTTACAGTGAAGGGCATTAGCACACGCTCCGGAACGGGGACAGCCTGAGCCACCTTAAGCTCGTTGAGCTTCCCTTGTATCTCCAGAGAAATCTGATCAGCCGCTTCCCCCATCAGTTCAAGCATACGGTCGCTGTCGTAAACAGCCAGATTTTCGGTAGTGCGCTCTACTTTCTGCGGGCTGATAGCTCCGCTCATAAAAGAAGAGCCGTTATCCCCTGTCAGCACTTCATAGCCAACATGGAGTTTGTAAATATCCATCTCGGTAGCGGTCTGCCCTCGGCTGTAAGATTTTCTCTGGGTTTGATAACCAAGCAAACGCGCAATAATGAGGTAGTCTGCGCCCATCAGTTCCGACAAAGATAAAGCTGTTCCTTCCCGGGTGATAGCACCCAAAGTATCCGGTGAAAGGGATAGTCCCTTTTTGCGTAACGCTTCAATCACTACATCCTGGTTAATAACGGAAAAACCTGTTTGTGCCATCCGGCTACTTACAATGCTTCGAAAAGTATCAAGCTGCTTTTCCGAGGCACAATCCATGCTATCGATCACGAAAAGCGCTGCATACAAGTGTTTGGGGGCTTGAGGAGCCTCAACCTTCTGGTTCTGCTCAGAGTTTGGAGCAACCTTCTCATCTTGAGAATAAGCCGTCATACTCAAGACTAACCAGACCGCCGATATCAAAACAACTATTCTATTTTTCATGGTGACTTTCTTCTCGAACGCTTTTTACGTTTACAGTATGAGGAAGTTGAGGAATAAAAAATTCTGATAATGGCTTTTTTATAGCCCAAAAACCTACGCTCTAATTATCGGATAACCCTAACGTATTTGTCAAAACAGATTTAAAAAAAGGTTGAGAATCATGCTCTCTCTTTGTACGATACCAGGGATGGAGCTCTTCTGATGGCGTTGGCCTTTTCGGAAGAAAAAGTAGCTTTGCTCAAACTTGTTATAAGGTTCTAATGCAATAAACTTAAAATAAACCATGAAAACGATTAAACAGTTTTCGACTTCAATTGCTCTCATATTTCTCCTTTACCTTGGGACCCATAGTACCGCCCTAGCCCAAGGCACAACGGCCGTCGCCGGGAAAGAAACTTTAAGCATCTCAACAATAAAAGCAACCCCCTCTCTGGAAAGCAAGGTCAAGACTGATGGTAAAGTTTCTGAACTATACCGCTTTACTCAATCATTGGACTCGGTCCTAATTGAACGAATCAGTGCCGCCCGCAAGTTTCAAATCGTAGGCCGCAGCGATGTAGACTTCGATGCGATCAGGGCCGAGCAAGACTTTGCGGAATCCGGTAATGTGGATTCCAAAACGGGTGCCAAAATTGGGAAAATGACCGGAGCCAAATATGTCTTGGTCGCTTCACTGGATGATTTCCAGGACCGGTCGAGAATGATCAAAATCGATAATGAACGCCAGATGAACATCCGTTCATTCAGGGTTTCGGCTATCGCTAAACTCTACAACAGTACCACAGGCCAGCTTCTGGAGGCCTCCACACAGACAATTACCAATGAGATGCGCAGAAATATCAACACGGCCACCTTGTCAGATGAAGGGGCAAACACTGACCAAATGATATCCCAAGCTTCTCGAAAAATGGCCGATCAACTGGTCAAATGTATAACTGACATTGTGTACCCGGCTAAAGTAGTCGCCGTAAGCAGCAATGGCACTATTACTATTAATCGAGGCGATGGGACAGACATTCAGCGCGGACAACTCTGGGCCGTTTACGCTGTGGGCGAAGAGATGATTGACCCTGATACGGGAGAGTCTTTGGGGGAAGAAGAAACGCTTCTCTGCAAAGCAAAAGTTACCTCCGTGAAAGCCAAAATCAGTACCTTGAAAATCGTGGGTGATGATCTCGGCATCGAAAAGGGAATGATCGTTCGTCCGGCATCTTTGGATGACACTGAAGAAGACTAATAAGTCCGGCAAATACCCTGATACATTATTCGAATACCTGTTTTACTTTTATGAAAACCAAAATCATATTCGCTATGGCTGCGTTGGGAGCTATCCTCCTATCCGCCGGCTGTGCAACGCGTTCAATAAACACAGTTGAGGCAGCTCAACCGGAAGGGATTCCATACATGGTCGCTGACAAGCGGATCATCACGGATCCGAGCTTAAGCCGAAACGTCTACGTTATCGGAGTTAACGAATCTTTTACTGAAGCGGGTTATAAAAAAGTTCAAATTCAAATCTACAACCGCACTCGGAGCATGAAAGCATTCACCTACCGCGTTGAATGGTTTGATCAGGACGGCATGATTATCACCTCCCCATTGGCCAACCGGACACCCATCCAAATTGAAGGGGGACAAAAACGGAATATTGCAGTTTTGGCCACCTCACCTAAAGCTGTAGATTTTCGTTTCACATTCCTGGAATCCATGGAACGCTAAACCTTATATTACACCCTTTTTAATATGTTCAAATCAATCCTGACAATCGCACTAACGGGGACCTGTGTAGCCTTATTAACGACAGGCTGCTCATCCCCAAAAACTCAATATGTAGACAGCGACAGCTCTCGGCTCATCGCTAACGTGGATGAAATCAACATCCAGGATTTCGCCAGAGCCGCTGACGAAATGGTGCAGAGCATTATCGAGAACTGCATTTCAACCGGGAGTTTGAAAGGCACCAACGGAGAAAAACCCATTTTGGCTATCAGCCGAATTGTGAACAATACTTCCACACAGTTTGACACAGACCTCCTGGTCAAGCGTATCCGCACTGAATTGCTCCGCACCGGTAAGGTCCTGACGACCACAACGCTCAACCTGGGTGTCTCTGAAGACCCATTGGCTAAAGAGGCAATGCTGATGGAAGAAGCGCTTGCTGAAGACCAGGCGCCTCTGGTGCACAACTACACTCTTTCAGGAAAAATTATTGAGGTAACTACTCGCACGAGCAATCTGCGCCAAAGCACTTACGAGTTTCACCTCACATTAAGCGACCGCCGCGGATTAAACGTCTGGGAGGAAATAAAAAACATTACCAAACAGGGCAAGAAACCATCCGTCGGTTTTTAGAAAGCAATTTTATCCCGTCCTCATTAGTTTCCATTGACAACTCAAAAGACTAGTTTATGATAAGCGCCTAACGCTGAGCTGAGTTCAGGCGAAACGAAAATAATTTATGGCTAAAACTACGAAATACGTCTATACGTTCGGAAATAAAAAGGCTGATGGCAACGGCTCTATGAAAGCTCTCCTTGGAGGCAAAGGAGCCAACCTCGCAGAAATGACCCGAATCGGGCTTCCGGTGCCTCCCGGATTCACTATCACGACCGATGTTTGCACCTATTACTACGCCAATAAGCGTAAGTACCCTGCAGAGCTCCAAGCTCAAATGAAAAAGGGTGTTGCATCCCTGGAGAAGTGTCTTAAGAAAAAATTTAATGATAAAGACAAGCCGCTTCTGGTTTCCGTCCGCTCCGGTGCCCGCGTTTCTATGCCGGGCATGATGGATACGATCCTCAACCTCGGCCTTAATGATCAAACCGTTTTGGCTTTGGCCAAAGCCAGCAATAACGAGCGCTTTGCATGGGACTGCTATCGCCGCTTTGTTCAGATGTATGGCGATGTGGTGATGGGTGTTCAAAAGCTCCCCGGTGAAGACAAGGATCCTTTCGAAACCATTATTGAAGATCTTAAAGAAGAGATTTTCCCCGGCGAACACGCTGAAGACACGCGTTTGGATGCCGAAGCCCTGAAGGCCTTGGTGCTGCGCTTTAAGAATCTGATCAAAGAGAGAACGAAATCTGAATTTCCTACTGATCCCTGGAAACAGCTTGAAGGAGCCGTTGGAGCCGTATTCAGCTCTTGGAATAACGACCGCGCCATCGTTTACCGCCGCAAGTACGGATATCCCGATGAATGGGGTACCGCCGTAAACGTGCAGGCGATGGTCTTCGGTAACTTGGGTGAAACATCAGGCTCAGGTGTGGCTTTCACCCGTGACCCCGCTTCCGGCGAAAAGGTGTTCTACGGTGAGTTCCTCATGAACGCACAGGGCGAAGACGTTGTCGCTGGCATTCGCACGCCTCAACCGGTCCTTGAACTCAAAAAAGTCATGCCTCATGCTTATAAAGAGCTTGATGAAATCCGTAAAAAACTGGAGTCCCATTTTCGCGATGTACAGGATTTCGAGTTCACGATTGAAAACGGAGAAGTTTTTATGCTCCAGACGCGCAACGGAAAGCGTACCGGTTTAGCCGCTGTCCGTATCGCCGTTGAAATGGCCAAGGAAAAGCTGATTACCTGGCAAGAAGCCGTCGGTCGTGTACCTGCTGAGCAGCTGGATCAGGTGCTCTCACCGGTTTTCGACAAAGCCGCACTCCAAGGTGTCAAACCGGCAGCTAAAGGTTTGCCGGCAGGTCCCGGTGCTGCCTGCGGTAGAGTTTATTTCAACGCCGATCGCGCTGTAGAAGCCAATAAACGCGGTGAAAAAGTCCTCATGGTTCGTGTTGAAACTTCCCCCGAAGACCTTCGCGGTATGATCGCTGCCGAGGGTATTCTGACCGCCCGCGGCGGTGTCAGTTCTCATGCCGCTTTAGTGGCACGCCAGATGGGCAAAGTTTGCGTTTGTGGGGTAAATGATCTCCACATTAACTACGAGAAAAAGTTCATGGAAATCAATGGGAACTCTCTGAATGAGGGTGATTACCTTTCCATTGACGGCACAACGGGTGAAGTCTTTTTTGGAGAAATTAAGACCGCTCCTTCAGACATTATCCAGGCTCTGTTACACAACTCCGCTACGGCCAAGAAGAGCAAGACCTACAAAGATTACGCTCAGCTGATGACATGGTGTGAAAAAGCTACTCGCATGAAAGTTCGCACCAATGCTGATTCTCCCAGCCAGGTTGCTGCGGCAATCGCCTTCGGAGCCAGCGGTATCGGCCTTTGCCGTACTGAACACATGTTCTTTGAAGGGGACCGTATTTACGCGGTTCGGGAAATGATTATGTCCTCTACGCTTGAGGGTCGGGAAGAAGCACTGAAAAAACTGCTCCCCTATCAGAGGGAAGATTTCGTCGGCATTTTCAAAGAATTGAAAGGCCTTCCGGCAACCATCCGTCTGTTAGATCCTCCACTGCATGAATTCCTGCCTAAGGAAGAGGAAGAAGGTGAAATGAAAGAGACCAGTGAAAAGACGGGTCTCTCCAGAGAATACATCCTTCAGCGCATTCAGGAACTGCATGAAAGCAACCCCATGCTGGGATTCCGCGGCTGCCGTTTGGGAGTCGTTTATCCGGAAATCACTCGCATGCAGGTTCGCGCCATCTTTGAAGCTGCCGCAGAAGTCATCAAGAAGAAAATTAAATGTAAGCCGGAAATCATGGTTCCTTTGACTGGTTTCAAGAAGGAACTTGATTTGCAAGTCGCTATCATTAACGAAGTGGCTGCAACCGTGATGAAGGAGAAAAAGGTTCGCATTCCTTACATGGTCGGCACGATGATTGAGATACCTCGCGGAGCCCTGACTGCTGATGAAATCGCTCAGACTGCAGAGTTCTTCAGCTTTGGCACGAACGATCTGACGCAGACCTGTCTGGGCATGAGCCGTGATGATGCAGGCAAGTTCCTGCCGGCTTATCAGGACCAGGGAATTATTTCAACTAATCCCTTTGCCTCGATAGACCAGAGCGGTGTAGGCAGGTTGGTTAAAATAGCGGCTGAAGGTGGTCGTTCAACTCGCCCTGGCATGAAGTTGGGTATTTGTGGCGAACACGGTGGAGACCCGGAGAGTGTGAATTTCTGCAACTCCGTTGGTTTAGACTACGTGAGCTGCTCTCCGTATCGGGTGCCGACAGCCCGTTTGGCCGCTGCTCAGGCAGCTATTAAGGAAGCCGCAAAATGCGACTCAGCTGCATGCAAAAGCAAAAAAGGCAGTGCAAAAGTAGCTAAAAAAGCGACAAGAAAACCTGCTAAAAAGAAATAGGTAAATTCTATTTCCTCACACAAACACCCCTCTCGGAGGGGTGTTTGTGTTGATGCTCCTTTTCCTAAAAAATATAGATGCAAATATCTTCATTCAAAAAACTCAATCCGCAGCTCATTGAAGAAGCCGTCCGTAGGGCTTTAGACGAAGATGTCGGCTCCGGCGATGCCACGACTGCAGCGCTCGTCCCGCCTGAATCCCAATCTAAGGCCGCAATGGTTGCGAGAGAGCCTCTCGTCGTTTGTGGTTTAGCATTTTCTCAAGAAGCCTACAGACAATTGGATAATTCCATTCAAGTTACCCTTCTCTGTAAAGATGGCGACTTAATGGAAAAAGGAAGCGCACTTCTAGAAGTAAGTGGCCCCACGGGAGCGATTCTCTCAGCCGAAAGAGTTTCTCTTAACTTTCTGCAACGGCTTTCCGGCGTTGCCACTATAACTCGCCTGTTTGTGAATGAGGTCGCAGGAACAAAAGTAAAAATTCTGGATACTCGAAAAACGCTGCCGGGCTGGCGTCTTTTTGAAAAATATGCCGTGACTTGCGGCGGCGCTAAGAATCATCGTATGGGGCTGCATGACATGATTCTTATCAAAGATAATCACTTGGCATCATTGCACGAAGCCGGGCCAAACGCTATTGCCAAAGCGGTTGCTCGAGCCCGCAGCTCTCATCCTTATTTAAAAGTGGAAGTCGAGGCTGATACTTTAGAGCAAGTGGAACAGGCGATAGAAGCCGGTGCAGATATCATCCTCTTGGATAACATGACCAATGAGACGATGACGAAAGCTGTTAAAATGGTAAAAGGACGCGCCCTATTAGAGGCCAGCGGCGGAGTCAACCTGAAAACAGTTCGCGGCATAGCAGAAACTGGAGTAGATTTTATTTCAGTGGGTGCCCTCACCCATTCAGCACCTTCGGTGGATATCGGTTTGGACTTTAAATAAAACTTGGCATTTGATTTTTTAGCATGGATAAGGAGAGTAGAGTATATATTGCTGGGCACCGCGGAATGGTGGGCTCAGCTATTTGGAGACTATTGGAAAGCCACGGTTTCAAGCATCTTATCGGCATGGCCCACAGCGAATTGGATTTGCTGAACGCTCAAGCCGTCCAAGATTTCTATTCAAAATATAAACCTGAATATGTTTTTTTAGCGGCAGCCAAGGTGGGTGGAATAGGAGCCAATAGTGCTTATCCGGCACAGTTTATTTACGAAAATCTCCAGCTTCAAAACCATATTATCCACCAGGCCTACCTCCATGGCGTCAAGAAATTGCTCTTCTTAGGAAGTTCCTGCATCTATCCCAAAATGGCACCGCAGCCACTTAAAGAAGAGTATTTGCTGACTGGCCCCTTGGAACCCAGCAATGAGTGGTATGCTTTAGCTAAAATTTCAGGCCTAAAAATGTGCCAGGCTTACAGAAGGCAATACGGCTGCGATTTCATCAGCTGTATGCCCACCAATCTTTATGGGCCGGGAGATAACTATCATCTGGATAACTCTCACGTGGTGCCCGCCTTAATCCGTAAATTCCATGAGGCTAAAACACGTCAGGATCAAGATGTAATCTGCTGGGGCTCTGGAAAGCCGTTGAGAGAGTTTCTCCATGTTGATGACATGGCCAAGGCCTGTGGCCACCTGATGGAGCGTTATTCTGAAGAACAAACCATTAATATCGGCTCAGGCAAAGAGCTCTCTATTTTTGAATTAGCTGAGTTAGTCAAAAAAGTGGTGGACTTCAAAGGCCGCGTCACTTGGGATACCAGTAAACCTGATGGCACCCCCAGAAAACTCCTGGATATTTCACGCATCTCGAACTTGGGTTGGAAACCAGAGATAGATTTGGAAGATGGCTTAGAGTTGGCTTACCAGGATTTTTTGAATCGGCCTCAAACGCGCATGAAATAGGCGCCAATTCTCTCTAAATCACTTTTTACCGGGCTTCGAAGGGCGCTTGAGACGGCGAGCCTCTCGTGAAGCAATCCCCTTTTGAGTGTGAGTGGAGGTCTTCGGCATTTCCGAGTCCGGATCAATGGAAGCACCGTACTTTACCCTTTCGAGCTCACGTATCTGATCACGAATCAGGGCCGCCTTTTCAAACAAAAGCGCCTTGGCAGCTTCCAACATCTCTTCTTTTAAATCAGAGATTGTTCCATCCAAATCTATAAGCTCCAAGTTCTCCGGCTCCTTTAGAGAAGAACGAACAGAAGACGAGTTTAGCCCGGAGGTGACCAGTAAACCTTCCTCAAGCGGACGAGTCACGCTGCGCGGTGTGATTCCATGCTTACTGTTATAATCCAATTGTTTCTTACGTCGATATTCTGAAACAGCCAAAAACTTTTTTATGCTGTCCGTCATCACGTCACAATAAAGAATCACCCTGCCATTCAAGTTTCTGGCAGCACGGCCCGCAGTTTGAATCAAGCTTGTAGCGCTGCGCAAAAAGCCCTCTTTATCCGCATCCAAAATCGCCACCAATGAGACTTCCGGAACGTCGAGGCCTTCTCGCAAAAGGTTAATTCCGACCAGAACATCAAATCCACCCCGCCTCAAAGAACGTAGAATTTCCACGCGTTCCAGGGCGTCAATTTCGCTGTGAAGGTATTGAACATTGATTCCGGTATCTCTGAGATAATCAGTCAGCTTCTCAGCCGTTCTTTTAGTCAGAGTCGTTACAAAAGTGCGCTCGCCTTTTTCGGTCCTTTTCCGTATCTCCTCTATTAAATCATCAATCTGATTTTTGAGCGGGCGCACGTCTACCTCTGGGTCCACCAGGCCAGTGGGGCGCACGATCTGTTCTACTATTCGTCCCTGGCTCCACTCCAGCTCTCGAGGCCCCGGTGTCGCGCTGAGATATATAGTCTGGCCCTGGCAAGCCTGGAATTCCTCAAACTTCAGGGGCCGATTATCAAGAGCACTGGGCAGGCGAAAGCCATGATCCACCAACACCATTTTCCGGGAACGGTCCCCTGCCGACATTCCGCCAATCTGCGGCACTGTGACATGTGACTCATCGATGATCAGCAGATAATCTTTGGGGAAAAAATCAATTAATGTGCAAGGCTTGGAGCCCGGGGGGCGGCCCACAATGTGCCGGCTATAGTTTTCAATGCCCGAACAATAGCCCATCTCCAACATCATCTCAATATCGTATTCTGTACGAGATTTCAGCCTCTGGGCCTCAAGCAGCTTCCCATTTTTTTCGAACCATTCCAGCCTCTCGTTCAATTCTGCTTTGATCGTTTTGACGGCTCGAATAAGTTTATCCTGAGACGTAACAAACTGCTTTGCCGGAAAAATCGTGACAGAATCAAGCTCCGTAAAAGTCTCTCCAGTCAGAGGATCAGTACGGCTAATCTTCTCCACCTCATCCCCAAAAAACTCAAAACGGTAGGCATCCTGCATCCAGGCTGGAAAAAGCTCCACCACATCCCCGCGGACTCGAAATGTGCCTCGGCTAAACTCAATGTCATTGCGGGAATATTGCAGTTCAACCATTCTCTCTAAAAAGACATCGCGATCCATTACCTGCCCCTTCATCAGGTGAATCAGCATCTCCTCATATTCCTCCCTGCTTCCCAGACCGTAAATGCAGGAGACACTGGATACAACGATGACATCCTCGCGTGAGAAAAGACTGCTCATGGCCGCTAGCCTCATCCTCTCAATTTCGTCGTTGGTGCTGGAGTCTTTTTCTATGTAGGTATCAGTAGTGGGAATGTAGGCTTCAGGCTGATAAAAATCGAAGTAGCTGATAAAATACTCAACGGCATTCTTGGGGAAAAAACCTTTAAACTCTGTGTACAATTGTGCCGCCAGAGTTTTATTGTGGGAAATGACTAAAGTGGGTTTTTTAATCTGGGCAATTACATTGGCAATTGAAAATGTTTTGCCCGAGCCCGTCACTCCTTGGAGAATTTGATGCCGCTCACCACCGCGAACACCTCGAACCAATGTTTCAATCGCTTGGGGCTGATCTCCAGCCGGAGAGTAGGATGAAACCAGTTCAAACATCTATTTCAGTTGAGAGAGTTGCTAGCCAATCATCCCGGAAGCTTTCATTTTTTCATAGCCATCCAGAATCATTCTCTCTGTTGCAGACCACCCCAAGCACCCATCGGTAACTGAAACACCATACTGCAGCAGCGAACGAATATCGGACACCCCTTCTTTGGGAGTTGGCAACGGCTGTGCGCCTTCATTGATATTACTCTCCACCATAGCGCCAATGATATTATCATTGCCTTCCAGCCGTTGTCCGATAATGTCATCCCAGACTAACACCTGGCGTTCAAAGCGCTTGGATGAATTGGCATGGCTGCAATCCACTACCAAAGACGAAAGCATCCCCTCGTCCTTTAGCTGCTCCACGCTCATTTGGATACAGTCTTTGGTGTAATTAGGAAGATTCCTTCCACCCCGCAAAACAACATGAGTGTCTTCGTTCCCAGTCGTCCGAATCACACTGGTTACGCCATGTTCGTCAATACCGACAAAGGAGTGCGAAGCGTGGCAAGCCGCCATTGCATCAATAGCCGTTTGCAACCGCCCATCGGTACCGTTTTTCAATCCCACCGGCATAGAGAGACCACTCGCCAACTCTCGATGAGTCTGGCTCTCAGTAGTGCGGGCGCCGATTGCCGCCCAACATACTAAATCATCTATGTATTGCGGTATGATAGGATCTAAAAATTCAGTCGCAACCGGTAAATCCATATCGGCCACTTTAAGCAGGAGCCTGCGGGCAATTTTCAAACCTTCTTCTATATCGTTGGAGCCATTCATGTAAGGATCATTAATGAGTCCCTTCCAACCGATAGTCGTTCTGGGCTTTTCAAAATAAATCCTCATGACAATATAGAATTGATCCAGAACAGTCTTTCTCAGATTGCTCAATCTGCGTGCATACTCAAGCGCAGCGTCTTCATCATGAACCGAACAAGGCCCGACGATCACCAGAAAACGCTTGGAGCGTTTATGGATAATATCGGAAATTTCCTGCCGTTTTTTGCGAATCTCCTCTCTCAAACCAAGTGAGGATGGAAACTGCTGCTTCAGCTCCACTGGAGGCAGCAGCTTACTCACTTCGGCTACTCTTAAATTGACTATTCTCATTAACTACTTACAGAACACGAAGAAAGTCCGAGAAGCGCTTTTACTTGTGGGATTACCTTGTGGGATGCATTAAAAACAACCCCATTCCAGCCACGCTTCAGTGCAGCCTCGATATTCTCTTTCTTGTCATCAATATAGATGATGTCTGAACCCTTTTTCCCTGTCGCTTCCTCAAGTGCAATATAAAAAGCATCTGAGGGCTTGGCCACCTTCAATTTATAACTGAGGAAATAACCATCAAAGTCATTATAAAAGGGATAATGCTCGGAAATCCATTTTACAGCAGTGTCGTTAGTATTGGAAAAAAGATAGGTCTTTACTCCGGCGCGTTTCAATTCAGAGTGAAAGGAAATCATTTCATCTATGGGAGTAAAAATATTCCCGAACGCTTCCATAAAATCCTCTCGAGTCCCTTTGAATTTAGTCAGCTTGGCAACCTCTTCGTAAAACTCGTCGTCTCCGATCTCTCCAAGTTCCAAACTCTCCAGCAATCCTGATCCAGTTAAAATCCCTAAAAACTTTAAAGGAAAGACGCCACATAAAGGCAGCAACTTCCCGGCTGCTCTCATGTAGTCAAAATCCAAAAGTACTTTCCCCAGATCAAATGCCACTATCTTCTCACAATGACTCATACTCACTTAAAACCTCAATTATTTATTTTCCACGGGTATACGGTTTTCTATTGCCCTCTCTAACGTTAAACCATCCGCAAACTCCAACGAGGCTCCCGCCGGCAATCCTTGTGCCAAACGCGACACTTTCACACCTAAGTCAGCCAGGCGCTTAGTCATAAAATAAACGGTAGCCGCAGATTCCACATCCATCCCCAAAGCAATTAAAACTTCTTTTACGCCTTCTTTACGCACCCTATCAAAGAGCTCCGCCAAGCGTAAATCTTCCGGACCAACACCATTAATGGGCGAAAGCTTTCCACCCAGCACGTGATAGCGCCCTTTGAGGGCTCCGGATTTGTCAATGGAAAGAATATCAACCGGACGCTCAACGACACATAGAAGCTCGCTGTTCCGGCTCACATCCTGGCAGATCGCGCATCCTGTCGCCTCACAAAGCCCACCGCATACTGGGCAAAACGACACTTCCTTATGGAGACGAAGGAGACAGTTACCCAAGCTCTCCGAGGTGCTTTTCCCTTTGAGAAAAAGATGCAGCGCCAACCGCTCAGCGGAGCGAGGGCCTATACCAGGCAATTGCCCCAGCTCGGTAATGAGAAGCTGAAGAGCTTTAGGAATCACAAAAACTAGAACAACCCCGGGAACTTTAACCCGGAGGTCACTTTGCCCATTTCGGACGTGGAAATCTCTTCCGCCTGTTTCAATCCAGCGTTCACGGCGGTGATAACCAAGTCCTCCAGCATCTGAACATCTTCCGGATTCACAGCCTGTGGGTCAATTTTGATGGATGCCACGGTACGGTCACACCTGACAAGGACTTTGACGGCACCGCCGCCGCTGGTTGCTTCCACCGTGCGTGCCGAAAGCTGCCCTTGCACTTCTTCCATTTGCTGCTGAATCTTAACAGCCTGCTTCATCAACTTACCAATACTGGACATAACAAATAATCAGTCAGTTATTTTTTATTTTTTGGGATCCATGCCCTTTTGGACAATAGTCGCTTGAAATACCTCAAGCGCTTTTTTAATCAATGGATCATTTTTAAAGTCTATCTCTTCAAACGGAGGCGGTTTACTCACCTCTGTCAGCTTTGTAATCGGAGGCTCCTTTTGAGGCTGCACTCCTGCCTGTGACTCTTCAACAGCAACTTGCTGCTCTGCATGAGGCTCAGGCTCTACCATCTTAGCCAAAGCGGACGCCTCAAATACTACACGGCAATTAGGATATCCGCAAGAAGCGAGATAATCCTGAAAAATTTTCTTCTTTTCAGGAGTATCCAAAACAAGTTGCAAGCCTGTGTCTTGAACGGGTAGCCCTACTTCCAGGACACCCCCTTTAAAAGAAGTCAACACGCAACCACGCAATACTCCATACAAAAAAAGATCCAGGTTTTTAATATAACCCAACAATTCACCCCAGAACGCGTTTAAGTCTTTAGGATAGGGTTTGGATTCAGGTTGAGATATAACCGCGACCCCAGCTGGCTTCTGAGACCAGGCTAGCCCTGCGTAAGGACTCATCGGTCTGGATGCGGGGACTGGCTCGGATCGTTGAGACTGATTAGCCGCAGAAGATACCTTCGGGGCTGGTGTCTGGGAGCGAGGAGCACTCTCTATATTCGGGTTTTTCTGCGAAAAAGAAGGTTGAGCCTTTGCGGGCACGGAAGAATCTCTTCCAGAAGAAGCGGTCGAAGACTTTTTCAAATGCTCCAACTTTTGGAGTAATACATCTAAACTCAGCGCATCTTTTGCCTTGAAGACTTCCACCAGAGAAAGCTCCATCACCACAGAACGAGATGCAGCCGAGGATAGTTTCCACTCATTACCCACCAGGATATCCATTATCCGGGAAAGCCCCTCCAGAGATACCTTGGAGGATTGAGCCTCGATACAAGCCCATTCCGAATCAGAAACCTCAGTCAACGAGCGATTCCCCTTAGAAATCTGGAAGAGAGCCAGATTACGAAAATGCATCAATAAGTCGCTGTTTAAACGGGCAATATCCTTACCATTATCCATGAGGATATGGAGACTTTTCAAAGCTTCGCCCAGATCATTGTCCAGTATCACTCCCGTCAGCTTTTGAATTTCAGCCCGTGAGGTCAGCCCAAATGCGGAGAGGACATCCTCTTCCTTTATCTTGTCACCACAAAAACTGATGAGCTGATCCAAAGTAGACTCCGCGTCGCGTAAACAGCCTTCTGAACCTCGGGCTATGGCTTCCAAGGCCTCGCGCTCAGCTTGTACACCCTCATTACCACAAATGAATTCGAGCTGATTCACGATGAGCTTTACAGGAATCCTCTTCAAATCAAAACGCTGGCAGCGCGAAAGGATCGTCGTTAAAACTTTTTCAGGTTCAGTCGTGGCAAACATGAATTTCACATGTGGAGGAGGTTCTTCCAATGTTTTCAGCAAAGCATTGAAAGCCTCGCGGGTTAACATGTGAATTTCGTCAATGATATATATCTTGAAGCGCCCGTTTGCAGGAGCATACGCCGCCGTGTCTCTGAGTTCTCGAATCTCATCAATACCACGATTGCTTGCGCCATCTATTTCCAGGACATCCAGGGACCGGCCTTCACTGATCTCAATGCAGCGTGGATCCTCATCCGAAAAATCCACTCGAGGCCCATCCGTACAGTTCAAGCATTTAGCAAATATACGAGCTATTGTGGTTTTCCCTGTACCTCGGGGGCCCACAAATAGATAAGCATGAGCTATCCGATTCTGAATAATTGCATTACTCAAAGTTCGGGTAACATGCTCCTGGCCTACAACCTCTTCAAAACGTTGAGGCCGATATTTTCGAGCTATAACTTGGTACGCCATTGCAAAGGATAAAGCCGAAGGAGCTAATCTGAACTACTTCAACTTCATTTCTTTTTCCTGGTTTAAATTAAAAAGCCAGGGTTACTCGCAGCAGATACGGAGCAAACTGCCGTTGCTGCATTCCTGCCCTGGCGGGGTTCGTAAGTCCGCACTCCGCAAGACCCTGGCAAATCTTCAAGAGGGATTGAAACACAAAGGCCCTCTCACCTACAAGTATCTTCTATCACAAAGCGCTCAAAACTGTATTGCGCTCCGTGCTACTGCCCTGCCCCACCCGTCGTCGCACTAGCGGACGAATTATGGGTAGGAATCGAACAGGTCACTTCACCATCTTCAGGAGAAATCGTATAAGTGCCGCCTTCCGGACAAGTGGGCTCCGTCTTAAAATATCCGGCAGAAACGAGAACGCCCAAGTCGGCCGGAGCTGTTCTTTGCTCCAACTTGTACTGTTCGATAACACTCTCTATATTCTTTATGTTCGCCATACAGGCGTTTCTACGAGCCGTTTTACCGGCTTTCGCGATATTTGGCACTGCAATCGCCATAAGCATTCCGATAATAGCGACCACAATCATGATTTCAATAAGGGTGAAACCACTTTTCGCGCTTTGTGTTCTAATTCTCATAATCCCTTTGCTTTATTATTCCACTTTAATACCAAAATCCGCATTACCTTATCGAGGAAAAACCGGAAAAACCACGAATCACTTTCGAGAATTTCCCAGCCCAACTTTTATCAAGCAGCCCTTGATAAACCCAAGACAGGCACTGACGAAACCCTACCAGATTCTACACCATCTAACAAGAATTGTTTCTGCCTTTATAGCAATACACCCCTACATGTCATTGGCATAAACTAAAAAAAAGGGGATACCCTTATGTCTTTTATCTATCGGTTTCTACAACAGCTCCTGAAATCAGGCGGTTACCCCCATTAGGAATTTCTTGATTATTTCCTTCATAACTAAATGTGGATCAGTTTGTTATAGACAATACCTTATTTTGATGAGTCGTATTGCCTCAAAAATAGAGCGCACCGAAAGTGAGAGAAAAGCCTCGAAAAGAGAGCGCGTCCTGATGGTATGTAATTAGAGGGCTTTTTGTACACGATTTTCATCTGCGATCCATCTGTAAAGT
>JALNXY010000030.1 GCA_023230105.1 Verrucomicrobiota bacterium
GTTCCATCGGTGCGGCGAGCGTTCTGGCGGATGGCGGCCTGCGTACCCGCTTTCACCTGGAGGCACCGGCCTCGACGCGCGAGGGGCTGACGCGGTTGCTCAACACGGCGCAGATGAGCGAATGCCGAACGCCTGATTTTATTCCGGGAAATGCTGTTTCGGCCTGGCGCCTGAGGATGAAGCTGCCCGAAGCGCTCAAGGTTTTGGACCGTGTTTCCAATGATGCCTATCCCCTGAAGGAGCTGCTCTTTCTCGGCTTTGAACAGGGATATCTTCGCGAGGTGCCCGAGCTCAATCTGGCTGAGGGACTCCTGAAACCTCTGGGCGATGACCTGATCTTTTTTGAGGTGCCGGCCGCTTCCGCGCAATCGGGCGAGCCCGACCGGGTCTACCTCATCGGCTCATCGGAGGCGGAGCTTTTCCTGAGCTCGTTGCAGACGCTCAGCGTCCACACCTTTAAGGCGATCGGCCTCAATTTCCCTTATACGTTGAAGCTCACGGCAGAAGCATCCGGAATCTATCAGGCTGAGCCCTTGACCGCCGGAGGAGGGTTGCGGCCGCTCTATCTGTCTGCGCTTACGGGGCAGGGTGAAGCGCCGGGATATATCGCCATTTCCAGCTCGGAGAATCTCCTGAACCAGGTGCGAAGTCTGAAAGGGGAAGCAGTGAAGAATCTCTCGGGTAAAACCAAAAAAACGGATGCGCCGCTTTTCTTCTTCCTCGAGGAAAACTCTCTGGAAAAATCGCGGCTTCTCTGGAATCAGGTGCGCGGCTCCCGCACTGCTTCCGGCGATGAAGCTCAGAGCCTGAGCAAGGCGCTCCCTTTCCCGCTGAGCCGCCTGGATTACGGAGCCCTTCCGGATTTCGAGGAGTGCGCCCGCTTTTTCTGCACGGCGACTCTTTTTTCGCTCACCGTCACGCCGCAGGGATTGGACGGAACCGTGCTCAAAGTTTTCCCCTAAATCTATGAATTACCGCCGTTATGCCGGAGGCTCCCCGCAAGATTGTTCACCTGGATGCCGATGCCTTTTTCGCATCGGTGGAGCAGGTGCTTGACCCGAGCCTGCGCGGCAAAGCGATTGCAGTCGGCGGTCTGGACCGGGGGATCGTCTGCTCGGCCTCTTATGAGGCGCGGCGGCTGGGAGTGCGTACTCCGATGCCCACGGCATTGGCCCGGAGGATTTGCCCCGAGCTCATCATGATTCCGGGCAGGCATGGTTTATATGGTGAATTTTCCCGGCGGATGTTTGAAATCATTCACGATTACACGCCCGAGATTGAACAATGCTCAATTGATGAGGGCTACTTCGACCTGAGCGGCCGCAAGGAGCCGATTGAAGAAATCGCAGGCGCAATCCGGGACCGCATCCGCACGACTCTCCAATTGCCGGTGAGTTTCGGGATGGGCACCAATAAACTCGTGACCCAGATCGCTTCCAAGCTCCATAAACCGGAGAGCTTCTGCGTGGTGCCTCCGGGCTCGGAAGCGATGTTCCTTTATCCGCTTTCCAATCGCTGGCTTCCCGGAGTCGGGGAAAAGACCGGTCAGGCTCTGGACCTTCTGGGCCTCTTCAAAGTGTATCATATTTTGCAGGCTTCGACGGAACTCCTGGAGCGGGCCGTGGGCAGCTATGCGCGCGAGCTCCGGCAGTATGCGGCCGGGATTGATGATCGGCCCGTGGTGAGTACCATCGACGAGCCGAAATCCTATGGCCAGCAGAGAACCTTTTCGAACGATTTATCGGATGCGGACGAAGTGGAGCTGCGTCTCAAACAGATGCTTGATCAATTGATGGTGAAAATTCGCGCCGACGGCAAGTTCGTCAAGACTGTGACAATCCGTGTCCGATACCCCGGCATGGAAGAGGCTCAGGGCTCGGAGAGTCTGCATGAGGCCTCCTGTGTGGCGTCTGATTTTTACCCGCTTCTGAAGGCGCTTCTGGCAAGGGTATGGGTGAAACCGCTTCCGCTTCGTATGGCCGGCGTCAAGCTCTCGAATGTATGTCCCCCCAGTTGCATTGAGAAGAAGCTGCCCTTTTTTTCCGAGGCGCCCGGCAGCATGGAATCCCGCATCCGTCTGGCAACGGCGGTGGACCTCCTTCATCAAAATATGGGCGACGAGGCAATCCGTCCTGCACGCGATCTTCTTCGGAAAAAAGAAAAGAGGGAGGATTAATCCATCCATCCCTCTTGCAGATTTTATCTTCGCCTCAAAACCGCTTTTTAGTTTCGGGCACGGAAGAGTCTCGCCTTCTGATCAAGCGTGACCCGGTAGGTATTGCCCTCGGTGGCGACGTCGGCCCAGAGGTCCTGTTCCGGATCATAGCTCTGGAGCGTGCCCGCGAAAGTGAGCTCCAAGTCTCCGGAAATCCAGGTATAGGAGAGAGTCGGAGTCAGCGCCCGGAAGGGAGCCAGAAACTGGGCTTCGATGGGCACTGTCGGCACCACATCCCCCATGGAGGGAGTGGCCCAGGCGACCGAGTAATTGCTGTCGTAGCCGTAATCGCATTGATAGCCCTCGAAATAGTAGGCCTTGCCCGCAGTGAGTTCGAAGGCTACGGATTTCTGGGTCGGGTATTTATTGTAAACCCGGCTTGTGGTGCAGTTATGTCCAACGACCACGCAAACCGGTTCAGCACTGAGATTCTCTGGGGTTGAATCGCTGCTCAGGTAAAACTGCCCGTCATTATCCGCCGAGACGTAGAAGTAATAGGTCCCGGTTTCGGGCGGCAGAATCAGCCCCCGGATGAGGGTCCCGAAATTGACCGCGCGATTGAGCGGAATTTCCAGATATTCTTCCAGAAGGCCGCGTTCGTCATAGGGGACGCTCTCGGCTATGCGGGCTTTTAATTGTGCCAGACTGGTCAGGTTATCGTAAAAGTAGGTTTGAACAAGATTCGCAGTCGGGCGGACTTCTACCAGGGCGGCTTCGCTTGTCACGCTCCCGATTTCATTGCGGACTTCTACCGTATAGGAGCCGGCGGCCTGGAGTGGAGCTGCGCTCAGGCTATAGACGGCATCGGTCGCACCCGCGATTTCCTCGCCTTCCTTAAACCACTGATAGGAGAGAGGAGGGGTTCCCAGTGCGGAAACGCTCAGGCTGAGCGGGTCGCCTTCATAGAGGTTTTGAGATGCGGGCTGGGTCACAATCCGTGGCGGCTTGGCCGGAGCGATATAGGCTTTGGTGTACTGGACTTCAATAGGCAGACTCGGCACCACATCGCCCATGGAAGGCGTGGCCCAGGCGATCGACAGATTGCTGGCGTAGCCGAAATCATAGTGATAAATCTCAAAATAATATTCGCTGCCGGCGCTGAGTTCAATGGCTGCCGATTTCTGTGTGGGGTATATATCGTATTTTCGGCTGGCTGAGGGATTGTTTCCATTGACGATGCAAGTCGGCTCCGCACTGAGATTCTCCGCTTTGGAATCACTGCTCAGGAAAAACTGTCCGTCATTATCGGCCGCAATATAGAAATAATAAGTTCCGGTTTCGGGTGCCACCAGGAGCCCTTGAATAAAGGTTCCATAGAAAGGAGCGCGGTTGGTCGGAATTTCCACAAACTCGGTGAGCGAGAGTACCTCGTCGGGCGTCTTTTCCTCCTGAACGAAAATCTTCACCCGGTCAAGGCTCCCCGGATTGGTGTAAAAATTTGCCGATATGGACTCCGCCGAAGACTGAGCGCAGAGTCCCAGGAATAGGCTTAAGAGAAATAACCGGCAAGCCGCCCTTTTCAGGAAAGCTCCCGAGAGTGCTTGAGCCAAAGTAGATTTAAAACAGTTATCCATAACCTTGGGCTCAACATAGCACAAACTGCCTCTTTTATGGAATGAAATCTTCTTTCCGGGATATATTAAACCGATGGCAACAGCGGGATATCTTTGACCATCACATAGTCATCCATAAAGAAGCCCCGGCCGACATCGACGCACTGGGTGCGATCTTTGCGGAAGCCCATCTTTTCATAGGCGGCAATCGGCTCCAGGTTGAAGCGGTTGACTGTGAGCCATATTTTGCCCAGACGACGCTTGCGGCAGAAAGCGACCAGAAAGTCTATTGCTGCCCGGGAGAGTTTTTTGCCCCGGAACGCCTTGCGCAAATAGATTTTGCTCAGGAAAAGCGAGTCGGGTTCCGGACGAATGGCCATATACCCGGCCGCCTGTCCGTCGTACTTTATGAAATAGTAGTGGACGCCTTGCTCGGTTATCTGCTGACGGATGGCCGTTTCGGATTGGAATTTCTCCAGCATATATTCCACCATATCGGCACCGATAATGGGCGGAAAATGTTGGCGCCAGATTTCCTGGGCCAGCTCAGCCAGAGCCGGTATCTCATCGGGTAAAACTTCTATGATCTTGATTTCATTCATGACCGTCCGCCCAAATATAACCAGACGCCCCGCCGGAGTCCAGGGGGAGATACACTTTATCCACCCTCGCACCCAACGGGTGCGCATTCTCCGGGTATGCGGAGCATACCAATCCCATAGCCAGGGGTCTGAAGACCCCTGGCTATGATCTGGCATCCCTAAGGGATGCTTGAGAATGTATGCTCCGCATACGATGGAGAAGGATATTTGGGTGGCATCCCTAAGGGATGCCATCTTTTCTAAACCCGTCGAATTCGACGGGTTTAAAATTGGGTTTTTTAAGTTCTTCTCACAAGCCAAGAAACTCGATAGTTTCGCGATTGCGCAACCATTTTCGGATCAAAGAGTTAATTCTATTGGAGGGCATATCTCTTGTTGTGTCCCTTTCTTGGTGTACAGATAAACACAACCATCAATAGGTGGTGGCTTGAGCTGTTTTTCCATCAACTGTCTAATGTCTTCGCTGTTTAACTGGTTGTCAGGGGCTTCTGTGGTGTTTCAATAAGCTTGTAATGGTGGGGTGGTGGATGGCAGACTTTTGCACAGAGAGGTTTTTTTGAAAAAAGTCATTTCAGTTATCGGTTTGGGATACGTCGGTTTGCCGCTTGCGGTTGCTTTCAGCCGGGTGGCACGCGTTGTCGCTTTTGATACGAACCAATCCAAAATCGAGCTCTACCTGCAAGGCTCTGACCCAACCGGAGAAGTGGGCCCGGCGGCCCTGAAGCAGGCACTCGATAGCGGCTCCATCCAATTCACCTGCCGGGAAGCCGACCTCAAAGACGCAAGTTTTCACATCGTTGCGGTTCCGACACCTCTCAAGGGCAACCAGACTCCGGACCTGAGCTTTCTGGAATCCGCCAGCGAAATCCTGGGTCGGAATCTCGGGCCGGGCTCCATCGTGGTTTATGAAAGCACGGTTTATCCCGGCTGCACGGAGGAGGTTTGCGGCACGATTCTGGAAAAAGCTTCCGGACTCAAATGCGGAGCCGATTTTCGGCTGGGATATTCGCCCGAGCGGATCAACCCCGGCGACCCGGTGCATCGCCTGGAAAACGTGGTCAAGATCGTCGCAGGACAGGATGAGGAAACCCTGGAAGAAGTGGCGCGTGTCTACGGGTTGGTTGTCGAAGCCGGCGTTTACCGCGCTCCCTCTATCCGTGTGGCGGAAGCGGCCAAGGTGATTGAGAACTCCCAGCGTGATATCAATATCGCTTTCGTGAATGAGCTGGCGAAAATTTTCAACAAGATGGGGATCGATACGCAGGAGGTCCTGAAAGCAGCCGGCACCAAGTGGAATTTTCTCCCCTTCAGCCCCGGTCTTGTTGGCGGTCATTGCATCGGCGTGGATCCCTACTATCTGGCTCAGCGTGCGCAGGAATACGGCTATTTTCCGGAGATTATTCTGGCGGGCCGGCGGTTGAACGACAGCATGGGCCAGTATATAGCGCGAGAGGTTGTGGGGCTCATGATCCGCAAAGGTCAGACGCTCCGCAAAGCACGAGTGCTCATCCTCGGCTTCACCTTCAAGGAGAATTGCCCCGATGTCCGCAATACGCGTGTGGTCGATATTTTGCGTGAACTGGAGCGGTTTGGTTTGGAGGCCGATATTTATGACCCTCTTGCCAGCCCCGAAGAAATCCGCAGGCAGTACGGTCTGGAGGTGCTCCCCGAGCTGGCAGCGCCCTCAGAGGGAGGCGAACTTTATGCGGCGGCGATTCTGGCCGTGGCGCATACGGAGCTTCTCCGGCGGGATTACCGCGCGCTCCTACAGGAAAACGGGGTCCTCTACGACGTCAAAGGAGTTCTGAAGACTCCGGTCGATGGACGGCTCTAGGCTTTCCCAATCCTCTTTTTATTTTTTCAAAGACGCCTTTTGCGAGGGGTCCTGGACAATTGAGGCCAGCCCGCCGGTACCTGTCTCACGGTAGAGATCGGGCAGATCATGGCCCGTCTGGCGCATGGCTTTAACCACATCGTCGAAAGAAACCCGGTGGCGTCCATCGGTCAAGAGGACATATTCGGCGCTGATAATCGCTTTGTTGGCTGCCAGCGCATTGCGCTCAATGCAGGGAATCTGGACAAGACCCATCACCGGATCGCAGGTCAGACCCAGAAAATGTTCCAGGCCTACCTCGGCCGCATATTCAATCTGGGTTTCTGTGCCGCCCATCAGCTGAGTTGCCGCGGCAGCCGCCATTGCGCAGGCCACGCCGATTTCTCCCTGGCATCCGACCTCGGCGCCCGAGATTGAGGCGTTGTGCTTGGCCGTATTACCGACGATTCCGGCCACAGCCAGAGCGTAATAAATTTCAGTATCCGGGCACTTGAGCTCTTCCTTCAAATATCGCAGGACAGCCGGTACGACACCGCAGGAGCCGCAGGTCGGAGCCGTCACAACGGTGCCTCCGGAGGCATTTTCCTCGGCCATCGCCAGCGCATAGGAAGAGATAATGCCGGTGCGGGCGATGCTCCGTCTCTGAGTCTTGGCTTTGAGATAAAAGGAGCGGGCTCTGCGGGAGAGCCGCAAGCCGCCGGGCAAAACCTCTTCGCAGGCCAAACCCTCTTTCATCGTCGCCTGCATTTGACTCCAGACTTCGGCCATGAAATCCCAGATTTCTTCTCCCTCATATTTAGGCGCGAGTTCCCACATTGGCCGGCCTTCCTGAGTCGACCAGTTGACCGCCTCCTGCAAGTTGGCCAGGGGGTAGATTTCAGGCGTCTCATAATGCGCATTCTCTTCACGCAAGGCGCCGCCGCCCACGCTGTAGACGATCCACTCCTCAAGGAGAGCTCCCTGCTCACTGAGCGCTTCAAATTTCATGCCGTTGGGGTGGTAGGGCAGGGTGATTTCCGGCTTCCAGAGAATCTCGGCCGGAGTCGGTGCAAGTGCTTCGAGGATGGCGCGCTCGGTCAGGTGGCCATGCCCGGTCGCGGCCAGGCTCCCGTAGAGGTTGACCCGGTATCTTTCTGCTTGAGGAGAACGCTGCTTAAAAATCCCGGCAGCCCGGTGAGGGGCCATCGTGTGGCTGCTGGAGGGTCCCCGGCCAATTCTGAAAAGTTCTCGGAGCGACTGCATTTTGTCTTTGTAGTGATGGTGGTATTGCGGAGGCTTTTTGCCGCTTGCGGGAGGATATCCCTTTGCGTGCAGAGTCTCAAAACTGCCTCTGTACTGTTGCGGGCTGATTCTAGCAGAATCTTTACCCGGAGCAAGAATGAATGAGCTCTTGCATGAAAGCGGTTATTTACTTTTCCGGACGTGGAGAGTATACTGGGCCCGAAGGTCACTTGAAGGCTATATATGAAGGCTAATATAAGAAAGAAATTTACAGCCGCCCTCGTTGCGGCATTTCTCATGACAACGATGACTCAGGTATATTCGGATGAAGGGATGTGGCTCTATGATGATCCACCTCTGGAACAAATAGAGGCCAAGTATGGTTTCCGCCCTGACGCACAGTGGCTGGAACATTTGCAGAAATCTTCGGTTCGTTTCAACAACGGCGGCTCGGGCTCTTTTATTTCTGAAGACGGGCTGGTGATTTCCAATCATCACGTCGGAGCCGGGGCGCTCGAGAAGCTTTCCACGCAGGAAAAGAATCTCCTGGCTGATGGATTTTATGCAGCCAGCAGGGCGCAAGAGCTCAAATGTCACGATCTGGAGCTCAATGTCCTGATGAGCATCGAGGATGTGACCGAGCGCGTCAATGCGGCGATCAAGCCCGAAATGAGCCCCGAAGAGGCGCTCAAGGCACGGCGCGAAGTGATGAGCCGTTTGGAGAAGGAGTCGCTTGAGGCCACCGGTCTGCGCAGCGATGTGGTGACGCTCTTCCAGGGCGGCAAGTATTCGCTCTATCGCTACAAACGCTATACGGATGTGCGGCTGGTTTTCGCGCCTGAATCGGATATCGGCTTCTTCGGAGGCGACCCCGATAACTTCGAGTATCCGCGCTACAATTTGGATATCAGCCTATTCCGGGTTTATGAAGAGGGTAAACCGGCCAAGGTGGAGCATTACCTGCGCTGGAGCACCACTGGCGTGAGCGATGGCGAGCTCATATTCGTTTCCGGGCATCCGGGCTCGACCTCGCGTCTGATTACTCAGGATGAACTCATTTTTGCCCGCGATGTCTCTCAGCCCTATGTGCTGGAGCGGCTTAATCGCCTGGAAGTGCTCTATATGGCCTGGGCAGAACGCAACGAGGAGAATGCACGCCGTGCGCATCAGGCGATCATGGGTGTGCAGAATTCGCGCAAGGCCATCAGCGGACGCTACGGCGGGCTGTTGGACCCGGATCTGCTCTCTGCCAAGGCCGCTGCGGAAGAGTCGCTCATCCGTTCCATGAAAGCCTCTCCGGAATTTCAGGGCTCAGTCGTTGCTTATGATGTGATCGCCGCTGCGCAAAAGGTCGTTGCCCGGAATTACACCGACTACCGGATGTGGGAAGGTGCTCAGGCCTTCAACACTTCCTATTTCGGTATTGCCCGCACTCTCCTGCGTCATGCAGAGGAAAAGGGCAAGCCCAATGGCGAACGGCTGCGTGAATTCCGCGATTCAAACAAGGTTTCGCTTGAGCTGGGCCTCTTTTCTGAAGCGCCCATCTATGAAGATTTTGAAATGCTGCGTCTCTGCGATGCGCTTAAATTCGTCATCGGTAAGCTTGGCTATGAGAACGAAATGGTTCAGAAAGTCCTGGCCGGCAAGTCTCCTGAGGCACGCGCGGCAGAGCTTATCCGGGGCACAAAACTGAAATCGGTCGATACCCGCAAGGCTCTTTATGAGATGAGCGCTGAGGAGATCGAGAAACAGAATGACCCGATGATTGAGCTGGCCCGGTTGGTGGATGCACAGGCCCGTTCCCTGCGCAAACTCTTCGAAGAGCAGGATGAGCTCACGCGGCAGGCTCACGATAAGATCGCCAAAGCCCGTTTCGCTCTGGTCAAGGAGCACACCTACCCGGATGCCACCTTTACGCTTCGTTTATCCTATGGCACCGCGCTGGGCTATGAAGAGGCAGGCCAGAAGATACCGTTCCAGACCACGGTCGGGGAAATGTATGCTCATGCCGTGGCTCACAAGCATCAGCCGCCCTTCAAATTGCCTGAATCGTGGATGAAAGCTCAGGAGAAAGTGGACCCCTCGACTCCTTGTAATTTCGTTTCCACGGCCGATATTATTGGCGGCAACTCCGGCAGCCCGACCGTCAACCGTGCTGGCGAATTTGTCGGGATTATCTTCGACGGCAATATCCCCTCGCTGGTTTGGGATTATGCCTATTCTTCCAAGCAGGGCAGGGCGACCTCCGTCAACAGCCAGTTCATCATGGAGGCGTTCAAAAAGGTTTACGGAGCGGACGAGCTGGCCCGCGAAATTGAGAAAGGGAAGATCTAAAGAGAGAACAATCTCCTGAACCGTTTTTAATATGAGTCAAGGCGATACTAATTATATCAAGGAAGATCCTTGGAGAATTCTGAGGATTATGTCCGATTTCGTGGATGCTTTTGAATCCCTGGCCCCTCTGGGCAAGGCGGTGAGCATCTTCGGCTCAGCCAGAACCTCCCCCAAACATCCGGCTTACAAGAAAGCGCACAAAATAGGTACGCTTCTTACTAAGGCGGGTTTTGCGGTCATCACGGGCGGCGGCCCGGGCATTATGGAAGCGGGCAACCGCGGCGCTCATGAAGCCGGCGGACGCTCGGTCGGCCTCAATATCATGCTCCCTTTCGAGCAGAAGACCAATCCCTACGTCAATTTCCCGGTGCCTTTCCGTTATTTCTTCGCGCGTAAGACCTGTTTCGTCAAATACAGCACGGCTTTTGTCTTCATGCCCGGTGGCTTCGGCACCCTGGATGAACTCAGCGAGCTCCTGACACTGGTCCAGACCAAGCGCGTGCCGCTCATCCCGCTGATCTTCTTCGACTCCAAGTTCTGGGGTGGTTTCATGCAGTGGATAAAGGATTCGGTGCTGGCCGAAGGCTATATTTCTGCCGATGATATGAACCTGTTCCATATCACCGACGACCCGAAAGAGGTCGTCCAGATCATCCTGGACCACCTCCGCAAAACGGATACGCCCTTCATGCCCAACAAATGGCTGGGCTAACATAAGCTATGTGGGAGCATACCCGCATCCCCTTGGATGCACCTTCCGGAGGTATGCTCCCCATATCTCTTCCTTGAGCATACCGGCATCACCATCCCCGGTTAGCAAAATCTCCCCGAGTTTAGACGCACCTTCCAAAAGGGCGCACATCTAAAACCTCCCTGACTTTTTTCTGCAATAAAATTCTGTTTTCGACTAAAACAATTATGAAGATTTTTATTACATGGGGGGGGCTCCGGGTTGGACGACTCCCAGATGGGGAGGATTTGAAACCCGGTTTTGTAAACCTGAAGAGTAGAGGTTGGGGGCATTTTATGGACCTAATATTTCCCGATTCGGTTTAATGTATTTTTAAATAATTTAATTGACTTAATGGCTGTTTTAAGATACGCTTACTTACAGTGAGTGAATCTATTTTTTGGGCGGGGAAAAGCGAGTGCCTGCGCGAAGAATCAGCATTCTGCTTCTTCGCAGCGTGAGTCGACTGGTGCCTGCTGGCTTGTGTTTCCATCAAACATTGTGCAACTGATTTTGAACTGGACGATATACTGTTATGAATAATTCTTTTACACAGGGGAACCTGAAATACAGCATTCTTACTGAAGACCCGGCTTCCAAAACAGGAACCGTTTCTGTCAGTCGGAACAGGGGAGATCCCAAGGATCGCATTGGAACTACTCTGAACATTCCTTCATCGATAGAACATAATGGAATTATTTACACCATAACTCACGTTGAGAGTGAGGCCTTTTATGGCTGCGCGAGCCTTACATGCATCATGATTCCGGGAAGTGTCACCAGTATTGGCTGGCGCGCATTTAGGGGCTGCGCGAGCCTGACCAGTATCACGATTCCGGAGGGTGTTACCAAGATTAATGATAGGGCATTTTCGGAGTGCTCAAACCTCACCAGCATTGACGTTGAGCAAGAAAACGAAAATTATAGGAGCGTGGATGGTGTGCTTTTTACAAAGGATATGACAACACTGGTAGCTTGTCCACGCGGGAAAAAGGGTGAAAAGTATACAATTCCGGAGGGTGTCACCAGGATTGGCAACGGAGCATTTCAGGGATGTAACGGCTTGGCCGGCATCACGATTCCCAATAGTCTCACCAGTATTGGTGATGTAGCTTTTGATGGCTGCAGGAGCTTGGCCTGCGTTACGATTCCGGAAGGTGTTACCCGTATTGGAATAAGGGCGTTTGATGGCTGCGAGAATTTAAAAGATGTATATTTCAAGGGAACTCCTCTTGAAATGAACAATGGTACTTTTGAAAAAGATACGTTATTTCATTACATTGAGGGAACTCCCGGTTGGACGACCCCCAGATGGAGAGGTTTTAAGACCGAGATTTGGAAACCTGAAGAGTAGAGGTTGGAGCCATTTTATGGGCCCAACATCTTCCGGAGCGGCTCCACCGATGGGGCGATTGAAAGTCTTCTGAACATCGTTACCGGGGGGATTCATTCCCCCTGGGTAACGAATCCTCAACAACTTAAAATGCGGCTCGGTGGCGCGCATTAGCGAAACCTCGTCCATCCTGATTTGGACGAATGTGTTATCCCTCACGCTGAGGCAGATGTTTTCGCGTCTGCTCCATTCTTTCAGAAGGCTTTGCTGAGATGTTGCGTTGGCTTGTAATTTAGTGTACCGTTTGCGGAGGCTGGACGGGGCTTCCGACCAGTCTTTGGAATAGTGAAAACGGAAAGCAATATGATAAAGGATAGGAACGAGATCAGTAATTTTTTGGTGCCCATGGTTGTGGAACAAACCGGACGCGGGGAACGCGGCTACGATATTTACTCCCGGCTTCTGGTGGACCGCATTGTGTTTCTGGGAACTCCGGTGGATGACCAGATCGCAAACCTGATCATTGCACAGTTACTGTTCTTGCAAATGACCGATCCTAAGAAAGATATCCATCTTTATATCAACTCTCCGGGCGGAAGCGTTTCGGCCGGTCTGGCAATCTACGACACCATGCAGTTCCTCTCCTGCGACGTCAATACCTACTGCATCGGTATGGCAGCCAGCATGGGAGCCGTTCTCTTGAGCGGCGGCACCAAGGGAAAACGCTTTGCCTTGCCCAATTCCACCGTCATGATTCATCAGGTCCTGGGCGGCTCCGAGGGTCAGGCCTCCGATGTCGTTATCCGCACCAATTACATGGTCCGGCTGAAAAAGAGAATTCACCGGATATTGGCCGAGCATACCGGCAAGACGGTGGCGCAGATCAAAAAGGATTGCGACCGCGATAATTTCATGCTGGCCGAAGAAGCCTGTAAATACGGCCTGGTGGATGAAGTCGTGAAAGCCCGGAAAGATATCCCCCTGATTCAAGGTCAGAGCATCGACACCACGGAGAGCAGCCCGAAGAAGAAGTAGCCCATGGCAAAACAACATCATTTACGTTGTGAATTCTGCGGTCGGGAAGCGTCCTCAACTCTGAAGGTTCTCCAGGGAGGCAATTCGAGCATCTGCAAAGAATGCGCGATGGTGATTTCCAATATCTTCAGCGGTAATTCTTCCTCGCTCGGTCCTGTGACCGGAGATTCGGCGCCCGAGCTAACAAAAGTCCCTACCCCGAGCGAGATTAAGGCCACTCTGGATGGTTACTGCATCGGCCAGGAGGATGCCAAGCGCACCCTCTCTGTAGCCGTTCATAATCATTACAAGCGAATCCTCTGCGAGCGCAAAGGCTCGAAATATGCGGATAAACTCTCTGAGACGCTTTCCAACGTAGAGCTGGAGAAGACGAACGTCCTTCTGATCGGCCCGACCGGTTCGGGCAAAACGCTTTTAGCCAAGACCCTGGCCCGTGTCCTGAACGTTCCTTTCGCCATATCCGATGCCACCACCGTGACCGAGGCCGGTTACGTGGGTGAAGATGTGGAGAATATCGTTTTGCGGCTGGTTCAGAACGCCGATTACAATATCGAGCGTGCGCAGATCGGTATCATCTACATTGATGAGATCGATAAAATCGCCCGCAAGACCGAGAACGTCTCCATTACCCGCGACGTTTCGGGCGAGGGTGTCCAGCAGGCTTTGCTCAAAATACTGGAGGGGACCATCTGCAACGTGCCTCCTCAGGGCGGCCGCAAGCATCCGCATCAGGAGCTCCTGCAGGTCGATACCCGCAATATCCTCTTTATCTGCGGAGGCGCCTTCGTGGGGCTGGATAAGATTATTCAGCGCCGTGTGGGTACCCGCTCCATGGGCTTTACCAATAAAAGCGCCGAGAATTCGCACGAAGAAAAGCAGTCTCTTTCTCTCTTTAAACAGGTTGAGCCCGAAGACCTCGTTACTTTCGGTTTTATCCCGGAGTTCGTCGGCCGGTTGCCGATGGTGACCCTCCTGGAGGAGCTCACCGTGGAACAGATGGTCGAGGTCATGACCACAACGCGCAACGCGCTGACCCTGCAATACCAAAAGCTTTTTGCCATGGATGGATTCTCTCTGAGGTTTACCCCCGAATCCCTCAAGACGCTGGCTGCTCAGGCCATTGAGAAAGGCACCGGAGTGCGGGCTCTGCGCGGCCTGATGGAGCGGCTCATGATGAATACGATGTATGAGCTCTCCAGCCTCCCCGAGGGTGCCACCGTCATGATCACTTCCGACGTGGTGCGCGGGAAAGAGAAACCGGTTTTGATCAAAAAGAAGAAGGGTAAAACAGGAACTGAAGAATGAGCTCGCCAAAAGGACCGTCCCGGTTTGTCGCTGAACATGTCCGGAGCATTCCCTATTCGGGAATTCGTGATTTTTTCGATATCGTTCAAGGTGTGCCTGACGTGATTTCTCTGGGGATTGGCGAGCCGGATTTCGTCACTCCCTGGCGCATCCGCGAGGCCGCTATTTACAGCCTTGAGAGCGGCCACACCTCCTACACCGCCAACCTGGGTATGCCGCGTCTGCGCGAAGAGATCAGCGCCTATGTCGCGGCCAATTATCACGTCAATTACAATCCCAAAAATGAAGTGCTGGTCACCGTCGGAGTGAGCCAGGCACTGGACCTGGCGCTGCGGGCGACGATCAATCCCGGCGACGAGTTCCTTTATCATGAGCCCTGCTACGTCAGTTATGCACCGAGCATCAACCTGGTGCATGGGCAGCCGCACCAGATTCACTGCTCGGTCCAGAGCAAGTTTGCCGTGACTCCGCAGGCTTTGGAAGACGCGCTGACCGACAATATCCGGGCCATTATCCTGAATTTCCCGACGAATCCCACCGGCGGCACGATGAGCCGCGAAGAGCTCGAGGCCGTCGCCAAGATTATTCAGAAGCGCGATATTCTGGTCATTACCGATGAGGTTTACTCGGAGCTGACCTTCGAGGGTGAGCATACGAGCATCGCCTCTCTGCCGGGGATGAAGGAGCGGACTCTCTTTTTGCACGGATTTTCCAAGGCTTTCGCCATGACCGGCTTCCGTATCGGTTATGCCTGCGGTCCTGCTGAGCTGATCGAGGCGATGATGAAGATCCATCAGTATTCCATGCTCTGTGCCGGGACGGCTTCCCAGGAGGCCGCCATTGAGGCTTTGCGTCACGGCCGGCCCGATACCCTCGAGATGCGCGATCAATATAAGCTTCGGCGTAATTACATCGTGGGTGCTTTGAATTCGATGGGCCTGAGCTGCCACATGCCGCGCGGCTCCTTCTATGCTTTCCCGTCAATCGCTTCCACCGGGCTTTCCTCCAAAGAATTCGCCGGACGGCTGGTGAATGAAAAGAAAGTGGCCTGCATTCCGGGCAATGCGTTCGGCCCCAGCGGTGAGGGATTCCTCCGCTGCTGTTTTGCCACGAGTCTGGATAAAATCGAAATCGCCATGGAAAGGATGGCGAAGTTCGTCTCCGAGGTTCGGGACGGAAGGAATAAGTAAAACGACGGGCCCTGGGCGAAATCTGAAAAATACCTCTTCATTTGTCGGCACTTCTCACCCATATTCAACATTATTGCCTGCAGGACGGCCCGGGCATCCGCACGACGGTGTTTTTCAAAGGCTGCCCTCTGCAATGCCGGTGGTGCCATAATCCGGAGGCGATTTCTCCGAAGCCCGAAGTTCTCCTGAGCGAGGCCAAATGCATCCGGTGCGGCGAGTGCTTTAAACCCTGTTCGCATCAAACCTCCTCGAATCTTTCACGTGCACGCTGTCCCGAGTGCCGTTACAACTGCCCGACTCTGGCGCGGCAGATTTCGGGCACCCGCTACACGGTGGAGGCTCTCCTGAAAGAGCTTCTCCGAGACCGCCTCTTTTATGAAGAAAGCCGCGGGGGTGTGACTCTCTCCGGAGGCGAGCCGCTCTTGCAAGCCGACTTTTTGAGGAAACTCCTGCCCGGGCTCAAACGCGAGGAAATCTCGGTGGCGCTTGATACCTGCGGATTTGCGCCCGAAGAAGTTTTTCTGGAAATCGCTCTTCAATGCTCTCTGATTCTTTTTGACCTGAAAATGGTCTCGCCCGAGCTTCATCTCCAATATACGGGCCGCTCCAATGAGCTCATCCTGCAAAACCTCGAGAGCCTTACCCGAAGAGCGGATGCGCCCCGGCTCTGGCTGCGGATTCCCGTTATCCCCGGGGTGAATGATTCTGAAACCGAACTTGAAGCCATGCTCAGGAGGCTAGAATCTCTCGGCGGCATTGAGCAAATTCATTTACTGCCCTATCACAAAATTGGTTTGGAGAAATATGCCCGGCTGGGCCGCCGTTCTCCTCTGGAGGACCTGGAAGCTCCCTCCGCTGCTTCGATGGAGAGGCTTCTTGAGCGTTTCAAAGAGGTTCACCCGCGCGTAAAAATCGGAGGCTAGAAAAATGGGAAGCGCCCCGGAAAGCGAAATGAAAATGGAAAAAGAAAAACTGAAAATAGCCCTGATCTCTCTGGGTTGTGCCAAGAATCTGGTTGATTCAGAGGTGATTCTGGGGAGCCTTTTGCAGCATGACATGGCGCTGACGACCGATACCGCCGATGCCGACGTCCTCCTGATCAATACCTGCTCATTTATCGAATCGGCCCAGGAGGAGAGCATCAGCGTGATTCTGGAAGCGGGTCAGCGCACGGTTCCCGGGCAGGAACGCGAGTACCCGGAGCAGGCGATCGTGGTGACCGGCTGCCTGCCGCAGCGCTTTGCAAACGATTTACCGGCGTTGATGCCCGAGGTCGATGCCTTCATGGGGGTGGATCAATTGGAAGAAGCTCCCAAAATTATCCGCCAGGCGATTGCACGCCGCAAAGAGGTTCTGAAGATTTACGCCCAGCATTCCAACCCGCGCAAAGCCCCGACTCTGCCGCCGCCTTCCATCAAAGTGACCCGCCGCCCAGTCTATATTCATTCGGCCAAAACGCCGCGGCTGGGGCTCACTCCCAAGCATTTTACCTATCTCAAAATCGCTGAGGGCTGCAATCACTCCTGAAGAACAAGACCGGGCCGGCCTGATCGCCTATCTCTTGCGAAAAGTGAGCGCTTTGCGCGGCGATTTCTGGGTCCGACTGCTCTATACGCACCCGGCCCATTGGAGCCCGGAGCTCATCGAAGCGATGGCACGGGCCAAAAAAGCGGTCAAATATGTCGATATCCCCCTCCAGCATATCCATCCGGTCATGCTCGAGAGGATGGGTCGCCGGACTCCGGAAAAGGCAATCCGCAAGCTCCTGGAGGAGATTCGCCGGGGGATTCCCGGGGTCACGCTGCGAACCACTTTCATTGTCGGCTTCCCGGGCGAAACCGATGAATATTTCCAGAGCCTCCTTGATTTTGTGGCCGAGCAGCGCTTCCAGAAGGTCGGCGCATTTATCTATTCGGCCCAGGAAGGCACCCGGGCCGGCGTCATGACCAGCACCGTCCCCGAAGCGCTCAAGCGTAAACGGCTGGAGCGACTGATGCGGTTGCAGCGCGATATTTCCCTCAAGGCCCATCAGGAAGAGGTCGGCAGCCTCCAGCGGGTCTTGATCGAGCGTCGTCTTACCGAGACTGAGGCGGCCGGCATTGAGGTCGTCACCGGAGAATCAGGCCAGACCCGCGGCAGTACCGGGCGGCTCCTTTCGCTGGATAGCTCCTACTGGGTGGCTCGCGGTGCAGGCGATGCACCCGATGTGGATGGCAGAATCTACGTGAAGCACAGCGACTCCTTGCAAGCCGGAGAATTCGCCCGGGTGCGAATCACCGATTGCCGGGAGTATGATCTTCTGGGCGAATGCGTTGAGTCGTAATAAAGGGGAGTAGTTTCGGAAAAATAGTTGAAAAGTTCAGAGCAAAAAGAATCACCCGCACTTTCGCACGGGTGACCTTGTTTGAACTGATATAACTATTATGATGACTTGTATTAACTATGCAAAGCTACTACAACTGCAGCTATTCACGACTAAAACTAACTACTTGTCTTTTTTCTGATCCTTGCTGCTTAACTTTAGTACATAAAGAGCAAGGTTTTCGATTTCTTCCTTTTTGAGCTTCTCTTTAAGGGGTTTCATAATATTTTTATCCCTTTTGGAGAGCCCTTTAGAAATAATCTCCATCAACTCCTCACGATTATCTCCAAATTTTCTCTGGATCTTCTCAGAGGTCAGGTCTGCTGCATTGACCTTTCGGGCTATGGTCGTGCGGGCTTTAGCATCCTCACCATGACAGAAGGCGCAATATTTATCCCAGATGATCTTGGCTTTCTTCTCATCCAATTCGGCTGCCCGTGCATCCATCACCCCGAGGGTGAGAGCCAAGGCACAAATTGCGGTTATAAATGTAAACTTCATCTGTCGTACTTCTATTACCTACACACCTTAGACCAAAAGGCCGCTGAGAGACTCTCAACGACGAACAGGATAACGAACACAAAACCCTCTTCGTCAGCAGACCTAGCCGTTCGACAAAGAACCTGGCCGCACAGCTATAACCTTAGACGCACCGAAAAGAGTTTTATTCAAAGAAAACAGAAAATTATTTAAAAGGACGAATTGGCTTCCGCTTCTTTCTCTTCTTCTTCGGTCAGCGGTTCCTCCGGGACGATGCTCCCGGCCTGTTTGGCCAGCGATTTCAGCAGGTGATAATCTTTCCGGTTTTCTGCCGGGTCAAACTTGTAATCCAGCTCTTCCTGAGCGAAATATTGCCGCCGCTTTTCCAGGTCCGGCCGCAATTGTTTGTCCCGTGTGGCGACGTAAATGGCTGCCAGCGATTGTTTATCGGTAATCTCGACTCCCTGTGAAGTTACCTGGTAGGCGACATCATAGGTGCCGTCGGCATCAATGCGGAAAACTTCCAGCGGAGATTTCAGGAAAAGCGGCAGCGAGAATTCAAACTTGGAATCCCGTGGGCGGCGGAATTCAAAAGTGCGTCCGCTACGGTTTAATTCATAATCCAGGTCCAGAGCGCAGAGCAGAGCCCCCCGCGGGCAGATAATGGAAGAGAGCTCCCAATCGGGCCGAGGTTTTTCTCCCTCAATGAGTTGGACGCGGTTCTGCCAGGAATCCCCGTAGAGGAAAAAAATCTCGAGAGTCAGGGCTTCCCGGTTCACTTTCCGGATGGGAGTGATCAGGTCCCGGTATTGAACCAGCGAACCGATATTGAGATTGAACCAGTTGAGGGAAGAGACCCGTGCGCCGAGAGCCTGCCAGGCCAGGTAGCGCAGCTCTTCAGGGGTGGGGGCCAGGCGCCTACGTTCACCGGCACTGCTCCAGCCGTCAAAGGGTCCCTGGACCCAGGCGGCGATGGAGAGCGGGCGGCTGTTATCGCGCAGGTTGCGGGTGAGGACGCCCATGGTTTCCAGCGGAGCGGCCCAGGAGATCGGTTTATCCCAGCGGGTGTAATGATCCCAGCTTTCAAAGAGGTTGGGAATCGCCAGCCGGGAGGTGTTGAAATGGGGATAATCGGAAATGCCTGCATAGTGGCGCCAGCTCCAGGGATCGGTCAAAATCAGTGCGGTGGGAATCCGGAATCCCCCGTAAACGCGCAGTAAATCCAGTGAATCCTGCGGAGAGCAATGGTTGATCTCATCCTGCACATTGCCCAGAGATTCAGCGGCATGGAACTTGGGCAGGGTCGAATCGGTATCATACTGCGGCAGCGGCTGAGCCGTCCCCATGAATTTAAGCGGGTAGAGAGAGTAGAGGCCGCCTGCATTTGTCTGGTCGGTGTAGCCGGGGACATTCTGGATATTAGCCGTATTGATATGGAGGAATTTAAGTGTCTTGAGCCAGGTTTCGGAGGTCAGGATATTGGAGCCATTCTCCATCGAGGCCGAAATCCAACCCGCGCCAATATCGAAGGATTCGCGCCGGACCCGGAGCTGTTCCCAGAGCTGGAGCGTCTCGGCGCTGTTATCCGAGTTTACCAGGGCGATCTCGATCACGGCCGTGGTCAGCTTGAGATGGCTGGGAGGGGAGACGATGGCCGCCATTTTCTGGCCCGGCTGCAGAACTCCGCTGGCCGGGTAGGTGGAAATCCGCTCCAGTTTCGCAATCTCCTTGAGCAGGCGGAAAGAGCTCTTCAGGTAAGGCTGATAAATATGTACGGAAGAGACTTTCCAGTTCTTTTGGGAGAGGTTTTCCAGATAGAAGACCAGAGAATCGGGCCGGAGCGAGTTGCGGTCGCCGGAAAGAAAACAGAGGGAGGATATCCGCGCCTCGGTCTTGGGCAGCTTGACATCGAGGGTATTCTTGCGCGCATTGATCCAGTCGGTAAACTCCATCGTGAGGGAGCTTTCGGGTGCTACCCAGTCGGGCGAGAGCGAGTTGAATGAGAAAACGCTCAGCGCACCCGGCGTCAGGGAGGTATCGCCCTCGGGCCAATCGGCCGGCGTGTCTTCCCAGGCCCAGACCTTGTTGAAAACATAGCGCTTGGGCTCGTTGCCATTGATCTGCAGGACGTTGATGTTGACGGTATCTTCAGGCTTATTGGAATCCGGGTTGGCGGCGTTGCGCACGAAAATCTGAACCCTTCCGCCTGGGGGCTGATCGGCCTGACCCACAAATTCAATTCCCTGGGGATGCTCATGCGGGCTCACCGTGACGCCGACCACTTTGAGCGGAAAAGCGGGCTCTGCTGGAGCTGTCGGAGCTGGGGCCGGGGCTTTTTCCTGAGCATGGAGAGCCTGCCCGGGAAAGAGCAGTGAGTAGAAAATGGCGGAAAAGAGAAAAGGGCGTGCCCTTCGCAAAAACCGATGGAAACGGCTTCGGTTTTCCTCCGTGAAGCTCAATCGCGCGTCAGATTTTTGAACGGAATGGGCTCTTCTTTCCATGACTCCTCTCTTCCTCTTCTCTGGCTAGGGAAGCTGAACTTCCAGAGGAACCGGGCTCACGGGGCACTCCTCGAAAAACGGCACCAGGGTCACTTTTTTACCCTTCAACTCGGCAGGAACCTGCCACCACCAGCCCAGGAAATCTTGAGTAAATTGGTGTGAACCAACGGGTTTACCTTCGCAAAGTATTTCGACTCTCGGGCCCTTGAGGGGCTCCATGCTGCGGGTTTTGGGCTGATAGACGGAGAAATCCGAATACGTCTCGCCCTTGTTCCCCACGACGTTGATGTAAATCTGTACCGTGCTGCCCAAGGTCGAATCATTGGGGTGATAGGCATCCAGAGTCAGCTTGATCGGTTCGCCCCAGGCGGCCTGGAAGCTTCCCTCTTTCGGGATGGTAAAAGAGACCGATTCCCTCGTGGTAAAACTGCTCAGCGGAAAGTGAGCGATCTGGCGGTCCGCATCCTGCGAGCGCAACGCGAACTGGCTCAGGATATAATCTCCTGCCGGCAGCTGCACTTTGGGGGTGTTTCCGTCCAGGGTGATCAACTGCCATTTGCCGTCCCCGTTGATTGTGCCCGTCGTGGCGGTCGGCGTCTCGTACCCGGTTTTGAGGGCTACCTGGGTCCGCTTATCGGCCGAGTGCGCGCTTTCATAGAAGCCGGTGGGCAGCGTTTCCTCTACAGGGGTGACGCTGAACGAGTTCAGGTCCGGGGCGATCTGCCAGGTGTAGAGCTTTTCCTTGAGATGAATATATTTTCCGTAAGCCTCGCATTCATTCAGGGGGAGCTCGCAGTCGAAACTGCCGTTATTATTGTAGTCGCGAAGCACGAAATCCGAGGGGAAAAATTCAATCGAGCTGACCTTCTTGGCATTATCGAAATAGAGATCATCATTGAGCACCTCCCGGTGGGAGACATCCTGGGAGAAGGCGAAGTCGCAATAAGCATCCTTGAAAGCGACCCGCTGCAGGACGGGCGGAACATCCAGAGTCCCCTCCAGTGCCCAGCCGCTGCGTATGGCAGCGAAACCGACAAAATCGATGAATTTGCCCGTAGTCGGGTTCATGTAGCTGCGGGGTGCGCTGAGGAAACCGGCCTCCAGGTACATGAGCGGCTCAATAATGGAGTCCTTTGGCAGCGTCCCTTCGGGCAGCGGAAGCGTGAAAGGACCAAAGAATTTGCGATACCGGGCGATCTGATTGTCTCTCAAAACGGGATCATCGGTGAGGTCTCCATTGCCGTTGAGGTCCAGAATGGCGGTGTCATAACCTTCACCCAGCGATTTCTCGGTGAGGCGCATGATCATGACCGGCTGGCCCCAGGTCGCCATCGTCGGCGGGGTAGGGAAGTTATCCCCCAGGACGAGCGGACGCTCTGCCGAAAAGAGCCGTGCATAGAGCTTTTTGGAAACGGCGGGCGGTTCTTTTTTGACTTCAGCCGGCTTGGTTTCCGAGAGAATCACCACGGTGCAGTAGCCTTCAGGGCTGTAGAAAGCGGTGCGCGCATCGAGTTTCTTGAAATGAAGCGGAAAAGTATTCGTAGCCCCTGAGACAGGCAGAGCTGCCCAGAAGAGGGCTAGTAAGCCCCATAAACATCCAATCTTTTTCATAGATAGCAGTATTTCCCGTGTTTGAGTCCGATTTCGGCATTCACCCGAGTGAGGATATCCTCTCACGGAACCCCCCCCGTGTCGAGCCGCAATGATCACGTGTGTTTTAACCGCAGATGACGCAGATTTGCACAGAAAAAGAAGACGACTCTGCAGAGGATTCGTGCCCAGAGGTCTTCATGTCCATCTACCTCTAAGCCCGTGGGGGCTCCACACCCAGAGGTCTCCGTGCCCGGCGGGCGCACACTTCTTCCCACTGCACCCCTTCCGGGGTGCAGCAAATTTGAGGTCTGCGGAATTGTTATCGGTGAGGCGTTCCGCAAAATACCCCTTCGTATCCGTATCCTTCCGCATCCGCCAGGATGCGCATTCTTGAGGTATGCGGAGCATACCCATCCCCCTAGCCCGGGGTCGCAGACCCCGGGTACCATCCACCCCCACATTCTTCTACGACCCCGTAGGGGTCGCATCCACCCATCCCATAAACCAATCTGCGCCCATCTGCGTTATCTGCGGTTCTCGGTTCTTCTTTGTTCGTGCCCTTCTATCTCAACACCCATCCCATTGCCCGGGATTTCTCCCTGTCGGGATTCGTGCCTGTCGGTCTACACGCCCATCTGTCTCCGTGCCCATTTATTCCGTGCCCGGAGGGCGCACGCCTCGGAGAGGCGAATGTGCATAACCGTAGGTGCGGCTCCCGTAGGGAGACGTACCTACGGAGAATACCGCCCACCCACGTCCCCGCCTGAAGGGCGGTACTTTTAAAGGGATAGCGGCATGGAATCAAACTCTGATTCTTCCGCCTGCGGAGCAAAGAGAGGCAGTTGCGCTCTTTCATAGTATCCGCATAGCTCTGCAATCATGGCATCCAGGGTGGACTTCTCACCTACAAATAGACTCAAAGCCGCACAGGCGCCATTTACAACCCCGCAGAGTGAGCCTTGGCCTCCCAGACCTCCGCGGCCATATTGGGCAAACCAAAAGGGAAATTGGAATATGGCTTTGCTCAAAGGTGGATTTGTGTGAGCGGTTGCCCGGGCCATGGAAATGCAAATGGCTTTGAAGGAGGCATACATGCAGCCGCCTTGCGAGTAGTGCTCATAAGCAGAGGCGGCCACCTCTTGCGGGTTGAGTGTGACCGGCTTCCATTCCGGAGGAGAAGATTCGTCCCCGGCTACCGGAGATGGAGCGGCGGCCCGAGAGGTAAACCTGCCCAGCAGGAAAGCTCCGGCCGTAATACCGGCTGCCCGCAAAGCTTTCCTGCGTGATAGTTGAGTATCCTTTTCTTTACCTTTACTCATCCGATACTCGTGAGGTTGCCCTTTTCTGAGGAATGTTTTAACCGCATATTGCGCAGATTTGCACAGATTATTTGAAAGGGAGAACCGGATGCGATCATATTTTCCTGGCGTGAATCATTTTCTTCTCCACCCCGTAGGCGGCGCATCCGCCACCTTCACTCACTCAGGATTTTTAGACTGATTTTCGGGTTCACTATCAGTCGAATCACTTTTTTCTATTATTGATTGAGCATTAGTAAAAATTTTATGTGCATATTGATGGGCTTGCATATCGAATTCAAATTTATTATTTCTTTGATATTCAAAATAATTTTTATAAATTGCATTCTCTTCTTCTTGTGATAAATTCAGGAACCGTATCGCTGTACTAAGTTTCCCAAGATCAGCTAAAAATGTATCTCCTCCAGTATATATTTCTCTTTGAGGATAAAAAGGGATTATGTCTGAAAAATCCATTATTTTATTAAGATATATCCAATCATTTTTATTTGTAGAAGCTGTTAAAAAAATAAGTTCTATATAAGGATGCCATAATACTGTTTCTTTTGAAAATGGGAAAATTCGTAAACAGTCCTTATAATAAGATGATGTTCTATCCACCCATCTTTCTAATCTGCAATTAAAAACTGCGAATAAGTATCCAATAATAAAGCTTAATATTACTAATATAAATTTTTTATAATTATTTTTTATCATAAAAATCATCTTATTTTAATTGCTTAAAATTGTTTTATTTTAAGCCAATCTTTATATGTCTTTTTAATATTCTTTTGATCACAGCTTCTTCCCAAAGATTCATAAAATTGAGCAATTTCTAAACTCTTGATGAGTGGTTTGAGCGCTTTACCTACTTCCAAATCATTTTTATCTTTTGTATTAAAATAATAATGTGTCATCTCGTGTATAAATATCGCCTTCTGATCAATAAAATTATCTCTGAAAAAAAATGGGCAAAAATGAATATCATCATCTATTATTCCATATTTAATCCAGTTTTTATTTACATAACCCTTAGTATCAGAATCGCAATTACATTCACATTCAACTTCATATTCATTTTTATTAAAATGAATGGAAATTAAATCTATTTTCTTTTTAAATTCTTCATTGAAAGAACGGATCTCTTCTTTATTTTCTTTAGTCAGATTTTTGAATTCTTCACCATAAAAAAAGTTTTCATAATTAAAATTGTCCAGAGATTTAAAAAATTTAGACCACTCTGCTAGACATTTTTTAGCCCCTTCTTCAGTGTTTCTCAGCAATTCCAATTGATCTTCAGCACAATCATGAGAATGAGACCACATCCCCAACCGATCCCACCTATTGACCGGATCATTATTAACAAACCCATAAAGATTGAGGCCGCCTTGCTCTTCGATGGGGTCGCGGGAGAGCCATCTGCCGAGGGCGGGGGAATAGTAGCGGTAGCCGTAATAAACTAAATCCGTTTCTGAATCAGTGTATTTGGTAGAGAACTGGAAGGGGTTGACACTCGCCATATCGCCCACCGAGCAGAAAACTTCCCCAAAGGGCCCGTACTCATATTTTGCCGAGATATTCCCGTTGGCGGCATTGACCAGCCCCATCACGTTCCCATTGAGATCATACGCCGGGAAATGGACTCCGCCGCTTCCCGCGTTCACCATCAGCAGCCCTCCGACACCCCCGGCTCCCTGCATACTCCCACTGGCATCCAATCCCCACGTATACGCGCGCACCAGTGCATTATTCCCATCCAGCTCAGCTATCAGGTTCCAACCATCGTAGAGGAACTTGCGGCTGTAGGATGTTACTCCATTAGTCTTAACGGTTTTACTTATCCTTCTTCCCATCCAGTCATATTGGAAATCCAATTGCAACTGTGGGCCCACGTTCGTATTGACCGTCATACTGGTCAGGCGGTTCTCCGCATCCCACGTATAGGTCCAGACACCGTCACTCAACAGGTTCCCCTCTCCATCATAAGTGCATACTCTGCGGTTGTTAATTTTGCATTTATTAAGAGTCATCTCACGGAGTAAAACAGTTTAACGACTGGCCTCATAATAAACCCAATTTGTATTTTGATCGGTTATTAGCATTTTCAATATACCTTCTGACTCCATTTGAAATATCAATGGAGGTGGGGTACTGAATACATTCGTTCCAAAACATGAGTTGATTCTTTTTACAAAACCTTCGCTCTCTATGTCCATCCTGTTCCAAAATAAATTGGTAGTAAATCCTGTGGCCACTATTCTATTAAAATCATCCGGCGAGACTTGGAATAAAAACCTTGCATGCCAATCACCCATTCCTCCTGAACTATATTTCATTACCAGATTAGTCAATGATGTTGGAGGGGGATCCATTACTATTCTTTGAAAATTGCCAACAAGCGTTAATCTTTCGGAAATAGTCATTCCATATATAATTGCTCCAATAATAATAAGTACACAAACAGCAAATACTGAAACAACAGTATAAACAATAATTTTAATAAGTCTTACCATATTTATAAAATATTAGGTTCTTTTCATTTTTGATACAACACTTTCCACTGGCATCCAATCCCCACGTATACGAGCGCACCAGAGCATTATTCCCATCCAGCTCCGCTATCAGATTCCAACCATCGTAGAGGAACTTGCGGCTGTAGGATGTCACTCCATTAGTCTTAACGGTTTTACTTATCCTTCTTCCCATCCAGTCATATTTGAAATCCAATTGCAACTGTGGTCCCACGTTCGTATTGACCGTCATACTGGTCAGCCGATTCTCCGCATCCCAGGTGTAGTTCCAACGCCCATCGCTGAGCATATTCTTATCTGCCAGTGGGTTATTAACTCTGTCCAACAAAAAAGCTCCGGCCGTAATACCGGCAGCCTGCAAAGCTTTCCTGCGTGATAGTTGGATATCCGTTTTTTTACCTTCACTCATCCGATACTTCGTTTGAGAACCCGAAGGGGTTGAGCTTTGCCATATGGATCCTGATTTCCAGTTATTTTTCATTATCCATCTTCTTTCGAAGAATCCATCTATCTATATTCTTTTCAGCTGCCTCTATTCGTTCTTTATCCATACAAAGTGATTCACATAAAACAACAAACTGCATCCATTTTTTGATTAAACACCATTGTAATAAATTAAATAATTTAAATCTTTCTTCAATCCATTTAACAAGAGATTCCTTATCTATTGCCAAGAGTGAATCAGTGATTTCATCAATTTCATTTTTGAATTCTGGCTCAAACTTTTGCAATAGTTTTTTTGTTTGTTGAATTGATTCAACATCAGGGATTGTTTCTTCCGCTAGTAGACCTATTAAACAGTCTATAAGAAGCTCATTTCTTTCTGGAGCGTCCTGCGTTTGTTTAATAAATGCAGGGAAAAAGTAATGAAAGGCTCTGGGGTTAAAAAGCAATGGGATGTCGTAACACTCTTCCAAAAGCTCCGTACTAACATCAACCCACCTTATTCCCTTGTACTTTATGGTCTCATCTCGAGCTTCAGAATCATGAGGTTCTTCTTCTGGCGTTGAACGTGACAGATAATCCATATCCTCTGGATATTCCAGCGAAAAACATTTTAATAATTCTTCTTCTGTAACCATAGTTTCCCCAATATTTATAGTGGCCCAACACATTTCTTCTTTATTTGAAATCCCATGCATTTTCGAATTACAACCCATACATCTGCAAGCTGTCTTTGATGTCCAGTATCTCCTCCGCCATAACAACGTATATTCACCCTTGATCTAGCCACGGCAAGGAATTGCCAGGCAAAAGATTTGCGTCGAAGAATGGCGCAACTATCATTGGATGTGCATCCCCCTCCTTGAGCTTTTGTCAATGCTTTTGCAACCTTAACTGCAGCTTTTAAGAAGCAACAATCATTTGGATTATGACCAACATCAAGCGTGTCTATTAGGTCGTCTAGACACTTCATTTTCTGAGCATAACTTGGTAATGATAAGCATGTTCGAAGAGCGTTATCGATACTTGACCCATACAGCCCCAGTTTATCCCATTTATTTACGGGGTCATTATTCACAAAACCATAGAGGTTGAGGCCGCCTTGTTCTTCGATGGGGTCGCGGGAGAGCCATCTGCCCAGGGCGGGGGAATAGTAGCGGTAGCCGTAGTAGAGGAGGTCTGTTTCGTTGTCGGTGTATTTGGTCGAGAACCCGAAGGGGTTGACCTTTGCCATATCGCCCACCGAGCAGAAAACTTCCCCAAAGGGCCCGTACTCATATTTGGCCGAGATATTCCCGTTGGCGGCATTGACCAGCCCCATCACGTTCCCATTGAGATCATACGCCGGGAAATGGACTCCGTTGGTTCCTGCATTCACCATCAGCAGACCTCCGACTCCCCCGGCTCCCTGCATACTCCCACTGGCATCCAATCCCCACGTATACGAGCGCACCAGAGCATTAGTCCCATCCGAAGCTGAGGCCTGATCAGTGACGTTACAACCTGGATGATATTTCGGGCGTTTCGAGTTTATATGGGCTTCCACCATTTATACAAATATTCCACAGGGGATTATGGATGATTTTCGAGGGGATGCAATGTTTTTTTAAATTTTTTTAACCGCAGATTGCGCAGATTTGCACAGATTTTTTTGAAAAGGATAACCGGAGGCGTTCTATATTCCCCCGGCGTGAATCGTCTTTTACCGCATCCCTCAGGATGCGCATTCTTGAGGTATGCGGAGCATACCCATCCCCCTAGCCCGGGGTCGCAGACCCCGGGTACAATCCGCCAACAACTTTTTTACGACCCCGGAGGGGTCGCATCCCTGTTGATTGAGAATCTATTGAGCTACGCGATAGAATGACCTACCGGTCTTGGGGAGATCCACTTCGTATTTACCACCTTGGACACCCTCTACCGGGCTCCAGAGAATGAGGTCACTGCTGGATTGGAGACTGCCGCCGCTATAGGTCAGGATGAGCTTGCCTTCCTTCACTTCGCAGCTCAATGCCGGAGGCTCCTCGGAACCCCAGATCGCTGTACGGTATCCTTTCCAAGTGGGTGTCGTCCAGCCGGAGGCTCCCTCGATATAATAGAGAATAGGGTCGCTGGTAAAGACCTCTGCTCCCAATCCCGGAGCGTCGCCTTTAAAATAAGCCGACTCCAGGCTGCTGCAAGAAGAGAACGCATAATCCGCAATCTCGGTGACGCCGTTGCCTATCACAGCACTCGTCAGGCCGGTGCAATACTCGAAAGCATAAACTCCGATAGTCTTGACGCTATCAGGTATCGTGATACTCGTCAGACTGCTGCAAAGGATGAACGCACCCTCTCCAATGCTGGTGACGCTATCGGGAATTGTGATGCCGGTCAGGCTGCCGCAATAATTGAACGCATATTCCCCGATGCTGGTGACGCC